>CBFDCR010000011.1:0-93281 GCA_965603365.1 uncultured bacterium
GTCGTTGATAATGATTTCGTAAAATATGTTTTCCGCCGGTATGTACATCAGGGCAAAGTCGAAGGTGCCCTCCTGGGGGTTGATATACTTAGCCGCGATCTCATCGATCCTGAGTTTTATACTTTTTATAAACTCCCGCTTAAATTTCGTTTTTTGACTCATCTCTTCGGCTGCGATGAAGCGCTGGAAACTCTCCAGCGGAAACTTGGAATCGATGGGCACGATGCCGTCCCCCAGGCGGATGACGGCATCCACCTGGGCGCCGCTGCGGAAGGTGTGTTTGATATCGTAGTTTTTGGCCGGGAAAATCTGCTTCAACAGGTCCTCCAGCAGGTACTCGCCGAAGCCGCCCCGTAATTTCGGCGCCCGCAGGATATTTTGCAGCGACGAGATATCTTTGCCGATCTCCTCGATATGTTTCGAACTCTCCGCCAGCGATCCCAACTTGTTATGCACTTCGCCTAACATCTGCTGCGCATTCTGGTAAAAATCCTTCTGCCCCCCCAACGATTGGGTTTTCAGGTCACTTAGCCTCAATAAAATAATGATCATCACCATTATCATCCCCGCCACCAACACACCCACTTACACCAACTCCATAGTTTAACTCCTCCCCCCCATTATACCCAAAAACCCCCCATCATGAAACCACCCAACCCACAAACCTCAATTTTTTGCTGAGGGATTATTGGAACAGAAAGTTCTGTACTGGCGGCCTCCTTATTGGGGGATTTTAAAGGGGGAGACGCTGCGCTATTTTACTTCGGGGCCGAGGGTGAAGGTGCCGTTGGCAAAGATGATGTCCCGGTTGAAATCCTGGATGGCGGCGACAGGATAAAAGCCCTTCTGCTCCCAGCCGTCAAATACACCGTCCTTGCCGCCGGAACCGACGGCATACTCGTCCTGTTTGGCACCGCCGCCGTGGTAGTAGACGAGATCGTTGCCCCAGCCGTCTTTGAGGGGCAGTGTTTTGATATAGAAGGGTTCCAGTTCGGCTTTTAGTTCTTCCAGGGTCTTGCCTTTGGGGGCATACCCCTTATCGGTGATATAGGACTCGATGGCCATGGCTATCGATTTCATATCCCCCATGGTGGCCTTCTGCTTGCCCTTTTGCATGGCGGTGAGGAAGTTGGGAACCGCGATGGCCGCCACCACCCCCAACATTGCGGTGGCCGGCAGCAGGACGAAATGTTCCATCTTCAAGGTGTGATTAAAGGTGACGATCTGGCCCTCGGCGGTATTTTGCTGCACCCCGTAGAAGGCCAGCTTTTTGGGAAACAGGTCAAACAGCTCTTTGGCCGCCGAATCTTCGGCCTTCATCGTGCCGGCTGCTTCCATGGCCTTTTTCTGGATATCCAGGATGAGTTGAAAGAGCCGGGCACTGAGAAACCTGAATTGATTTCCCTGACCGGGTACGCCTTCCGATAATTTCTTGAACTCATCGGTGGCAGTCAGGCCGTCGCCCTTGTCTGCCGCCGCCATCATGGCCTCGACAATCTGATTGTTGGAGGCTATTATCAGCAGGCCGTCCTTCTGTACAATGGTCGGTGCCACCGTAATGGGCATGGGGGGAACCGGGATCTGGATTTTTTTCATGCCCCCCTCCTCCGAGAACTGGGCAAAGGGCATCTTGCTCTTCAGCAGGTCGAACAGGTAAGAGTCCTTCACGGTAAACACGATGGCAACTGCGGGGTCGGGGATCTCCATGGTGATGCTGCCCGCCGGAATGGTTTTTTTCGTTTTACTGTCCAGGGATAGGATAAATCCCACCCTGCCGGCCAACGAATCCAGCAATTTATTCAGGTCAAGACCCTGCTTCAGCAGCATCGGCTCTATTGAGGGAACCGCTTGTTTGAGTTCGGGCAGATCCGATTTTTCCACTTCCCCCTTAAACCACTGCCACAACGCCTTGATTCTGAAATCGGAGAAACTGGCCAGTACCGTATCGGCCGGCAGCAGTTTCAGCCCCTCAAGATCGTGGGGCTTTTCTTCCATCATCTGCCAGATCAGGCCCTTGCCTTCTCCTTTGTAGTGGTGGAGAACGAACTTGCTGCGGTTGAGGGTCTCGTCTATGGCCACCGAACTCATCCCCAGGCCGCTGATTTCCATCAGGCCGCTGTCCTTGATCATGGCATAAACAAAATCAAAAATTTTCAAACCATTCATCATTTCCGGCCGGGATTCGTCCACATTGGCGGCGACGATCTTTCGGAGTTTAGCGGCAAAGTCTTCCACATAATTTACGATCCGCCCGGTGCTGACGTAGAGGTACAGTTCGCCGCCCCCATCCAGTTTGGATGTCACTTCAGCGAAACTGTTCTTGACGGCAGAGTCTACTGTGGCCGGGGCCGGGCCGGGCTTCTGAAAGTGCAGGATAAGATAGACCGCACCGCCGCCCACGATCAAGCCGATTAATACTGAGATAATCACTTTTTTCATATTTAAACCTCCTCTTCCGAAATAAATCTGTTTTTATTATGAACCATTTTCCCCCACATTACAATCCTTTTCTCTATTTTTCCCCATTTTGCCGACTATTGCATTTTGTATGTTTTGTATTATCATTATAAGCCGAAACGATGAAACAAAAATTCAAATGCAATGGTCAGCCGGTGGCTCTCGTTGTCCTGGCGGGCGGCGAGAGCCGGCGCATGAAGCAGGACAAGGCGGTGCTCCCGGTTCCCGGCGGTGCCGGAGCCACCCTGATCGAGTGGGTGTTGGCTCAGACCCGGGACTACTTTGAGGAGGTAATCATCAGTGCCTCGCCGGGCCAAAGACTCGATTTTTTGCCTCACCGGATCGCGGTTGACCCTCTGCTGGGGCAGGGCCCGCTAATGGGCATCCAGACCGGCCTGTCCGCCTCTCCTTATCAAACCAATTTCATCCTGGCCTGCGACATCCCGGATATCGACATCGACTTTCTAAAGCGGGTGACGGCCGCTGCCCACGGTTATGACATTGCGGTGCCGGTCACCGCAGCGGACCAATACGAACCCCTGTTTGCGGTCTATCAAAAAACGGTGCTGCCGAAAATCAAGACCTTGCTGACCTCCGGCACCCGCCAGATCATCCCCCTCTTCTCCCTCTGCAAAACCCGCACGATTCCCCTGCCCGGCGGCAGAAGACTCCCCAACCTCAACACCCCCGAAGATTACGAAAAATTTATAAAATGCCTCGACGGTTCATCGATGCGGCAATACTCTCGATGCAGGAGCGGGTGAGATGGGCGTGGCCGCGGTAGTAGTCGGTCCGGGCGTGGCGGATGACCCGGTCTGTGAAAGGGATGTACCACAGAAGGAGGTGATCGGTGAGAAATTCATCTAGCAGTCTCAGAATTTTATTGAGTCTAAGGTTATCTTCTTTTTTAATCGCCGACGCCTCCTGTCGGCACAGGTGGGCCATGAAACTCAATTCCAGGCCCATGTGGTCATCCGGCTCGACCCCCATTTTGGCCGCCCTCAGGCCGGAACGTTGGTAACAACGCCGCACCGCCAGGGTCTGCTTCTCAAACATGAGGTGATCCTTGCTCAAATAGACCGACTCGTAAGGTGAAGCCAAGGTGGTCTCCAGTCCGATGAAAAGTCCGGTATAATCCCGATCCAGGGCGGATATGTGCGCCGGCTGCCAATGGCCGAAGAATCTTTGCAAAAGTCTCAGCCCCTTTTTGGCAGATTCGTCCGCGGCTGCCAGTGGCCAGTGGTTGAAGAGATCTTCAACTGCCAACCGGCCGATAAAGTCGAGATCGGGTCTGTCTAAATATACCCGGCCGAGATAATCAAACACCAGATGGTAGACCGAAAAGCGGACGTTTACGATTGCCCCCCTGTCCCGGCGTTCCATTATTCCATCATTCCAATATTCCAGTACTTCCATCGTGAGCGCAGCCAACGATACGCCTATATCCCCACCCGTGTATAAAGGGCATAGAAAAGATAGCGCCCGACGACCTCGGCGGTCAGTACGACCATGAAGGAGAGCAGTACCAATCGTCTTTTTACCGGGATTTCTTGATCCCCCCGCCGGCTCTGGTAGAGGGTGAAAAAAATGAGGAGGGCGCCAGAGACCAGGAGGACCAACCGCAGCGAGACAATGGTGATATAAGTGCCCTGTATACCCAGGCTGCCTGTGGCCATGCCGCCGTATTTTCCCATATATAGCATAAATAACGGCACCGATATGAGCTCCAGGCCAATAAGCATCAAGGCGGTGAACAAGGTGAGCCTGAGGGCAGAATAGGCAAAATCGATTCTGGCCTGCCGGTCCTTCACCGGGGCGGTGAGATTTCGTTTGGAGGCGGCTAACTGGACGGCCATACCGCAGGCCACCGCCAGGCTGCCCAGCAGAAAGGTGGTGATCCAGAAGGAGAGGGGGGTAAAGGGATTGTTCCATACCGGTACGGTGGGCAGCATATACACCCTGGTCATGCAAAAAATCAATGTCAGGCCCAGTAAACCGCTAAGGAAGACCAGCCAGTTGCGGACTTTGACCCCGGCGATGCCGCGCCATTTCATAAAGATCAACATCATCACGGCAGCGGTAAACAGAATGACAAACAAAATCTCCCGGCTCAGCCAGGAGGTGGCCAGATTATTTAGTGCATTGTATGCTTTGAGGGGGCTGCCCAGATGGAAGAAGGAGACGACGGCAGCCAGTATCATGGCGGCGCCGATGGCCAGCAGAGAGATATCGGCGGTTTGATGGACCGTTTCGGTTCCGTACTTCTTGACGGCCAGGAAACGGACCACTTCCCGGATAATAAATGTTCCTACCGCCATCTGGGCCAGGATCGTAAATGTGATCAACGACCATTCGTTACCGTGTATGCTTTGTATGATGTACATATCAGACTTCCTCCTTGTTGGCGACATACGCCTTTTCGTTCCACGCCCGCACCGCATCCCGGTGGGATTTCACCACCAGGGCCGGCCGAGTATATGTTGCCTTAGGCAAGGGGTAGATTTCGCCGGTATGGCCGTATTTGGCTCGCAGTTCAGAGAGTTCGCCGAAATCCAACACCCGCATGGGACAGGCGGCCACGCAGGCGGGCGCCTTGCCCTGATCGATGTAGTCAAAACAGAAGTGACACTTGGTCATGGTGCCGGATCTCTTGTCATACTGGGGGGCGCCGTATGGACAGACCCACTCACAATAACGGCAGCCGATGCACTTTTCCCGGTCGATCAGGACAATCCCGTCTTCCCGTCTGCCGATGGCTCCGGCAGGGCAGGCGCTCAGGCACACCGGGTTTTCGCAGTGGTTACAGGCCACCGAGACGTTGTAGGCAAATACGCCGGAAATCCAGGCACCTGCCTCTTCGCGCCAATCGCCGCCGGACACCTCGTAGACCCGCCGCCACAAAACTCCCTCTTCGAGATCGTGTTTATCTTTACAGGCCACCTGACAGACCTTGCAGCCGGAACAGGCGCTGGTATCTACGTAAAACCCGTACTGTTTCGTCATCTACTACTCCTTACCCCATCATCCTCTGGCACAAACACTCGCCTGCCTCCTGCATCTAAGCTTTTTTTACTTCTACCATGATGGTATGTTGGGCATTGCCAAAAGCTAAGGGGGTCCACCGTTCGGATGTCAATATATTGACCGAGCCCCGCCGGTCTATGCCGCTCTTATCCGGGGTCCACCAGCCCCCCTGGGGGATGTCCACCACCCCCGGCATGATCCGTTTGCTGAGGCGGCAGGGAATCGTCATGGCCCCCCGGTCATTGAAAACTTTCACCAGGGCGCCGTCTTTGACGCCCCGCTTCCGGGCGTCGATGGGATTGATGAAGACCCTCTGGGGAAAGGCCTCGTTGAGCCAGTCCACGTTGTCGTGGGTGGAGTGGACCCGCGGCATGTAGTGGTGGCCCATGGCCTGGAGGGGATACTTTTTGGCCTCAAAGCCGAAGGGGCTTTCCCACTCCTGGATGTATTTGGGCACCGCCGGGATCTCGTCGGGCCGGTTCATGTCGTACAACCGCTTTGAGAAGATTTCGATTTTACCCGAGGGGGTGGGCAGGGGATTTTTTTCGGGATCGGCCCGGAAATCGGCAAAGGCCACCGCCGGTCTGGTGACAGGCAGCGAATAGACCCCGGCGTTGGTAGACTCCAGTTCATCCAGGTCGGGAATATCGGGGAACCGGGTATTTTTGTATATTTTGACCGCCCATTCGATCCAGTCCCGCTCCGAGCGGCCCTGGGTGTACTCCTTTTCGATACCCAGCCGGCGGGCGATTTCGCTGCAGATGCGGTAATCGCTTTTGGTCTTGAAGGGCGGTTCCACGATTTTGGGCATGATAATGACTTCATCGCCGTACTTCCAGCCATCCTCCAGGCCCCATGTTTCAAACTGGGTGCAGACGGGCAAGATGATGTCGGCAAACCGGCCGGTGGGGGTCAGGAATTGATCCTGCACGGCGATAAACTCCACCAGGCTCTCGTCCTGCAAGATTTTGGCGGTGCGGTTGATGTTGGCGTGCTGGTTGATGAGGGCATTGGAGGCCACCGCATAGATCAGTTTGATGTTGTTGTCCAGCTTATCGGCTCCCACCACGCCGTGCCCAGGGCCCATCTCCCGGCCCCGCAGTACCGCCTCGGTCCACAAGAAGGTGGGGATTCTGGCCTTTACCGGGTTACCGCCGGTGGGAAACACGTTCCAGAAGGGCCCGCCGTCGGGGGCCTGCAGCCCCAGGCCGCTGGCCCAGCCGCCGGGGATACCCACGTTGCCGGTGATGGCCGCCAGCACACAGCCGCCCCGCACCGGCTGTTCACCGTAGGCCCGCCGCTGCATGCCGTAGCCCTGGTACAGCACCGCAGGCTTTGTGGTGGCATATTCACGGGCGAGGCGGATTATTGTCTCTTTGGGAATACCGGTAATGGCCTGGGCCCATGCCGGTGTCTTAGCTGTACCGTCGCGGGTTCCCAGTATATAATTCTTGTAACTCTCGGCCGCCTTGGCCCCATCGGGCATCTGGCTTTCGTCAAAACCGAGGCAATATTTCTTCACGAATTCGGCATCGTACAGGTTCTCGCTAATGATCACATAAGCCATGGCGCTCATCAGGGCGGCATCGGTGCCGGGCCGGATGGGAATCCACTCGTCGGCCAAGGCCACGGCGCTTAAAGTCATACGGGGATCGATGCACACCACCCGTGCTCCCCGCTCCCGGGCCTTCTTGATAAAAAATTCGCTGTTGGTGCCGTCCCGCATCTCCGCCGGATTCCAGCCCCACATGATGATGTATCTGGAGTTGAGCCAGTCCTGCCGCTGGTTGCCCGTCACATTGGTGCCGTACACGTAGGGGGTGGCCTGGCTGATGCAGGCCCAACTGTAGCTGTTGTAGGTGCCCAGGGCGCCGCCAAACAGGTTAAGCAGCCGCACCGCGGTCTGACGGCCGTTGATCTGGTTGTAGCTGCCGGTACCGTAGGGAACGTAGAGGGCGGAGTTGCCGTATGTCTCTTTCACCCGGACCAGTTCGGCCGCCACCTTATCCAGCGCCTCAGCCCAGGAGATCCGCTTGAATTTGCCTTCCCCCCGCCGGCCGACCCGTTTCATGGGGTACTTCAAGCGGTCGGGATGATACTGGCGGCGGCGGTAGGCACGGCCCCGGATGCAGGCCCGCAGTTGGGGATCTTCTACCGTATCGGTGGGCCGGTCGTCGGTCTCGATGCGGGTAATCACTCCTTCTTTGAGGTGAACTTTGAGCAGGCAGCGGCCGCCGCAGTTGTGGGCCGGGCAGCCCACCCGCACCATCCGCTCGCCGGCCAGATCGGTTTCGACTTTGTCCCGGGCCGGATCAACCGCAATCAATCGGTTGCCCAACCCCCCGGCCGCCACCGTGCCGCCCAAAAAAGCACTCCACTTCAGAAAACTGCGCCGATCGATGGCCGCCGCCAGCGGATTCTCATTCATTGATTTATTTTCCTGCGCCATGACAGGATTGTAAATGAAATCCCCCACCATTTCAACCCCCGATACCCCCAACCCATCCCCGCCCCCCCGGCCCCTCTTCTGGAGAGAGGAAAAAAAGTGGGTTTTGGTATATAATTGGGTTTTTGGTGATGGAGGTATGAAATGAGGTTGAATTTGTTCTGTTTTATTTTGATTGTGTTACTGGGGGCTTCGTTGACCCTGGGCGGGGTCAAATGGGGGGAAAGCAAAAAAGGGAACGGACAGATTATCTGGTTGTGTAATGGGAAGATCAGGTGTTCGGTTTTTGTAAAGGAGGGCAGGCTCTCCGGTGATAGATTGGAAGGGGGGGCGCAGTGGCTCTCTCAATTTGGCGCCAAGAGACACGGGATCGAGACCGACGCCGATTTCGGCATCGATGTCATGTGGACCGGCTGGCGGGCGCCGGGCAAGCAAGACAACGGCGACAACCCGGTTGTTTTTTCAAAGGTTGATTTCAGGTTTCAAGAGAGTCAGATGAGGGAACTGCCGGACGGCGGCCGGGCCGTCGATCTCTATTTCAACGGCAGCAGTACCCCTTTCCAGTTAAAGATGACCTACCGGCTGGGCCCCGGTGATTTTTATGTCAGGCGGAGACTGGCGGTTCGGGACAGGACCTTTCACAAGCATTTTTTGAGGAAGATATCGGTGCTGGAGGGAACGATCAGCGGAGAGCGAATAACGGTAGTGAAGGAGGGCGGCTTCGGCCAGCCGGCAGCCTTAACATCGGCTCAGGGGAGCGCCTTCTTCGGGCTGGAGTACCCGGCCTCCCGGAACCAGATGGAATTTAGTGGCCCCAAACAGGTTAAAATCAGTTGCAACCAGTGGCGGGGCCAAAGGATCGGTAAACAGTGGATCGACAGCGACTGGGCGGTCATCGGCCTCGTGCCCGACACCCGGGTAAAGCACTGGTTTTTTCGCTATCTCGACGACATCCGGGTGGCACCGCTGAAACCCTACACCCTCTACAACTCCTGGTACGATCTGCGGGCCGCCGATTATCCGTCAAAAGAGCCGCTGCCGGAAGAGAGGGTGATGAATGAAAAAAATGTACTGCGGATGATCAAGCTGGTCAGGGAGAACATGATTGACAGACACGGCATCCGCCTGGATGCCTTTGTGCTGGACGACGGCTGGGATGTGTACGAAAGCGACTGGCTCCTGAGACCGGAACAATTCCCCAATGGTTTGAAGCCCATCACCAGAGAGCTTAAAAAGACCGGCACGGTACCGGGCATCTGGTTCGGCCCCACCGGCGGTTACTCCGCCCGCATGAAACGGATCAACTGGATGAAGGCCCACAGCTACGAGGTGGTGGGCCTGGGGGATGACGAGACCGTTCATCACAACGCCATGCTGTGCCTGGCGGGGGAAAAGTACAGCCGGCTCTTTCGCAAACGGGTGGTAGGCCTGGTGGAGCAGGCGGGGGTCGGTTACTTTAAGTGGGACGGTATCCAGTTTTCCTGCAGCCAGCCTGACCACGGTCACCCGGTGGGCATCTACTCCCGCCGGGCGGTGCTGGAATCATTGATCGATGCGTGCCGGGCGGTGCGGCAGCAGAATCCCGACATTTTTTTGAATATCACCTCCGGTACCTGGCTCTCCCCCTGGTGGCTCCAGTATACCAACCAGATCTGGATGGACGGCCGGGACTACGGCTATGCCAATGTCCCGGCCCTCAGCCGCCGGGACAGTGCCATGACCTACCGGGACTCGGTGCTCTACGAAGACTTTCAACACAAGGATCTGTGGTTTCCGGTCGCCAACCTGATGACCCACGGCATTATCAAGGGCAATTTGCAACAACTAGGGGGTGAGTCGGAGCCTATCGACAAGTTTACCGACAACGCCCTGCTCTACTTTGCCCGCGGCGTCTCCATGTGGGAGCTCTACATCTCCCCCGATTTACTGACCGAGGCCGAATGGCAGGCCATTGCCCGCTCCATCAACTGGGCCCTGGATCGCTTCCCTATTCTCAAAAACACCGACATGATCGGCGGCAGCCCGGTCAAAGGGGAGACATACGGTTATGTACATTTTGACGGCAATAGGGGTATCATCGCCGCCCGCAATCCCTCTGTCCAATCCGGCTTGCTGACGGTAAAGCTGTCCCCTGATTTCGGTCTCGATCCCTACAACCACTCCCTGGTGCTGGAACAGGTCTATCCGAGCCGCCGGGTTTCGCCTACATTGTACTCTGCCGGGGCAGCGATTCGATTGCCCCTGGGGGGTTACGAGACCGCCATCTACGAATTGTACCCCCTCGATACAGCCGGTGTGCCGCTGCTGGCGGGAGTCGCCTTTGACGAGGTTAGCCAAAACAATAAAACCTATAATTTAAACGTCTATGAAAGCGATAAAGCCATCCGTCTCCTCAACCCGGGAAAGGTTAAAAGGATTTTTTATAACGGCGCAGAAGTCCGTCTCCATGAGTTATTCGACCGTTTCACTTCGGCTCCGAAATCGCCGGAACCGGTTCAAGATTCTCAGATTCGCTTCTCTTCAAAAGGAAATCGCCCCCCTATCACGGTTCAATTCAGGCTGCACGACTCGATTAAGGAAGCGAGATTGGCGGTTCTATTGAGAAACACTTCATTATCGAAGGACCCGGCGATGCCGGTATTAAAGTTCCGGCTGAGCGGCAAAGCCGTGGAGGGGCGAGTGGAGCAGCAGGAGGGGATGTGGGCCTGGTATACCATTCCCCTTAGGAGCGGACAAAATAAGATAAAAATTCAGCTTAAACCTTCAAAAAAATCTAACTCATGGAGGGCTTTGGCGACAATCTGGCTAACCGGTCGACAAAGGGAGCCGGCAATTGCCCTCTCCTTTGAACCGGTGGGCGACATTTCTGTCAATCGCCCGCTGCCGCCCCGTCCCCGGTCTCCGGGGGAGCGTCCCCTTCATATTAAAATCGGCGGGTTCACTATCGGCAATCCGCAGCAGGGTACTCAACGATCTTCCGAAATGTAAGTGAACTTTTTTTACTGCAGGCTCTCTTCAAACGTAATGGTAATTTCAGCGGGTTTGGCCGGAGCCGAAGCGGTGATTTCCACTTCCCACTGCTCAGGGGTGGTATTGGTTTTTTCCGTAGCGTTTTTCACTTCAGCCTTGAGGCTGCGGGGGTCTCCGGTGCCGCCGGATGAGGGCCTTATAATAAGTTTTAAAGTTTTACCGTCCTGCTTCTTTTCAAAGTTATGGGCGGTATGACCCTGGAGAATGATTCTGTCGTCTTCTAAACCTTTAATGGAAATATTGGTGCCATTCTCGGGGCGGATTTCGTTTTTGATAGTGCCTTTAAACGTGTTAGCCATCGTTTAACCTCCTGTATTTTTTATAAGCCTGAATTTTTCTTTCATCACAAAATAGCTAAAACTGAATTATATTAGAATAATCGTTATTGTCAAGACAAAAACGCTAATGCCCTTGCCATTTTGCCCGGCAGTGTGGTATAAGTAGGAGAATTGAGTATTGAGGAGCTAAAGATGAAAAAATGTTTTACCTTTGCATTAATAGCCGCCTTGATCCTGGTGGTGTCCTTGAGTGTCGGCTGTCGAAGGCTCTATAATATAACCGGCACCTGGGTTTTTACCATCTATTTAGAGGGTGATGTCATCGACGTGGTCTACACCTTTGTGGGTGGTAGAGAGTACGGCGAGGTCATCTACGAAGGCCAGAGCCTGGGCGAATATACGGTGAGCGGCGACAGTGTCAATATTACCCTCCAGTACTACGACGTGGACGACGACTATACCATCGAGACCTACAGCGGCGGCTTTGATAACCGGAACCAGATGTCCGGTCTTTTCACCATCTATATCGAGGGCTACGGCACCTTTTCCGGCTCCTGGGAGGCCTACCGATAGGCTCCGGTCTTGAAGGGAGCCCGGGAATAGGCGTTCAGCAGGGGGTCAAAGTAATCTTTTTCCGGAAGGGCGGTATACTTTTCATACCCCAGCCAGGCCACCATGGCGGCATTGTCGGTGCAGTAACGGGGGGAGGGCAGATAGAGTTTAACATGTTTTCGGTCGAATTCCTGTTTAAAGGTTTTCCTTAACAGCGAGTTTCGGCTGACCCCGCCAGCCACAATCACCGATTTCGGTTCCAATTTTTCGGCAAAGGCGGCGGTCTTTTGCCGCAAATACTCTACCACCGAGTTCAGAAACGAGGCGATCAAGTCGTAACAGGGCTGGCTGTCCTTCTGTATATTTTCCTGCCGGGCATATCTCAATACCGCCGTCTTGTAGCCGGAAAAAGAGAAATCTTCCGAGCCGTCGCTCATGCGGGGGATCGTAAAATGATACTTCCCCGCCTCTCCCCTGGTGTACAGTTGGTCCAGTATGGGCCCTCCCGGATAACCGAGGCCGAAAAATTTGGCCACCTTGTCCATGACCTCGCCGGCCGCATCGTCCCGGGTCCTGGCCAGCAGTTCGCCTTCGAATTTTGCTTTTCGGTAAAACAGCGAGGTATGACCTCCAGATACCACCAGGGCCAGCAGGGGGTATTCAATATCCCTGAAATCGATAAAAGGCGATTCCAGGTGGGCTTCGATGTGGTCCACCGGTGCGATGGGAATGTGATTGGCAAAGGAGAGCCCTTTGGCAAAGGAGAGCCCGATGAGCAGCGAACCGATCAAACCGGGTCCCTGAGTCAGGGCGATTAAATCGATATCGTCGAGTTTCAGGTCGGCAGCAGCCAAAGCCTGCTGGGTCAACCGGTCGATCACCTCGGCGTGGTCGCGAGAGGCGATCTCAGGCACCACCCCCCCGTAGCGGGCATGCAGGGGGATCTGGGACTTGATGGCCTCGGCCAGCACCCGGTTGTGCTCGCCCCGCTCCACCACCGCCACAGCCGTTTCATCACAGGACGATTCAATACCCAATATATACATACCCCGATATTACCAGAATTCCCCCCCCTTGACAAATACAATCCTTTGGGGCGGTGGGGCAACTTTGACAGTATAAGGGGATTTTGCTATACTTACAAAAGCTAGGAGAACCTGATTTCCTACTTGAAATTTTCCATGTTGGGCTGCAGGGCTTTATTTAAAGGCTTAGGGGCGGGAGCCTATTTTGACAGGAGGATGAAATGAAAGGCATTATTCTGGCCGGAGGACACGGTACCCGGCTCTATCCCATTACCATTCCCGTCTCCAAACAACTGCTGCCGGTATACGACAAACCCATGATCTATTACCCCCTCTCGGTGTTGATGTTTTCCGGTATACGGGAAATCCTCATTATCTCTACCCCGGGGGAACTGCCCAGGTTTAAGGAGCTGCTGGCCGACGGTTCTCAATGGGGGCTGTCGTTTTCCTATGCCGCCCAGCCGTCACCCAGGGGGCTGGCGGACGCCTTTATCGTGGGTGAAGAGTTCATTGCCGATGACAGCGTGTGCCTGGTGCTGGGGGACAACATCTTTTACGGCCAAAACCTGAGAAGTATGCTGAAAGACGCTGCCGGGCTCCGGGATGGGGCGATCGTGTTCGGTTACTATGTCAATGACCCGCAGCGATACGGGGTGGTGGAGTTTGACCGGGAGGGCAGCGTGATCTCTATCGAAGAGAAGCCCGGACAACCCAGATCCAACTATGCGGTGGTGGGGCTCTACTTCTACGACAGTGAGGTGATAAAATTGGCCAAAGGGCTGCGGCCGTCGGGACGGGGTGAACTGGAAATCACCGATCTAAACAACGAATATTTAAAGAGGGGGAAACTAAAGGTTAAACTGATGGGACGGGGCTATGCCTGGCTGGATACCGGCACCCACGACTCCCTCATCGATGCCGCCCTGTTTGTAAAGACCATCGAGGCAAGGCAGGGGCTGAGAATCGCCTGTGTTGAAGAGATTGCCTATAGAATGGGTTACATCGACAGGGCCCAACTGGAAAAATTGGCCCGGGATCTGGAGAAGAGCGGCTATGGGGAATACCTCTTCAAAATAATCGAGGACAGATAGGCGTAAATGGCTGAAGCAGACGACGTCGTCCGCTCTCCCGGGGCTATCCTGGTTACGGGGGGAGCCGGTTTTATCGGCAGCAATTTTATCCGCTATCTTTTGAAAAAATCGGGATTTAGAGGCATGGTCGTTAATTTAGATAAGCTGACCTATGCCGGGAATCTCGAAAATTTAGCCGAAATCGACGAGGAGTACGGCGGCAGCCGTTATTTTTTTGAAGAGGGTGACATCTGTGATTCCGATAGGGTAAAGGGAATTTTGGCCGCCTTCCCGGTGGATACGGTGGTACACTTTGCCGCCGAGTCCCACGTGGACCGTTCCATTCACGGGCCGGCGGATTTTATCCGCACCAATATCCTGGGAACGTTCTGGCTGCTGGAGAGTATCAGGGAATACTGGAAAGACCAAAATAACGTCCTGTTTTACCATGTATCTACGGATGAGGTTTACGGCTCCCTGGGGGAGTCCGGTTATTTTTATGAGAACAATTCCTACAATCCCCGCAGTCCCTATTCGGCCTCCAAGGCGTCGGCCGACCACCTGGTCAGGGCCTATCACCACACCTATGGCATACCGGTGGTCTTATCGAATTGCTCCAATAATTACGGCCCCTTTCAGTTCCCGGAGAAGTTGATTCCCCTGATGATTTTAAAGGCAGCCGCCGGTGAGGCTCTGCCGGTCTACGGGGATGGCAAAAATGTGCGGGACTGGCTCTTTGTAGAAGACCACTGCCGGGCCATCTGGTCTATTATGCAGAGGGGCAGGCTGGGGGAGACCTACAACATTGGGGGAGAGAATGAGAAGACGAATATCGAGATTGTGAACCGGATCTGCGACACCTTAGAGAGGTTATTTCCCCTAAGGAGCAATAGGGCCGTTCGTAATACCGGACCTGGAATTAAAGCCTACAGCGACCTGGTCACCTTTGTCAAGGATAGACCCGGTCATGATCGCCGTTATGCCGTCAACTGCGACAAAATCAAAGGGGAGTTGGGCTGGCGGCCGTCGGTGGACTTTAACGAGGGGCTGGAGATCACCATCGACTGGTATCTGACCCATGCCGATTGGGTAGATCGCATTCGCAGCGGTGAGTATATGAAGTGGATGGAGCGGAATTACGGGAAGCGGGGGAGATGAAGAAGATCGTGCTGACGGTGGGGGCCAGACCCAATTT
Source organism: uncultured bacterium (assembly GCA_965603365.1). GTDB lineage: Bacteria > Acidobacteriota > Aminicenantia > UBA2199 > UBA2199 > JAHELQ01. The sequence continues at coordinate 15,078 of CBFDCR010000011.1, forward strand.
TATGAAGGCCGCCCCCCTCTATCGGGTGCTGCAGAGCATTAACCGTTTTTCGACACTACTGCTTCATACCGGTCAACACTACGACTATGAAATGTCCCGGGCCTTTTTTGAAGATCTGGAACTGCCGGAACCCGATTATCACCTCCAGGTGGGCTCCGATACCCAGGCGGCGCAGACGGCCCGGATTATGATCGGGTTTGAAAAGGTGTTGGACAGGGAAAAACCGCAGTTGGTAGTGGTCTTTGGGGACGTGAATTCCACCCTGGCCTGTGCCCTGACCGCCAAGAAAATGGGGGTGCCGGTGGCCCATGTGGAGGCGGGGCTGCGCAGCTTTGACGAGACCATGCCGGAGGAGATCAACCGGAAGCTCACCGACGCCCTTGCCGATTTATTGTTTACCCCGTCGGCGGAGGGCAGCAAAAACCTGGAGCGGGAGGCCGTAGCCGGGGAGCGAATATTTTTCGTGGGCAATATTATGATTGATTCTTTGAGGGCAGTGGGCGAAAGAATTGAGCCGGCATTCGAAGCCGATTTGTTGGCGGAGTATAAGGTAACGCCCCGGGATTATGGGTTGATCACCCTCCACCGCCCGGCCAATGTGGATGATCAGGCAAACTTACAGGCGGTTTTTCGGAGCTTAGACAGGATTTCCCGGCAGGTCAAATTGATTTTCCCGGTGCACCCCAGGACGTTAAAAAATATGGAAGAGGCGGGCATCGAAGGGGGGACAAAAAGCGGCCTGGTGATTACCGAACCGTTAAGGTATAAAGAATTTATCGCCTTAGAAAGGAATGCCGGTTTTGTCCTGACCGATTCCGGCGGTATCCAGGAGGAGACCACCTACCTGGGCATTCCCTGCTTCACCCTGCGTCCCAATACCGAGAGGCCGGTCACCATCGAGCAAGGTACCAATCGGCTGGTGACCCTCGATAATCTGGAGGCAGAGGTGCTGAAAGTGAACCCGGCGGCTGCTTCCTCCGCCAATCCCCAGCGAAATCGTCCCCCCCTGTGGGATGGCAAGACCGCCGAACGAATCGGGGAAATCCTGACAGACATTTTATAGACAAAAGGACACGGCATGTTGAAACGACTGCGCAATCTGCTGAAATATTTAAGCTTGAGGGAATTTTTCAAGTTCTGGAATAGTCTATTCAGGAAGAGAAAGATTGTTATCCAGATGGTGAAAAAGGATTTCCAGCATCAGTTCCTGGGCTCTCTTTTGGGAATTTTCTGGGCCTTTGTGCAGCCCCTGGTGTTTGTCCTCGTCCTCTGGTTTGTCTTTGCCATGGGCTTTCGGCAGGCTAAGGTGGTGGAGCCGGTTCCCTTTGTCGTCTGGTTGATGACCGGTATGTTTTGTTGGTTTTTCATTTCCGATGCCATAATCAGCAGTACCGGCGCCATTCTGCAGAACAGTTACCTGGTCAGAAAAATCAGATTCCAGGTAAACATGCTGCCGTTGGTCAAAATCCTGTCCGCCCTGATCGTACATGTGATTTTTATATTATTCTTGTTCGTGCTGTATACGGTAAGCGGCCTCTGGCCAAACCTGTACTGGCTGCAGGTTTTTTACTACCTGACGGCCGCTATTTTCTTGATCCTGGGATTTTCCTGGATCACGTCGTCGTTGAATGTCTTTGCCCGGGATATCACCCAGGTAATCCAGATCATGGTGCGGATGGGCTTCTGGTTTACGCCGATTTTCTGGAAGGCAGATCAAATGCCGGATACGGTCCAGTTTTTGGTAAAATTAAATCCCGCCTACTACCTGGTACAGGGATACCGGGACAGTTTAATTTACCAGATATGGTTCTGGCAGCGGCCCTATTTAACCCTCTATTTCTGGACGGTCAGCCTGTTGGTGTTTGTGACCGGGGCGCTGGTATTCAAGCGGCTGCGGCCCCATTTTGCCGACGTGCTTTAGCGATTAACGGATTAGCGAGTGAGGTTATATGTCTGAACCGGCCATCGTTGCCCAAAATCTTTCCAAAACGTATAAACTCTACAACCGGCACATCGACCGATTGAAGGAGGCCCTGTATCCACTGGGGAGAAAGTATCACCGCCTGTTTTATGCCTTAAAGGATGTAAATTTTGAGGCGAAAAAGGGGGAGATACTGGGGATTGTCGGCCGCAACGGCGCCGGGAAATCGACCCTGCTCAGCATCATCAGCGGAGTTTTGACCCCGTCAGCCGGGGGAGTCGTGACCAGGGGCAGGATTTCGTCACTGCTGGAACTGGGGACCGGCTTTAACCCGGAACTCACCGGGATCGAGAATATCTATTTTAACGGCACTATAATGGGATATTCCCGGCAAGAGATGGAGCGGCGGCTGGACGATATCCTGGCCTTTGCCGATATCGGGGATTTTATTTACCAGCCCTTGAGGACCTATTCCAGCGGCATGAAAGCCCGGTTGGGGTTTGCCGTGGCCGTCCACATCGAACCGGAGATCCTGGTCCTGGATGAAGTCCTGGCAGTGGGGGATGAACTCTTTCGCCGAAAATGCTATGCCAGGATGGAGGAGTTTTTTGATGCCGGGAAAACGATATTGTACGTATCTCACAGTGCAGAAACCGTCAATGCCCTGTGCTCCAGGGCCATCTTACTGGATCGAGGGGAACTGATACTGGATGGTCCCCCCAAACTGGTGACCATGTATTACAAAAAATTTCTCTTTACAGGGGCCGAAGAGACCCAAAAAATCAGGGATGAGATCATCCGACTCAATCAAGACCAGGAAAAGAAAAGGGAGTTTGCCGAAAGTCTGGAGAGGAGTGAAGATAAATTAAATCCGGAACCAGCCCCCCTCCCCGGGGGTGAAGAAGAGGGGATCGGGCAAGGGGCATTCTATATCCCGAATTTTCTCCCCCAGAGTACGGTGCGAACCGTAAACTACGATGTGAATATTCACGATATGCAGATCTGCACCCTGGATGGCAGGCAGGTCAATGCCCTGGTCATGCATGAAGAATATATATACTCTTACAAGGTGAGATTCGGCATCCCTGTAGACAGCATCAATTTTGGCATGGGCTTTAAAAATGAGAAGGGGCTGGCCTTGAGCTGGATGATTTACCCCGGGATAAACCAGTTTTTAACAAGAAAAATTAATAAAGGCGACAGATACTGCGTCGAATGGCGTTTCCGATGCCTGTTAACGCCGGGTAACTACTTTATCGATTCCGGGCTGCGATCGCTAAAGGATGGGGATCGGGTTATTCTGGCCAAGATTACCGATGCGGTGGCGTTTAAGGTTCAGGATGTCGGCCTTCAGCAAAAGGGCGGAATTTTCGACTCCGGTCAGCGTTTCAGCATCAAACAGCTATAACCATGGTGACATCGGGACAGGATTTGCCGGGGAATAAGTTCACCGCGATGGCGTAATGGGAAAATGAAGGCGGCATTATGTATATCCGGGCAGATGCGGACTTATAGAGAGTGCCGCGAAAATCTTAAAAAATACATAATAGATCCGTTAAACCCCGACATATTTATCCATACCTGGAGCAACTCAGGTATAACCACCAAAGCAGAACAGAAGGTGAAAAAAGGATTCAGAGATGAGAAGGTAACGTACAGCATTTTAGCTGAGTTTTACCGACCCAGGATGGCCATCATTGAAGAGTTCAAGGATTCCTATACAGAGGAGATGAATGGTGTAAGGGTTCCCGATATGTTAAAGGAGGCGGAGAGCCAGCACTATAAAGGCGCCATACCTATGTTCTATAAAATGTATGAGTGCAATGAACTGAAAAGGCGTTGGGAGAGGGAGCACAATTTCCGCTATGACATGGTTATAAAGATTAGACCCGATATGCTGGTAGCCGCGGAGATTCCGGCTCAGGTAAAAGAAAACCCGGACATATTGTGGTTCTCCGATTGTAAGGTAAATCCACGGGTCCAGGTAAGCGATAAGTTTGCCATATCATGTTCCGCCCATATGGATTACTACTGCTCTGTCTGGAAACGTCTCTCCCAATATTGGGAAGAGCCATTGGGGGACGGTGAATGGAAAAATCACCGGGTGGGTGAACGGCTCATGCGATTCCATTTAGAGCAGTCCGGGATAGAATTCAGGCCCTTCTCGACGGCCTGCGATATTTTGAGAAACTCCCTTCCAAAACCCGGTCGGGTGGGGACATTTCTCGATTGGATCAGACATTTCGTCACCAATAAAAAGTGAGAACTATGTTAAACGTGATAATACTCGCGGCCGGCGACATCAGCAGCAAATTGCCTTTCCTGGTGCCCAAGAGCCGCAGCCCGGCTCTGGTACCCATAAATACCAGGCCGCTTGTCTTCTACTTGATTGAATTCTACCGATCGATCGGAGGCTGCAGCGTCAATATATTTGTGGCCCATGACCAGTTAGAGGCTGTCGTCTCTGAGCTCCTATCTTTTAAAGATGAGTGTCAGATATATCCTCTGCCTAAAACCGAAGGGGTCAACGAGTCGTTAAAGATGGCCGTGGCAATGGTGTCGGAGGCAGAGGAGGTGGTGGTAAACCTCGTTACCACCATACCTGTAAGGTTGCCGCAGACCAATGAAGTGCAGATATCCAATAAGGTCACCCCCTACCAGGTATGTTCCAATATAATCCTGAAGGCAGGCGGAGTGGTCTTCTCACCCAAAAAAGAACCTCTAAAAGAGCCCGGCTATCCCTTTACGGGCATTTTTAGGGTGAGGACCGATGATCTGATAAAGGCATTGGGACGGACGAAAATAAGTGACGATCTGCTGTATGTGGTGATGAGCCTGGGTGAGAGTCTTCCCCTAAAATATGTAAAAGTTGACTGGAAAGACTGCGGCCATGAAATCAATTATTATGAAACCAGAAGCAGGCTGATATCCAGCCGAACCTTCAATAATATCACAGTATCGCCGGAAAAGGGCATACTGAGAAAAGCGTCTCGGCAGGCCGATAAGCTTCGCCAGGAATTTGAATACATGTTGTTCTTGCCTGTAGATATCCAGGTGTACTTCCCCCGCATTCTAACCGGCTTTCAAGAAACCGGCAAAGAAGCCGGGTTTTTTGAGATGGAATACTATGGGTATCCAAACGTAGCGGAGTACCAGTTGTATTGGGAAGTCAGCCCGGCCAACTGGTATCGCATATTCAGTCGTCTGCAAAACGTATTGAGGGAGTTCAAAAAATATACCACCCATATCGGCCCGGACACATCCGGGAAAATATATTTTGACAAAACGAGACTCCGGGTACAGGAATATCATGAGCAGTTGAAAAGGAGCGGCCGCGACATATCGTGGTTTAACGGAGAGACAATCATCAACGGGGTAACCTGTAAACCGATCAGCGAGTTGTGGGGCGCGGTTGAGGAGAGAGCCAGGAGTATTTACAGGCAGGATGATTTCTGCATCATACATGGAGATTTCTGTTTCAACAACATGCTGTACGACCTCCCTTCGGGGGTCTTGAGGCTGGTTGATCCCAGGGGGAGTTTCGGCATCGATTCGATGAGTATCTACGGAGATCAGAAATACGACCTGGCAAAACTCGCTCATTCGGCAGGAGGAGGATATGATTATTTTGTCAATGATTTATTTGAAATAAGCATAGATGACCGTCACTTTAATTACAGTCTGAATCTAAGGGAGAACCAGGCCCTGATAGACATGCTCTGCCGACAGACGATTGCTGAACTCGGTTATGATGAAGATGACATCCGATTCATCATGGGGCTGTTGTTTGTGTCGATGTGTGCGCTGCATTACGAGTCAACCCAGAGGCAGCAGGCCATGTATGTGCACGGTCTGAGAATTTTAAACGAGGTACTGGTTTGATAGAATCGAGAGTCCGTTAGCGAGAGAGGCGAGGCATGAATTTTGTCATACCCATGGCCGGTAGAGGCCAGAGATTTGCCGATGCTGGCTATACGGAACCGAAGCCCCTGATAGAGCTCAGGGGTAAGACCCTGATCCAGTGGAGTGTGGACAGCCTGCCCTTAAAACTGTGTACAAATCTGCTATTCATCATGCTCCGGGAACATGATAATGAATATCGGATCGCAGACAGGATTCGCCAATGGTATCGTGAGACGTGCCCCCTAAATTTTGTTTTCCTGCCTGACGTGACCGGAGGTCAGGCCGAGACGGTGTGGAAGGCCAGACACGTTATAAAATTGTCAGAGCCGCTGTTGATATATAATATTGATACATATTTTAGATCGGAGACCCTGGATAAGGCATTACAGCGAGACGATATCGATGGCCTCCTGGGTGCCTTTAAACACAACTCTCCCCGGTTCAGTTTTGCCGAAACCGACAGCCAGGGATTGGTAACAAGGGTGGCTGAAAAAGAACCGATATCCTCAAACGCCTTGACCGGCCTGTATCATTTTTCCCGGGCAGGGGATTTCATCAGAGCTGCCGAAGAGTCGATAGAGGCCGGCATCACAACAAAAGGCGAGTTCTACGTGGCGCCGATGTACAATCGGTTAATAGAAGAGGGCAAAAAATTTATCCTGGATTTTTGTTCCCAACATCACATACTGGGAACCCCTGCCGAACTCCGGTTGTTCCGGGGGCCGAACCATTCAGGCTAACGATCTCGATGTCAGATACTTTTGATAAACCCTTCATTTTTATAACCGGTGCACCGCGGTCGGGTACTTCCATGCTCACCAAAATCATCGACGCCCACCCCGATATTGCCATATTGATGGAGAATATATTCGGCAACCGCCGCCGCCACTGGCAGCGGGCGGATTTCTGGAACTCTCCCCGGAGTCTGAGGAGAGAGGTCGAGAAAGTATATGCAAAATTGGATAAACCGGTCATCGGCAACAAGGTGGCCACCCCCGATGTCTGGGATGCCGACGACATCATCCGATTCTGTAATTTGTTTGAAAATTTTAAGATCATATTTATCGTCAGAGATCCCAAATCGGTGGCGCTGTCGAGATTCCGACGGGAGCCGGCCGATTTCTTTGAGGTCTTTAACAGGGCGGCCAGGGAAAACATACTGCTGGATTTTCGAAGCCGATTTCACGCCTATATCTCTTCCTGGCGACAGAGTGTGGAGAATTACTGGAAGCTGAGGGATGCCCGGGGGGATCATATCATGTTGATCTACTATGAGGATTTCTGTCGGGATTTCGAGAGTCAGAGCCGTTCAGTCTTTCACTTTCTAAAAATCGATTTTACCGAGGCGGTGTTAAGGTGGTTTGAACTCCCCCACCACGATAGTGAGGGGCGGTTGGTGAAGGACCTTAAATATAAAGACAGAGAGGTTTATGTGAATCCCCCACAGGATGTCGAGATCCCGGATGATTTGAATAAAGCCATGGAGCAAATCCGGTGGCAGTATCGGTTATGGGAAAGTAGAGAACTGTAATGGACGATTTGCTATTAATCTCGGAGGTGTTCCGTTTTTCCCATAAGCGATACCAGTGGCAGATGAGGTTCCTCAAGCCCAGGGTATATCTGCTGAATTGGCAGAAGCGGGAAGTGGTGAAAAATATGGTGGTCCCGCCGGCTTATTTCCATGACGAGGAATACCGGTTTTTGCGCCTGTGTTACCACTACAGCGGCGCCAGGGGCATCGCCTCCAACCGCAAATATATTTTTGTCGCCCTTCAGAATGCCATACTGGTCTACGACAGGGGATTGAGACACCTGGTGACCCGAATCGACCACCCGCTGTTTAACGGCATCCATGAAATAGTCTGGCATGAGGACCGGCTCTATGTGACCTGTGCGGTGACCGACTCGGTACTGGTGATGTCCGAAACCGGCGAGGAACGGCAGCGATTTTACCTGGGAAACCATCGCTTTTTTCTGGAACAGTTCGACCTGCACGGTCGGGAACTGGACAACCGGCTGGATTATCGGCTCATGCACCGGGTGAGAAGGCTGTACCATGTGAACACGGTCCAGGTGGTTGGCGAGGCGGTCTACGTCAATCTCAACCGCCAGGGCAGCTTCGTGAAGATCTATCCGGAAGCGGAGATCGTCATCCGGGATGAGGGTTTGAAGGAGAGCCACAACGCCCAATTCTCCCCCGATGGCCGCTATATACTGATCAACGATACCGGAAATTACGCCCTCAGGGTGTTTGAGGCCGGGGGCCGTCCCCTTCGCACCATCGATGTGAGGGAATTTCCCCTGCCCATCGACTTCTGCCAACAAACCGCCTTTGGCCCCAGTCGCCATTTTATCAAGGCCGGCTGGCTGCGGGGGCTGGCCTTTTCAAAGGAAAACGAGGAGATTGTCTATCTGGGCTTAAGCCCGGCCATGGTGGCGGCGGTCAACTACATCACCGGCGCCTTCCTGGGCTACTTCCGGTTCAGGCGAAACATCTGGATCAGCGTGCACGGCCTGCACAATCTCTCAAGAAGTTAAGGACTTGCTATAAGCATGACATCCCCGCCTCATCACAAGCAGATCGTCGATTTCATGGACAACGTGGCTCCCAAAAGGGAGCGGTGGATCAAACACAACCGCTATTATTACAGGGATCTGGTGAAGTTTCTCCGTTTCAATATCCCGGAAGACAGCCGGGTACTGGAGATCGGCTGCGGCAGCGGCTATTTATTGAACAGCGTAAATCCCCGCAGGGGAGTGGGGATCGACATCTCTGCCGGCATGATCGACATCGCCCGTAAAAATTATCCTCACCTGGTATTTATCAAAATGGATGCCCAGAGCATTGAATTGGAGGAGACATTTGATTACATCATCATCTCCGATACTATCGGCTATTTTGAAGACGTCCAGAAACAGTTTTGCCAACTGCGAAAGGTGACCACCCCGGGTACCCGGGTCATCATCACCTACCTGAACTTTTTGTGGCTGCCGGTCTTAAAGATAGCCGAGCTGCTGCGGCTCAAGATGCAGTCGAAGAATATTAACTGGCTCAATGTCGATGACATCAGGAATTTACTCTCTTTAGCGGGATTTGAAACCGTTAAGACCGGCAGGCGATTCTTCTTCCCCAAATTTGTCCCCCTCCTCTCCTGGTTATTCAACAAATACATTGCCCAACTGCCTATCTTGAACCGCCTCTGCCTGACCAATTATATTGTTGCCCGGCAGAAGAATGCGCCAATTTCGCAGGAGAATGACCTGAAGGTGAGTGTGGTAGTCCCGGCCAGAAACGAAAAGGGAAACATAGAGCAGGTGATCAAACGCATGCCCCGTCTGGGCAGGGAGACGGAGATCATCTTCGTGGAAGGCGGCTCCACCGACGACACCGGTGAGGAGATCGCCCGGGTATGTAAGCAATATAGTGACCGGTGGGAGCTAAAATGGTCCGTCCAGGAGGGCAAAGGCAAGGGAGATGCCGTCAGGAAGGGATTCTCCATGGCAAGTGGCGATATCCTGATGATCCTGGATGCCGATCTGACAGTGCCGCCGGAGGACCTGCCTAAATTTTACCGGGCCATTGTCAGCGGCGAAGGGGAGCTGGTGAACGGCAGCCGCCTGGTGTATCCGCTGGAAAAGCGCTCCATGCAGACGTTGAATATGATGGGAAATCGCTTTTTTTCCGTCATGTTTTCCTGGATACTGGGCCAGAGGCTGAAAGACACCCTGTGCGGCACCAAGGTGATCACCAGGGAGAACTGGCAGAAACTGGTGAAGGGCAGGCAGTACTTTGGCGATTTCGATCCCTTTGGTGATTTCGACCTCATCTTTGGGGCTGCCAAATTGAATTTGAAAATCGTGGAGATCCCCATCCGCTACCGGGCCCGGCAGTACGGCGAGACCAACATCTCCCGCTTCCGGCACGGCTGGCTGCTGCTGAAGATGATGTTCTTTGCCATGAACAAGATGAAGTTTTTGTAAGATAATCGGGAGGACAAATTTTTATGAATAAAAAGAAGATCAAGCGCAGAAATTTTTGCAAGGCAGGCATGGCTTCTTTGGCCGCTTTGGGCTTGAACGCACTCTTTCCGCCCGGATATTCCAGAAAAGAGGAGGCATTTAGAGCCGCGGATGAACTGCCCAATTTTATTATCTTTCTGGTAGATAAGTTAAGGCCAGACCATCTGGGGATTTACGGATATCCCAAAAACACCTCTCCCAACATCGATAAATTGGCCCGGCAGGGTATCGTTTTTGAGAACGCCTATGCCCCTTGTCCGTGGACCTATCCGTCGGTGGTGAGCGTTCTCACCGGGCTTGTCCCGGCTTCCTACAGGACAATTTATCGGAGAAAAGAGATGGTCATTCCGAGACCGGATTTCTGGCTGCCGATGATATTTAAGAGGCACGGTTACGCCACGGTTGGTTTTCACACCCATCCTTTTCTCAGAAAAGAGGCTAGCAATATACATCTCGGCTTTGAAGAATATTACGACCCTTCGCAGGAAAAGAGAAGGGAGAATCGTTTTTCAGATTATATGTATCTGGATACGTTGTATCCTGCCTGTGAGCGTTGGCTTGAAGAGAATTGTCAACGGCGTTTTTTCATGTATGTACATGTGATCGATGTACACGGACCATACAACATGATGCGGCTGCTCGATGAGGATAAACCACGGTTCAATAAGTTAGTGAAAGAAGGCTATGAATTTCCCAGATCGGAGAACGGCATGTTTGCCTCTTCTTCTCCCTTTCCGTATCGCCAAAAATCGTTCTTTTATGACGGTCATATTTTTTCCGTAGATCAATATTTTGCCAGACTTTTCGCCAGGCTTCAGACACTGGGGATAGGGGAAAACACCGTGTTGGTCTTCACTTCCGATCACGGCGAAGGTTTTGGTGAGCATGATTGCTGGCATCACGGCTTAAACGTCTATGAAGACCAGATCCGTATCCCTCTTATATTTTACTCCCATAAAGGGGTGAAGGAGAGAGCGGGAAGAATCACCGGTCTCGTCAATACCGTTGGCTTGATCCCCTCCTTGCTTGAAATGATTGGGGTGAATATCGATAAAAATATAGACGGTAAAAGTTTCTTACCCTTAATCACGTCTGATGATAAAGAGAGGCGGTATGTGTCGATGAGCGACTGGTGCCGGAAAAAACACGGAGGTGACCCCGATGCCTTTATGATGGATACCGATTTCAAATTGATCACCCCCAAGACGGAAGGCGGGCACCATCTCTTCAATTTAAAGGAAGATCCCCATGAACGGCGGCCTATCACTCTGGCCGGACGGTTCTCCCCCAGAGATAAAGAGAAGTTGAAATATCTGGTCCGGGAGAGGAGAAAATTTTTAAACTCAATTAAGCGGAAAAAGAGTACCATCCGCACGCTCGACAAGGATGAGATGGAGGATCTTAAAACTTTGGGCTATCTATAAATGTGTGACCGCTGGCGAAAACACCGGGATGCCTGGGATAGGAAAAAAGTCTTAAGGGAGGTATATGGAGATTGGTATTGCATGATCAGCGCCGATTTAAAAGCGGGAGGTGGCAAGACGGTTGAACTGGGTGCCGGGACCGGCAATTTTAAGGCATTTAAGCCCGAGGTGATTGCCGGTGATATCGAAGAGGGTGACTGGCTCGACATCCGCCTGGATGCCCATATGATGCCCTTTGGCAGCGGCAGTATTGCCAATATCGTGATGATCGATGTGCTGCACCACCTCGCCGACCCGATTGGCTTCATTCGGGAGGCTGTCAGGGTACTGGCGCCGGGAGGCCGGCTGCTGCTGCTGGAGCCCTATCCTTCCCCACTCTCCTATGTGGTATATCGGCTGTTTCACCGGGAACCGATGATCTTTAACATCGACTATTTCAAGCGGACAGAAGTTCAAAAAAAAGATCCCTGGCTGGGGAATCAGGCCGTCGCCTACCTGCTCCTGTACAAATACCGGAAAAAATTTCTGGAACGCTTCGGCCGGGATATACTCTTTGCCAAAAAAAAGCGGCTGGCCTGCCTGTTGTATCCCCTGTCCGGCGGCTTTGAAGGTCGAACCCTGATTCCGGATTGCCTGATCTCGATATTTAAAGGACTGGAAAAGCTGTTGATCCCCTTTCGTTTTTTACTGGCCTTTCGATGTTATATTGTATTGGAGAAAAGATGAAAAAAAATCGTTTCCTCTACCTGATATTCCTGGTCATTCCTCTGCTGCTGCTTTCGATTCACCTCTATTTTACCGGCACCGTAGATGACCATCAAAATGCCATTTCCATAGACCCGGATTATGCTTACCTAATCAGCGCCATCGATATCTCCCGCCTGAGCAGGAGCAGAATGGTACTGCATCCCGGTACCACTTTCCAGATGATGAGCCATGCTGTCATGAGATGTGCCCACCGGTGGTCCGATCATTTTGCGGTGGACTTCAAGACCTCGGTATTGAAACGACCCGTCTTCTACCTGAATGTCCTTCAACATACTTTTTCCGGCTTGAATATTCTGCTGGTCTTTTTATTGGGGATTTTTACCTATCACATCAGCGGAAAGATTGTGATGGGTCTGCTCATCCAGTCAACCCCCCTTCTCTCTTTCTGGCCCATCATATTCGGTTTTCGGAAAGTGACCACCGATGCTGTCCTTGTCTCTGTCTGTCTCATCACGGTGCTGGTATTGGTTAAAGTGCTCCACTCAGAGTTAGATCGAAAAGGGATCTATAAGTATGCGGCTGTATTGGGCCTGGTATCCGGTTTTGGCCTGGCCACCAAAGTCCCGTTTCTGGTGCTGTTGGTTATACCCCTGGTCATCCTCCCCTCGTTGATCCCGAGACTCGTCTATATCCTGACGACAGTGGCCGGTGCCGTCGTGTTTACCCTGCCCATTTTGCCGATGTATTCTAAAATGTATAAATTTTTGTACGGAATTTCTACCCACATGGGAATATATGGTCATGGAAAGGAGGCCATTATCGATCTGAATGCGTATTTTTCAAATTTATGGCAGCTTGTGAAGGAAAACCTGCCGTTTATTTTGATTGTCCTCGGCGCCCTGGTACTTATCATATTGGTTAAGGCTTCGCCGGAAAAACGGAAAGGGGCGGCAGGAAGCATCCAGTTTAAGATGCTTTGTGCCGTTACCCTGGCCCAGGTCTTTGGGATTCTCATGGTGACCAGGCATTTTAAGAGCAAATATCTCATACCGGTACTTTGCCTGTCCGGTCTGGCGATCTATCTCATCTATATTCATCTTCGCTGGCTTGTGCCCCCAGGCCGCGCTTCTGGGTCCGGGCAGAAATGGCCGTTCAGGTGGATATACCCGGCGGCCGTTATTTTTTTCGGCCTTTCATTTTTATTTACGATACAGGGCGTGGGTCAATACCACATCCAGCGATCACACAAGTTAAAAGAAGCCATTGCCATTCGTGAGAAAATCAACAACGAGTTTAAGGATTACTGCCGGGTCTATTATTATGCTGCACCTTTTAAAATATTCGGCCTGGAATTCGGCAACAACTGGACGCCAATATATGCCGATGCCTTGAAAAAATTTTATGGAGATCGGTATTTTTACAATCACCTCAAGCAGGAGATCTATAACTGGCAATCATGGAATAGGGTTTCTCTGGAAAAACTCAAGGCATTATTTAGTAATAAAATTATCCTGGTAGGTCATCCCTTTGATAGGTTCAGGGAGCATATTAAGGGGCTACCGTTTCCCACAAAAAATGTTTTTGGCGGGAACTATTTTACTATTTTTAAGATTGTAGAAAAATGAGAAACTGTTTAATCCTGGGGTCGGGACGGAGCGGCACCAGCATGGTGGCTGGCATCCTCCATCAGGCCAACTATTTCATGGGGGACAGGTTGTATCGGCCTATGGAATCGAATCCCAGAGGATTCTTCGAGTGGATGGAGATCACCCAAATCAACGAGGGGATACTGGCCAATTATGGAGACGGCAGAAGCCTCCCTGCCCTGCTCTCAAAAAAGATCTTTAAAAAGCGCACCATTAGAAATCCCGGTCAGAATCAGCGATGGCTGCTGTTACTGCCGCCGCAGGTTCAGGTGACCAACTTCGATACCACCATCAAAGAACGGATAGAGAGAGTGGTCAGGCAGGGACCCTTCTGCTACAAGGATCCGCGGTTTAGCTATACGCTGCCGGTATGGAAACGATTCCTGAGTCCTGATACCGTCTTTATCTGTGTATTTAGAGAAGTGAATGTAACGGTAGAGAGCATCCTGAAGGAGTGCCGTACCCGGGAGTACTTGAGAAATTTCAAGATCAACCGAAGGGACGCCTATCGGGTGTGGGGCGCCATCTATAGGCACATATTGGGCCATTGGGCCCACCAACGGGAACGCTTCTTCTTTGTACATTACCGTCAGATCTACGACGGCTCCGGCCTGCCTGGCCTGGCCGATTTTCTTGAGGCTGATTTGAAGAGGGACTTTGTGGACCCCCACCTTAAGCGCACGGTCTCGACTGCCATGGTCCCGGAGAGTGAACAAAAAACATACGATAGGCTCTGCCAGTTGGCCGATTTTTGAAATCCCAAAAGATGTCTGGAAAAAGACTGTTACCGGGTGTTTCGGTTGTAATATGCTGTTATAATAGTGCCCAGGTGATTGCGCCCACGATTCAGGCATTGGCCCGACAGGAGGTCCCGCAGCATATTGGTTACGAAGTGATCCTGGTGGACAACAACTGCAGCGATAACACCGTGGACCTGGCTAAAAGCAACTGGAACAATCAGGACTATTCCCTGAGAATTATAAAAGAGGGGAAACCGGGCTTAATTTATGCCCGGAAGACCGGCGTCTCTGAGGCCAGATACGACCTTTTGCTCTTTGTCGACGATGACAACATTCTCAATCCCGACTGGGTCAAGACGTTGTATCGTCTCTATAAAAAGATGCCCCGTGTCGGCTTCATCGGTGGCTATAACGAACCCCTGGTCTCTGGAGAGAAACCGGCATGGTTTGATCGCTATCAGGGAATTTATGCCTGCGGTCCGAGAGACGAAAAATCCGGGTTGAATCCCAAAGGAATATTCGGTGCCGGCTTATCCTTCCGCACCGAGGCGATAAAGTCGGTGCTCTTCTCCCCCTTGCCCCCATTTTTGACTGGAGTAACCGGCAATACCCTGCTTCGGGGGGAGGATGCGGAAATGGCGCTGCGCTGCCGCCTGCTGGGCTGGGATTCTTACTATGATGAATCCTTGAAGCTTCAACATCACCTGCTGCCCCGACGGTTGACCTGGGGCTATGTCTGTAGGGCCCAAAAGGGCGACGGGTCCGCCCGGGTTATCCTGAAAATATACCGGGACCTGTTAAATAACAGGGAGCCGTGGTGTTTTTCCAGGTGGGTTCGATATGTACTGGGGGAATGGAAACGGTACTTGAAAAAAAACGGCAAGAACATCTTTCATATCAACAAACAGGGATCCCTGAGTTCTTTCCAGTTCTACTGGTTGGTAGGCATGTCCCGGGGGTTGTGGTGGCATCGGAAAAGTTATGATGATATTCAACAGAGGATATCGGCATATTTCAAAAAGGGGTAAATGAAAGACTATATCTGTATAGATAAGCGGTTTTCTACCACCAAACGATTGTTTAAGGGTGATCAGGCACTCGTAACGGGGGCATCGGTGCCTTTGGCTCAACAGTGCCGGGGCGGACTCCGGCTGCAGGGATATTCCAAAAGGTCATCCGAGGAGATCCCCCTGGTCACGGTGGTCACGGTGGTCTATAACGATGCCGAGGGTCTCAGGAAGACCATCGAGAGTGTCATCGGCCAGACCTATGACAATATCGAATACATCGTCATCGACGGCGGCTCCACCGATTCGACCCTAATGGTGATTGGGGAGTATGAAGACAAAATCGACTACTGGCAGAGTGAACCGGACCGGGGGATTTACGATGCCATGAATAAGGGAGTCGAACTCGCCGCCGGCGAATGGCTCAATTTTATGAATGCCCGGGATGCCTTTTACGAACAGGATACCGTAGAAAAAGTGTTTCGTACCGCGCCCCGGGATGCCGACTTTATCTTTGGCCACACCTATTTTTTAGGCGGGGACTTTAACGGGGTCGTCAAGGTGTGGGATTTTGATATCCTGTGGAAGACCATGGTCTTTACCCACCAGAGTCTCTTTACCCGCCGCACTCTCCTGAAGATCCATCCCTTCGACACCCGGTTCAAGATCTGTGCCGATTACAACATCATCTTTTCTGCCTACATGGATGGACGCAAATTTTTTAACACCGGCGAGGTGATCGCCTACTTCTCCCCCGGTAAGTCCGATTTCAGCCGGGCCCGCATGGCCTATGAAAAGTGGAAGGTGGTAAGACGCTACCGCAGCGACCTCCAATTCCACTGGTTTTATCTCAAGCTCTTCTGCAAACGATTGCTCCACGATGTGAAAAAGAGGTTAAGCCTGAAATCATGAAAAAAGTCTATATGCTGCGCACCCATTATCCCCATTGGGGGGCGCATACGGCCTTTAATGCCCTGGGCCGGTATGTTGACCGGGAGCGGTTTCACCTTAAAACAAGAGCCGTGCCTATGGGCGACGATCTTTTTAAAGTCCCTCTTGTCAGGAATAAATGTCGAAATATTATCAAGGCCCAGGGGGCTTCGGCCTATCAGCTCAACGATCTGGGGGCAGAATTGTCTGCCTTTTTTTATGTCCTGTTTCATGGCGTGGATATTATCCACCTGTTGGATGCGGAACACTCCCTGCTGTTTTTACCCCGCTGGTTTAAAAAATGGCGTTTGTTAAAATCATGGCCCAGGATCATCGCCATGTTTCACCAGCCGCCGTCGGTGTTGGAGACCCTGGTCAATATGGATGTGATGAAACAGGTGGATTGTGTGCTGGCGGTTTCCCCTGTCCAGGCCGACTATCTGGCCGGATTCATCCCGGCGGAGAGGATCAAAACTATATTGCTGGGGGTCGATACCGACCATTTTAAACCGGATCATGCGCCGAAAGAGGGGGGTAAATTCAAATGTCTGGCCGGTGGTGTCTGGCTGCGGGATTACGAGTCGTTGATCGATACGGCCAGGCTGCTGCAGGACCATAAAGAAATCGAATTCCATGTGGTGGCCCCCCGATTGGATATCCCCGCCGGCTTAGATAATATTGTTTTACACCGAAACATCCCCGATGCGGCATTATATCGATTGTACCAGACATCACATATCCTGTTTATGCCGCTGAAAGACGCCACCGCCAATACATTCTTAATGGAAGGTGCCGCCTGCGGCTTGCCGGTTCTTTCCACAGACCTCGAGTCTATCCGGGTTTATTTCCCCGGTGACGAGGCAATTCTAATCCGGGATAATGCCCCCCAGGATTTCGCAGAAGCCCTGATTGGGCTGTCTGAAAATTACCGCCAGCTTGGCGAGATGGCTGAATCTGCCCGGAGAAGAATGGTTGAACTATCGTGGGACAAAATTTCAAAAGAGTACGAAAGTTTATATGAGGGCGGCGATGCCTAAAATAAGCTTTGTTGTTTTTGGAATTCAACGAACCGGCACAACTTTATTGATAACATTACTGGACAGCCACCCTGATATATTTTGTGCAGGTGAAATTTTTAAATTTAACCCAACCAGAGTTTTCCACGGTGAATTTAGATATTCAAATTACCAGGATATGAAGATTCGGGACTTTTTAGAATACTATTATAAGCAGAATGATGCGTATGCGGCCGTGGGTTTTAAACTAATGTTGAATCAATTGAAGAAATACCCTGATATATTAACTTTTTTGAAGAAAAATAAATTAAAAGTGATCCAGGTAGACAGGGAAAATACATTAAAAATCTATATTTCACGCCAGATTGCCATGAAAACGAGGTTATGGGCCACCGGGCAATCTGTAAAACAAAACAAAATTTATATCGACAGTAGCTCTTTAACTTCGGAATTAGCAGCCATCAATCAAGAAAAAGAAGAGAGTACCAGAATAGCTTCAAAGTTTGATCATTTAAGGGTTACCTATGAAGATTTACTTAATAAAAAAGACGAAACAATCATGAAGATATTAAATTTTCTTAATGTGGATCGTAATATAGGATTGAAGACCGGCCTTGTGAAGATCAATTCAGATGATCTCAAAGATATTGTTGCAAATTATGGTGAAATTCACACGTCATTAATAAACTCTTCTGATAAGAGGTATTTACATTAAACGGTCAGGGATCAGTCGACTATGAATATATGGGAGCGCTGGTTTAAACGACAAACCATACTTTTCCTGCACATTCCCAAATGTGCCGGCACCACTCTGACCGAGGAGATCATCAAAAAGAACTACTCCCCCAGGGAATTGCTGATCTTCTACGAGCGGGGCACCGAGGCATTGATCGAATGTTTGCAGGCCATGTCGAGGAGAAAACAAAAAAAAATCCGCTGCATCGCCGGGCACTTTGCCTTTGGCATCCACCGCTATCTCACCGCCCGTCCGGCAGTATACATCACCCTATTAAGAGATCCCATCGAACGGGTGGTCAGCCATTATTATCATACTCTTCGTCACCAGGAACACTATTTACACCAGCAGGTCACCGAAAAAAACTACAGCCTGAAAGAATACGTACGGCGGGGATTATCCAAAGAGCTCAATAATGGGCAGACCCGGATACTGGCGGGTATCGGTTGGGGAGTCGAGTACGGCAGGTGCACCCGGGCCATGCTGGATCAGGCCAGAGAGAATATAGAAAAACATTTTGCCGCTGTCGGCATTTCCGAACGGTTTGATGTGTTTTTGCAGCACTTGGCCGAAAGCTTCAACTGGAAAATTCCTGTCTATGAGAAGCGAAATATGGGGGCTGGGCGCATGGATAAAGGCGAGGTTGATCATGAAACCCTCGAGGTGATCAAAGAATACAATCAACTGGATATCGAATTGTATAACGAGTTTTGGCAGGATAAAGATATTTTGAAGAATCTTTCTAAAATTGAGTAAAATGAAGAATGAATGATTTAGCTAAGAAAGAAGAAGATGGGAATCGACGGATCTTTATCCTGGCCGAACACCGTTCCGGTTCCAGTTGGTTGATGAATACGTTAAATTCCCACCAGGATGTCAGCCTATTTGGTGAATTGTATAACCATGCTACTTTTAACGAAGTATCTCGTTTTCAACATATCGGCAAAGAGGAATTTTCCGGGTGTGTCGCTTACCTGGAAAATAAATTGTCAGCGGTCGCCAACCGGTATGTCGGCTGCAAAATATTGCTGAACCAATTGACATTGATTGCCGATGATTTTCCCGATTATTTTATCGACCACTATAAGAACGCCTATCTTTTGTTTTTAACCAGGGAAAATATGGTGGAAGCCCAGGTCTCGGTAAGCATCGCCCATGCCTATGGGATCTGGCATGTCCATCGTAAGAAGAGCATCCAGAAAAGACGGGTGCGCATCCGGCCGGAGGAGTTATATAAAAGGTTGGAACGCCAGGCATTTATCAGAGAGGCTGTGAGAAAAAAATTAGAAGCCCTGGATGTCAAAAGGATCTTTATAACCTATGAAGAATTATTTCGCCGTAAAAAGAGGGGAATCGGAAGAATTTGTGATTTATTAAACATAACCGCTAGAGGGATCAAGTACAGCGAAGAGATCAAGGGAAATCCCTTTCGCCTGGAGGAGATGATAGAAAATTTCCAGGAGGTTAGAGATTATCTGCAGCAGTATCCCCACTATTACAGAATGTTAAAATGAATATTGCCATTATCAGTACCCAGGATATCCACGGCGGGGCACCGAGGGCATCTTACCGGCTTCTTAAAGGATTACGCCTGTTTAATACCTGGCCGGTGATGATGGTGCGGACCAAAGATTCCGATGACCCCTCTGTCATCAGGGTGGAGATCAACGCACCGGAATTCAAGCTGGAGCAAACTATTTTCTGGGCCATCCAGCATTATGCCGTGGTCCTGAACCGCAGTGACCTGTCCAACACATTTTTTACTCTATCATACCCGGGGTACGACATCAGTTGTACGGAGCTTATCCAGGAGGCGGATGTCGTCAATCTTCACTGGGTGGCCGAGTTTCAGTCGGTAGAGACCGTGACGAAGCTGCTGGAATTGGGCAAACCGGTGGTCTGGACCCTTCACGATGAAAATCCCTATACCGGCGGCTGTCATTATACCGCCGGCTGCGGCGGTTACCGGGGCGACTGCCGGGACTGCCCCCAATTGAAAGATCACCACCACCAGATTCCCTATCAGGTGCTGAGCAACAAATTAAAAAACTGGCGAAAAAATCTCACCATCGTGGCCCCCAGCCGCTGGCTGGCCGGAAAGGCCCGGAAAAGTAAGGTGTTTCAAAAATTTGATGTTGAGGTCATCCCCAATGCAATAGAGGTCGATGTATTCAAACCCCGGGAAAAGAGCGAGGCTAAAAAAGCTCTCAACATCGCTCCCGACACCGTTTGTATCCTGTTTAATGCCGAATATCACAGCGAAAAGCGGAAAGGATTTGGCAAACTTTTGGAGGCATTGGAGTTTTGTCTGTCTACGAAAGACTTTAAAGGGCTGGTATTGGAGGGAAAGATCCGGCTTCTGACCGTAGGGAATCCTCAACAGGAGATCGTCCGTTTGGGCATTCCCTATCAGGCATTGGGTTACCTGAAATCGGACGGGGATCTGGCGAAGGTCTATTCTGCTGCCGATATCTATGTGCTGCCCTCGCTGGAAGATAACCTGCCCAACACCATGCTGGAAGCCATGGCCTGCGGTACCCCGGTGGTGGGTTTTGGCGTGGGGGGGATGCCGGATATGATCAAAAACGGTGAAACCGGTTATGTGGTCCCGCCATTCGACAGCAAGCGGATGGGAGAGGCAGTAATGGACCTGGTTTTTAATGCCCAAAAGCGAGCCCGCATGAACATCCGCTGCCGACATCTGATCGAGCAGCATTACAAGCTGGAAGACCAGGCAGCCGCCTATTTCAAACTGTTCAAAGAGTTGGCGGCCGGAAAGGTTAGACGATCGGGTTACCGGGATTTAATAGAAAAAAACCGGACCGTTACCTTACAGACGTGGAAATCCCCGGTCAACCCCGCTTTCCTGGAAGTTTACCGGGAGAGTGCCATTCATATCATCAAACCCAAAGACCGGGAGTTGGCCGACAAAGAGCGACAACTGGCTGAAAAAGAGGACATATTAAAGAAAAAAGAAGAGGTAATAAATGAGAAAGAGGAGAGATTAAAGGCAGAAGGCGAGGTGCTGTCGGCGCAAGAACGGCAGTTGTCGGAGAGGGAAGAACTACTTTCCCGGGAGAGCCGCCGATTGAGCCAGATGGACGAGCAATTCAGACAACAGGCGGCGGAGCTGGCTGAGCGGCAGCGGCAATTAACCGATAAGGAAGCCCAACTGTCTCAAAAAGAGCATCGATTGCAGCAAGAAGGGGAACAGTTAAATAAAAAAGCTTCCGCTTTAGAGGAAAGAACCCGGCAATTGGCCGAAAGGGAAAACCGGAACTTTCAACTGGAACAGCAGTGGAAGCAAAAAGACAAAGAGCTGCAGGAAAAGAATCGACAACTTCAGGAATCGATGCATCGGGCCGAAAAGACGGCATATCAACTGCAAAGGACAATCAATAGTCGTGCTTACAAGATAGGCACTATCGTGGCCTACCCTTTAAATCTAATCGGCCGCGTTTTCAGGAAGGCAAGGAAAAAGCATGAGAATCTTTGACATCATCCGGGGCGTCAAAGGCGAAAGAGGGAAAATCAATTTTGGCGACGCCTTGCAGGGATTCTACGGCACCCATCGGAGCGGCTGGCTATATGCCTTGAGAAGTATCCAGTCACTCCACAACCCCCGGGGCATTTCATTTGATCCTTTTATTGAACGAACGTTCTGCTGGCATCCGCGGGGCATCCAAACGCACCGAGAACCCTGGATCGGGGTCATCCATGTCCCCCCCAACATTCCTCCGTGGTTCCAGGGGGAGCAGTCGAACGACAGGATTTTTGCCAGCCCGGCCTGGCAGGAGAGTTATCCCTTTTGCCGGGGGCTGTACACGTTGACAGAATATCACAAAAGAAGTCTGGAAAAAAAGTTGACGGTGCCGATTGATACGTTGACCTTTGCCACCGAAACACCTGATCCTAAATGGAGTTTTGCCAGATTTGAGGCCAACCGGGACAAAAAAATTATCCAGATCGGCTGGTGGTTGAGAAAGTTGCATACGATTTTTCAACTGGAGGTTAAAGGATACCGTAAGGTGTTTATCAAGATCAGCTATGCCGATGTGGACGGTGTTATGGCGAGGGAGCGGGAGATTCTGAAAGAGCGGGGGGAATTTAGAGATGAGATGTATGATACTGCCGAGGTAATATCTACTCTCCCCGACGATGAGTATGACCGTTGGCTGTCGGAAAACCTGGTCATCGCCAACCTGTACGATTCCAGTGCCAACAATCTCATTACCGAGTGCATCGTCAGGAACGCCCCCATACTGGTCAATCCGCTGGAACCGGTCGTCGAATACCTGGGGGAGGCGTATCCCTTCTATTTTGATTCGCTGGAGGAGGCTGGCCGGAAGGCCGAGGATCTCGATCTGGTCTACACGGCCCATCGTTATTTATCTACTCACCCCATTAAAGAGAAGCTGACCGCCGGGTATTTTTACCGCAGCTTTGTCAATTCCAGAATATACCGGAATTTATAAGTATCTAAAAATTTGAGTATATAGCATGAATATTGCCATCATCAGCAGCCATGATATCCACGGCGGCGCGGCCCGGGCCGCTTACCGGCTCCACAAAGGGCTGCGATTACTTAACCAGCAGCCTGTCATGATCGTCCGCAAGAGAGACTCCGGCGATCCCGATGTGTTCCAGGTACAGTCAAAGAGGGCGCGATTCCAGGTGGAGCAGAATGTGGTGTGGATCGCCCAGAAGCATGTATTAGATATGAACCGTACCGACCGCTCCAACACATTCTTTTCGCTGCCTTATCCGGGCTACGACATCTCCGGTTGTGAACCCATCCGCCAGGCCGATGTCATTAACCTCCACTGGGTGACCCAGTTCCAATCGGTGGAGTCGGTGGCCAGACTCCTGTCCCTGGGGAAACCGGTGGTCTGGACCCTCCACGACGAAAACCCCTATACCGGAGGGTGCCACTATACGGCTGGCTGCCAGGGGTATCGGGCAGACTGCCGGGATTGTCCCCAACTGAAATATGATCGCTGTCTTCTCCCCTCTCGCATCCTTGAAAATAAATGTCGATACTGGCGGCACAACCTCACCATTGTTACCCCCAGCCGGTGGTTGGCGGGGAATGCCCGGCAAAGCAAGGTATTTCAAAAATTTGACGCCCGGGTGATCCCCAACTCTATCGAGACCGATCTTTTTAGACCTCAAGAAAAAGCCAGCGCCAGAGCCGCCCTTCAGATAGATCCCGAGGCGCTGTGCATTCTATTTAACGCCGAATATCACAGCGAAAAGAGGAAAGGATTTAGAAAATTGCTGGAGGCGCTGGAATTTTGCCAGAAAAACAGGGACTTTAAAAAGCTGGTTTCCAACCGCAAAGTCTTATTACTGACCGTCGGCAATCCCCAGCAGGAATTGATTCAACTGGGAATCCCGTTTAAATTCTTTGGCTACCTGAAGTCGGACGAGAGGTTGGCGGAGATTTACTCCGCCGCCGATATTTATGTGCTGCCCTCCCTGGAGGATAATCTGCCCAATACCATGCTGGAAGCCATGGCCTGCGGCACCCCGGTGGTCAGTTTTAAGGTGGGCGGCATGTTGGATATGATCCAGAACGGTCAGAACGGCATGATGGTAGCGCCCTTTGACAGCCAGGCACTGGGGGGGGCGATTTTAAAACTGGCTTTCGATCACAAGCAGAGGGCAAAAATGCTGATCAACTGTCGGCGGCTTATCGAAGAAAACTATCGACTCGAACACCAGGCAACCGCCTATTCAGAACTATTCCAGGAGTTAACCTCCCATGCCGGTAAAAGAGCCTTGAGTCGGAACCTGGCTTACAGAGAGTCGATACATCGAGACCAAAAGGACCGGAAAATTGTTTTGTCAGGCGAAGGTTTTCGGATTCCCGGTGATTTCTTGCGCATTTTTAAGGAATGTCTCAGCCATAACAAGGAGCAGCAGAGAACCGGGGCCCCGTCTCGGGATAGGGCCGGAGAAGGCAACTGGCAACGCTTCAAGGGGTTTATCGAAACCCGGATACTCTACTTTCACCCCCACTGGTTCACCGGAGCTGCCGTCCTGACCTGGCGGTATCTCAACAGGATTTTTAGAATATTGAAATATAAAAAACCGGCTGCCCAGGGTGCGAATACGAAAAAAAAGGCAATATATGACCGTATTCCCGGGTATTTTAAGGGATATGATCGCAAGATCGACGTCGCCGATCAGTTGAAAGTCAGTTACGGCAGCCACCGCAGCGGCTGGGGCTACGCCATCCAGTGTTTCAAAGAGCTGCACAATCCGGCGGGTGTTTTGATGGATACCTTTATCGAAAGGACGTTCTACTGGCATCCCCGGGGTATCAGGCCGCACTTGAGACCCTGGATCGGCTTTTTCCATGTCCCCCCTACCATACCCGAATGGTTTATGTCGGAGCAGTCAAACGACCGCATCATCCAGTCGCCTGCATTTCAGCAGAGTCTCCCTTTTTGCCGGGGTATTTTCGTCCTTTCAAAATATCACCAGAGATCGCTGAAAAAGAAAATCGATGTGCCCATAAATGCCCTGATTCATCCCACCGAAATACCCGATCTGAAGTGGACCTGGGACCGATTCAGGGCCAACAAGGAAAAGAAGCTTATCCAGATCGGCTGGTGGCTGCGGAAATTTCATTCCATTTTTTTGCTAAAGACGAATCGCTATAAAAAGGTTATGCTGGGAGTAAACTCTCCCCATGCCAGAGAACTGATGCAGCGGGAGGCGGATATGTTAAAGAAGAGGGGACTCTTTTCTCCAGAGATGTACCGGGGGGCGGCAGTGGTGCCGTTTTTGCCCAACAGCGAGTACGACCGGTGGTTGTCTGAAAATATTGTTTTTATTGATCTGTACAATGCCAGTGCCAACAATGTCATTATCGAATGCCTCGCCCGCAGCACCCCCATACTGGTCAACCCGCTGCCGCCGGTAAAAGAATATCTGGGCAAGGATTATCCCTTGTACTTTACTTCCCTGGAGGAGGCCGCGGCCAAGGCCGAAGATGTCGATCTGGTATATAAGGCGCACCAGTATTTGCTGGACCATTCTATCAAACCGAAGTTAAAGAGGGAGTATTTCCTGGATTCCTTTATTCATTCGGATATCTATACTAAATTGTAGACCGGCATGAACGTATCCATTCTATTGCCCAACCTGAACAATCGCCCTTATCTAGAGCAGCGGATGGAGTCTATCCGGGCCCAAACATGGGGCGAATGGGAACTCATTGTCATGGATGGCTGTTCGCAGGACGGTGCCTGGGAGTTCTTTCAGGCATGTGCCGCCAGAGATTCCCGGATAAAGTTGTATCAGTCGAAAGAGAGGGGAATCTATAATAATTTTAATAAGTGTATCCGGCTGGCCCGGGGAGAGTATGTCTATTTCG
Source organism: uncultured bacterium (assembly GCA_965603365.1). Taxonomy (GTDB): domain Bacteria; phylum Acidobacteriota; class Aminicenantia; order UBA2199; family UBA2199; genus JAHELQ01. Next base: position 40,513 of record CBFDCR010000011.1, read on the forward strand.
CCACCAGCGACGATACCATGAGCCCGGATGCCCTGGAAAAAATGGCCACGGCACTGGAAAAAAACCCTGAGTGCGACATTGCCCACTGCAAACTGAAGATCATCGATGAAAAGGGCGGTGTCAGCGAGGAAAAAAGCTGGGATGATTTTTTTATCGTGAAATATTTCGGGAATCTGATCGATCGAATGCATATCAGGCGGGCACCTCATGACGGTATACTTCACTTCTGCGGCATTACGGTTTATACATCTTTGACACAACTGCTCATTCGCCGCCGGCTCTTCGACAGGATCGGCTTGTTCCTCGCCGATTTCGGTCCCACCGCCGATTTTGAATGGGAGATGCGGGCCACCCTGCTGGCCCATACGGTGCATGTCCCGGAGTACCTGGCCACCTGGCGTCTGCACCGGGACCAGGCCACCTCCGCTCATACCATCCATAGAGCCAAAGCCGAAGGAAAATTTTTAAAAATGGCCGGTCATGCGCTCAGAGTGGCCAGGAGACTCGAGCCGGAAATGGTGAAACGGTTTAACATGAAGGAGTTGAAATATCTTCTCCTGAAGGAAAAACTCTTTCATGAGGCACATTTGAATAGAGGCTCCTTGGGAAAATGTATTTCCGGCCTCAAGTGGCTGCTGCTTCATCCCTCGTTGACTGGGGAATTTCATAAAACCAGGAAAAATCAAAACCGCTTCCTCTCCCAGGAAAGTTTTTTGGATTATATCAAAGAAATAATCGAAAAATATGGGCTGGAAGATCATTTGGTTGTTAAAGAAGTCAAACAAGGGGTATAAGACATATGGAACCCGTCAGGTTTTTGTGCATAGGCCCTGAAAAAACAGGTACTTCCTGGTTGTATCGCCAACTGATATACCATCCGGAGGTTTTCGTTCCCAACTATAAAGAGATAAACTATTTTCTGAAAAACAGAGTACTGGTTCACAATAACATTTTCAAGAGATTATTCAGCCCCTATTGGTATTATCGGTCATTGAGAAAATATATATGCGGAAGAGTGAAGAGTTACTTAAAGAGCATTGGGCATTTGGGGCCAGTCGATGTGGATACTCTGGTGTGGGATTTAAAATTTTTTTTCCTCCCCCGAACCGATAAATGGTATAAAAAAATTACATCTAAAAAGGACAAGAAAGCGGTGGGTGAAGTCGCACCGCTCTATGCCTATTTAAGGGATGACGACATCGGCGAAATTCTTAAACTTTTCCCGGACTTAAAAGTTATTATCCTATTGCGGAATCCGGTCGACCGCCTCTGGTCAAAAGCCAAAATGAACCTGCTGCAGTTGCCGGGTAGGGATATTTCTCAGGTTTCGGATGACGAATTTTACTCCCATTTTGAAGGGGAGATTAAGATGCTGCCCTGCTATGTTGAATTGATCGATAGATGGGCGACAATTTTTCCTCCAAAAAATATTCACGTAAATTTCTATGACAAAATAAAGGCCCAATCCCTGGATTTTTTGGCGGAGGTGTTCGCCTTTCTGGGAATTGATGGGAACCGATTTCCCCCGGAAATCAGCGAAAATTTAAGGCAAAAGGCCAATGAAGGTCTTTCGCTGCAAATCCCGGCAAAATTTGCCCATTACCTGGCCGGGAAGTATAAAGAGCCAATCTTAAGATTGAGCAGACGATACGATATCTATCCTCAGCAGTGGTTGATGGATATGGATAAAATGCTCTCCCGGTAAATTTATGCCCGCAGGAGATAGGAAATGATCGAGTTTTATAACCACCCCACCAATAACGACAGATGGATCATCGATCTATATAAGGGGAAAAGGGGAGGCTATTTTTTCGAAGCCGGGGCTCTGGATGGGGTCGGGGGCTCCTGTACTTACACGTTGGAAAGATACTTTGGCTGGTGGGGTATACTGGTGGAACCCGGGAAACCCTTTAAAAGACTGGTCAAGAATAGACCCAACAGCCTTTGCCTGAATGTCTGCATCTCCGACCGGAACGGGCAGGTTGTGTTTGTGGAGTCGAATGTCGCCGGCTACAGCGGTATTAAGGATAAATTGATCTTTGAAGAACAAAAGCATCAAAAAAGATGGGGCAAACCCAAAGATCAATGGCGAACCGGCGGCTATACCGAAAAGACAATTGAGTCGATTACTCTGTACGACTTACTCACGCGGAGCGACGCGCCGAAAGTCATCGATTATATGGCTCTGGATATTGAAGGCTCTGAATACGATGCGTTAAAAAGTTTCCCCTTTGAGGAGTATAAAATTCTGGCTTTCAGTATCGAAGGGGATGCCTGTAATGGGCTTTTACGATCAAAAGGTTTCGTTGAGGTTCACAACAAGTTTAATGGGAAAGCCCCATGGGAATACTATTTTGTCCACAAAGACCTGGCCAGGATCTTGAAAAATTGAGTCAATGCTCTGGCCACACCATCATTTTATAGAAAAATGGGCAAACAGCAACCGTCGGTGTTCTTAATCATACCCATCCATAACGGACTCGACCATACAGTAATGTGTCTGGATCAGGTACGGGAGTTGGATTATCCTGACTTTAAGGCGATCGTCGTCGACGATGGTTCCACCGATGACTCGGCCCGATACATCAGCGAGCATTACCCGGAGGTTATTTTGATAGAGGGGGACGGCAGCCTCTGGTGGTCCGGCTCGGTTAATCTGGGAATAAGGTATGCCTTAGAGCGTCGGGCCGATTATGTATGCCTGCTCAACAACGACAATACGTTCGGGCGAAATTTCCTGACCGTCCTGGTGGACACCGCCCGGTCTGAAGATGTCCCCTGTGTATGTTCAAAAGTATACAGAAAAGATACCGACAGGGTTTTTTACGCCGGAGGCACCCGGAATCGCTGGGGAGAGTTGGTGATGAGAAGTGGCGAGGATTGTGAGGCGTTTAATATAGCCACTGATACCGATTGGGCCGGCGGCATGGGGGTGCTGGTTCGCAGCGATGTGTTTTCACGGGTAGGGTTGTTTGACGAGGAACGGTTTCCCCACTATTTCGGGGATGCCGATTTTTACTTCCGCCTGAGGGCACATGGGTACAGGATATTGTTTCAGCCTGACAGTGTGGTCTATAACGATACAGAAAGCACCGGTCGCGCCTACTACAGCGGGAAATGTAAGGATCTTTTCGCCTCCCTCTTCTCCCGGAAATCCCACCTGAATCTCCGGGATACGGCCAGATTTTATTATCGGTACTCCCGGAAATACGTGCTGCCCATCCTGGCCAAGAGGGTCGTCCGCATCTTCGGCGGCTATGTCAGGGCGCTGGTGAAGAGGAAAAACCATCGATGAGAAAGATATTTTCTAAAAATAATCGGCGTCGTATTACCTGTATGGCCGCCGCTATTGTTATCGTTGTACTTCTGGTGGTAATCTTAACGGTGAGATTTTCGTCCCATCAGAACGAAGGGACTCTTTTGGGAAAACCCGATATTTTAAGCCATCTCAAGGACTATAATCTTATTATCATCCTTATCGACGCCCTGCGGGCCGATCACCTGGGCTGCTACGGTTATCATCGAAACACCTCTCCCTTTATCGATTCCCTGGCCAAAGAGGGAATGTTCTTTGAGCGGGCCATGTCCAATTCATCCTTCACCAGGGAATCGGTGGCGGTATTGCTGTCAGGGAGGCTGCCTTCGAGTGGGGACAGCCTGGGCTGGGGGGCGAGTCCCTCAAGGCAAATAAAAAATATGGGGGAGTTATTTAAAGAGGCCGGTTATGAAACGGCCTTTCTGAGTAATTCCAGCGTGCTCAATTATCCCGATTTTCACGCCGGTTTTAGCGAAGCCTGGTATAATGAAGAGTGGGGGGTCAGCGGCAACGGTCCCACCCTTTCAAAGCGGGCCGGAGAGTTTATCGGGCGGTGTGACGGCTCGAAATTTATGATATACCTCCATTACCTGGATCCCCACGGTCCTTATGAACCACCGCCGGAATACTATTTACGGTTTTCCCAAAGCATTCACCCTCGCCCCCTCTCACTGTATAAATATGTGAGAAAAAATTGTGCTGCACTTATAAAAGATGGTTTCGGCCCCGGTGAGGCGCGTTTTGATGACCTGGTGTTGAGATACGATGCCGAAATCGCCCTGGTAGATCACTCGATTGAATTGCTCTCCCAGACGTTGAGGGAGTTAAACCTTCACCGGAATACACTGGTATTGATTACCGCCGATCACGGCGAGGAGTTTCTGGAACACGACTTTGTGGAACATGCCTGGACACTGTACAACGAGTCCCTTCATATTCCGCTGATTTTATGGGCCCCGGGCGTTATAACCCCGCAGCGCATCGATTCACCGGTCTCCATCGTCGATATTTTGCCGACTCTACTTCGTCTGATGGGAATTCCTCATGAACGAAACGATTTTGACGGCACACCGCTGTTTCGATTTAAAGAGAGCGGCTTTTATTTTTCTCCCCCAGAAAAACCCTTCATCGCCGAGCTCCTCGTCCAACATCGAAACCTCATCCGGGCGGTGATCAAGGATAACTGGAAATACATTGCCGCCCAGAGGTGGTTGGCACCGGCGCAGCGTCCCGAAGTGCTGCCGCCCCGGACACAAGAGATCGAAAGAAATAAGGAACGACATCTGGACATATGGGGACCCATCGTGCACGAAGAGTTGTACGATCTGTCAACGGACCCCGGCGAGAAACGGCTGCTTCCTCAAAGTGAAAAGGGCCAAGAACTCAAGAAAATATTGGCCCAATACAAACGTTATTGTCGGCAGCACGGTTTGAAAAAAAACCGCCCCGAAGAGGAGAAAAGGTCCCTTTCAAAGAAGGAAAGGGAAAATCTGAAAACCCTGGGGTATTTATAAACTAATGGTACAGCATATTTTAGGATTGTTATTGTTGGGTATTATCCTGGTGGGGCCGCTGCCCGTATGCCTCTGGATCGCATACATTCTTAAGAGTAAAGAGGAGAAACCCGGCTTTGCCCACGATTTGCTCGTTATTTCGGTATGCTGGTGCATTATAGAAGTCTCCATCGGGCTGCTGCTGGGCATACTTCACTGTTTGACCCTCGGTGCTGTGCTCCTGGCGGAATTGTTCGTCTTTCTTTTGGGCAGCATACTTCTTATTGTTGCCAGACGGCAAAGCCCCTCATTGGGCTGGCGGAATCTATGGAGATTTCCCACCGGCCTGAGTAATCAGGAAAAAGTGATCATCGGGTTGATCGGTTTCATCGGGATTCTCCTTTTGCTGAACCTGATGACCTCGCCCATGAAGGACTACGACTCCCTGGCCTATCATCTCCCCACCATGGCCAAATGGTATCAGGCCGGCTCGCTGCCGCGGCTGGCCCAATTCAAGCTAATCGGCAGTTACCCCTATGGCTGGGAGGTGCTGGGTACACTCTTTTTAATGCCCTTTGGCGAAGACTTTTTGGTGGCCCTGCCCAACCTGGTGGCCTGGGCGCTTATAGGGCTATCCGTATACCTGATAAGTATAAAAATCGGGGTGGAGAGAATCTATGCCCTAACTGCCTCGGCCCTCCTATTAACGCTGCCCGTCATACTGCAAAATGTTAATACGATGCACATTGACCTGGCCTTTGCCGCCTTTTTCTTAGTGGGGCTCTATTTGGCGATTTGCTGTGTTCAAACGAGATCCGTCTTCTATTTATCGCTGTTTTTAGCCGTCCTGGGCATGATTCTGGGAATTAAGACCTCGGGAATTGCCTACGGCATGGTCCTGCTTGTGGTCCTGGCTTTTATGATACTGAAAGCGGCCTATGGGGACAAAAATCCGCTAACGTTTTCTTTTAAGCCCTATAAGTGGGTGATTCCCCTCTGCACCTGGGGGGTGGTGTCCCTCCTGTTTTTAGGCGGTTTCTGGTATCTGCGGAATTTGATCGAACTGGGCAATCCCCTTGGCTTTATCAAATTTCAGATTGGGGACACGGTGATTTTTCCCGGTTTTATGAAATCGGCCGCCATTTACAAAACGACGCTGGCCGGTTCATTCGATCTCACAGATGTCGCCCACTGGAAGACCTTTCTAAATCAGGTTGAAATCCAATTGGGAGTACCGTTCCTGTCGATGATGGCCGCCTCTTTTTTATTGTTTCTCCGCCCCCTGTTCTTTAAAAAGTCTAAAAAGATGCCCCTGCTCCTCGTTGTCGTTACCCTTCTGGCTGTTACGTTTGTCCTCTATTGGCTGACCCCCTATGCCGGCACCAGTAAGGCACTTGGTTTTAAAATACTCCCCTGGCTCGGTCAGGCCATGCGTTATGGCTTCCCCTTTATGGGAATCCTGGGCGTCACCGCTGCTGCCGGATTGGCAGCCTCCCAAATACGAAAATCTGCCATGGCAGCAGTGGTAGTGATAGGCGGCTTTCCCGGCCTAACAAAAATGTTTTTATCCTTTGACGTTACCTGGAATAAGATATTTTTTTTCGTTGTTCTCTTGCTGCTGGCCTGGGGGCTCGGCCGTGTTTGGGCTGCCGATAAACGCCGTTTTTCCATCTTCCTGGGCCTGGGAATCCTGGTTTTCGTTGTAACGGGCACATCGATTACGCGGGAAAAGCGAGATTTTAACCGCCCCAGGGTTTACGGCGGGGTGGTGCAATATATCGAGAATCACCTCGATGAAAATGAAACGATTGGCTATGTGTCCAGCAACCGCAGCTATCTATTTTACGGACGGAGGTTGAATCGACGGGTTATCTATGTCCCTGCGGGGAAGAGAGACCGGTCTTTATGGCTGAAGATGTTGAGGCGTAAAAACATTGGCCTCATTGCCGTGGGGCCTGAGTGGAAGGGCTGGAAGCCAAAAAAGGAGAGCCGGTGGCTGGCGGACCCGGACGGCCCCTTTATCCGTGTCTTTGGAAAAAATTTTAGGAAAGAACCGTTTATCTACAGAATTAAAGATCACCAGGGGTTCGGTGAGAGTGCTTATCAAGAGCCATGAGAGTATTAATTTATGAACCCACCGGTTGGGGCAGCCATTTTTACTACGTCAAATCGCTGTGGCAGCAGTTGGTGTCGTTGGCGGAGGAAACGGCTGAAATTACCGTACTCAGTTGCTCGGATTGCCAACATCCTGCCTATATCAATGCCTTAATTAAATTGAAATATGAGAGGCGATTCGATTGGCCATTGTTGGGCCGCATACTGCGAAAGCTGGATCGGCTCTGGAAAATTTCCGTCAATTACTGGCGCCTGGGGCGGTACATCCGAAAACGCCGCATCGATATCGTCCACTTCCAGGTTTTACATAAGATCTACCTCCCCTATCTAACGGCGTTAAAATGGTTGATTGGCTTTAAAATCGTGTTCACCCCCCACAACATCCGCAGCCATTATACCGGTAAGGTGATCCATAACACCTTCGATCTATTATTTTTTAAATGCTTCAAAGGAGTAATCGATTGCTGTGTCGCCCACACCATTTACCATCGTCGGCAACTGATGTTACAGGGGATTTCGGCAGACAGGATAGAGGTGATCCCCTTTGCCCCCCATATGGTCGGTAAGGAAGACTCTTCGAGGCGGGAATATGATTCGGTGCTCTTTGCCGGTAATCTCCGTAAAAATAAGGGGATTGATTTTTTTCTGGATGCCCTGCCTATATTGGCGCAGCAGTTGAAGGATGCCGATCGAACGGCTAAGATCTGGTTTGCCGGCCGGACACGGGATCAGGATATCATTGGCCGCATAGAGCGGCTGAGAGAGGATGCCCGGAATCTGGAAATTAATTTTGACAACCGTTATATCGATCATGCCGCTTTTGGTGATTATTTTAACCGGGCTTTTATTTTAGTCCTACCCCATACACAGGCCTTCCATAGTCTTAGCGCAGTGCTCTTGGACGGGTATCATTACGATAACGAACTGATCGTTACCGATGTAGCGGGGAACGGCGAACTCATTAAAGCCGATGATACCGGCTATTTGATTTCGCCGGAAAATGCCCCACAGATTGCGGAGAAAATTTATTATGCGCTTCGGGCGGGTCCCAACAAGTACTTCAGCCGTAATAAGAGAAAGGCATTGAGGGAAAAATACAATTGGCCGATCATTGCCCGGCAGACAATGGAAGTGTATAAGATGGTATGTCGGGAGCTTCCGTGAAATGGACCGGAAAGGGAGATTGAACATTTTACTGGCGGGCTATTTGCCCCCGCCCATCGGCGGCGTGCGGGTGTTGTTCCGCCAACTGGTGGAGGATCTCGACAGGGACGATACCACCGACATTGTGGTGATCAACCTGACGGGGCGGCGGAGGGGTTTTTTGAGTAAAGTGTTCGCCCTGGGAACCGCAGCCGTTAAAATCCTCTTTTATATGAGAAAGGTGGATGTCGTTACCCTCCATCCCACCAACCGGGCGCTGCTTCTTTTAGGCCCCTTCGTTTACATACTCTCTAAAATACTAAAGAAACCCCTGGTGGTCAGGAAATTTGCCGGCAATTACCATGAGGTTTATAGAAATTATCCGGGCGTTATCCAGCGGATATTGAGGCGTACCGTTTTCCAGGCAGATATCTGTATGTTTGAGACCCGCTTTTTGTGTAATTATTTCGGCAAGCTGTGCCGACGGGTCGAGTATTATCCCAACAACCGGCTGGCTGCGACCGCTAAAATTGAGACCCGGGAAAAGGCGCGACATTTTGTCTTTGTCAGCCAGATGAAGAGGGCCAAGGGGGTGCTGTACCTTTTCGAGATATCCGACGCCCTGGATGCCAATATCCACATCGACCTGTACGGGCCGCTGGGCTTTGATATGTCGGCAGAAGAACTTGACTCCCTGAATCGGTGTCATCGGGCCCAATACAAGGGCGAAGTTTCCCCGGATAAAATTATTGAACTACTGGGGCGTTACGATGCGGTGGTGCTGCCTACTAGAAGAAAATCGGAAGGTTACCCCGGCATTATCCTGGAGGCTTACACCTGCGGTTTGCCTGTTATTAGCTCCAAATACGGCGCCATTCCGGAAATTGTCAATGATTCCTGCGGCCTGTTGGTGGAACCGGGAGACCCCCGGCAGTTGAGAGAGGCCATTTTAAGACTCCATGCCGATGAGGCGTTGTTTCGGCGGCTTCAGCGGGGTGCCCTCGAGCAGGCCAGGTTTTTCGACAGCCAGAAATGGAATGCCGCGTTTCGGAATTTTTGCGTTGAACTTCATGAAGATATTCGCTAAGATTACAGGACTGCTCAAGAAAGCGGGGTGTTCCGTTGGTGGGGCACTTCGGAGAAGTGATCGGGATTAACCAATGAGATCGGAACCGGTTATTTTTATCGTGGGAGTGGGGCGGTCGGGTACGACATTGTTGCAGGGCATGCTCAATGCCCATAAAGATATTGCCTTCCCACCCGAAACCCATTTTGTCAGGGAATTTTTAGCCAACCCCCGAATCAACAGGCTGCTGCAGAAAAAGAAGTTTCAACGGGTTAGGGATAGTATTCTGGCCAGTGAAAGTTTGAAGCGGTTGAACCTGGATTTGGCCGCCATTCTTGAAGTTTGCACCTGTGAAGGTCAATTTACGCTGGTTAACTTTTATAGAGAGCTTCTGGACGCCTATCGTCGGAGGAAGAATAAGAGGCTGATCGGTGACAAAGATCCCAAAAATGTTGAATATTTACTGTACATCAAGGAGTATTTTCCCGAAGCCTTTATCATCCACCTGATCAGGGACCCCAGGGATTTGATCCTTTCCCGGATGAAGGCGGAGTGGAGTAAGGGGAGGCCGTTTCTTTCCCATATTGCCGCCTACCGGGAGCAGCTTAAAAAAGGCAGGAAAGAGGGTGTGAATTATTTCGGTGGAAATTACTATGAACTGCGCTACGAAGACTTGATCTCGAACCCCCAACATGAACTGAAGGATATTTGCCGCCGCCTGGGGGTCGAATACGATCCGGGGATGTTGAGTTACCCCCAGACGGCAATGGAGATCATCAAGGGGGCGGAGATCAGGTGGAAGGAGAATTGTTTTAAACCGGTGATGGCCGCCAACATGGAAAAATGGCCCGGGAATTTATCGAGGCGGCAGGTCTCGCTGATCGAGAAAATTTGCCGATTGCCTTTTGGGGAATACGGTTACCGGGAGAGCGGTTATTTGAAGGGGCGCAATATTTTTTATAAAATGATCGATCAACTGCTCTATATTGCCTTTTACGGTGTCGATCTGGTCTATGCGCTGTACCACCGCCTCCGTCTGGCGGTGAACCGCAAATATCAAAAATCGTTGTAGATGCTTAATATACAAAAAATACCGGGTCTTCACCTTCACGCCTACTCCAGAGGTGTTTTGTGGGCCTCAAAGGGAAACCGTATTTTGGCCAGGCCTGATGGAGATAAAAAATTTTCTGTTTATATGGCCGTGCCGGCCGGCTGGGGAAAGGCCCGATTCAGGCTGCTTAACCGGCTGATGCGGCATGGGATTCACCAGGTGATCCCCCTTACTGAAGATGATCTCCTGGTGGTGGTAAAAGGAAAGTTGTTGTTTGTCAGGGATAAAAAAATTAACCACGAACGACTCCTGGAGAGGGGCAGCCGCCCCCTGCGAACGGGGATCTGCCGCACCCCCGGCGGCAGTATTATCTACGGTGAGTACTGGCCCAATCCCCACCGGGAAGCGGTGAAACTCTACCTTTCCAGGGATAAGGGGCGCACCTGGGACGTCCTGTGGCAGTCGGAGCAATCGTCGGCCCGTCACATCCACCTGGTGCAGCCAGTGGAAGGTGCCCAGGACGAAATCTATTTCAGCACCGGCGATTACGGCCCGGAACCGGCCCTATTCCGCATGAATATTCGAACCCGTAAATTACGGCGTATCGGCGGCGGTGGCCAGGCCTGGCGCATGCTGGCGCTGCTGCAGGTGGAGAGGCAGTTGGTCTGGGGCAGCGATTGTGAATATGAGCAAAACTTTATCTATCGATTTGATCTGGACAGAGATGAATTGACCCGTCTGCAAGAACTCCCGGGACCCGCCTACTATGCGGTACGGGATAAAAAGGGGAACTGTTACCTGGCCACCACTGTCGAAAACCGGAATCGCCACCGGGCCTGCATCCTGAACTCCAGCGACGGCACTGTCTGGCACCCCCTTGGTTGTTTTCAAAAGGATATCTGGCCCCCCAGGTATTTTGGTTACGGCATAATCGAGTTTATCCGGGGGCAGGAGCACCTGGATGACGTGTGGATTAATCTCCGGGGATTGAAGGAGATCAGAAGATGAAATTGGCTTTGTGTTGGCGGACAGGCAGGTATTTTAAACCAAAACAAATTTACTATCGGCTTTACTATGCCTTGCGCCGGAGGCTGCGAAGATTGCGGGCCTATCAATACCGCTATTTTGTTGAGAAAGAAGGAACCGATCTGGTTCTCCGGGAGAGGATGCTCCCTGTTGGCCTCTGTTCCGTTTCCAGGGGAACCTTTACCTTCCTGAATATTTCGCATCGGTTTGACGGCCCCATCGACTGGAATGTGATGGAATATGGATTGCTCTGGAATTACCACTTAAACTCCTTTGAATACCTGGGCCAGAGGGATGTATCTTTTCAGCAGGGGTTAAAATGGATGAATGAGTTTATCGATAGCTTCAAGAATAATCGCCGCGGTAGTGATCCCTATCCCCTGTCCCGGCGGCTCGTCAACTGGATCAAATTCATCGCCTATCACAAGGGAAGATTTACCGGCCGAACACTGAGGATTATCGATGCCTTTCTCTACGCCCAGGCGCTGATTTTATTGGACAATATCGAATACCATCTCATGGCCAACCACCTGCTGGAGAATGGTTTTGCCCTTCTCTTTGCCGCTTATTATTTTCACGATCAGAGGCTGTACCGCAAAGCAGTTAAGATTTTATCCGGGGAACTGGGGGAGCAAATTCTGAGTGACGGCGGCCATTTTGAGCGTTCTCCCATGTATCATCAACTGGTGTTGCATAGGATCCTGGACGCCATCAACCTGGTTAAACATAAGCCGATCTTCGGCGAAGAGCTCTTAAACCTTTTGACGGGCAAGGCATTGTCAATGCTGGATTGGCTCCGGCACATGACCTTTGGGAATGGCAATATCTCCCTGTTTAACGACAGTGCCCACGGCATTGCCTACTCCAGCCGCGAGTTAAACGATTACGCCAGGCGGTTGGGATTGCCCGGGAAAAGGAGCAGGCGGCCGCTTCCTTTAGGAGAGAGCGGTTACAGACGAGTGAACGGATTACATTATGAGATAATCATAGATGTGGGCGATCTGGGGCCTGATTACAATCCCGGCCACGGCCACTGCGATACCTTCAGCTTCGAGTTGTATGCCTACGGCAAGCCGGTTGTTGTGGATACCGGCCTATCCACCTATGACGATGTCCTTCAACGGACTAAGGAGAGGATGACCGCGGCCCACAATACCGTCCGGGTGGGAGATGTCGAACAGAGCGAAATCTGGGGGAAATTCCGGGTGGGCCGACGGGCCCATGTCAGAAACCTAAAGGAGGGGGATGGCTTTCTGGAAGCCGAACACACCGGTTATGTACATATCGGTGCCGCGCTTCGGCGCCGGTTTCTCTTTACCGATGATGGGGTTACCATTCATGACCGCGTTAACAGCAAGAAGAGATACGATTGTGATGCCTATTTGCATTTTTACCCGGGCCTGGAGCCCTCTATCGCCGGCGACAGCATCCTATTGCCATCGAGTCATCTGACCATCAAAGTAAAAAATTTCCATGCCATGTCACTGCAGGGTGGCCATTATGCTGCCGGTTTCAACAGGCTGATTCCCAACAAGGTTTTAGAGATTGGTTTTTGCTCCGGTGAGAACCTGGAGATGGAGATAACAACAGGATAGAAATGAAGAAGAAAAGTGTTTTGCTGATATGTCAGTATTTTCCGCCGGATATCACCGCGGCGGCCTTCAGAATCGGCAGTTTGACCGATTACCTGCAACAGAACCATTTCAGGGTGACGGTGCTCACTTCCCATCCCTGGAAAACCCAAAAATTCGGGGCCACAGATGAGCCTAAAAGCGAGAATCTGCGGGTGATTCGGGTGAAGGCCAAATCGAAACGATATGTGGCGCAGTATTTCAAATTTTTGTGCTATGGCTTAATGAAAATTTTGCCCTTTATTCTAAAAAATCCGGTGGATGCGGTCATTGCCAGTTCACCGCCATTGAGTGTTTTTGTGCTGGGATACCTGGTGTCTCGGTTAAGAAGGGTGCCGCTCATCACCGATATCCGGGATCTGTGGCCCGATACCCCGCTGGCCCTGGGAAAACTGAAAGATGGGTCTATTTTTTATAGATTCTTCAAAAGGTATGAGAAGTGGATGTACCGGCATTCCCACTGGCTCACCTGTGTGTCCAGGCCCATGCAGCGGGAGATCCGGAAACTCGTAAAAGATAGCCGACGGGTTTCGGTGGTGTACAATGGTATTGAGAAGGCGGAACTGGAAAAGGTGAAACGCATCACACCAATGGATATACCCAGGGGGAAAATAGGAAAATTTCGTGTGTTCTATTATGGTAACATCGGTCTGGCTCAAGGTCTGGATATCCTGCTTTCGGTCAGCCGAAAGGTGGCGGAGAATATCGAGTTTTATTTAGTCGGCGCCGGGGCCTTTAAAAAGAAATTCATGCAGGATATTCAGGATCGTAAGATCAACAATGTAACCATTTTAGACGCCCTTCCCAGGGAGAAGTTGTATTCAATGGTTGAAGAACAGGCAGACATTTTGTTTATTAACTTACTGGATCGCCCGGTATTTCACTTTACCATCCCCTCCAAACTCTTTGATTATTTGTTGCACCGGATTCCGGTGATTGGCGGCATTCAGGGGGAGGGACGCCAGATTTTGTCGCGAACCGGGGCGGGCGTATTTTTTGAAGCCCGCCGGGAGGAATCGCTTCTTTCGGCCATTGATTTCACTGTCAAACACTATCCGGACCTATTGGAGGCGGCCCGGAAAAACAACCTGTCTGTAGCGGTCGATTTTGTCAGAGAAAAAAATTTTGAAATTTTTTTGAAAATAATCCAGGAAAAATTTTAAAAACTAAGATTATTTGATAGAATAGCAGATGTAGAATGAAGAAAAGATTCCTATCCCATCTGTTTAATTTTTTGATATTGCTTTTTTTTATCTTTCTGGCCGCCGCCATATACAGGTTTCCTGTGGATAGGTCCTTTGGGGAGACACTAAAAATTATCTGGGGATTTATACTCAGCCGTAAATTTAATCTTTTGCTGATTGCGATCTTAACTTATTTCTTCATCTATTTAACCGGTCTTTCCGAGTATCGGCGTTCTCAGAAATCCCAGCAGTTGACCACCTACCTGGTGGGCCTGTTTAAGCTGGTTCTTATTTTGGGCATGGTATCTTTTATTGAGTTTTACCTTCTCTTCGAGACCAAAATCGGACGGTTAATCTATCTTTATATATTTATCTTTTACGCCGTTTACTATTACATTTTACTCTATGTACCGCGCCACTGGTTTCGCCAGAAACTGTTGTGGGCGGCCGGGATTCCAGCGGAAGATTTTCTAAAAAAGTATGCCCATGATCCCCGGATGTATGAGTTAGAGAGCCTGGACATGACGTCGGGCGAAATGAGCCAGAATGTCCGGGTGGTCTATCGGCAGGGAGAGGTGTCGGAATCTTTTTCCCAATTTCTCATTCGCCATAAATTGCAGGGAACACGGGTTATCGAATTGATCGACCTGGTGGAAGCGGATGCGGAGAAAATCCCCCTCGATTATGTGAACATCGACTGGCTGCTGGATAAATTGAATGTGGCCCAGCGCAACTACATGCGCATCAGCCGGGCCATGAATGTGAGCTTATCACTCGTTTTGTTGATCCTGTTTTTCCTCCCGGGATTCCTGATCGCCCTGATCCATCGGTTATTTTCAAAGGGCCCGATATTTTTCATTCAGCCGCGGGTGGGGATGAATGAAAAGGAGTTCAAACTCATCAAGTTTAGAACCATGCGGCAGGATGCGGAAAAGGACGGTGCCCGGTTCGCCGAAGAAAACGATCCCCGTATTACCCCCATCGGTGGCATCATGCGGCAACTGCGCATCGATGAAATTCCCCAGTTGATCAATGTGATCAAGAATGACATGGATCTGGTGGGCCCCCGGCCGGAGCGCAAGATTTTTGTCGAAGAGTTAGCTAGAGAGATTCCCTATTATAGACTGCGTTTCCTGGTGAAACCCGGTTTAACCGGCTGGGCCCAGGTCAAGGGTGAGTATGCGGGGCATGACATCGAAGATCATAAGGGAAAATTGGAGTACGATCTATTTTACATTAAAAACCGGAGTATCGCCTTAGATCTTCTGATCCTGCTCAAGACCGCCCGCACCATATTCCAGGCCAAAGGCAAATGAGAGGAGTAGCAAAAAGTTATAGCGCTGTAACTCAGAGTTATAACGGAGTAACAAAAAGTTATAACGCTATAGCTCAAAGTTATAGCGGAGTAGAAAAAAGTTATGGCGTGATAGAAAAAAGTTACGGCTTTATAACTCTGAGTTATAAGAGAGTAGCAAAAAGTTATAGCGCTATAACTTAGAGTTATAGAGGAGTGGTTAACCATTGCAAAGAGAGGCGATTTATATTACAATCACCCCCTAAAAAGGAGTTATTGTGAGTATGATTAAGATTGGTGTATTTGGTTTTGGTTACTGGGGGCCCAATTTGGTGCGAAATTTTTTCGCTACCCCGGGTTGTGAGGTCCGGCGGGTGGTGGATGTCAATCCCGAACGACTGAAAAAGTCAAAACTCCTATACCCTACCATTGATACCTCCTCCGATACAGCCGCCATCCTGGAGGATACCGACATCGATGCGGTGGTGATTGCTTTGCCGATCTCCTTTCATTATGAGATCGCCAAAGAGGCCCTGTTAAACGGGAAACATGTGTTGCTGGAGAAGCCCATGACCCGGTTGAAGAGCCAGGCTCGGGAGTTGATCGATATTGCCAGCGATAAAGGCAAGATACTGATGGTGGATCACACCTTCCTGTACACCGGGGCAGTGCGAAAGATCAAGGAGATTGTTTCCCGGGGCGAACTGGGGAACATTCGCTATTTTGACTCCACCCGTATCAATTTGGGGCTTTTTCAGAGTGACATGAATGTGATCTGGGATCTGGCCCCCCACGATATTTCCATTTTGCTGCACCTGGTAGATGCGTTCCCCCAGAGCGTGATTGCCACCGGTATTTCCCATACCGGCAATGATCTGGAAAACCTGGCCTATTTGACGCTGAGTTTTGAGTCCAATATGGTGGCCCATTTTACCTCTTCCTGGACCTCCCCGGTCAAGATTCGCCAGATTCTAATCGGTGGAACGAAAAAGATGATCGTCTATGACGATGTAGAGCCCACCGAAAAGGTGAAGGTCTACGACACCGGCTTTGAAGTCAGATCCGAAGAGGAGAAGAATAAGATACTGGTGGATTACCGGGTGGGGGACATATATATTCCCAAGATCGACAACCGGGAGGCCCTCAAAGGGGTGGCTGAGGATTTCGTGGCCGCCGTTGATCGGGGAACCGAACCGGTCTCCAACTGGAAGAGTGGCTTAGACGTGGTCACCATCCTGGAAGCAGCGGAACAATCCATCAAGAATAGGGGCCGGGAGGTGCTGCTGTGAAGGTAAATTTTGTTGATTTGAAAGCCCAATATGAATCGATCAAAGGGGAGATCCATGAAGCCATCCACCAGGTGATCGAGAACACCGCCTTTGCCGCCGGCCCCTTTGTCAAGGAGTTTGAAGGGGCCTTTGCCCGGGCCCACCAGTCAAAATTCTGTGTAGGGGTCAATTCCGGCACCTCCGCCCTGCATGCGGCCTTGATGTGTCTGGGGGTCGGGCCGGGGGACGAGGTGATTGTACCGGCCAACACCTTTTTTGCCACCCCGGAGGCGGTCAGCCTGACCGGGGCAGTACCGGTTTTTGTGGATTGTGATACACAGTATTACAACATGGACCCCCATGGTGTCGAGGCGGCCATTACGGAGCGCACCAGGGCCGTCATCCCGGTACACCTGTACGGCCAGCCGGCCCAACTGGATAAGATTAAAGGCATTACCGATAGACATAAACTCTTGCTAATAGAAGATTGTGCCCAGGCTCACCTGGCCGAGTTCCGGGGCAAGCCGGTGGGCACCACCGGGGCGGTGGGCTGCTTCAGTTTTTATCCGGGTAAGAACCTGGGGGCCTACGGTGAAGGGGGAGCGGTGCTGACCGATGATGAAGCCCTGTACCGGAAACTCCTGGCCTTCCGGGACCACGGTTCTTTTCGGAAATATTACCACGATTTTATCGGCCACAACTACCGGATGGAGGGCTTCCAGGGGGCCATCCTGAATGTCAAGCTAAAATACCTATCCACCTGGATCGAACAGAGAAGAAAAAATGCCGCATTATACCGGAGATATCTAAAAGAGTGCGAAGAAGTCAGCCTGCCCGAAGAGATGCCCGATACACGCCATGTCTACCACCTGTTTGTGGTTCGGGTGCCCCGCCGGGATCGATTGCAGGAATATTTAAAGGAACACAATATTTACACGGGCATCCATTACCCTATCCCCTGCCATCTCCAGAAGGCCTATGAAACGCTGAATTATCGAAGGGGCAACTTCCCGGCCTGTGAACGGTACGCCGACGAGATCCTCTCCCTGCCCATGTTTGCCGAACTAAAAGAGGAAGAGATCGCCTGCGTGGCCGAGAAAGTTGCCCATTTTTACCGGGGATGACAAAATTTATCGTTTTGTTAACAATTTTTGTTATTCCTTACATCCGAAAGGGGCAATAAATCAGGATATTACCTTACTTTGTATTCTGGCATCAAAATTGCTGAAATAAAAAGGAGTGTACCAATCCAATTTAGGAGGTTACGATGAAGAGAATATTACTTCTGATGATAGCTATTAGCCTGATCATGAATGTCAATCTAATAGCCCAGTATCAGGTGACCGAGCTGTCCGATACCATATGGTGCCAGTATCCTTACGTGATGCCTTTCGACAACGGCAACAAGATGATGGTGGTGTGGAGTGAGGGCAACACCCTGAACGACAGTATATACATGCGTATTTACGAAAACGGGGCGTGGGGCCCCAAAACCGCGGTGATTAACACCGGCAACAAATCCCAGTACCCGCAGTTGGCCATCGATTCCACCGGTCAGATACACATGACCTGGATGGAAGGTGTGGGCGGCGGCCGGGATATCTATTATGCCAGGTACACAAACGGGCAGTGGTCTGGTATGGCACCGGTCTACATCAGCAGCGGCTACAACTCCACCTGGCCCAGCATCGCCCTGGACGGCAAGGATGTTATCCATGTGGTCTGGACCCACGACTACCAGACCTACTCCAATGCCACTGATAACGACGTCTGGCACCGCTACATCCATATTAACAATACGCTGTGGACCGGCCCCCGCAATGTGTCCCGCTGGCGATACACCACCTCCTACCATCCTGCTCTGGCCGCGGTAGGCACCAAACAATTCTGTACCTGGATGCAGGGGGTGGATGGGAGATGGAGCGTTTATTTTTCCGATCGCGTCAGCGGCAGCCAGTGGACTACCATTCAGAATATCCAGGGCGGCGGCACCTGGCCGGCCATGACTGCCGATTCGCTGGGCAATCCCCATGTGCTGATCAATATGGCCGACGGCGCCCTGTATTACCGCAACCGCATCAACGGCAGTTGGAGCGGGCCGCAAACGTTGAATACCTACGCCCGAAAGAAGAATTTCGTCACTATCAAGGCCGATAAAGACGACAACCTCTATGCCGCCTGGCGCCAGGGACCCGGCGGGCCTTCGGGCCAGGAAAATACCGCCAGGATTTTCTTTGCCAAAGGCGACCGGCTGGGCAACTGGGAAGCGCCGGAACTGGTTCATGTGGGCGGCGTCACCAAACACCCCATCATCGGAACCGATGTCAACGGCGGCGTCCACCTGGTCTGGTTCGATACTATCGACAATCCCACTTCCGGCCATGCCGGCTACGAATACGGCCGGGTCTTTTACGCCCAAATTTCTGCCGGAAACTCCATAAAGATCGTTGCCCCCAACGGCGGCGAAAAGTGGCGCATCGGCGAGGAGCATACCCTGACCTGGGAGACCACCGTACCGGACGGGGGAGAACCGGTTGAATATGTGAAAGTCGAATACTCCACCGACAGCGGCGGTACCTTCAACACCCTTTATGAATCGATACCCAACACCGGTTCAGCTACGGGCGTTATTCCCCGTGATCTGGTGGATCCCTCGACCCAGTGCCGATTCCGGATCAGCGATGTGAACGGCACCTGTTCGGATACCAGTAACGGTGACTTTACCCTCCTGCCCCCCTATTCGGAAGCCGGTTACTCCTTTAACAATGACGGCAGTTGGACACCGGCGGGCAACGGCAGCGAGAGCTGGTATCTGGGTGATTTTAACGGTGACGGTCTCACCGATCTGATGAGATATATTATCGGGGTCGCTTCCGAGGTTCTGACCTCCGATGGGACTCGGTTCAACAATACCGGCAAATGGACCGGGGCCGGCAATGGTTATGCCGGCTGGTTTGTGGGGGACTTCAACGGCGATGGCCGGGACGACCTGTTCCGCCACTATCCGGAAGGCAACAATATGTTCCTGTCCAATGGTAGTCAATTCTATTCCGACGGCAATTGGACGCCGGCGGGGGACGGTTCCGATGGCTGGTATCTGGGTGATTTTAACGGCGACGGCCGCACCGATCTGTTGAGATATATCATCAATACCGGCAGCCAGGTCCTCCTTTCCAACGGCAGTCGATTCGTCAATGACGGCGTCTGGACACCGGCGGGCAACGGCAGTGACGGCTGGTATATCGGCGATTTTAACGGTGACGGCCGGGACGACCTGATGCGATTTGTGGCCGGTGTGGGTTCGCAGCCGCTCCTATCCGACGGCACCCAGTTCATTAATGACGGCACCTGGACCCCGGCGGGTACCGGCACCGACGGCTGGTATGTGGGAGACTTTGACGGCGATGAAGATGCAGACATCTTTCGTTATCGGCCACTTCTTTCCGGCGCAGAGGTCTTCCTTGCCGATGGTTCCCAATTTAATTATGACGGCAGTTGGACGGATGCCGGTAAGGGTACGGACCCCTATTGGTACATCGGTGATTTTAACGGCGACGGTAAACAGGATCTGTTGCGCTACATCAAATGGACGTCTACAGATGTCCTCCTCGCTACCGGCGGAGCCGCCGCTGCCTCATCGATTTTTGCCTATCAAGATGCCGGAAAACGGTACGAAGATCCGACTTCCTACGAGTCCTTGAATATCGGCATTGACACCGAGAGAAGAGAACTGACTGTTGAAGAGGGCGAACGGTTCCTATCGCCATTTCTGCAAATGGTGGAACGGGGCGAAATGCCCACCATAGTTGAGTTACAGTCGGCCTATGAGGAATTTACCGGCAAGAGGGTGCGCCGGGTAACCATTTTCCGCCTGCTGGATCGCCATAACTGGGAACAGAGAATTGCCGGATTTTACCGTCCTAATAAAGAAAATTTAGAAACAGCAAAATAGAATATTAAACTATTAAACGAAAGTTATCTAACGGATATTCCAGGAGGCTGCTGGATAGTATTGAATCATTAAGAGTAATTTAAGTACGCATACCGAAACAAGGGGATTGGTATAGGTTCAGCCATGAGGCTTAGCAGCGGGCAACGATACATCTCAAACTACTCTTCCATTGTCATGGTGTATTTCATCAGTATGATTATACCCTTTCTCATACTGATGATGATAGGCAGGTTCTATCCGGTGGCGGAGTTTGGCAGATATGCGATTGCCACATCCTTCATGGGGACGGTGGCTATTCTATTCAATCTGGGCATCTCCAACACAGTGAGTTTCGAAATTGCGGTCATCGACAGGCGGTCTAAGGCTCAAATTGCCGAAATCCTGAATGTGGGAAGCGTCTGTTTTGCCATCTTCTCTCTTTTCGGTCTCTTGATCGTTGCGGTCGCCCTGTATTTGCTGGGCTACCGGCCGGAGATTATGAAGATCATATTTGCCCTGGCGCCGGGATACTGGTTGATGGGGCTGAATACCATATGGAACGCGACATTTTTGGGTATCCGGGAGATGAAATATATCGTGGTATCTTCGCTGGCCGTGTTAATGGCTGTTCTCCTCTTTGTCATTCCCCTGGTTATTCTCAGGAAGCCGCTGTGGGTGGTGGCGCTGGTCTGGTCCTTGAGTCAGATTGCCGGTACGGCGGTCATCCTCTTCCTGATCGGCAAGAAAGGTTATCTAAAAAGGTCTAAAATATTGAAGGGTAAATTGTCCTTTTTTATGCGGCGGGCCCTGGGCATCGGTATGGACAACCTGCTTTTCCGGTTGGGCGACAACCTGACCAATATTTTACTGCCCCTCTATCTGACCGAAGAAATCATCGGTATCTTCAACGGCGCCTTCAAACCGTTTGTCCTGTTGGTGGCGGGTACCCAGATTTCGATCCAGTTTTTTAATCCCTATATCGCCGCGGTCAGGGATTCGGATAAAAAAAGCAAAGAAAAAATATTGTCGGCATTTCACAAGCTGATATTCTTTTTTACCTTTACGGTGACCGTCCTGCCCCTGTTCTTTGCCGGTGCCATTAATCACCTGATCTTCGGCAGCCAGTTGAGCCGGAGTGTACCCTATATGGTCATCCTGACGGTGGGTTATCTGTTTGCCAATTCCCCCCCCTACTCCTCTCCCTTAAAGGCCCTGGGATTGGAGTGGAAGGTGATCCTGTCGGCGGCGGCGAAATTAATACTCAATATAGTAGGGGTAGTGGTGCTGGTGCCCCTTTTGGGCCTGAAGGGGGCAATCTATGCGGTGGTGATGTCACTGATCGGTTATTGGCTGGTCAATGTGGTTATTTACACCTACCAGAAGATCAAACCGATCAGCGGTGTTCCTAATTATATCCTGTTTTTGCTGTTTGTTTTGCTCAACGGCTGGCTGCTGAACAGCGTTTGGGGTGAAGGGCTGCCGGTTATGTTGGTTTTCCTTCTCTTGAACGGTGTGGGCGGCTTTTTCCTCTATTTAAGAAAGGCGGACAAGACCCGTCTGCGGGAATTGATCAAGGGATAGATCATAAGGTCAGGCTGGGCCTTTGTTGAAATGTGCTGTTTTTTGTGTTATAAAAAGCTGTCGTAGTGGTTTTAAGGAAGGTCGTTTTACTATTTTTTTTTGGCCGATTTTTGCGTTTACACGTAAAGGCGGGAGCTTGCTCAAATAAGGAGTAAATTATATGTCAAAAACAAAGGGGACGTCGGTGGGGGAGAATCATCCGGGGGGCGATTATCAAGGAGATCTTATTGTCGTATCGAGGGTTTTGTATAAAAGAAGATGGCTGATTATCCTGGGGACCGTCGTGTTTACCTGCCTCTCCTTTATCCTATCCCTCCTATTGCCCAGGGTATACTACAGTAAGGGGTTCTTCCAGATATCGGAGATTATTCAATCGGGGAATCAACGGAGACTGCTGTTGACTTCGGAGTTGCTGGATACTTCAAAATTCACCATCCTGCGCTACCTTAAAGAGATGGGTCTCCTGGAGTTTGCCGGGTTGTCTTTATATGAGGATCTGGACCAGCCGGACGCCTTCATTGTCTCTGTTCCGGAATTCAATAGACATGAAGCGATCCTCACCAGCGGAGAGGAGTTTATGCGTTTTGTGCGAAGTCATGGGCAGTTGGAGCCGGGACAGGCAGAAGCCCTGGAGAAAAAAATTTCAGGCAGCGGTCTGTCCGGCTATATCGAAAGGGTTTATGCCTTTAACGATGAGGATTTAGAGTTGAAGATCAATCGGGCCTACTACCCGACCAATTTTATTATCGGTTTGAATGTGAAGATGTGGGGAAAAACCCCGGAGGGTGCCCGGGAAAATTTGCAGGTACTGGGGGAATACATCAAGAACACCATCGTCTACGAGAAGCTGGAAGATTTTCTCCGGACCAAAAGGAATTACCTGAGGAATATCATCAATCTATATTCGGAATTTAACCGGATGAACAAATTGACGGAGGCGCAGCTTCTGGAAAAGAGGAAGAGTATCCTTTCGCTTTTGTCAACTGCCGGGGGAACAGCGGAGCTTCGCAGCGACCTGACGGATATTCGCAAGCGGCTGCTGGACCTTGACTTGCTGAAGTCCGGCATGCAGACCGAGCTTCGGAAGAACCGCTTGTGTCTGCATTTCTTTAGCGTGGTACTGCGAGAGATGAGACAGAGTAAAGGGGGTACGCTTGAAATTTTAACCATGATTGGAAATCTCCAGGATACCTATTTGAAGGATAAAAAACCGGATGAACCGCTGAGAAAAGAACTGGCCCTGTCCATTCAGAACGAGCTCTCCAACTTCAAGGAGATGCTTGGGGGCACCATGAGATTTCGTTCCGGGCCCACCAGGCCCCAAAAACCGTCCCGGCCGCCCAGCGGAGCCATTGTGATCCTGGGATTTTTCCTGGGCCTCCTGGTGTTCGTCTTTCTTGCCCTCTTTATAGATTTCCTCCAGAAGAATGCAGCCAAAATCAAGGGCAAGGAGGGACTCTTGCTCTGTTTGTTGGTTCTGACCAGCCTGTTGGTGACGGGGGGCTGCGGTCCCGGTTCCTCGGCTTCTGTGGATAAACCCAACATTATCCTGCTCATTAACGACGCCTGGCGCCGGGATTCCCTGGGCTGCTACAACCCGGACAGCCCCAACACCCCCCATATTGATGAATTTTTCAGGCGGGGAGTTATTTTTAAGAATGCCTTTTCCCAGAGCCCCAAGACCATCAACTCCTCGGCTTCCATGTTCTGCTCGGTCTATCCCGCCGAACACGGCTATAATAATTATCAATTGAAGGTCTCTTCGGAGTTGACGTCCATTGCCGAGATGCTCAAACAGTCGGGATATACCACCCTGGGCATCTCTGCCAATCCCCACGTCACCCGGCGCAACGGCCTGGCCCAGGGATTTGATGAATTCATCGAGTTTCTTTACTGGAAGGACTCCCCTTCCTGCAGCCAGATGAACGACATGTTCATGAAATGGCTGCGCCAGCATAGGGGGCAGAGATTTTTTGCCATGCTGTGGTATATCGATACCCACAGCCCCTATAATCCGCCCCAGAGGTTCATCAACAAATATATCCCCCCCGACCAGCGGAAACTGGTTACCGAGAGGTTGAAGAGACCGAGCAATAAGGAGCATTTTAACGAGAGCGAACGGGAAATTACCAGGAAGCTGTACGCCGCCGCGGTTCGCTATTTCGATGCGGAATTTCACCGACTGACGGTATCTCTGGAAAAAGAGGATCTTCTGAAGAATTCCGTTATCATCCTGACCAGCGATCACGGCGAGTCCTTCTGGGAGAGGAGAGGTTTTTCTGGCCGGGAGATGGTGGGACACGGAAATTGTCTCCACGCCGAAGAGATTAATATTCCCCTGCTCATGCGGCTGCCGCAACTGGAAGAGACCGTGGTGGTGGAGGAAGCGGCCCAGCACATCGACCTTCTGCCCACTCTCGTGGCGCTGGCGGGCGGCAAAATCGACTCCCCCAAACACTATGTCCGGGGAGAGAGCCTGGTTCCCCTGTTCAGGGGAGGGAATTTTAAAGATCGGCCATTCGTCTTTACCGAAAACATCAGCACCAATGAGAAGGGAGAGGGGGCACACATGAGGGGTATCCAGGATATGCGTCACAAGTTGATCGTTAATAACCCAATCGGAGATAAAAAGAGTCGGGCCAATAGGCTCAGATTTTTTGATTTAAGGGCCGGGGAAAAATTGCTGGAGGCCGACCTTGCCGAGGTTCGACCGCTGGTTAAGGAGTTTCGCCGGCAGTTGGCCCGCTGGCGTTCCACCCTGGAGATCAGGCGGTTCTCGGCGGCGTTGATCCGGGGGGAAGAGAAGGAGCAGTTGAAAGGGGTGAAAGAGAAGCTGAAGACATTGGGGTACCTGGATTAGGGTGGAGTATAGATAAGATGAATGTCCTGTATGTGGGGCTCAATTGGGGCCTGTGTCTGGCCACCGCCGCCTTGCTGGCGGTATGCTTTTTCCGCTACCGGTACCTGTTTATCAAGCCCTCCTTCATCGTCATCCTCTTTTTCCACCTTCAGATTCAGTGGGCCGGTACCATTAAATCAGGGGAAATCTTCTTTTACCTGCCGGAACCGATATCGTTTGCCCTGCTGCTGCACGGCTTTCCCCTCATCGGGCTGGGGGTCTCCTTCTTCATTGCCCACCGGGACGCCCGACTGATCCTCCAGCGGGTGGTGCAGGCGGAATCCCTCCGGGTCAACGGCAACATTTTGTTGATTCTGCTGGCGGTCATCGGCGCCGTCACCCTGTTGTACTTTTATACGGTGCCCTTTTCCCACACCGGCCTCTATGTCCTGCTCCACAATCCGCAGTTGTCGAAATTTGCCAGGGAGGAGTCTCTCAAGCTGATTGCTAATCCCCTGGTACGCTATGGCTTTATTTTTCTAAGGGAGGCATTTGTACCGATTTTGTTCACCCTGTCTGCCTTTTTAGCGGTATTTGCCGTGGAGAAGAGACGATTCCTGCGGGCAGCGGGCTGGGGATTATTGGGGATGATCCTGTTGATCCTGGTTTCGGTCACCGGTGCCCGGTCACCGGCCCTCTTTGTAATTCTCACCGCTCTATTTGCCCTCTACTTAAGAAAGGGCATGAAAGTGCGGCCGGTTTATATTTTTCTTTTGGTCGTTTTACTGATCTCCATCCCCACCGCCATCTCCATTGTGCGGGAGGGAAGATCCTTCGCTCCGGATATTTTCTGGGCCTATCTCTCTAAGGCGATTGCCAACCGCATCTTTTTCGTGCCCCTCAATGTCTCTTTGTATCATGTACACTTTGCCCAGACCGGCGGCTTCTTCGGCCTGGCGGCGGTGCCCAAACTGGCCTTTTTGTTTAATATCGAACCCATCAATGTGGCCAACTTCATCTTTTCTAAATACACCCACTACGGCCTGGAGTCCGGCCTGGCCAATGCCTGTTATGTGTTTACCTATTACAGTTATTTCGGCCTCTCTTCGGTTGTCTTTTCCCTGATGGGTCTCTGGATGTTGGACCTGGCGATCCCTGTATTTAAGAGAATAAAGAACAACTTCATTTTGATCGCGGCGGTTGCCGCCACTTTCAACAGTTGTCTTTCGTTTGTGCGCAGCGATTTTACCACCGCCTTAATCAGCGGCGGGTTTATGATCGTTTTAATCGTGACTTTCATCCTGGATAGGCTGGATGCCAAAATTTCATGGCCATTAAGGTTTGCCACCTGACCTCGGTTCATCCGCTGTTGGACACCCGGATTTTCTATAAGGAGTGTCGAAGCCTGGCCCGACAGGGCTATGAAGTGGAGCTCATTGCCCGGCACGATAAAATAGAGACGATCGACGGCGTTAGAGTCATTCCCCTTTCTTCCTTTAAGAACCGTTTTTTCAGGATTACGCTGTCGCCGTTAAAGATGTTCTGGCTGGCATTGAAGCGGAAAGCTGCTGTATACCATTTTCACGATCCCGAACTGCTGGTCACCGGGATCTTGCTGCGCTTGTGGACAAAGGCAAAGATCGTCTACGACATCCACGAATCTTACGCCAACTTGATGTTTGAAAAAAGCTGGATACCATGGCCCATCTTGCGCCGGTTGATGGCTAAATGGTTTGCCGCCTTTGAACGGACAGCCAGCCGGTTCATGGCGGCCAACGTGGTGGTACTCCCCAACTGGCAGGCGCGTTACCCCCGGTCGGTGGCCATCCGCAACTATCCGATCATAGAAGAGGCGGCGGCTAAAAAAGAAAAGAATCTGTTCATTTATGTGGGCATGATCGAACCGGTGCGCTCCGGTCTAAAGATGCTGGACATATTTGCGCACCTGGCCCGCAAAAAGCCGGATTTCAGATTGACGGTGGTGGGCCGGTTCGACGACAGGGAATACAAGGCGCAGGTGCTGGAGAAGATCGCTGGAAATAAAAACATCTCGTTTCTGGGTTTTCGCCCCTATCACGAGGTCAAAGAGCTGCTGGCTAAGGCGAAGTTTGGTTTTGTTTTGTATTCGGATATTAAATATAAAGAGAATATCCCGGTTAAGATGTTTGAATACCTGGCCTACCGGGTGGTGCCGATTTTTTCGAGCTTTAAAGATTTCAAATACGACATTGAGGCGGAAGGTTGGGGTATCCCGGTAGATCCCACGGAACCGGAGGCGGCGGCCCGAAAAATCATGTCGGCCATCGACGATAAAAAAAAATTGTCGGAAATAGAAGAAAACATCGACCGCTACCGGGGAAAATATAACTGGGAATCGGAAAAGGAGAAGCTGGTGAAGTTATACGAAGATTTACTGTCCCATGGTTCGCTAAAAGAAGGGAGTCTGCCAACATGAAGACACTACATTTTGGTTTGATCGGCTGCGGCAGGATTGCCAAAAAACATGCCGAGATCATCGCCTCCAAATTAGAGGGCGCCCAACTGACGGCAGTATGCGATGTGATACCGGAGAAGGCAGGGGCGATGGGGAAAAAGTATGATGTTCCCCACTTTACCGATTTTCGCCGGATGCTGGAGGCCGAGCCCATCGACGTGGTGTGTGTCCTGACCCCCAGCGGCAGCCACGCCGACATCGCCGTCGAGGTCTCGACCTTTAAGAAGCAGGTGGTGGTGGAAAAACCCATGGCCCTGACCCTGGATGATGCCGACCGCATGATCCGGGCCTGCGACCGAAACGGGGTTAAGTTATTTGTGGTCAAGCAGAACCGGTATAATTTGCCGGTGATTAAACTTTTAGAGGCTCTCCAGGCCGGCCGGTTTGGCAAACTGGTGATGGGAACCGTGCGGGTTCGCTGGAAGCGGGACCAGCAATACTACGACATGGATGCCTGGCGGGGCACCTGGGCCATGGACGGCGGCGTCTTTGCCAATCAAGCCTCCCATCACATCGATTTGCTGGAGTGGATGCTGGGGAATCCGGTCTCTGTCTTTGCCCGCAGCCGGACCGCGCTGGTGAATATCGAGACCGAAGATACCGGTGCGGCGCTCATCACCTTCGAGAACGGCGCTTTGGGCGTGGTGGAGGCCACCACCGCCGCCCGTCCCAGAGATCTGGAAGGCTCGGTCTCGATTCTGGGTGAGCACGGCACCGTGGAGATCGGCGGCTTTGCCGTCAACGAGATGAAGGTATGGAATTTTGAAGAGGAGATCCCTGGAGACAGAGAGGTGTTGAACAGGTACCGGCAGAATCCGCCCGATGTCTACGGCTTCGGCCACATCAAATACCTGCAAAACGTGGTGGATACCATTCACAATCGGGAGCAGGCGCTGGTGGACGGCCTCGAAGGCAGAAAGTCTCTGGAACTGATCTCCGCCATCTATGAATCCATCGAGACCCGCCGCGAGGTATTCTTGAGGTTTAAGCCGCAGTTTTGTAAATTGGGAATGGGAAACGGAGGAAAAAGATGAATCATCGACCGACAATTAAGAGAATAGCCATCCGGGATGTGCAGTTTGGCCGGAATGTGACGGTGTTGGAGCCGGTGAACCTCTACGAATGCACCATCGGCGACGACTCTTTTATCGGCCCCTTCGTGGAAATTCAGAAGGGGGTCGTCATAGGCAAAAACTGCCGGATTCAATCCCATGCCTTTATTTGTGAACTGGTCACCATCGGCGACGACTGTTTCATCTCCCACGGCGCCATGTTCATCAACGATCTATTCTCTACCGGCGGACCGGCCTGGGGCAACCGATCGCTGTGGAAGTCCACCCACATCGGAAACCATGTCTCCATCGGCACCAATGCCACCATCCTGCCGGTCTCCATCTGCGATGGGGTGGTGGTGGGGGCCGGCGCGGTGGTGACAAAAGATATTACCGAGCCGGGCATCTATGCCGGTAACCCGGCCCGCAAGCTGCGAGACATCACATGAACATACCGTTTGTGAATCTGGACCGGCTGCATCGGCCAATCCGGGCCGAGATCGATGAGGCCATCAAAGGGGTCATAGACCGCCACCGTTTCATTAACGGCGAGGAGATCGAGGTATTTGAGCGGAATTTTGCCCAATTTCTAAGGGTCAAACATGTGGTGGGGGTCAGTTCGGGCACCGATGCCCTGTTCCTGGCTCTGAAGGCCTGCGAGATAGGGCCCAACGACATGGTGGTCACCGTGCCCAACACCTTTATCGCCACCACCGAAGCCGTCACCATGGCCGGGGCCGAGATAAGATTCGTGGATGTGGATGAGCAGACCGCCAACCTGGACCCCCCAAAACTGGTGCATTTTATCGAAAGCATGGCCCCAGGGGATAGGAAACGGCTCAAGGCCGTTATTTTCGTCAACCTCTACGGCAGTCCCGCCGGGCTGGACGAGGTGTGTCGATTGGCCCGCAAATATGGTGTCACCCTCATCTCCGATGCGGCCCAGGCCCACGGCGCCCTGGTGGACGGCAGGAGTATTACCGGCTTTGCCGATATCACCACCTACAGCTTTTTCCCGGGAAAAAATTTGGGCGCCTTCGGCGATGCCGGGGCCGTGGCCACCGCCGACGACACCCTGGCAAAGAGAATCGCCAGGCTGCGCAACCACGGCCGCAGCCGGAAGTATCTTCACGAGGTCGAGGCCTACAACTGCCGCCTGGATACGATTCAGGCGGCGGTACTGGATGTGAAATTGAAGTATTTAGAGGGCTGGAACCAGAACAGGATCAGATCGGCCGCACTGTACCGTGAGCTGTTGTCCGATAAGGGCTTCTGGCTGCCCTCCGGCGATGCCCGGTACAAATCGGTGTTTCATCTCTATGTGACCCGCACGGCCCAACGGGACGAATGGATGGCCCGCTTAAAGGAGGAGGGTATCTCGACGGGAGTCCACTACCCGGTGCCCCTTCACCTGCAGCCGGCCTACGGCTATCTGGGTTATAAAGAGGGGGATTTCCCGGTCAGCGAAAGGCTGGCCCAGGAGATCGTGAGCCTGCCCATCGACGGCACCATTACGACCGAAGAGGTACGCTTTGTGGCCGATCATCTGCTTCGGTTAAAAAAATGAAGGATGGAGGAGAATCGATATGCCTTTAGAAGATGTCAGGATAATCCAATTGCCCAAAATAGAGGATCATCGGGGTAATTTGACCTTTATCGAGGGGAATCGCCACATTCCCTTTTCCATTGCCCGGGTCTACTATCTCTACGATGTTCCCGGCGGGATGGAGCGGGGGGGGCATGCCCATAGGGAGCTGCAGCAGTTGATGATCGCCGCCAGCGGCAGCTTCGATGTGGTGGTGGATGACGGCTTTAAGCGCCGGACCTTCAGCCTGAACCGCTCCTATTACGGCCTGTTTATCCCCACTATGGTGTGGCGGGAAATTGTCAACTTTTCCTCCGGTGCCGTCTGCCTGGTGTTGGCCTCCCATCCGTATATCGAAGCCGACTATTACCGCGATTACGATGAATTTAAACGGCAGGCGACAAAAGAGGGTGAAGGGTGAACCGGATGATCCCCTTTGTGGAGTTAAGGTCTCAATATCAAGACATCAAACCCGAGATCGATGCTGCCGTGGCTGCCGTCTTGCAGCGGGGCCATTTTATCCTGGGTGAGAATGTGGAAAAATTTGAAGAGGAATTTTGCCGCTATCTGGGCGGGAGATATGCCGTATCGGTAGGCTCCGGCACCGATGCCCTGACCCTGGCCCTGATGGCCGCCGATATCGGGGCCGGGGATGAAGTCATCACCGTATCCCACTCCTTTGTGGCCACCGCATTGGCGGTGCTGCGGATAGGGGTGGTGCCCGTTTTTGTAGATATCGACCCCCACTCTTTTAACCTGGATGCCTACCGGCTCGAGGCCGCCGTAACCGGCAGGACCAGGGCCATCATGCCGGTCCATCTCTATGGCCAACCGGCGGATATGAAGATAATAGGCGAAGTTGCCCGAAAGTACAACCTGACGGTGATCGAGGATGCCTGCCAGGCCCACGGGGCCGCAATCGGGGAGAAGAAGGCGGGGCTGTGGGGCCACATGGCCTGTTTCAGCTTCTACCCGGCCAAGAATCTGGGGGCTTACGGGGATGGGGGTATGGTGGTCACCGGTGCTGAAGATTCCAGGGATAAGCTGCTCTACCTCAGAAATTACGGCCAGCGGGAGAAATACCACCACGATTTTTTCGGTGTTAACAGCCGGCTGGACGAGATCCAGGCCGCGGTATTGAGGGTTAAACTAAAACACCTGGATAAGTGGAACGAACGAAGGCGAAAGATTGCCGATACCTATTCCCGGGAGATCCAATCGGAATTCGTAACCTGTCCCGCCGAGAGAGAGGGTGTCCATCATGTGTATCACCTCTATGTGATCCGTACCCCCTTTCGGGCCGAATTGCAGCAATGGCTGCAGGAGCGGGAGATCGCCACCCAGATCCATTACCCGCTGCCCATCCACCGCCAGCGGTTCTATACCCAACAATATCCGCCAACCGTCGGGCTGCCGGAAACAGAAAGGGCCGCCTCAGAGGTACTCTCCCTGCCCATGTACCCGGAACTGACCGACGACGCCGTCGCCCGGGTGGTCGAAGCGATCAACGATTTTAAGAGATGAGACAGATAAAGTCTTCGATTAGAATGGTAGGTGCCCTGGCCGTTTTGATCTTAGCCTTCTGCTCCGGGCAGGAGGTTTATCAGCGGGATTTTTTGTTAAACCAGGTCACGCCGGCATGTATTGTCGAGACACCGGATTTAGAAAATTTGAAAATAAATAAAAAATTTGAGACCCTGATCTCTTCCCGTAACAGCGATATCAATCTGCCTTCCTATTCATTCGTTAATAAAATAAAGTGTGCAGACGAGACAAGAAGTGCCATTATTGCCCCGGCAGATACGACCGTTGACATCAGTACGGATATTGTTAGGGGTGCCCGTCTGGAGGTCGGCTACGCATTGGATGATTTGTATCAACGAAGAATAAGGGAGCCGGTCAGATTTTCGTTGTGGATTAAGCCGGAGGGCGAGGGAGAATTTAAAAAAATATATCAAGACATACTCTATACCGGAAGGCCGAGTGATTCGGGCTGGCATGATGTAAAGGTGGATCTTAAAGATTACTCCGGCAGGATCGTATTGAGATTTAAGACTAACAAAGCAGTCAAAATTCTGGACAATCAAACCGTCTTTGGATATTGGAGTAATCCGCTGCTGCTAAATCCATCCCGTGAAAAGGAGTGCAAGCCTAAAGTGATTCTCATCTCTCTGGATACGCTGAGGGCGGACCACCTAAAACTTTATCGTTACCACCGGGACACGGCGCCAACATTAAAAATGTTTGCTGAAGACAGCGTGGTATTTAAAAACTGCTGGAGTCAGTGGTACGCCACCTTGCAGTCCCACCACAGCATCATGACGGGACTGTACGAGGTCGAGCACATGGTGCCTTCGTTTCACAAGAAAACACCGCCCCATCTCGTCACCCTGGCGGAAGTCATGAAAAACAACGGCTATCTAACCGCTGCCTTCACCGGTGGAGCACTGGTGGCGGCTGGCACGGGATTGTGTAAAGGATTCGATATCTATTTCGATAACGAGCGCTGTGAAAAAGGGGGATTTGAGCTCCCGGAGATGTGGCTGCGGGCAAAAAAATGGCTCAAGGAGAACAGCCGGGCCGATTTTTTCCTATTTTTGCACACCTACCAGATCCACAGCCCCTATTATACCCGAATCGCCAGATATGATAAGATGTTCAAGACAAACAAGGGCAACGATCGGTATATATTTCGTTTGCGAGAAGAGAAAATTGGGGAAGGATTTGATCGTATCGATTATTATAACAGGGGGCAGAAGATCACAGAAGAGCGAATAGATGTCATCCAGGGGCTCCAGGATTACTATGACGGATCGATCCGGTATACCAGCGAATACTTTTTGAAAGATTTGATTTATTGTCTAAAGGAACTTGGAATCTATGACGATACCATTATTGTGATTTTAAGCGACCATGGGGAAGACTTTTTCGATCATCGCCGTTTCTCCCATCATGATGGCCTGTATGAGGAGTATCTCCATGTACCTCTGCTCATAAAATTCAAAGATTCTCAGTACAAAGGCAAATGTATCGACAAAAATGTCGAAACTATCGATGTGTTTCCTACCTTGCTCGAATATTTAGACATTCAATTAAGACACCGGCTCGACGGCCGATCGCTGCTGGATTTGATAAAAGGGAAAGAAAAGCGGCGGCCCATGTTTGCCTTCAGCCAATCGAAAACGAAGTTTGCCGTAAAGAGGGGCCAAAAGAAATTGCTGCTGAGGGTGAGGGTGGATGATGAACTGCGGGAGATCATCCCCCGTATTGAAATCTTTGACCTAAACCGGGATGCAGACGAAAGGGAGCCGCTCCTGGTGGATGACCTTTCCCATCACCAGCATTTGTATGAGGCGTTATATCAAAAGTTAATATCGAAAAAGAGGGGTATTCATGTGGTTTTTTCTGAAAAGTTGAAGGGGAAAACCATATCCGGTGAGATAGTGATACCGGAAGAACGCTATAAGTTGAAACGTTTTTATGAGGTCGGCGTTACCCGGAAAGATCGGACATCACTGACGGAGGGGGGGCGAAAGATTTTGTTCGAGTGGCAGGTATCGTCATGGAAAAAATCGATTATCCTGGAGCCGGGGAAGACAAATGTGAAGATAACCCTGAAATTGAAAATCGACGGGCAGGGTTTTCACGATGTTACCTATCACCATTCGATTGCGCGGCAGGGAGATTTTATTTTTTTAAAAGAGTCGAAGAGGAGGAAGGGAATCGATCGCATCGATGGGCCGGTATTTGTATTTGGAAATTTTGTGAAATGGAAAAATGCGAAAAGTATCCATTATCCATCTTTAAGCCGGGAAAATTTAAAGAAGTTAAAAACCCTGGGTTACGTTGATTAAAATGAAGATTCTCTACCTGGCGCAGTTGTTTGAGATGGCGGAAGAGTTTGACTCCGACCGCCACCATTTCAATTGTAAAAAGCTGGTGGAGGCGGGACACCGGGTCACCGTCATTACCAGCAACCTTCACTATAAAACCGGCAAGCGCAAATACGAGATCAGACGCTTCAAGCCGGTAAAGGTGACCCGTGACCATATCGATATCTATTATGTGTACTCCCCCCTCAACCTCCACGGCAGCTATTTCAAGCGGATATTGTATTACCTCTCCTACTACTGGTTCTCCCTGCCCTTGATACGCCGGGCCGACGCCCCGGAGCTGGTCTATGCGGTGACCCCCTCCCTCAGTGTCGCCCTGCTGGGTTACTTTTCCGCTAAGCGCCTGAAGGCGAAATATGTGCTGGAGGTGGCCGACGTGTGGCCGGATGTGCTGATTGAAGTCGGATTTTTGAAAAACCGACTGCTCATCCACCTGTTGAAGAAAATTGAGATGCGCTGTTACCGGCGGGCCGAACATATTATCGCCCTGACCAGAGGCATCCGGCACAATATCCGGCAGAAGATTCCCCGGCAAGAAGATAAGGTCGAACTGATTACCAATGGCGTGAACCGGGCCCTCTTTTCCCTGGATGGGGAGACGAAGGCAAAAACAGCGCAATTGAGACAAAGGCTCGGCCGGCAGGATAAATTCGTGTGCCTCTACCTGGGGGCCCACAATCTGTATAATGCCCTGTTTACGGTGATCGAGACCGCCAGCCTGCTCAAAGACGATCCCCATATCCGGTTTGTGTTGATCGGCGATGGGGATAAAAAGGCGGAATTACAGCGACTGGCACAAGAGTACGGCCTGGCCAATATCCTCTTCCTGCCGCCGGTTCCGCGGGCCGAGTCCCCGCTGTGGCTGCAGGCGGCGGACCTGTTCCTGCTGCCCAATTTGAAGGGGAAATTCTACGAGATGAATTTGCAGAATAAATTCTTCGATTACCTGGCCAGCGGCAGGCCCATCGTATTTGCCGGCAGCGGCGAATCGGCGGATATTGTAGTGGAGAGCGGTGCCGGTAAGGTGGTGGAGGCGGAAAACTTCGGGGCCATGGCCGATGCCATCAAAGAACTGGTGTCTGTGCCCGCGGCCCAGAGAGAGGCGATGGGAAGAAGGGGCAGAGAGTTTGTGCTGCTCCATTTCGACCGGGAGCGGTTATTTCAGAGGTTGAAAGAGGTGCTGGTGAGAGGCAAGGTGAAGGCGTGAAGGCGCCGTCCTGGTTGAATAGGTTGAATACATTTCTCTCGTCTGTCCGGCGGGGGCACTATGTTGTCGTTTTCCTGTTTCTTGTCCTGTTAATCGTCTCGATAAAGCCGACCCTGTTTACCT
Source organism: uncultured bacterium (assembly GCA_965603365.1). GTDB lineage: Bacteria > Acidobacteriota > Aminicenantia > UBA2199 > UBA2199 > JAHELQ01. Next base: position 75,805 of record CBFDCR010000011.1, read on the forward strand.
GGAATTTCCTGCTGGCCCGGCTTGATACCGTTTATCTCTATAAGGCGCTCCATTACAACCAGGCCGAATACCTGATGGAGAAGATCGACCGCAAACAGGTGATGGATGCCGCCGTCCAATTTGCCGTGCGCCGGAATAAGCCGGGTTTTTTAAAAAAATTTGCCTCGCCCGCCATCAGCCTGAAGGATGTGAACGCCGCCTACCGGGACAATTTTTACTTTCAGAATCTGTTGGGCCGTCTCCGGGAGAAGAGAAACTGGCAAAACCTGGACGAGGTCTCTTTTGCCTTGCTGGCCGAGCCGGGGCAAAATCCGTTAACCGTCTCCATTATCGACCGCATCGGCCATACCTTCGATACCCGGTTTGTGGAGAACCTGACGGATTACTGTCGCTGGCGGCAGAACGACGGCCTGACCGATTACCTGGTTGAGAAGTTTCATCTCCCTGAGAGAAAACCGCCGCTGGCCGCCCTGTCGGCGATTCCTTACCCCCGCTCCCGGGCCCGGCTAAAGAAGATCCTGGAGTCAAGGCTGAACATGGAGGACATTCGTCTGGGGCCGAACCTGATCGAGGGCGGGGATTTTGAAGATCCGGTCCAATTTCAACAGAGATGGGAGTTCTGTGATCTGGCGGGGATCAGGCGTTTTGCCCCCGCCTCGTTTTACGCCGGTTGGCAGCAGCAGGGGGATAAGGGGGCGGCCCGGCTCATGGGTTTCTTTTTTGTAGAAGAGGCCGGGAAGTTGTCTCCCCGGGGCGGCATTCGCTGCCATCGATCCATTTTGCTCGAAAGAGGCGTCTACGTTTTCGGCTTCGACTACTTTACTCGAACCGGCCGCGAAAGCCTTACTTTCTATTTGAGAGACGACATCAAGGAACACAGAATTCCCCGCGCCCAAAGGGGCTGGGGAAAGGCGGTGTTCCTGTTGGACAACCACGCCTTAAAATTCGATTATGTGAGGCCCTTGATCCGCATGTGGGGCGTGGGTACGGTGCTTTTCGATAATGTCTACCTGGGAAAGTGGCAGCTCCAGGAATCGGACAGGGCCGGATTATTTAAAAAGGTCCCCTGGATTAAATATTATGAATAGATCGCCGGTGCTCACAAAGATCAAAAACATAGTCGGCAGCGAGAGATTTGCCTTAACCGCCATCTTTATCTTTCTGCTGATCCACTGGTGGCGGCTCATGCACGCCACCCCCCTGGGGCCGCCGGATTTCTACGAATATTACATCTATGCCCGGAAATTGATGACCGGGGATTTTCAGCTCATATTGATCCCCCCCCTGTTTCCGCTGCTCCTGGGCGCGGTGGGTTCGCTCCTCGAGGCGGCGAGCATTCAGCCGGAACCTTTCCTCCTGGCCGGACGCCTCATCTCGCTTACCGCCGGCTGGGGCATCGTCTATTTTACCTATAGACTGCTGAAGGGGCTGACCCCCGGCATAGCCCTGCCGGCAGTCATCTGTGCCGCCATCTGCCCCTTCTTTTTGAAATTTCTGGCCCTGCCCCTCACCGATCTCCTCTACCTGTTATTCGTCGTCATGTCGTTTTATTATTTTTACGAAAACCGGTGGCTGGCCAGCGGGGTTTCGGTATTGGCCGGGCTGCTCAGCCGGTTTGAGGGGATTCTGCTTTTCTTCGGCGGGGTGATTAATTATTTAAAATTGAATCTGAAACGGCTGATCTGGCTGTCCCTGTTTGCCCTCATCGGCCTCTGCGACCTCTTCTACCTGGCCACCCGCTTTGCCCCCAGGATATTAAACTATATCGAGCGCATCCTGGCCCAGCAATCTTACCTGTTCTTCCTGGAAAATCCCCAGGAGCTGGGGCGGATTCTGTACGGCAATATTCTCTTCTGGCTGCCCCAGCGGTTTCCCGGAACCATTAAGTTTATCCTGTTTTGTCTGATGCTGGCCCTCTTTCTCGTCGGCCTGTACAAATTGTTTCAAAAGAAATGGCAGTGGGCCGCCGCCCTGCTTTTCTATCTCATCGTCTTTACCCTGGCCAAGGGCTACGTTGTCGGGGTGGGGGTGACCCGCCTGCATGAGAGGCGGCTGCTGTCGGTGCTATTTCTCTTCTTTCTCGTGTCACTGGTGGGGCTTTATGCTGTGCTTAAATTCCTGCGGGATCACTCGGGCGTCAGGCTCTTGCCGGTGGTTCGCTGGCTGGTTCTGGCGCTGCTGCTGCTTCTGGCCATCTGCCTCCCACTGGGGCGCTGGCAGACCTTCCTGTTCATGATTCCACTGCTGCCGGCCTTCCTCTTATGGGCGAAGAAACTAAAATTGCCGAAGGCAGAGCGGGCCGCCGTCTTTGTTTTACTGCTGGTTATCTGCGGCAGCCTCTATTTCGGCAGCAGCAAGCAGGCTTACCGCTTTGTGCTGGCCAAGCCGAACCGGGGGGGATATGCCATTGCCCAATGGCTGAACCGGAATTATCAAACCGGTTCCGGGCGGCTGGCGGTCTTCTCCTCCATGGAGATGGTGCGCTACTACTTGGAGCGGCCGGTGGACATGGTTGCCCTGGATATGCGGCACCTCAAACAGGGCGAAGAGGAAGAACTTTATTGGCGGGAGTTTCTCTTGCTGCTGAAGGGCCGGCAGGCTCGTTATGTGATGTTCGATATCTATATGGAGGGAAAATTTGAGGCCGGCGATCGAACCATTAGAGAGATGCTGCGCCGACAGATCGGGCAAAATCGCTATTTTGAAGTGGTCGATTATTTGAGGTACAAAGGACGCAACGTGGGCGCGGTTCTCCGGCCCCTTTACGACAGAATTGACCGATGAGCTGCAGAAAACCCCGAATCCTTCTGGTGGTGCCGCTGCCGCCCCCCTTCCACGGGGCCAGCCTGATGAGTCAACAGGTGGCGGACTCCCGCTATCTGAAGGATCGCTACCGCATCGGCGTACTGCCGCTGCGGTTTACCCGAACCGTCGAAGAGATCGGTAAATTTTCGCCCTGGAAGGTGGTGAAGATGGCGGCCTTAAGCTTCCGGCTCTTTTTTCACCTGCTGCTGTTTCGGCCTCGATTGGTCTACTATGTGGTTACCCACCGGGGCTACTCCTTTTACCGGGATTGTCTCTTCGTCTTCATCATCAAACTGTTCCGCCGCCGGATCGTCTTTCATCAACACAACAAAGGGGCGCTTGACCCCGCCGACGGCAGATGGAAGCGATTTTTGCGCCGGAACCTATTCCGCGGCACCTATGCCATCGTGCTCTCTCCCCTGCTGGTCTACGACATAGAACCCTTTGTGCCCCGACCGCGGATATTTATCGTTCCTAACGGCCTGCCCGATGTCAAGCCGCCCCCACCCCAAAAAAAGGCCGCCGTGCCGACCCTTCTGTTCCTTTCCAATTTGATCGTGGAGAAGGGGGTCTTTGTGCTGCTGGAGGCCCTGGCCCAACTCAAGAGAAAGGGGATCCCCTTCAAGGGCATCTTTGCCGGAAGCTGGTCTTACAACCTGGATGAGCCGGCCTTCCGGCAGAAGGCCGACAGCCTGGAAATCGGGGATGTGGTCGAGGTGGTGGGCCCGGTATACGGGGAACAGAAGATAGAGCTGCTCTGCCGAAGCGATATTTTGGTGTTCCCCACCCTCCACGAGAGCTTCGGCAATGTGGTGCTGGAGGCCATGCGGGCATCTTTGCCGGTGGTGGCGACGGATGAGGGTTCGCTGCCCTTTATCGTGGAGGATGGGCAGACCGGCTTTATTTGCCGCAAGAGGGATGCCGGCTGCCTGGCGGAAAAAATCGAAGCACTGCTGGGGGACAAAAACCTTCGGCAGGAGATGGGCCGGAGGGGCCGGCGGCGATTCCTGGATCATTTTACTCTGGAAACCTTCGAGCACAATATGAACCGGGTATTTCAAAAAATTTTAGGGGAACAGCATTGCCAGACCCCATGAAGCAAAATCCGCTGGTGGCCCAGGTGGGTATCTTCGGTTCCGGCAACCTGGGGGACCGCTTCATATCGGCCGCATTGACCGAACATTTAGAGCGGTGCGGCGCCAGGGTCTTAAAATACGATTTTTTGCCGGGCCAGGACCGCGGCCGCGGCGGGAATCGTTTAAAAACCGGCCTGAAGACGATGAAATACCCCTATTTGTGCTATACATTTCTGAAGGCCCTAAAGGAGAATTCCGGCAAAAGACGGGGTTATGCCCGACTGCTGGATAGAGTGGATATGGTGTTAATCGGCGGCGGCAACCTGCTGGGCGGGGTGGATCTCTATTTCCCCCAGAGGCTGAGGTTCTTAGTAAAAGAGGCCAACAAAAAAAACAGGGATGTCGTTTTATGGGGGGTAGGTGCCGGGCCCTTGCAATCCAGGTGGGCCAAAAGAGTGCTGGCCATCGCTCTAAAGGGAGTTAAAGAGGTTTTTTGCCGGGATAACTATTCGGCCTCAATCATTCGGGAGGAGTTGAAATTTAAAGGCCGGGTAAAGGTAATACCGGACCCGGCCCTGATCGGCAAAGAGGGGCGGCGGCAGAGGAAAAGAGTCGGCTCGCAGCCAACGGTGGGGATATCCGTCTCCCCCGTATTTCATCCCCTGATATACCCCTCGGGCCGTGTTGAGAACTACCGGGCATTTATGGCCGGATTTGGCGACCTCCTGGTCAGGATCTTTTCTCAACTGCCCGGTTACCGCGTCAGGCTGTTTTCCAGCGAAAGGAAGGATTACTTTGCGGTGCGGGCGGTATATGGAAAGCTCATCGAAACGGGGCTCGCCGCCGAGGTGGTGGAGGTAGGCGACCTGGAGGCACTCGATGGATTGATGCAGACTGTGGATATGGTCATTGGCTTTCGTCTGCACTCCCTGATTATCGCCGCGGCCTATCTAAAGCCCTGCTTCGGCCTGGCCTGGCAGGCCAAGGCAAGATCATTTTTTGAGACCTGGTTGAAAAATGAGAACTACTACAAAATCGAGGCCCGGGAAAATAGGGTGCAGGTAGATTTTGGCGAACTGGAGGAGCGGTTGACCTGTTTCATACAGTCCCATGAGCGGGGCAAACAACCGGCTGACGATCCGGCAAAACAAAAGGCGATCCTCGAAAAAGAGTATTTCAAAACCCTCAAGAACCTATTAACCCCATGACCGGGGTCGTATTGGTGATGTAGAGGTGGGGATGATGTTGGCGAAGAAAGAGTTGTTGGGGATTGAGGTGACGGGCTGCGGGTATGATGAAATTGAAGCGTACCTCCTCGGCGCCGTGACACAGCCCGGGGGGCCGGAAAAGGTGATCGAGGTGATGACCCTGAGCTTTCCCATGCTGGGGGTCTATGAGAAGCAGCCGGGATACAGGCAGGCCATCGACGACAGCGCCGTCGTACTGCCCGACGGCATCATGCTGGTCTGGCTCTCCCGTCTGTTTAGAGGGGGAATCGAAAAGCGGCTGGCGGGCCCTGATTTTTTTCGCCGCTTCTCCGAGGCCGCCGACCGGGGAAAGTTGGGCTATTTCTTTGTAGGTTCCACCGATTCGACCCTCCGAAAAATCGTAGAGAGATTAAAAAACGAATACCCGGGAATCAAAAGGAGAGGATTTTACGCCCCCCCCTTCGGCCAATGGGGGGCAGAGGAGGATGAACGGATCATCCGGGCCGTCAATGACGCCGGCGCCGACATCCTATGGGTGGGGCTCACTGCCCCCAAACAGGAGATCTGGCTCCATGCCCACAAAGAGAAGTTAGCGGTAAAGATGGCGGCCGCCATCGGCGCCGGCTTCGACTTCTTTGCCGGTACGCGCAAGCGGGCCCCCGGCTGGATACAGAGGGCGGGACTGGAGTGGCTTTACCGGGTGCTGCAAGAGCCCTTCAGGATGGGCGGCCGCTACATTGCCAATGCCCCGGCCTTTGTAAAATGGGTGTTGAAAGGGGCCTTTAGCAAGAGGAAACGGTGACCGGATGATCAAACGGATCTTTACCACCACCCTATTTTCCGCTGTCTCCCGCGCCTTCTCTACCGGCACCAATCTCTTTGTCCTCTTCTTTATTGCCAGGTTCCTGGGACCCCAACCGCTGGGGTTATACGGCATCGCCTTTACCTTCCTCTATCTTTTTTTCAGCGTTTCAGGCATGAACCTGGACATCTTCCTGGGCAAGGAGATAGCCTATATTCAGCAAGATAAAGACAGGACATTTGCCCTATTTAACGAGTTTGCCGCCGCCACTATCTACGGCGTGTGGGCCTCGGCGGCCGTGCTGCTGCTCTCAGCCCTTCTCTACCACCGCCTCAGCTTGTACCTGCTGGTGCTGACGTTCGTAACGGGAATCCTGCTGGGGGTTGAGAAGAACTTAAGCGGCTTCTTGCTGGGCCGGGAACGGATGGATGTGGAGGCCTTCTACAGCCTTCTCACCTTCGTCGTGGTGGTGGTACTGTTAATGGTGAACAAGGGCGGCATGACGATTGAAGGGGTTTTTATAGTCAGAATAGTCGGCCTGGTCGTCGGCATCGGCGGCCGGTTGTTGAACCTTCGCCAATTTACAGCCTTTAAGAGATTTCGATTAAAACTACGGTTTTTCCATGAGATTAAATATTACTGGTTTAACCAGATCGCCGGTTTCCTGATTCGCCAGGTGGATGTGTTGATCCTGTCGTTTTTTGTAGAGGAGGCAATGCTGGGCGCCTATTTCCTGGCCCTGCGAATTTATATAACCCTGAATATCGCCACCGAAGTCTTTGCCGTATCCCTGACGCCTTTTATTTCCCGTACGTTTCAGGGGCAGGAGACGATTGAATTTAACCGCTTTTTGAAACGCATCACCGGGATGGCCCTCCTGGGCGGTCTATTGTTGGCAGCAGCGGTCTTCCTTTCAGGAGACCTTCTCATCTCCCTGTTTAGCCGCGACCTCGCCGCCGAGAGCAGCCGTTATTTGAAGCTGCTGGCCTTCGTGATTCCCTGCCGGGTGGTGATTCACATCCTGGGGGCCTTCCTGAGTTCATCCCGGTATCAAAAAGTACGATTTTACCTCTCTTTGGGCCTATCGCTGTCGTTTATGTCGACTACTCTGGTATTGGCGGGCATGTATCTTGCCGACGGGGCGGTGGCGGCGCGCATATTGAGCGAAATTTTGACCTTCGGCTTGTATTTTTATGTGGTCTTCTATAAAATACAACCTTTAACGCAGCCCCAAAAAAAGTTATAATGAAAGGGAAAATAGCAGAAATAAGACAATGAACGTGAAGAACTTTTTTTTGTTCGTGGTGGACGGCCTTTTTTTCTTCGGCTGCTACTTTCTTTTAACCCGGATATTAAGCCGGCCCCCGGTGCCTGTTACGGCAGCGGTACTGTTTGTGCTGTATACGGTGGCCTTCTGGTATTTTCGCTTTTATAATATTGAAATTTATTTTAACCGCATCCTCTACTTTTCCCGGATATTCAAGCTGAATCTGGTGCTATTCGTGCTGTTCTGGGGCATCTGGTGGTTTTTGCTCAAGACCCAGTGGCCTACCGTATCCCGGTTGTTGATGGTTTCGCTGATTGTGGTTTACGGTGTGTTGTATGTGTTGAGTATCAGGCTATTTGTCGGAAAGATCTTGCTGCGATTTTCCCGGAAATACCTGCTGCTCTCCCAGAACCACCGGAAGATATTTAATGAGAAGACAGCCGGGGGGCTCTACCGAAACACCGTCCATCTAGAGGCTGCGGCCGATATCGGCAGAGAAGTAAAGAAGGGCTTTGTCTTCATGGACTATTTCCCCTCCCCCCATGTAACCAACCGGGCCGAGATGTGGGAAGATTACTTTAATCAGATCAAAACCGTAAAAGAGAAGATCGCCGGAAAACATGTGAAGGTTTTCTTCTTCAACATCTATAACCGGGAACTGGACAACGGCCTCTCCGTGGTTTTCCTCGACCAGATTCCCGCCATCGAGGTGCGGTCGGGCCGTTCCCTCTTATACCGCCGTCTCTTTAAGAAATTTTTCGACTACCTGTTTGCCCTTGTTTTGTGTCCGGTTTTCATGCTCCTCCACCCCCTGCTGTTTTTGCTGATCCGTTTGAATTTCGGTAAACCCGTTATTTTCAAGCAGTTCCGGCTGGCCCAAAAGAGGAAGTCCTTCCGGTTGTTTAAATACCGGACTATGAGTATCGTATCCGGCGTGAAAGAGTCAGAGGTGGATGAAAACCACCGAGATTTTATCAAAAGCCTGTTGGTGGAGGAAGAAAAAACCGCTTACTCTCCGGAAGAACTGGTGAAGGTGGGAAAACGGGTTCGAAAGATGCAGGCCAGGGATGAGATCAACCTGACGGGGACTTTTTTGCGGAAAACCAGCCTCGATGAACTGCCTCAACTGCTCAACGTGCTGCGGGGCGAGATGTCCTTCGTGGGACCGCGGCCGCCCCTGAACTATGAGGTCGAGATGTTCCCCGCCTGGTCGCAGTATCGCTTCAACGCTCCCCAGGGCATTACCGGCCTGTGGCAGGTCTCCGGCCGGGGCCTGATGCCCCTGCATACCTCCCTGTTCCTGGACGCCTACTATGCCCTGGCGTATTCGTTCTGGCTGGATGTGTTTATCACCTTTCGCACCCTGCGTTCGATTTTGAATGTTGCCAATGTTTATTAGAGTGGTCGAGAGGTGACGTAAAAATTAATAAGGAAATGTGTCATGGAAAAGAGTGCTAAAATTTATATTGCCGGTCATCACGGCCTGGTGGGCTCGGCTATTAAAAGAAGACTGGAAAACATGGGATTTACCGACCTGGTATACCGCAGCCGCCGGGAACTGGACCTGGAGAGGCAGCAGGATACCGAGGAATTTTTTAAACGGGAGAGGCCGGAGTACGTGTTTTTAGCCGCCGCCCGGGTGGGCGGCATTATGGCCAACAAGACCTATCCGGCAGAATTCATCTACTCCAACCTGGCGGTCCAACTCAACGTTATCCATGCGGCCTACCGCTGCGGGGTCAAGAAATTGCTTTTCCTGGGCAGCTCCTGTATCTATCCCAAACTTTCCCCCCAACCCATGAAGGAGGAGCATCTGCTCACCTCCCCCCTGGAATCCACCAACGAGGCCTATGCCATTGCCAAGATCGCCGGCCTCAAGATGTGCCGCTATTACAACGAACAGTTTGGCACCAACTACATTTCCGTGATGCCCACCAACCTCTATGGCCCCAACGACAATTACGATCCGGAAAATTCCCATGTACTGCCGGCCTTTATTTTGAAATTTCACCGGGCCAAAATAGAAAATCATCCCCACGTCACGGTGTGGGGCACCGGCTCGCCCCGCCGCGAATTCCTCCATGTCGACGACCTGGCCGATGCCGTGGTATTCCTGATGCAGCGTTACGACTACCGGGATATCGGCGAGATCGTCAATATCGGCTGCGGTAAAGACATCGCCATTAAAGAGCTGGCGGAAAAGGTCAAAGAGGTGGTGGGCTATGAAGGGGAACTGCGCTGGGATACGTCAAAGCCCGACGGCACACCGCAGAAGTTGCTGGATATTTCAAGGATCGTCAAGCTGGGCTGGCAGCCGAAGATCTCCCTGGATGAGGGGTTAAGATCGGTGTACCGGGATTTTTGCCGGAACCAACCTTGACCCTTTACTCTTTGAGGTGGAAGCCTGATCTTCGGTTAAACCGGATCGTCAGGGGACAACTGCCGCCGGTAAAAGCCGAAATCAGCGTCAGCACCCCGATCAGTCCCAACCAATTCCTGGTGATGATCCCCACCCCGATAATGGCGAGGGAGAGGGCAATACGGATGTATTTCGATACCCGACTGGTACTACACGTCTTTGAAACTTCTATTTTCATAGTCCCATTATACACCAAATCCACTCATCGTTCCACCCTGCCGCCGTTCCGGATCAGCGGTAGGGGAATTTCCGGGCAAAGAAGTCGTTGATCCGGTCGATCATCTCATTGGCCGGCAGACTCCAATTCACACTCTCCACCACGTCGATGCCCCACAGCAGTGCGCCGTCTCTACCGTTGTAGAGATAACACTCCGCCTTGATATCGTTGGTCTGGTTGGGAAAGAAGATCCACAGGGAGGAGTCGCTCAAAATATCGAGAATCGCACTGCCCAATTCGATGCCGAAAGAGGCTAAGTCGGACATGTAGCGCCGTTTGATGACCCGGGTCTTGACCACCGCATCCACGTTGAGCAGTCGTGCCGCCTCCTGGGGGTCGATATACCACGATTCCCGGATGCTTATGCCGTGTTCGTCTAAGATACGATTGGTTGTCGTAACCGACTGGATGTCGATGCGCAGGGGGCGGCGGTAGCGGGTAGACTGGCCAAACAATCGATGGAGCAGCGAGTTTTGAAAGGCCAGGCTCTCCACCTCTTCGATCCTCTCGATCTGTGCCGCCGTTAATTTTTTCGGCTGCCGACCGGTCATCACCATCTCAAAGGGCAGGATGGCGATGATCCGGTGATCCGCCGTCTTTTCGTAAAAATCCGACGGATAGAAGCGGGTCCTGATACAGGACTGCAGCATCAAAACCACCATCACCACACTGCCAATCCAGGCTGCTCTCTTTATCTTTTCTGTCATCGTTCGTCTCCTTCCAACATTCATTTTAACTTCCTTTTAATGCTCATCTATTCTACCAGCAATTTCCCTGCCAGCCAAACCACCCCCTCCCCTGTCCCCTTTTTGTGACTATCAAATGATAGACGACTATGAGGCTGCGCTGGAGCAGTATCACCGGTCGCTGGAGATTGCCGAGAAGACCGGGGATATTGAGGCTATTGCATCGAACTTCGGGCAGATAGGGGAGGAGGGGTGACAATGGCGGAGTTGGTGGACAAAGAGTAATGGGACTGTCCGTTTCCGGACAAAATTTATCTGATGTTAGACGAAATTCTTCAGATGTCAGAGAAATTTCTTCTGATGTCAGACGAAAATCCTCTGACGTTAGAGAAAATTCCTATGATGCCAGAAAAAATCTTTCTGACGTTAGAAAAAATTTCTCCGGTGTCAGACGAAAATCCTCTGATGCCAGACGATATTCTTCTGATGCCAGACGAAATTTCTCTGACGTCAGACGATATTTTTCTGATGTTAGATGAAATTTGTCTGGCGTCGGACGACATTTCTCTGGTGGTGGATGACAATTGTCTGGCAGCGGACAAAATCTGTCTGGTGACGGACAACATTTATACGCCGATGGGTAACAATCACTCGTCGAGTGCCCGTCATGTATGCGGCCTGGATGATCATATAACTAATAAGTTATCATTTCAAAAGTTGACAATTACATTGATTTCTAACATAATGGCATCAGAGGCTAAATAAAAATGAAAAGATCAACTCAAGCCCACAACCTGAAATATACAGAAATCAGTCATCTCGTCAACCGGGGGTGGGTTCATGTATGACAGGATATCCATTGATCCCGCGGTTTGTCATGGCAAACCGGTCATCAAGAATACCAGGGTGTTGGTCAGTAATATTCTGGCAGATCTGGCCACAGGGCAGACATATGAGGAAATCATCGAGAATTATCCCAATATTTCGGAACAAGACATCCAGGCGGCCCTACAATTCGGCAGCCACCTCGCCCAATTTGAAACCCTATCATACAAGGCCGGATAGCAGTGAATTTTTTTCTCGACGAAAACTTCCCCCGTAAAGCGATCCCTATTCTTGAAGGGGAAGGGCACAAGGTTTTTGATCTCAGGGGAACAGAAAGGGAAGGATGCAGCGATATAATTATTTTTGAAGAAGCGATGAAACAAAAAGCCGTTTTTTTAACCACCGATAAAGATTTTTACCACACGATACACTTCTTGTATGAGAATCACTATGGTATCATTGTGATTGCCTTATCTCAGCCTGATGCAGTCAGCATATTGAGCAAATTGCGGACGGCATTAGGCACTATCCAAAAAATGAATATTCATTCTACCTCCTATCTCCTCACCGATCAAAAAATCTATTATCAAAGCCAAAAGTGAAATTTACTCAGTCGTGGTAAAGAAAGGGGTCAGGTGGATTGTTCTGGTTTTGGCGGATGTGGCTCGAAGGTTTGTTTTAGGCGGAGGGGGAGGAGGGTCTTGCGTTCGCTGGGGGAGGAGTTGGCGATGGCCCGCTGCACCGTGTTGTCGTCGGAGATGAGATAAATTCTACGTTTGGCCCGGGTCACGGCGGTGTAAAATATCTCCCGGTTGAGCATGATAGAATGGGCGGGCAGGAGCACCAGGATCACGGTGTTGTATTCGGAACCCTGGGATTTGTGCACCGAGACGGCGTAGGAGACGGTCAATTCGTCCATCTCCTCGCTGTGGTATTCCACGAAATAGCTGTCGAAGTCGATGGACAGCAATTTACTCTCTTCATCAAAAGCGGTCACAATCCCTTGCTCGCCGTTGAAGATCATCTTTTCGTAATTGTTTTTAAGCTGCATGACCTTGTCCATCCGCTTGAAGGCCACCTTCTCCTTCCTGATGAGAAAACCCCCGGGATTGAGGCGCTCCTGGATGAGCCGGTTGAGGTTGTCGATCCCCGCCTCTCCCCGGTACATGGGCACCAGGATCTGCAGGTCCGGGGAATTAAAGGGCAAATCGTTTTTATGATAGTCTAAAATTCCCATGACTTTCTTCAGGGCCTGGCTTTCATTCGGTACCGGGATAAACACAAAGTCGAGATCCGGGGAATAGGGCTTGGTGATAATGGGCTCGCCGCTGTTAATGCGATAGGCATTTTCGATGATCAAGCTGTTTTCGGTTTGCCGGAAGTTGCGGTTCAGATGGATGGTATTAAAATAATCGCTGTGGATCATGTCCCGCAGGACGTTTCCCGGACCCACCGACGGCAACTGGTCTTTGTCGCCGATGACTATCAATTGCGTATGTTTACTGATGGCTTTGAGCAGGGAATAAAAGATATAGGAGTCCACCATGGAGGCTTCGTCCACCACCACCACATCTACCGGCAGGGGATTGTTTTCGTTGTGAACGAAGGTGCGGGTCTCGGGATTGATCTTTAACATCCGGTGTATGGTGGAGGCGGAGAAATGGGAAGTCTCCTCGATCCGTTTGGCGGCCCGGCCGGTGGGGGCGGCGATGAGGACTTCTTTTTGGTGCTTATGAAAGGCTTCGATGATGGCCCGGATGATGGTGGTCTTACCGGTTCCGGGTCCGCCGGTGATGATCGTCAAGGGGGTGTTGACTGCCTGGAGCACCGCATTTTGTTGTTCTTCCGTCAACTCCACCGACAATTGCCGGGAGATGTGCTGGAAATTGACCGTTAATGATTGACCGCTCGATCCGCTGCTGTCGAATTGGTATAATTTCCGGGCGATGGCCTTTTCCAGGATATAGTTTTTATAGCTAAGTAAGACATGGCCTTCCCCCGGCAGGAACTCCCGGACCAATTCGTTTCGCTCGATCTTGGTTTCGATGCTCTTCTGGATATCCTCGATGTCCACAGAAAGGAGGGGCGCCCCCCGGTTCAGCAGCACGTGTTCGTCCACGTACAAATCGCCATTTTTCTGTTCAAATTGATCCAGCAAAAAGTCGATGCCAGCCATGATGCGGTTGGGGTCGTTAACGGGGAGACCAAAGGCCCGGGCCGCGGTGTCGGCAATTTTAAAGCCGATGCCCCTGATTCTGCTGATCGTCAGGTAAGGGTTGGTCTCCAAAGTTTCAAAGGCACTGTCGCCGAACTCCTTGTGAATTTTAAATATGGTTTCCGAACCGATACCGTGGGGGGACAGCTTGACCGTCAATTCCCGGATCGTGCGATTGGCATGGATGCTCTTTTTGATCTCCTCGATGACACCTCTTTTGATGGCTTTAATCTCTTTGAGCCTATCGGGTTCGTTCTCCAGGATTTCAAAGGTTAAGTGTCCGAATCGTTCAACGATTCTCTCGGCCGTTTTTTTACCCACCCCTTTGATCCGGCCGGAGGAGAGGTAACGGATCATCCCTTCGCTGTCCTGGGGCAGGATGAATTTAAAATTGTGGACCTTGATCTGCTGCCCAAACCGGGCATGCCGGGTGTGTTCGCCTTTGATCTCCAGAAAATCCCCTTCGTTTACATCGAACAGATTGCCCACGATAATCTGGTTCTCCCGCTCCCCCTTAACAGACACCTTGAATACCCCGAATCCGCTCTCTTCGGACACAAAGATTTTTTTAATCACTTTTACTTTTTGGGAAACCAAGCCTCGATGCCTCCATACGGCCTATTATACAAAATCCTGGCCAAAATGAAAAGAACAAAAGAAGAGAACTATGCCCTATACCACAAAAATCCAGAGGCATGAATACACGACTACCCGAATTCGTGGGGTTTACTTTTTTGGGAATTAATGTTATCTAGGTAACATGAAGAAAAGAGTCGTATTTATGGTGATTTTTCTCTCTATTGCTGCCTTTACGGTAATTCCGAAAGATTCAATTAAAGCCGGTGTGTTTGCCGGTTACTTCGTGCCCCGGGATGAAATTTTTAAAGAGGTATACGGCGGCGGCGGAGATATGATCTATGGCTTGAAGGCTGGGGTCAGGGTGTGGAACGGTTTTTTTATCTGGCTGTCCGGTTCACAGTATAAGAAATATTCGGAGATGACCTTTACCAGCGATATTACCCGGCTGACCCTCAATCCCATTGATATTTCTCTCAGGTATACGGCACCCTTAGGCAGGGTCAATCCCTTTTTGGGGTTAGGGTACACCTATCTTTTGTTTAAAGAACGATCCGCTGTGGGCCGCATAGATGATGAGGGGTCCGGTTTATTTGTGGAAGCGGGGCTCGAATTCAGTCTGTCGTCACGATTCATTCTGGATGTAGGGGCCAAATACAGTCAGATCCGGGTGCAGCCCACCGACGATGAAATCGATTTAGGCGGTCTTCAGGCGGGTGTCTCTTTTTTAGTCCACTTTTAAAATAAAATTTTTTGTTGACAAACGTAAAAAATTATACCATTATACTTGATATTGTTTTAAAATTTTTGTTTTATGGATGTAAAAGATCAGATTAAGAGAAATATATCTATTATTGAAGTGGCCTCTCTCTACGTCAACTTAAAGCCCGCCGGTAAATACTACAAGGGATTGTGTCCCTTTCATACCGAAAAGACCCCCTCGTTTTTCGTAAAACCGGAGAATGATACCTTTACCTGCTACGGCTGCAATAAATTTGGGGATATGTTTACCCTAATCCAGGAAATGGAGAATATCAGTTTTCCCGAGGCTATCAATTTTTTGATCGAAAAATTTAACATTCCGGTTGACAGAAGTCAAAGCAGATTTGGTTCAAAAACCAAAAAAGATGAGTATTTAAAGATTACCGACATTGCCCTGGCGTATTTTGTTCATAACCTAAACGAAATAGAAGAGGGGAAAAAAGCCTCGGAATACCTGAAGGGAAGGGGGATTTCTCCCACCGTTATTGAATTGTTTTCTCTGGGTTATGCCCAAAACAGTTGGGATGGCCTGTATCGACAATTAAGAAAGCAGGGCTGTCCCCTTGATAAAGCCATCGAATTGGGCCTGGTAATCAAAAAAGGTCCCAATCGCGTTTATGATCGATTCAGAGGCCGAATCATATTCCCGATTTTTTCCGAATCTGGGGCTGCTATTGCCTTTGGCGGCAGAACGGTATTTGACGATTCAGCGAAATATTTAAACTCCCCGGATACCCCCCTGTATAAAAAAGGCAAAAATCTTTACTGTTTTAACTTCGCTAAAAAATTTATCCGGGAGAGCAACCATGCCATAGTTGTGGAGGGCTATTTCGATGCGATCTCACTTTATCAGCATGGGATAAAGAATGTGGTGGCAACTTTGGGCACGGCCTTGACGGAAGATCAAATTAAGATGCTGAAGCGATTTGCCGATGACATCTATATGTTTTACGATTCCGATCAAGCCGGTATCACGGCCACCCTGCGGGGGATCGAAAAGATGTTTGAGCAGGATATTAATCCGAAGATCATCCTTTCTCCCGGTTCAAAAGATCCCGACGATTTTATCAGGGAAAAGGGACTGCGGGAATTCAGGGTGCTGCTGGAGCAGTCCACTACGGGATTTAAATTTTTATTGAACAAAGCGTCTCAGGATTACGATTTAAATGTTCCGGAAAGAAAACGAGACGCGGTGGAGAGTGTCAAGAATTTCCTGATAAAAATTGACGATCCGATCGTCCGCAGTGAATACAGCCAGCAGGCGGCAGAGTACTTTATAGTGGATGAGGAAATATTTAGAAAACAAAACAAGCGCATTTTCAAAGACAGTGAACATTCAAGGAGATTGGCCATCACTCCGGCGGAGCGCGGCTTTATCGAGGCTATTCTGGTGGCACCGGAATTAATTGAAGAAATTCAGGAGTTGCTTACTCAGGAGATACGCTCTGTTCTGGTTTCGAGAAATATTATTCGGTTGATTTTTAAACATTATAATCAGGAAAACAAAGAGATTGAAAATTTCAAGGGAATTTTCGAGAACCTGAACGAGGCCGAATTGAGAGAGCTCCGGGAGATCAATTGGGCCAAGGATTCTTTACAGAAAGATAAATCTCAGCTGCACCAAATTGTCGAAAAGAGCTTTCTTGAGTTTCAGAAGAAATTGAATCAGAAACAAATTGCCGATATAAATCGTAAGATCAAAATGGAAGAAAAAGTCAGTAACTTTGAAAAAGTGGAAGAACTCATGGTGTTGAAGAATCAATTTGTCCGGTCCATGCATAAAAAAATATAGAAATGCAGGAGGAATCATTGGGAACAAATAATACCACAGGGATATCAAACAATACAGAACCTGTTACCGATGAAAAAAATGAGGTTGTAAAGCCAAAAGGAGAAATTTCTCCCCATATTATCGATGAACTGACGGATATGGCAAAAGCCCATGATGGTAAGCTAAAAAGAACCGATTTTTTTTCTTTTTTGCAGGAAAATAGTTTAATGGGCAGAAAAAAGGAGGTTTTGGCCCAACTGGCAATCCGGAATGTAAAACTGATGCGTAAACGGGCGATATTGAAGCCGGAAAAATTGAAAGAGTATAATGATTTTTTGACGGAATTTAAGAAGGAATTGAAGGCTATTCAGAAACGGTCCAGGAAAAATTTTGGCCTGGTGGAGAGTACGTTTATCTATAATATGTTTGAGAATGAGGCAACCCTAAAGAAGAACTTGAAATTTTTAAAATACTATTTGAAAGAGAATGATATCAAGATCATCAAAGTTCCGAAGCCTAAACCCTCTAAGCCTTCTGAAGAAAAAAGTGAAATTGTGGGCGATCCAGTTCGGCAGTATTTGAGGGAGATGGGAACCGTAAACCTTTTATCCCGAGATGAAGAGATCAGAATCGCCAAAAAAATTGAGCGGGGTGAAAAAAAGGTCATCAAGGCTCTATCTAAGACCAATATTGTGCTGAATTCGGTCCTGGAGTTGGGCAGGGATGTATTGGAGGGCATCAAAGATATCGATGAGGTGATTGATATTCAGGAAGATATTTACGACGAATCGAAAAAACAAAAAATACGGGAAAAATTTTTAAAGCAGTACGAAACTTTGAATCGTTAT
>CBFDCR010000012.1:0-87730 GCA_965603365.1 uncultured bacterium
TCAGATATACTTCAAGTTGTCAAGTATATCCCCAGAATTAAAAGCGGTTATTTAGAAGAAGATGTTCAATCTTTAAAAGTTGACAACCAGGATGTAGAAGATGCCACAAAAGGACAATCGGCCTGCATAAAGACAGAATATAAAAAAGACCAACTAAGCAAAGGTTCAATTGTATGTATGATTCTAAAAAAAGAATATCCTTAATAAGGAGTTAATTAAAATCTTGAATATAAAAAAATTCCAAAGTTGAGAATAATATTTCTAAATATGTTTAGAAATGGATCTGGAGATTGAAATGATCGAAAATCCGTTATCGAAACGGCGTTAAGGTGGAGAGTAAGCTAAATGGTGGTTGTTATTGTCTTAATTTAATATTATAATATGCTTTTAAAGGGTTGATGATGAAACATAAAGTAGTAGGGAAACAGCAGAATTCGAAGATGTGTCTGGTGTGCGGATTAAAAAACCCGTATAGTTTGCGGGCCGCCTTTTATGAACTGGAAGACGACCAGTTGGTGGCGGTGTTTCAGCCGCTGGAAGAGCACCAGAGTTACCCCGGACGCCTGCACGGCGGCCTAGCCGCGGCCATCCTCGACGAGACCATCGGCCGGGCCATCATGATGCGCCACGATGAGGACATCTGGGGGGTAACCGCGGAATTCACCATCCGCTTTAAAAGACCGATCCCCCTGGAGGAAGAGCTGCGGGTGGTGGGACGCATCACCAGGGAGAGGGACCGTATTTTTGAAGGAAGCGGTGAAATCTTATTGCCCGGTGGAGAAGTTGCCGCCACCGGCTCGGGTAAATACATTAAGCAGCCCCTCGAAAAAATAGCGGATTTCGATAGGGAAGAACAGCAATGGCGGGTCGTGCCCTCAGCTCAAGACCCGGCCGAAATCGAGATTTAGTAAAAAAAAGATCACCGGTACTGCTTTAATTCCCGCTCCACCTCTCGCTTGATATCCCGTTCCTTGATCTTCTGCTTTTTCTCATACTGCCGCTTCCCCTTGGCTAAGCCGATCTCCAATTTCACCAGCCCTTTATCGTTGAGATACATGCGCAGCGGAATAATGGTCAAGCCCTTGACCTGGACCCGCTGATCACACTTGCGAATTTCCCTCCTGTTCAGCAGGAGCTTTCGCTCCCGGCGGGGTTCATGGTTGTTATTGGAGGCACAGGCATACTGGCTGATATGGCTGCTAACCAAAAAAGCCTCCCCAGCACGTATTTCCACATACGAATCCTTTAAACTCACCGCCCCGGCCCGGATGGATTTGACTTCGCTGCCCAGAAGCACCAGACCGGCCTCATATTTGGTCAAAATCTCATAATCGTGAAATGCTTTTTTATTTACCGTTACGATCTTCATGGTTCTCCACTATCCTCTACGATCAGGGTTATCTTTTCTATTTTTCTTCTGCCCATTTGTTTGGCCACCAGCAGATAATTGCCGATTCTTACTTTGCAATTTTGCCCCGGGAACCTGCCATAATGATAGATAAAAAGTCCCGAAAAGGTCGTATAATCCTTCCTCTCCGGCAGCTCCAGATCTAGTTGTGAATTCACCTCCTCCACCGGCACACTTCCCTCAATGTTATATACATGATGACGAACCTTCCGAATCTGCTCGCTATCGGATTCAATTCCCCCGAGAATTTCTCTAAAAATATCATACAGAGTCAAAATGCCGATGGTGGTGCCATATTCATCGATCACCACAGCGATCGTCAATTTGTTCCGCTTAAATTCATTCAAGACATAATTCAGAGGGGAAAACTCCGATATAAAGATCGGTTTGGTGGCCAATTTCCGCAAATTTATATTTTTCAAATCTCCTTTCAACAAAAAAGCCAGAATATCATTGGCATGTATAATCCCGGTGACATGATCCAGATTCTCCCTGTAAATGGGAATTTTAGAAATATTTTTTTCCAGCAGGATCTGTTTTAGTTGATCGATATCGGCTGTCTCTTCCAATGCGATGATGTTGGGCCGCGGCGTCATAATACTCTTCACATCCTTCTGGGCCACATCGATGATTTCGTTGACCATACGCAGGGTCTCCGGACTGTATTGAAATAACTGGATCTCCGTCTCCAGGAAGTGCTTGATCTCCTCCACGGTGAATTCTTTCTTTTCGTGTTTCAGATGCCGCTTTTTAAAGATAAAAATGGAAAAAAATGCCACTGCCTTCACAATAGGGTAGAACAAATAGGTAAAAAACTTGACGGGGTAAGCGTAAAGGTAGGACAGCTTTTCACTAAAGCGGAAGGCATAAGACTTTGGGAGAACCTCGGCAAACAGCAGTATGACGACAGTGGTAAATAAGGTGGAGAATAGCAAGATCAAGTTTTCATCGGAGATAATGAACCGGGCAAATGCAATGGCCGAAATGGTGGCGGCGGCAATATTCACCAGGTTGTTCCCGATCAGGATAGTGGAAAAAAATTCGTCGGGATTTTTCAGGATCTTTTTGAGTAACATGGCCTTCTTATTTTTTTTGTTGGCTTTGTGATTCAGTCGAATTTTGTTTAAAGAGAGAAGTGACGTCTCTGCCGAGGAAAAAAAGGCACTGAATAACACCAGGATAGAAAATAAAATTATGTATAGCACCAGCATGAGACTCAGGAGAACAATGTCTATCTTTCGTGGTACAATTGATAAACGATTTTATACAATGATTCACCGATACAGTCATTGATGAGTTGGACATCTTCATGATCCCGGGGGATTCTCAATATCTTGGGCGCAAAATTGACGATTCCTTTGATACCCAGTCCCACTAATTTTTCCAACATTTCCTGGGCACAGGTTTCGGGAACCGCCAACACCGCAATCTTAATTTGGAGGTGGCGTTTTAGATAATCGGCCAGGTCGTCAATATGGTGAATGAGTACCTGGCTGCCCTTGACCTGGACCGTTTGGCCCACCATTTCCTGCCGGTTGTCGAATAGTGCCACCACGTTGATATTTCTCACCTTGAACAGCTCATATTCCGACAGGGCCCGCCCCAGTCGGCCCGCGCCGATGACCACCACATCTGCACCTGTATCTATCGATAATATCCGCCTCAATTCCTTCAACAGCTTCTTCAATTGGTATCCTTTTTTCTGCTTGCCTATAGAGATACCCAGATAGAAAAAATCCTGCCGCACTTGATTGCAGGAAACCCCGGTAATCTCCTCTAACTTTTTCGACGAGACGTATGCATCATCCGGAAGATCCAATTTTAACAATGCCTCGTAGTAAAATGAGATCCGCCGAATCACTCTGGAACTAATCTTCTCTTTCATTTCCGCCTCAAATCTCTAAAAATATCGTTAATTATTATATAATATATATTAATTTAAAATTGTTTAAATGTCAACTATTTATACTTTGTTTCTTCAGATGAGTAAAATTTCGATCCAATGCTTCATTCCACTCCGCCAGCCGTTCTGCCATGGCCGACATTAAGCCCGAAGTATCGCCTTTAATAGTGATGGAATGAATCTTGTCACCCTGCCCGATACGGTTTACCACACTCTGGTCTTCTTCACCGATGACGCTGCCGAACACCGTATGCTTACCGTCTAACCAGGGAGTCGGCACATGGGTAATAAAAAACTGACTGCCATTGGTATTGGGACCGGCATTGGCCATAGAGAGGATTCCCGGATGATCATGTCGGAGTTCAGTTGTACACTCATCCTGGAATTGATATCCCGGGCCACCCCGGCCATCTCCATAGGGGCATCCTCCCTGGATCATGAAATTGGCGATGACCCTATGAAAGGTTAGGCCGTCGTAATAACCCCGCTGCGCTAAATTGACAAAGTTTGCCACCGTTACCGGCACCTTGTCGGCAAAAAGCTTGAGGCGAATCTTCCCTTTACCGGTGTCGATTACCGCCGTCAATTCGCTCTTAGAATCCATTTCAAACTCCTTATTAAATATCGAATAATACAAGACAACTATAACACAAAAGTTCCGCACTTCCAACCATAGAAAAAGCGGACAAAGCCGCCGCCGACAGCTAGAGAGGAGGCCAAACGCTTAGGCATCGAATAATCGTTTTTTAGTAAAGAAAACCGAAGAGCCAGAGGGGGATTTTCTGCTTGAGCCCGACTTCGATATCATCCACAGCCAGATAGGCATTGTCCAGGTAGATTTTGCCGGGTTTTTCCAGTTGTCCGAGTCCCCTTCCTTTTTTAGAAACCGTTAACAACACATCGGCATCGGCCAGAAATTTCAGGTAACCCTTGAGGGGCCTGCTGTCGCCAATCTCCAATTTTCGCTTCAAATCGATGAGATCAGGGGTATAGGGCACCGATTCGGTAATCAAACTCAACAGATTCAATATTTTATTTGTGCTGGCACCGTTCAGGTGTGGGAACACAGCGATAGAGCCGCTCTCCACGGTTTTACGGACATCCTGCTCCAGTTTCAGGTAGAATTCCTCCATCTGCCCGAGATGTTCGTTAAAATAGGGGTAATATCCAAACTGGAGATAGTCCCGAAACAGCGGTAACACCCGTTTCCCTCTGGTATTTAATTCATCTATGATCTGGTTTGCCAGGCCTTCATGTCGGTTTAGAATTTCATCGAGGGGATAACTATTAAACTCCAGTCCCACCATCATGGCGATAAACTCGCGGAAAGACATCCCCTACATGCGATACACCACCGCCCGGCGACTGAGGTCATGGGAACTCTTGTAGATTTCCAGGGCCGAACTACCGGAGGCAATTATTTTTAAATCGGTAAATACATCATATATACTTTTCAATTCCCGGGACCAATCGGGATATTTATGGATTTCATCCAGGCAGATCAGTTTGACTCCCTCTTTGTAAAAGGTCTCGGCGATTTCATACAGGGAGTATTTGCTGACATAGGTATGGTCCACCGGCACATAGAGCGCCTGCCGGGTCAGCGGATCGTGTTCGCAACAGCCCAGGATATACTGGACCAGTAGGGTGGTCTTGCCGATCCCCCGCTGGCCGATAATAATATAAAATCGACCCTTCAGTGGGTATTTATTTAAAAAATACCTCTTAAATGACTGATTTAAAGTTCAACCTTAAATTTGTCCAGCCTTCTCGATGGGATCTCAACTCAATTCTTATCCGGAAGAATTTAGTAAAATTCTTGAAAATATTCAATTATACTGCTTCATTCTGATTCCCCGGACAGTTTTTTTGTTTTGTCGATCAATTGATCGGACATGCGAAAATTATAGAATTTTAATTGTTCTATAACATCAGTTACAGAGGAGATGAGACCTTTCTTTTTTGCTTTAAGGATAACACCGAGGGTTCCGGTATACTTTAATTTCAGTTTCTTCGCCAACTTCCTGGCCTTATCATCATCCAATATCAAGAGGGGATTTTTCGTTTCCAGAGCCAGGGCAATGGTGCTGGCCTCACCAGGATCTACTGTACTTTGCGCTATATTAAAATAATTCTCATCTTTTACTTTCCTTATTTTGATCCAATCTTCAACTTCTTTCCCAAATTCCTGGTGCACCACATCTGTAATAATGATCTCTTTATAGAGCTCTTCCAAAACCCACAGCATACCAATATTATCTAAAATGATGATGACACTGGCATTGGAAATAACGTCAGGCATTATGGAGATCGTCTTCTAATTCATCGATATCGTAGTTGAAAACTGACACACCATAGTAACCCAATAGCTCGATGAAGCTCCTTTTTGACACCCCGACCACTTCGGCGGCTTGACCGAGGGAGAGTTTACGGCTGCCGTAGAGGCGAGAGGCCAATATAAATTTGAGTTCCTTGGCGTCTATATCGACAAAATCGGGTAAGTTCACCGACACCGTTCTCATCGTTTTTCCTCCTCACATACAATACCAATATTTTCTCAAAAAATCAAGAGTAAGGGGATAACCGGGATGGGGGAGGGGGTTAGCCCATGATTTGTTCGATTTCGTCGATGGTCCTGGGGATGGGCGTGCCCAGCACCCGGCAGCCCTTGTCGGTGATCAGGATGTCGTCTTCGATGCGGATGCCGCCAAAACCCTTGTACCCTTCTACTTTATCGTAATTAATAAAATCTTTATGTTTCTGTTCCCCCTTCCACTGGTCGATCAGGGCGGGAATAAAATAGATACCCGGCTCCACGGTGAGCACGTACCCCGGCTCCGGTTCCCGGGCAAAGCGCAAATAGGCCAGCCCGAACTGATCGCTCCGCTTGATTTTATCGGTATAACCGATGTAGTTTTCGCCCACATCCTCCATGTCGTGGACATCGAGGCCCATCATGTGTCCCAGGCCGTGGGGGAAGAACAGGCCGTGGGCACCCGCCTTGACCGCATCCGCAGTATTGCCCTTCATTAAGCCGACACTCTTCAATCCCGAAGCAATGACCTCGGCCACCTTGAGATGCACATCTCGATATTTTTTACCCGGTTTGGCCATCTTGATGGCGGTGAGCTGGGATTCCAACACAATCTCATAGATATCCTTTTGCCGTGGGGTAAACGTTCCTGACACCGGGAAAGTCCGGGTAATATCGGAGGCATAAAATTCTGGCGATTCGGCACCGGAATCTGTGACCAATAGATCACCTTCTTTCATCCGGTTGCCATGGTAATGGTTGTGCAGGGTTTCGCCGTGGACAGATAAGATAATGGGAAAGGAAACGTGGCTGCCATGGCCACCCACCAGGCCCTCGATCTTGCCTACAATTTCCTTTTCGGTTACCCCTGGTTTGGTATGGGCCATCACTATTTCATACATCTGGCTGGAAATCTCCAGGGCCTTCTCAATCTCCCGGACTTCTTCGGCGGATTTGACCGCCCGTTGGGCTACCGCGGCTTTGATGAGCTTTTCGGAAGAATACTGCTTGATCCTGGAGGCAGCAATTCCCAGCAGCTTTTCCAGTTTTAATATATTCTGGGCCCGGTAAGGGGGCAAGTAATGAACCTGCCAGCCCCTCTCGATAGCCTGATCCAATTTTTCCGTCAATTGACCCAGATTTCCGGTATGACTCACTCCAACCCGGGCAGCCAGTTCTTTGACCGTGGGTTGGGGGCCCATCCAGATAATATCATCTATGGTAAAATCTTCACCAAAGATGTAATCCCGATCTTCATCCACGTCAATGACTCCCATAAACCCCGGCTTGTCGAGCCCGAAAAAATACAAAAAATGGCTGTCCTGACGGAAGGGGTAGGGGTTGGCCGGATAATTCATGGCAGCTTCCTCATTGCCGGGCAGCAGGATGATACCGGACTCCACCTGTTTTCGCAGTAACTCTCTTCTTTCCTTATAGATTTTTTTGTCGAACATAGTGCTCACTCCTCTTTCTAAATTAGATCATATATTACCTAATATATGGGGAAAATGCAAATACATGGCGGTATTAGCACGCCGACCACTTTTCCCCCAATAGCAGGGACAGCGAAGAGACGCGATCTATCCTTGTTAATAATTATCTTCCAATTTCTGCTGACAGGAAATACAACACCTGGCAAAAGGAAGAACATTCAGCCGTTTCATGGAAATCTCATTTCCGCAACGTTCACAAACACCGTAACGATTGGCCCGGATGCGATCCAGGGCATCTTCTACTTTTGCCAGGTTGGCCCGATTATTCGATGACATCAAAGATCCCATCTCCTGCTCAATCAGTTCCTGGGCCTGGTCGATCTGATCCATCGAATCCCGTGAAGCAGCGGCCTCTTCTTCTCCCTCTATCACTTTGTAAATCTCTTCCTTCAGTTTTAGCAGCCTTTTCTCAAATCTTTTTAACTCCTTCTCTTCCATATTTAGTCTCCTATCTATGATATTTGATACCCTTGATAATGGTCAAGGCACGATACAACTGTTCAAAAAAAACGATTCTAAAAATATCATGGCAAATTGTCATATCTGAGAAAGACAATTTTAGATTGATTTTAGGTTCCAGCGCCTTTGACAATCCGGCAAACCCACCGATTATAAAAACAATCCTGCCCGGGTGATAGTTCAGCTTATCCGACAGGAAAGCGGCAAATTTTTCAGAACCCATCTTTTTTCCTTTTTGATCGAGGGCAACCACAAAATCTCCAGGGACAATGGCAGCCAGCATCATTTCAGCCTCTTTCGTTCGAACCAACTCCTCGTCCTCCAATTTAACATCTTTTAGAATTTTTAGATTGCATTTTACAAAAAAATTGATTTTTTGTAAATATCTTTTTTCAATTTCTTTTAATTCTTTAAATTTTAATTCGCCGACACATATCAACTCAATCTTGCTCATATTGCTTTAGTTTGTTATAAAGGGATTTTCTGGATATATTGAGAATTTCTGCCACCTTCACCTTACTCTTATACTTCTGTAACAGAAAAGATATATATTCTTTCTCCAATTCCTGGAGTGACATTTCAGGTTTCTTGATGGTCTCAAAGAGATGACCCGAATCTTTGATGAGTAGCCCAAGTTCGCGCTCGGTCAACTCATCTTTCATGATGGTCACATTATTGACAAAATTCTCAATCTCCCGGATGTTGCCGCGCCAGGGGTAAGCCAGTAGAGTATTGACGGCTTTGGGGCTGAGATTGACCTGCGCGCCTTTTTGATCGGCAAAGTAGTGAAGTAAAGGCAAAATATCTCTTTTCCTTTCCCTTAACGGGGGGACCAAAATGCTGTAAGATGAAATACGATAAAACAGATCCTGGCGGAACTCTCCCTTTCGCACCTTCTCTTCGATATCATGGTCGGCAGAAAAAACAAATCTCACATCTATGCCCACTTCCTGATTGGACCCCAGGGGAAAATACTTTTTTCTCTCGATGATCCGCAGCAAACGGGACTGCAAGTTTACACTCAGCAGGTCCACCTGGTTTAAAAATAAAATTCCCCCCTCCGCTTTTCTCCATTTCCCTTCGTAATCTCTATCTGCCCCGGTAAATGCGCCTTTTTTATAGCCGAACCACTCGCTTTCCAATAAACTTTCCGGTACGTCCCCGCAGTTCAAATTTAAAATCCCGGGAACCTGACTGATAGAAAGAAGATAGTCGACCCAGAAATCCTTGCCCACACCGGTCTCGCCATAGATCAGAAAATTGGTATTCAGGTCGGCAATGCTGCGGATTTTTTTTTCAACCTCTAAAGATTTCCGGTCTTTTAGGTTTTTAATCAGAGTAAAAATTGTATCTTTTGGCATCCATCCACAACTTCTCTAAGGCAAATTTCTGCCGGCTCTCCGGCAAAAAAATGTGCACGATCATATCAATGTAGTCTAAAAGGATCCATTCGGCTCTGACTTTTCCTTCGACACTAAAAGTTTTCAGCTTCAGTTCCTTTTTCAGTCGCCTCTGAATTTCGTCGGAAATCGCCTGATTCTGCCGAGCAGAATTTCCGTGGCATATAATCATATAATCGGTCACATCACTCAACTCTTTCAGCTTTAACACCACGATGTTTTCCGCCTTTTTATCCAGCATGGCCAGCACCACCTTCTTGACTGCCTGCGGGATCTTTCTCTTTTTTAAATCTTCGCTGATCTTTTCAAATGCATCAATATCCATATAAACCATACTCCTCGATGATCTTTTTGATCCTTTTGTCCAAAAATGGATCGATTGGCCGGCAAGATTTAATCTTTTCCCTGATCATTGTTGATGAAATCGGGAGTTGATCAGATTCATAAGAAAACAAATTGGCGCACGGCGAGGTCGGTCGTTGACCCTGATCTGCCTCATCACAGATCGGGATATTTTCCTCTTTCAGCAACTCGATAACCTTCTGCCGGTGCCCACTCTTTCGCAAGACCACGATAAATGAAATGGCCTTCATGAGTGTTCGATAATCCTTCCATGTTCTGATTTTCAAAAACCCTTCGCTGCCGGAAATAAAATAAAGTTGAGCCTCCGGATGCTGTGATCGCAAAACGTTTACGGTATCGATGGTCCAGGAGAGCCCCGGTCTCTCCATTTCGATGGGGCAGGGTTCTAATGATGGAAATGATTTAAGAACGATATTCAACATTTTCCAGCGCAGTTCCACCGGCACAATTTCCTGGTGAGGCTTATGCGGGGGCTTGGCCGATAAAATATACAGCACCCGATCCAGATTGAATGCCTCTAATATTCTCAACCCCAGATCGACATGACCGTTATGAATGGGATTAAAGGTGCCGCCCAAAATACCGATTTTATTAATCATGGTAGTGGTAATATTCGAACAACCTGTTCTTAAAGACCTCTAAGTTGGTGCCCTTTAACGCCGAGACCTCCAGGTAAGAAACGTTTTGTTTCCGGCAGTACTCCTGCAGCGGTCCGGTCTCCTTTCGGCCCGTTTCGTTCAGTAAATCCATCTTACTGCCCACCACGAAAAATTTTTTCTTTAAAAGATCGCCTTTGTAGGATTTTAATTCATTTTTCAGCACCATCAGGGTCTGGAAGGGTGTCGATTTTAAACGGTCCGCCAGATCGATCAAAAAAACCAGCACCGTATTTCTTTCAATATGCCGTAAAAAATCGAGTCCCATGCCCTCTCCCTTATGGGCCCCTTCAATAATACCCGGGATGTCGGCAATAACCAGGCTGTCATAGCCCTGGTAAACCACCCCCAAATGGGGATGAAGGGTGGTGAACGGGTAATCGGCAATTTTAGGCCTGGCACCGCTGATTTTTGAGATCAGCGTCGACTTCCCGGCGTTAGGTAATCCCACCAGCCCGGCAAAGGCCATCAACTTTAACTCCAGTACAACTTTGATGGTTTCACCTTTCTGTCCCGGTTCGGCCCTTCTGGGGGCCCGATTCACCGATGATTTAAAACGCACATTTCCCCGACCTCCTTTGCCGCCCCTAACAATCGCAAATCTTTCCCCCTCTGCGGATAAATCCTTCATGATCTTCTCACCCGGGTAGGTCTTAATCACCGTACCCATGGGCAGCTCGACAATTTCATCTTTACCGTTCTTTCCGCTTTTATTACTCCCCCTGCCGTGGCCCCCGGATTCGGCTTTGATCAATTGCCGAAATTTAAAATCCTCCAGGGAATTCTTGCTTTTTTGACTGACCAGGATCACACTGCCGCCGTCTCCACCATCGCCGCCGTCGGGGCCGCCCCTGGGAACAAATTTCTCCCTCCTGAAACTCACACAACCGCTGCCGCCAAGACCCGCTTTAAAAGTAACCACTGCCCGATCAACAAACATCGTATTAAAATAACCCCCAAATGGACGTAACTATGGCCTGCCCACCAGACATCGAATATCTAAAATAATATGCAGGGGAAAAAACAGATAAAGGTTCTGATTTCGGAGGGATAGTCAAATTTAATTGGGCTCAACCTCAACAAACTTCTTGTTGCGGCGGGTGACAAATCGAACATTTCCGTTGGCCAGGGCAAACAGCGTATCGTCCTTACCGATGCCGACATTTTTACCCGGTTTAAACTTTGTACCCCGCTGCCGCACGATAATCGACCCCGCATGGATCCATTCACCGCCAAACCTCTTCACTCCCAGTCTCTTTGAGATACTGTCTCTACCGTTTTTGGCACTACCACCGGATTTCTTATGGGCCATTACGATTTCTCCTCTTTCTTCGCCTGTTTTTTAGGAGGCGCCTTTTTGATCGGCTTCTTTTCTTCCGGCTTCGCCTTTTCTCCTTTTGTATCGGTTTTAGGAGTCGCCTTCTTTGCAGTTGGCTTTTTAGCAGTCGTCTTTTTCGCGACCGTCTCTTTTGCAGCCGTTTTTTTAGTTGGCGTCTTTTTGGCAGTCGTCTTTTTAGGGGCTGGCTTTTTCACTTCCTTCTGAACTGCTGCCTCTTTGGTCTCGGGCTTTACGGCTGCCTTTTGGGGAGCCGGTTTCCTGGTTGCTTTCTCCGGCTTCTCTTCTTTTTTCGCCTCCGTCTTCTTTTCTACCGGCGCGGCCGCCCCCAGCTCGATCTTTTCAATCTCGATCCTGTGCAGTAACTGTCGATGGCCCCGGGTTTTTTTATACCCCTTTTTGGATTTTTTCTTAAATACGATGATCTTTTTGTCTTTAAACTCATCCAGGATTTTGGCCACGATTCTGCCGTTTTTCACATAGGGTTGACCGATATGGAGGTCCTGATCCTTGATCAAGAGCACACTGTCAAAACTGACCTTGTTTTGATTGGAGATTTTACTATGGTCAATCCGCTCGACCTCGATGATGTCGCCAGGCTCAACTCGATATTGTTTACCACCAGTTTCAAGAATCGCAAACATGATCTTACTCCTATTCAAACAACCGATAACAGGTATGCCCATTTATAACATAAAACCCCCCTCAAGTCAATCGGATGAACCTGTAAATATTCCTGTGGGCAAAAAAAGGGTCAGGGAACGTCTGGCAAGACGTTCCCTGGATGTTCATGGCGTTAATGTTTCATCAGGCTTTAAGTCGGGGCTTACTGGCAGGTGACAATACAGGTTTGGGGGGGCATCAGGGTTGAGGTTGGCATTCAGCGTCGTAGGTGCAGCGCCATGCGGTAGGGGGGCAGGTATTGTGCACCTGCGTGGTGGGCAGGCAGACAATCTCGCAGCTCTGTGGACAGGTGCAGGTTTCGTCGGTAAGCGCTCCACCCAGGACTCTGCCCATGGTGAAATTGTTCAGGTTCGCCACAGTCTCTTTGTTCAAAGCCAACTTTCTGTTAAATCTTTTTTTACTCATTGTTTATCCTCCTTGATTTTTGCTACACTTCCATATTATTTCTTAAGGAGGAAATTTCAATGGGAGGAAAGTCACATTTCAAATTATGTGACTTTTGTCATATACAAAAATATTTTACCCCTGATATTTAGTTGAAACTTGATGAAAAGAGCTCAGGCAGGACTGCCAGCGGTCGATATCTGCCGGTCTCAGGATTATTGTCGTATCATTGTGTTCCAGGATGATCTTCCTGCCCTTGATGGCGATATCCGGTCTCTCCTCATCCAGTTTGATCTCCAGTTTTAGTTTTCCGAAACAGAAGATGACCAACCGGCTGCTGGTGAGCGCCAGATAGCAGAAGGTGTTGCTGCGGTTCCACTTCTTCTGAAAAGAGGTATACACAAATTTCTCTTCACACAGGATGGTCTCCCCCTGGAAGTGTCGGGGATCGGGTTTTTTGCCGGAAAAGTAAAAGATGGGAATCAGTATAATCAAAGGCAGCAGGAAACTCGCCAATATCAACAGATCATAACCGTACAGTTTCAGCGGAATCGCAGCCGAAGGGAATTTGATCGCTTCGCCGTTGAAGGTAAGGTTGTGCAGCATCCTGTCCATGACGTAGCGGGAAAAGAAGAGGGAAAAGGAGGAAACGCTGATGTACAGAGTGGTATTATCCCGGCTGGCGGCAGCCACCACCGTGTACAATTTTTTCTCTTTTACCACATAGAAGGTGGCCGGTTCCGGTAGAGGGGTTCGCTTTTCCAGCATTACCTCTTTCTCATATCCGGACAGCTCAAACACATTGACCGCCGGCTTTTTGGCAATCTTGATCAACGCCGAAATCCGGGAGAGGGCATACACCTGCCAGCCTTTGCTCTGGTATTCCCTGGCCTTAAAATCGGGCGGCACCTCGGTCTCGATTCCCTGCCATTGCAGGGATTTGAAACCCGACAGCACCCCGGCCCCCAGGAAAACATAAAACAGCACGCCGATGACCAGCACATAGACCATCACGATGATCACAATGGTTCTTTTCATACCTTATATATTAATCGAAAAAAAAATAAATGCAAGAAAAAATTTTTAAACCTGTACAAATTAAAAATTCAGGATGTGTTATAATGGAACCTTTTACCATGAACTTTTTGACGATGTTTCTTATTGCGGTGGGCCTGGCCATGGATGCCTTTGCCGTATCCATCGGCAGCGGCTTGACCATCAAACAGTTGAAGGTCAGGCATGCGCTGCGAATTGCCGTCTTCTTCGGCCTGTTTCAGGCCCTGATGCCGGTCCTCGGCTGGCTGGTGGGTCTAAGCTTCAAGGTGCTGGTGGCCCGGATCGATCACTGGATCGCCTTTATACTACTGGTGGCAATAGGCATGCGCATGATCTACGAATCAGGCCGGCAGAAGGCCGAGGGAAAAAGAAAGAATCCCCTGAAACTCCCGATTTTGCTGGTCCTATCGGTGGCAACCAGCATCGATGCCTTTGCAGTGGGCATCAGCTTTGCCTTCCTGGACGTCGCCATACTCAGTCCCGTCGTCATCATCGGCGCCGTCACCCTGATCTTATCTTTTGCCGGTGTCTATATCGGCGACCGGCTGGGCCACTTCTTTGAAAAAAAGATCGAAGCCTTAGGCGGTCTCATCCTCATCGCCATCGGCCTCAAAATCCTCATCGAACACCTCACCGCCGGCTAGAGACAATAAACAATTTGCCGGAGAGGTAGTCGGTGATCCAGATGCTGCCCCGGCGGTCCTGTTTGATGCGGTTGAGCTCGAAGATGCCGTCGGCGAATTGGCCCCGGACGTAAAAGGCGGTGTTGTCGGTGGCCACCGTGGTCTCGCCAAAGGGATAGGCCTCCCGGTGGATCAAGACAAACTTTTTGTCCCGGGGAGAGAAGGAGATGATGTTTAATTCGTCCGGCGTATGGCTGGTGAGGATTAACTCGTCTCCGGCCCGGAACAGTTGGTCCGGTCTGCCCGGGAAGGGGATCTTGTACACGCCGGGACTCTGACCGATCAATTGAAGTGATCGATCATGGTGGTTCACCACCACCACCCCGCCGTCAACCAGGGCCAACTTGAAGGGTTTTGAACCGGTTTTGTGCATCTCGTTGGTAAAATCCTCTTTATTAATAATGGTAAGCGAATCGTCGTCGAAGTTGCAAATATAGATTTTCTCTTGATCGAAAACCAGGTCGGTGGGGGTACGGCCCACCTTGATATTCTGCACCACCTTACGGGAGTCGAGGTCTACCGCCTGGAAGATACCGGGGCCGTCGTCCTGCTCAGCCAGCCGCACGATATAGAGGGCATGCAGCCCAGGGTCATACTCGAGAATCCGCTGGGTGGTCTCCCGGGTCACTTTGTCGTCCAGCTCGAGGCGCATATCCCCCTGGTTGGGGCTGCGTATGGCATCGGGTAAAGATATGATAAACTGTTTCTCCTCCCCCCAGTTGTTTTGCAGGCCGTACAGGGCGCCATCCTTATCCAGCACCACCTGCTGGGCCATGCGGGGAATCCGGCGGTCATAAGGTTGAGCCATATCTTTGTAAAAACCGAGAATTCCGTTTTTGGCGGCCCAGATATAGACCACCGGCCAATAGGATTGATGCGGTCCGTAGGCCACGAATATATTCCCCTCTGGATCGGTAACGGCACGATTCATAAACCTGCAAGGCAGCCGCCTGGTTTTGAAACTACCATCCGGCGAGACATCGGCCACTTCATCTTCGGAATTAAAAACCAGGACGCCGTCTTCCCAGGGCTTCTCCACCAGATCTACCGGTGCCCAGCCGGTATATATTTTATCGACCTTATCGTTATCTAAATTCACACAGGTCAGCGAGGCGCCAAAGGAACCGTTCACCGCGGTGGCGCCCACGGGAATGTACAATTTGTTGTGGTTGGCATCAAAGGCCATGTTAAACATGTGGGGGATGATGCCCAGGTTGCGGATGCGCCGGCTAAAACGGTGTGTTTTCAAGTCAATGACCTCTATCTCCCCATAAGCCCAGCTGGCCACATACAACCGGTTTCGCTGCCCATCCACGGCGGAAGCATCGTTGCCGTAGGCCGGGATTTTGATCTCGATTACCGAGCCGCCGTCCTGAAAGGAGACCGCATGCACGGCTGGATGGTTGTCATAGGGAATGTACACTTCATCGGTCTGGGGATTGTATTTAATGCCGACCCCCTCGCTCAATTCCGGCAGCTTCACGATGGTGTCGGCACTGCCGTCGGTATCGATCCCCAGGGCATGGGTTACCTTGCGCTGGGCCGTTTCCCGCACCAAAAAAAATGTATGGCTGCCGGTATTGTAGCCGGCAAAGTGCCAGCGGGCAGCTTCTCCTCCCTCCACCCCGACTTTCCGTTTCTTTAAAATCCGGCCGGAGGGCGAAACCGTGAAGAGCACGGCCGTAGGGCCGTCAAAGGCGAATCCCAGATTTAACTTTTCGTCCCACACCACCTTGCGGTGGGGGGGCGGGGGCGTTTGATTCAGGTTGACCATGGGCTGGGTAGACTCCACCCACCTGGTATACCTGACCTTACCACCATTCATTTTCAGCCGGGCCAGGAAGGGGCTCTCCCGTCCCACCAGGAAGGCGTCGCCGTTTTGGGGGTTGACCGCCACCATCTCATACTGCTGCCCGGTGGCAAACATCCGTGACTCCTTCGCCCCGGGAAACACCACGTGAATACAGCGGTTGCCGATGACATAGACATTGCCGCTGGCCCTATCAATGGCCAGAGCCTCCTCCTTGAGATACTGGGGGATGCGGGTCTTGATGGGAATATTGGTTACCGACCGGCTGCTGCCGTTTATGAAGGATACCGACGAGGTGTTGGTGTGCACCAGTACGATGCGATCCCGGGGCGTGTCGGCCCGCACCAGCAGCGGCCCGGCACCGTTGACCTCGAGCCCATAGGCAGAGAGGAAATCCACCTTCTGTACCTTATAATTAGAACCCTGCCCCACGGCAGGGTATACCAATATAAGGATAGTAATCATTAAAAAAAGATTTTTCATCATACCTCCTTTGTTCTCTGCGGCCTCTGTGGTTTTGCTTTTTTTCTTACTGATGGAAGGGCTCGAAATTGAGAAAGTCGGCGTGGTGGACGATGATGGCCTCCACCGTGCGTCTGGCAAAATCGCCCTCTTTGGAGTGGGAGCCGATGATGTGGATGATTTCGTCCGGCAGGCCGTGCTTGGCGGCTAAGGCAGCGCCGCCGATGGGATGGCGTAAATATTTGCCTATTTCGCTCTTCACCACCTTGCCGTCTTTCTTATCGTACTCCATCAGCTTGGCCACATCGTGCAGCAGGGCACCGGCGATGAGGATATCCATA
Organism: uncultured bacterium; assembly: GCA_965603365.1. Classification (GTDB taxonomy): domain Bacteria; phylum Acidobacteriota; class Aminicenantia; order UBA2199; family UBA2199; genus JAHELQ01. Next base: position 16,972 of record CBFDCR010000012.1, read on the forward strand.
TTTATTTTTAAATCGCTGTAGGCTGCCTTCAATTCATTGGCAATGGCGATGGCGGTGCGGGTCACGTTGTTGGTGTGCTGAATCAGATCGATGTGTACATCTTCGATCAGCAGGGTAAAGGGAATGTCCTTCAACTCTTCCACCTCCCAACCGCCCCGCTTGATAGACTCCACCCAGGTGGCGATCACCTTCTCCCGCAGGGGGTTTTTTGATATCTTATGCAAATCCGGGAAAATCGTGGCAATTTTCTTTTGGGTCATCGTTTCCTCCTTCTCGATCCGTCATCATACCTAAATGTGAAGATAAGCACTATACCACATTTCGCCCCAAATGAAAACGCCCCCCCTGAGCAATTGCCCACCCCCCGCAGCCACACCTCAAAACCCCGTAGGAACGCCTCAAACTCCCGTACGGCAGGGGTGATAATGGGTTATTTATTCTTGAATGGATTCTTTACGGTAAGTTTATTCTCAATCATCTGACCGTCCTGTAAGTCTTCGGTATAAAGAATATCACAGTGACCCTCAATCGCGGCGGCGACAATCATGCTGTCCCAGATAGAAAACTGATATCGCTCTGAAATTTCAAATCCTCTTAAAACGATTATCTCATTCACAGACAAAGTTTCACAATTAGAAATCAATGTTCTGCCAATTTCAAAAGCCTCTTTTTTCGATAATTTTAGCTTCTTAATGGCAATATGGGCCACTTCATTGATCACCTGGGTGCTGATTGTTGGATATTGATTGATCAAGTCTACGGCTATTCCTTTTTTGATTCTATCTTTTCCCAGAGAATAAATGATTACATTTGAATCCGCAAAAAATCTATCGTTCATGAATCTCTTCTCTATCAAAAGTCAGGTGTGATAGATCAAAATTATACTGATCAAAAAAATCTATTAACTTTGCTTTTTTATTTTCCGATTCTATTTCTTTGACAATAACTTCGACTTCCTTTCCCATCAATGCTGCGGGCACCTCGATCTGGATAAATCTATCGTGGATATTTATATTTTTTCTTACCGTTAGTTCCATTTTTACCTCAACATAAATATATTACCGAAATACCGTTTTGTCAATGAAATACCAGGAGATTATATATTTTATGGTTTGACCGGAGACTGGCGTAGGGGGATCTGTTTTGCCCATATAGCTCAAAAACCTCTCCCAGAGGCGCGATTTAGCTGCTCCGAACAGCGATTGAGCTGTTCCGAACTGCGATGAAGCTGTTCCGAACTGCGATAGAGCTGCTCCGAACTGCGATAGAGCTGCTCAAAACTACGATGAAGCTGTTCCGAACTGCGATAAAGCTGCTCAAAACTACGATGAAGCTGTTCCGAACTGCGATAGAGCTGCTCAAAACTACGATGAAGCTGTTCAGAACTGCGATCGAGCTGTTCCGAACTGCGATGAAGCTGTTCCGAACTGCGATAGAGCTGTTCCGAACAGCGATAAAGCTGCTCGGAACTGCAGTAGAGCAGTTAAAAGCTGCGATAAAGCAGTTAAAAGCAGCGATCGAGCTGCTCTGAACTGCGATGAAGCTGCTCGGAACAGCGATTGACCTGCTTCACAGCAATTTTAGAATGCCCCCCCTCTTGAAAAAACATTCCACTTATGGTACTCCTTATCCTTAAAGGAAACGCCCCCTCTAAATAGAGAAACAGGTATTACAGAGGGGACACACGGACATCCGAGATGAAAGCATGTTGAGATAGCCAAATTGGGTTTGATCCCAAATCACTCCCGTCTCTTTTGAACGTTGTAAAAGAGTAGACAATTATTTAATTTTAGAAAAATTTTCACTTTGACTTGATAACTTATGCAGATTAAATTATAATTTTGATTTTCAAGGCTATGTGTAAACTGATAAAGGACTTTTCTAAGATGGATGCTCGCAAAAAGATAAAGTTCACTTTCGCAGTTTTTATAATCGTTATAATTTCATTCACTTTATTAATAGTTTTAGACTTTGCCAATATATCGAAATATAACCTTTTTAAAAATCCAATATTTACTTATTTAGTAAACAATAAGGGAATAATATATATATTTTTTGGATTTTTGCTGTCTGTTACGATTTTTTTTAATCAGCATTATATCGGAAAGGATCAAGCCAGAGAGTATCAGGAACAGATTGATGAGCTTAATGATAAAGTAAAAAAATTAAATGATGATTTAAGTAAGCTCGAAGCCGTAAAGAAAGAAAGAAAAGAAATAGAGAAAATAGCCATAAACTGGTTTGATGAGACGACTGACTCAATTTTGTTTTATTTTCCATACACAATATTTCCTGGTTTTTGGAATGACGGAGGCCTGTTTTTTCGAAATTCAATTTTAGGTGAATTAAATAAGCTAACAGAGGAAGATAAAATAAGAAAAATAATATTTCGAGGCCCTATCCCTGATGTAGGGGATAATTATCTTGAAAAAATCATTAATTCTATAGTAGAGAGAGAGGAAGAGCTAAACAATTTAATAAAGGATATGCAACATGATTTTAAGAGTGTAGTACTAAAAAATTTGAATCCACCCACTCACCAGGCCGTAAAAGAAGATATTAAAAAGTCCTACGAGTCATTGTATAGGTTTTTCGAACAACAAATAGAAAAAAAACCATTTATAAGTTATAAATTGGGGGAAGAGATTAAAAAATCTTATTGGCTGAACAAACCGAACTATTCCTTTGTTTTAAGAAAAATGAAGAATGAAGATTTGCAGTTGCTGATTATAGACACTTTTGGAATTTTGAAAAACAATAGTAATAACATCAACATTATTAAACCTAATAATCTAATGGATAATGAAATTAATGAAGGCTTTTTGTTTAAATCTCCGAATAACTATATTATAGAAAATGATAGTGTTTTGACACTTTTTATATCTACTTTATTTCAAACGGTGTTTTTCGAAGATAGAGAAATAAAGGAATGTTTTTTGGGAGAATAAAAAATGGAGAAAAATGTAGTAAAAACGAGTAAACGAATAAAGCACCTTGAATTGTTGTCAATTGGAGGTGAGGAGAATGAGTATAAGGGGAATATCCTGGTTATAGGGAATGCTTATGGGATAATGCCGTATCAGGAACCATTGGCTCAGGAGATTGAGAAAGTTGGCTATAAGCCCTATTGGTTTGCGTTTCGGGGGCAGGAAGGTGTTCCAGGTTATTACTCATTTGAAACAGGTGTGGAAGATATTAAAACCGCGGTTGATTATTTACAAGTGCACAGCGGGGATCTTCCCCTGGATGTGATAGGACACTGTTCTGGAAGTTTGTTGACATTAGAGTACCTGGTGAAGAATCCAGAAAATCCGATTAAGAAATTAATCATATATGGCTTACTGTACAGTATGAACAGAAGGAGAAAAATAGCGGAGAAGAAATTTGAGTTGTCGAAAGTAAAATACAAATTGAGTGAAGAGGACTGGAACTATAAACCCCTGGAGGCTCTCTCTAAGGTTGATATTCCAATCTTTTTTTGTCATGCTAGAGACGAATCCAATTTAGGGAGAGGGGCGGAAGAAGAAATGCAGGCAGCCCTATCTGCTGCTCAAAATGCAAAGATACAGTGGTTTGATGGAGGGTACGATAACAATCTGGACATGATACCTCATTACGTAAGATACTATAGAGAGTTTTTGGGTTCGACTCGATAATATAGGAGGATATTTTATGGAAAACAAGTGGAGAGTAAAGCACTTTATAATATCTGGGATCGTCGCAGCTTTAACCTTTGCCCTGGCATTCGCTCTTGGAGCGGGTATTATATTCGCAACCGGAATACCGGCTACAGGTGGAATTTTAAATATTTTCGCCGCTGTAGTTGTAGTGATGATAGGAATGAAAATTGTTCCAAAGTTTGGGTTTGCTACGTTAACAATGGCGATCATGTTTACCATTGCCATACCCACTGTTATTGGAGGACCTCCTGGAGTTTATAAAGTTGTTGATGGCATCCTGATCGGATTAACATTGGATATAATCACTGCCATTGGAAAAAGATCTAAACTATCCCATATTATTGCCGGTTCTATCGGGGCAATGGTGAGCATATTGTCTTTGTATTTTGCCCTTGTCATCTTAAATTTGCCTGGTGTGACCAAATTAGCACCTTTATTGAAATTTTTGGTTCCTCTACAGGGGATAACAGGTGCTTTAGGGAGTTGGGTAGGTCTTTCGATTTTTGAGAAGAGGTTAAAGAATATTAGCGCCATTCAAAGGCTCATGGATTAATTTTCTGTTTGATGATAAATATTGAAGATCTCAGCGTTAGTTATGGCAGCAGTACGAACGAATGGATTTTGAAAGGACTAGATCTAAAGATTAATGATACATATTGTGTTGGCCTAATCGGGAAAAATGGCTCCGGGAAAACGACTTTAGCCCATGCTCTCATTGGAATAATTCCAGAGATCACCAAAGGCATTGTTAAAGGAGCATTTCATTTTAATAAGTACAACTTATTTGATCGAGATATAAATGATCGTTTAAAATATATCGCCTATACATTCCAGGATGTAGAAAGTCAGATTCTATTCGGCAATGTCTCCGATGTTATAGGTTTAAATGAAAAGAATAATGGGAGGGAATTGATAGAGAGAGCCATAGAACTTTTGAAGATTCAACATTTGCTCAATAGGAATCCGCATGAGCTATCTGGAGGGGAGATCCAGAGGGTTGCCTTAGCGAGTACTTTTCGTGTCAATCCTGAATTAATAATCTACGATGAAGCCACCTCGGCGTTGGACCCGATTCTGAAAAGGGATTTTTTTGAGTTAATTCAATACCTTAAAAAAATAAATAAATCCATTCTAATGATGGGGCAAAGACCCGAAATTTTATTTTTATATACAGATGAAAATTTTGAATTAATCGATGGGACAATAAGTAAACATAATGGTTCAGAGGAAAGCGGGGCTGACGGTTATGAACGGGAATATGAATTTTGGGATGAAGTAGAGAAAATGAATGAGAGTCAGTTAGAGTATTTACCCAAACTGAGCATAAAAGACTTACAATTCAGAAGAAAAAAGGGAGTGGATTTTTTGCTAAATATCCAGGATTTGATAATATCTCCAGGGGAAAGAATAGCACTATTAGGCGTAAACGGTTCGGGTAAATCAACTTTATTGGCATTGTTGAACGGTTTATTACTGGCGGATAGGTTTCTTTTTAAAATGGATGGTCGTGAATATACTTCACTAAAAAAGAGCAGGTTGGGTGATTTAATAAAAATTGTCTATCACAGCCCGACCAGTCAGATTATCGGCACAAAAATAGAAGAAGAGCTATTTGGCTTTCAGCAGATAAATTCAGAAATTCAAGGTTTATTAGAACAGCACTTTCCATTTTTAGAATCTGGTAAAGACCCATTGAATTTATCTTTCGGGCAGCAACGGATATTGTGCATGCTTTCTGCTTTTTTATCGGATAAACCGATACTATTAATAGATGAACCGGAATATGGCGTAGATTATCACTATTTGAAGTATATAAAGGCTTATATGCTTAAAAATAGGAGGAATAAGGCTTTAATTTTTTCGACTCACGATCTTGAGCTTGCAGCTCAAATAGCAGATAGATGCTTTTTGATGTGTGATGGGACAATAGTTTCTGAAATCAAGTCTAAAAGTACAGAGGAAGTAAGGGATTGGTTTTTTAAAAACAGTAAACATTGAAAAATGTCTGATATTAGGCTAAGACTTATAAATTTTTTGCTTTTATCTGTGGCTTATGGTGTGGCATCATTGGAAATTATTCCAATAGTACTTTTGTCAGCATTCATTTTTGCCTTGATATTTAAACAGTCATTTGTTAGAAACTTTTCGATAATAATGTCAGGTTCAGTCGCAATTCTCGTCATTGCAGGAATAGCATGGTTATTGTCATCTGAGATTTCAATTTTTGAATTATCCATGAATTACCTACGATGGATTTCCCTTATTGTCATTGCCGTTGTTTTTTTTGGGATGATCAATTTATTTGAGTTTGTATCTGCTTTACGCTTTTTTAAAGTACCGGCAAGGATAGCTATTGCTTTTGGAATCGGATTAAGATTTTTGCCGGTTCTGGTTGAAGAGTCTAAGAGGGTGGTTCAAATACAACGGAAAAATGGATTAAAATTCTCTATTGCAACTATCCGAAAGGGAAATTTGATGAATTTCTTGAATAAAGTTTTAAGTCCTATTTTGGTTTCAATTTTGCGAAGGGCGGATTCAATTTCCCTTTCTGTAGTGATTCAACAAATAGAGTTCAGGATTATCGATTATCGTTTCAAACCGGTAAAAATTAGCGACTGGCTTAGCCTTGTGTTTTGCTTAATTATCCTGACGCTGTCAATATTAAATTTTGATATTGTTTTAAATCAATTAAAGAGTTATTTGTCGGGATAACCTGGGGAGAACAACGTGTATCAATTATAATCGCCGTGAGATTGGCGCCCAATTTGCCAGATAAAGTATTTGGCAAGTTGGGGGAGCACTGCGGGATTTGTTCTGGTAGGGATTAGAAGAGGCAGTGGTCAAGGGGCCGGGCGACCGGATGGTTGACAGTTGCTGAATTTTCCATACAATAGATCCATGGAACAGGCAAGAACGACTTATCCTGGGGCTGTACGTCGTGATGTGAGTGGGGGCCATAATTGGAAGCCGAAACTAGTATGGATTGGGCTGGGGGCCCTGGCGATTCTTTTGAACTACCTTTTCGAGTCGAGTCCCCATATCGTTGAATCGATCTACTCCCGGGGGATTTTCCAGGGGATTCGTTTCTGCTTAGACTATACCATAGGGTTACTTCCATTCCCCCTGGTTTACTTAATAGCTGCCGCATTGATACTTTTTTTAGTTGTAAAAATTGTCAGGCGGGTAAAAAAAGGGAAAATATTTAAAGAAGAGATCTCATGGCCGGCGCGGATCGTGAAAGGAGTATTGTCCTGGGCTGCCTTATTGGGGGCAATAGTATTTTTCTTCTATTTTTTCTGGGGATTCAATTACCAGCGCCTGCCTATAGAAAACCACTTAAAAATAAAGCCCGAACCCCTGGATATAGCTGGAATGAAGAGAGAGGCAGATATAGCGCTTCAAATGGTTGCGGCTGCCAGGAAAAATATCCAGGGAGCAGGAGAATACCCAATCGATTCTAATTTTTTACCAAAAGGACTCGAAAGTAAAATCCGAAAAAATCTAAAGAATGTGTTGATGTCTTTGGGATATCCGGCGGCTGGACGGGTTAGGGTACGCAAATTCAGCCCCTCCGGGTTTTTGATGACTTTTGCCGTTAGCGGAATCTATCTCCCCTATACGGGAGAGGCATATATACCGGCAAATCTCACGGCAGTGGAATTACCCTTCACTATGGCCCATGAGATGGCACACGGATTCGGGTTTACAGAGGAGGGGACTGCCAATTTCCTGGCTTACCTGACATGTATTTTATCAAAAAACCCCCTGATACGGTATTCTGGGTGCATCGAATACTTTAACTACATCTCATTTGAGTTGTTTTTAGCCTCGCGCGAAGCCCACAAAGAGATGATGAAAAAACTGCCTCAAGGGGTTATTGCCGACAGGAGAGCTATTTTTCGGAATTGGGGACGATACCGGGGTTGGCTCACAGATCTGGGACAAAAAGTCAATGATATTTACCTTAAAAGCCAGGGAATCAAAGAAGGTGTGAAAAGCTATAACCGGCTGATTATCCTGACCGCCGCCTGGAGAAGCGCGGCGCAGGATAGAATATAACCGGAAAGAGAAGATATATGAAATACTTACATAAGGGAGGTTAAGGATGCAATTTATTGTTATAGCTTATGATGATGTTGACGAGCGGGCAATAGAAAGGAGATTGGCGGCTCGGGACGCCCATTTAAAACAAGCTAAGGAAATGTTTGATAAGGGCAGATGGTTATATGCAGCGGGTATTTTGAACGATGATGGAAAGATGATCGGCTCAATGATAGTGTGTGATTTTCCTTCCCGAAACGAGCTTGAAGAACAGTGGTTAAAAAATGAGCCTTACATTATCGGGAATGTATGGAAAAAGATTGAGGTGAACCGGGCGCAAGTAGCACCTTTTTTAAATTAATCGGTCAAATTGGACCATTTAATGCTCGGGACACCCATTAATTGGAGAAATCGAATTAAACGGGATTTTCAAAGGACAAAAAAAGTTGTATAATATGGCCATGATGGAGATTAAGACAGAAACGATCAGTCAATTGAAGGATGTGTTGAAAGATTTTGGCCGACCCGGGGCTACCATCGACAGCCTGCAAGAGAAGATGGAGGCATCCAGGGAAAAGAGCGAGCGGAAATTGGCATTCCCGGCGGAATTAATCGATTTGCTGTTTGTCAGGATTTTAAAATTCCCCGGACAACAAGGCCCGGGAAAAACCATATGGGCCGTCTATTTTCGCTATCAAAACATCGACTGCTCATTTAAACTGAAAAACATCGGCTTAAGGCTCTGCCTCCTGCCCGGTCGGGCCAATAAAGCGGACCTGAAGAAAACCGCCGAGGATATTATCGGGAAAACCACCGCGGCCTTGCTGCTGCTGGAACAGGAATCATTGATCCCCCTGGGCAAACAGCACATAAAAAAGGGAAATTTCACCCTCGAAAATCAGTTTATAAAATTTTATGAGATGTATCGCTATTTCAGAGATCAGGCGAGGAAAATAAATGCCAAAATCAACAAAAAATCCCGGGAGGCAAAGAATATCGCCACCTTATTCAAGGAGACATCCCACCTGTCTCAGCAAAGCTTCTATAACTCCCTGGCCATGATGGATGCCTATTTCGGCGGCTTAGAGCAACTGTTGGTAATCGTATTACCCTTCCTTGACATCAACCTCAAATCACATGACTTAGGGAAAATACTGGCAATGAGCTGGCAAGAAAAATTTCCCCGGGTCTTCGATATCCAGGCTAACCAGAAGGCTAGATTATTTTACGATCAGTTCATTTCACTGGAAGAAAAATTCCGCAATCTCTACGCCCACGGGGGATTTGAAAAAAAGGCTGCTTCTATCTATTGTCATGTTCCTGGGCTGGAGACAGTACCGGTGCAACTGCTGGGAACAGAACAAAAACTGGCTTTAAACTTCAACCAATTAGAGAAGGTCTTCTTTGAGGATGTATGCCGGCTGTTCGATGAGTTTGACGAGTGGCTGTTAACGGAAAAGGTCCGGTATGGGATCACCTATGCCCACAGCGGTTTAAGTGTCTCTTTCGATAAAAAATCCAGGACAAAATACCGGAAAGCGATGGAATCGGAAGAGAGGTTCAATAAAATGATCAAGGCGCTGCCGGGTAGCAAATAGGCAATTCTTGACTCTTAATAGAATATCCAGAACAGGAGAAGGGTAACGAGGCTGCCGGTTAGCGCGCCGAAGGAGATATCCAGAACAGAATGAATCTTCCGCGGCAGCCGGCTCAGGGAGACGAAGATCGCCAGTGCCAATGTACCGAAAATAGCGATCCGATGGCTGCTCAAGTTCGTAATGGAAATCCAGATGGAAAAGACAATGGCGGAATGGCCGCTGGGAAATCCCCCCCTTAACGGATGCCCTCTGCCGAAGTAGGCCTTGGCCATGATCACGATCAGCATCACCACGATAACCGCCAGCACGGCGATATTTTCCGGGTAGTGTTTGGCGATCCAGAACCCTTCACGGATGATTCGCATAAAATAGGGCCAGAGGATCAAATAACCCACCACCAGGGCACCCACGGCGCAGACCAGGACGGCCCCGGCAGCCATGTCTTTGGCAATGCGGGCGGTTTCATTATTTTCACCATACTTTAAATCAACGATGGCCTCCAACGCCGAGTTGAGCATTTCGGCGGCAATAACCAGGAAAGTGACCAGGGTAAGGGCGATAAATTCGTGTTTCTCCACCCCCAGCATGAAACAGCCGAACAGGACAAAAAAGGCCACCATCAGGTGAAATTTGAAGTGCCGCTGTGTCCTGGCGGCATGGAGTATTCCCTCGACCGCGAAATTGGCAGAATCGATCCAACGAACAAAAATTCTAATAACCGGAATGTCCCGAAGCTTCATCATTCACCTCGCTGTCTACTTCCAGATGCCGGGGATCTGGGTCTGGCAGTTGCCGCATTGCCCATCCGTCATGTTGATCATCCTGGTATAATAACCGGCCCGCTCAACCAGCAGCGCGCCGCAGTTGTGGCAGTGGGTGTGATCCCACGCATCCCCCGAAATATTACCGCCGTAGAGGTAGCGAAGCCCCTTTACCTTTGCGGTTTCCAGGCAGTGAAAGATACTGCCGGTGGGGGTGATGGGCGCATCCGTTAATTTATATTGGGGAAAAAACCGGGACACATGCCAGGGGATATTCTCGTCCACTCCCAGGATAAAGTCAATCAGTTGTTTGATCTCTTCCTCATCATCGTTTAAGCCGGGGATTAACAGGGTGGTTAACTCCACCCACACCCCACTCTCATTCATCCTCTTGATGGTTTCCAGAACCGGTGCCAGCCTGGCACTGCTGTAGGTTTTGTAAAAATCCTCGGTGTAGGCTTTTAAATCAATATTGGCGGCATCGAGATAGGGCTCCATCGTGTCAAAGGACTCCCGACTCATATAGCCGTTGGTAACCATGACGTTTTTCAGGCCATTTTCCCTGGCAATCCTGGCGGTCTCCAGCATCAGCTCAAAGTAGATGGTGGGTTCCGAATAGGTATAGGCGATGGTTTTGGAGTTGTAGGTCAGCGCCTGCCGGACCAACTCTTCGGGAGATATCTTCTCGCCATATATCTGGTGTTCTCCCGTTACCATAGAGAGGGAGTGATTCTGACAGAAGGTGCACTTAAAATTGCAGCCCATGGCGGCAATCGAAAAAGAGGTGGATGCCGGCAGGCAGTGATACAGAGGCTTCTTTTCGATGGGATCGGGGTGGGTGGCCGCCACCTTATCGTAATTCAATGAGAATAATTCGCCCTTCATATTTTTCCGGACCCGACACACCCCCAACTGGTCCTCTTTGATCACACAATGGTGGGCACAGACATGGCATCTAACCTTGTCTTGATCGATTTTCTCATACAACAGGGCTGGTTTCATGTTGATATCTCCTTATTCACAGGATCTCCATCAGTTTGGCTTCGATCTGAACCTTTTGGACCGAACCCACCAGTTGGGATTTCACATTGCCGTTTTTCACAAACAGCAGGGTGGGGACACTGCGCACCAGGTACTTAGAAGATGTCCGGGGGCTTTCGTTGACATTGACTTTGAGGATTTTTACTTGCCCGGGATGATCGTCGGCGACCTTCTGCAAACAGGGCTCGATAGACCGGCAGGGGGCACAGGTAGGGGAAGAGAACTCTACAATAACGGCCCGTTCATCATTCAGTAGATCGTTAAAATCTGAGTCGTTTGACGGGATCAATTCACTCATCTATTTTCTCCTTTGTCAATCTTCTAATTTTTTTGATACACATTTAAACAAACAGGAGGCGAAATCCAATTATAACGCATCCGTCTCATAGGCATATTCTATTATTTTTTCCCGGATATTGTCAAGCGGAAATAAAATTGATTTTTATTTTGATTTTTCATTCATAATATATGATAATTAACAGTGACTTAAATTGACATTTAGGTTGAATATAATATAATACATTATATATAATAGAACGGCACCAAGAGACAATGACAGTAGAAATCGACATGCCCGAATTGCCGGAGATACCCGGATACAAGATAATAAGAGTATTGTCTGAAGGGGAGAAGGCCTCGGTTTGCCTGGGGAGCGGTGAAAAAACGAACCGGAAAGTAGCCATTAAAATCTTCGACCCCTTCAGCTTTGCGGATGAAAAATCTGCCGAGGCTTACTTTGAACAGGTAAAAAAACTGTCGACCCTGGAACACCGGAATATCATTTCCGTTTTTGAGGCGGTTTGTCAGGATAAACTTCGCTATGTGGTGATGGAATACCTTGAGGGGAGCATAAAAGATAGACTTCTCGACCAGGCCCGGTCCGGCCAGCAGGAATTGGTAATAGAGAGCAATATCATAACCGAAGACCAGGCCGGGCAGATTGAAGATGCGGGAATCGCCTCAAAACCGATTACCCTCCTGGGGGCCCTGAGTATCGCCAAACAAATCGGGGGGGCATTAGATTACAGCCATCAGGCAGGCTTTTTACACCGCAATATTAACAGTGAAAACATCATGTTTCGCCAGGATGGCACACCGGTACTGATGAATTTTGGCATCATTCCGGAAACGGGCAGCGATAAAACCGAGGCGAAAGCCAGAATAACGGTGGGTACTCCCGATTTCATGAGTCCGGAACAGTGGCGAAAAGAAGAACTGGACGGCCGCAGCGATATCTACTCCCTGGGAGTGGTACTGTACGAAATGCTGACCGGTCATCTGCCTTACGAAGGGGATATGTCCGTCGGTGTGGTGGTCAAGCACCTGCAAGAGCCGGTACCCCCTTTGCCGGATCAGATAAAACAATATCAGACCTTGATTAACCGGACAATGGCCAAAAGGCCGAAAGACAGGGTGCAAAACGGTAAAGAACTGGGTGAGTTGATCGATTCTCTCCTCGATTCTCCTCAAAAATCCCTTGAAGAAGAGGCCGAAAGCTCTTCCCAGGTATTCCAGAGTGAACGGGAAATAGAGGACTACATAATGCCCCAACGAGATCGTTTGGTGTCTTTCGGCTCCGAGGATATCGACGATACCGGTAAAGAAGAGGAGGGTTTGGATCGGCCGGGGATTCACGAGACTCCTGGATTTAGAAAGTCCCCGGCTGGCGAAAAACGGGGATTCATTGCCGAATTTTTTAGTGATCCGGCAAAACCGGCGCTGGTGGTGGTGATGATCTTCTTGCTGGGTTTAGCGGTCTACTTTCTGACCAAAACGTTTAAAAGAGAGGCAGTCCCACCTCCCCCTGCCGAGACACAACAGCAGTCAACCGTTAGCCAAAAAGCGGTACCCACCAAACCCAGAGAGAAAAAACCGACTCGGCCAACGAAGCAAGCCTCCCAACAAACGCTTCAGGATGAGGAATACCAAAAAAATTATCAACAGGCAGAAGAATTATTTAACGCCCAGCAGTACGAGGCAGCGTCACAAATACTTGAAGTGGCCAAAAAGATTAAAAATTCAAAAGAAACAAAAAAACTTGAAAATAATATTCGGCAAGCTCAAAAGGAAAAAGATGAAAAGGATTTTCAACAATATTTTTCCATTGCCCAATCGGAGTTTCGGAGGGGGCGGTATGAAGAAGCCCAACAGAACCTTGAACTGGCCATAAAAATCAAAACCACCTATGAAGTAACCGAACTGGAGCAGCAGTTAACGTTCAAACTGAAAGAGTTGGAAGCAGGAAAGCAAGTGGAGGAAAAAAAGCGGCAGGCCACCGAAAGGCAAGACAACGAAACATTCCGGCGATCTTCGATCAGCAACACGACTATGAGCTATCAGGCCTACCTCAGGAAATTTCCCGACGGTCTTCACGCCCAGGAGGCCCGGAAACGGATCGAGACACTGAAGGGAGGAAGGCTGGCACCTCTTACAACAAAACAAACAATGCCGGTGGGAACAGTAAAACTCAGGACAAAACCGAAGGCCCTGAACCCCGCCGAAGTGAAATCCATGCTGAAAAAATGGGGCTTTTTCGACAATCTGGACAACAAAACCGGTAATTTTCGCAATTCCTTCAGTGTGAAGATTATGGGTAGAGACCGGGTGGTATTGGACGAGGCAACCGGCCTGATGTGGCACACAGGCGGCTCAAACGAATACATGAGTTTTGCCAAAGCCGAGGCCTGGGTAGACAAATTCAATCGTATGGGCTATGCCGGATTTACCGACTGGAGACTGCCAACCTTAGAAGAGGGGGCCTCGCTGCTGGAGAATCAGAAGAGCGCCAACGGACTCTTTATCGATGCTGTTTTCTTTGGCCGACAGAGTTGGATTTGGACAGCCGATCCCTATGGTTCCGACGGTCGGTGGCTGGTACGCTTCGACAGTGGAGATGTCTACGGCCGTTCCGTTTTTGACAGCAATTATGTGCGGGTGGTCCGCTCCATCCAATAGTCGATTGCTTTTATATACACCATAATGATATAATCGGGGACTAAAACGAAGATGAAACGAAAAGAGATTGCATTAATCAAGGAAACCAGGCAGAAACAATTTGTAAAGAAAATTATGGACGCCATCTCTCCTTATATCAGCCTGAAGTCCTGCCACCGGGTGGCCATCAAGATCAACCTCTCCGGCTCCCGGGAAATCTACGCCAATACCCATTACGAGACGGTGGAATCCTTAATATTTTACTTGAAAGACCAATACGGTATTTCCGATATTTCGGTGATCGAGGGTTCTGACGGTGCCTATTTTTCCGGTAGGACCACCTGGGATATTTTCTACAAATTTAGATATAAAGAGGTGGAACTAAATGGGGCCCGCCTGGTCAATCTCGACGAGATGCCCCATGAACAGACGCTGAAAGTGGACACCGTCAGTGGGGAGAGGGAAGTCCATTTCACCACCTTCGATACCGATTATATGATTTCCGTCGTGCCCCCCAAGACCCATAATATTTTCCCGGTATTCTTATCCATTCCCAACATCATCGGCTTTGTTAAACCGGAAGAACGGGTCTTAATGTTTGGCGCCTCCCGCAGTGAAATAAGAAAAATCAATTTTTCCACCAATCCTCAATATTTTCAACTGATCGACAATTCCGGTAAAAATTTCAGTCGTCTCCTGACTAAAATCTCTCCCTCCATGGTGATTATTGATGGACTCCATGGAATGGAGGGCCGGGGTCCCATCAAGGGGAGCCCCGTGTTCCACGGCTTCGCCATCGCCTCAGAAGATCCGGTGCTGGCGGATTCGTTAGCCACCTATGTGATGGGATTTGAAGTCAATGAGGTCTCTTATCTCCATTATGCCTTCAACGAGGGCCTGGGGAATAATCGTTGGCAAAACGTGATCGGAGTCGATCCGCCTCAGGTCAAATTTCCTTACCGACCGCATCCGCTGCACCACAAGCAAAGGTCATGGAGGAGTCATCTGCAAAGAAAAAATCGCGGGAACCGTGAAAAACGTGAAAACCGCTTGCCGGAGAACCAGGAAAAAGAATGATCCGGCAATTAAATAAAAATATCCGCCTGTTAAAGTCCGGGGAACTGTCTGAAGAAGAGTTTGTAAAGTTTTTAAAAAAGTTACCCTATGAAAATTTAGGAAACATCAAACTGGACTTTCACCGGCCCTTCAGAAGAGGGCTGCCGGAAGTCATCTACGGCCGGGAAAAAAGTCCGGAACAATTACAAAAAATCATTCATAAGTACAAAGAACTGGCTGAAGATATTCTGATTACGAAAGTCAACCCGGATCATGTCAAATTACTGCAATCCTCCTTCGGGGATTTAATCTTCCACGAAAAAGCCGGAATTATCACCTTTAATAAAGCACCGAAAGTCAAATTTGACAGTTCCGTTCTGGTCTTGTCTGCCGGGGCTTCGGATGAGGCTGTGGCCGAAGAAGCCTATATCTCCGCCCTATACCTGGGCAACCGGGTGGAAAAGGAGTATGATGTGGGAGTGGCCTGCCTGTCCAGGGTATTGGATCTGAAAGAGAAATTTAATGAGCAGGGTGTCATTATTGTGGTGGCTGGCATGGAGGGGGCACTGCCTTCGGTGGTGGCGGGTCTTACCGCTACACCGGTCATCGGGGTACCCACCTCTGTCGGCTATGGGGCAAACTTCAACGGAGTGGCCGCGCTGCTGTCCATGCTGAATGCCTGTGCCGGAGGGGTGAGTGTGGTCAATATCGACAACGGCTTCGGCGCCGCCTATCAGGCCACCCTGATCAGCCAGAAGATCTGCCGGGCATCAAATTCCTGTACTTTTCCTTGAGTTTTTGGTCCACCACGTCGGGTACCATTTTTTTGATCTCACCGCCCAACTGGTATATTTCTTTGACCAGGCGGGAACTCAAGAACGAGTAACATATCGACGGCACCAAAAATATGGTTTCGATTTCAGGCTCTAACTTGCGGTTCATCAAGGCCATTTGAAATTCCACTTCAAAATCCGATATAGCCCTCAAACCCCTGACCACCGTGGTGATATTTTTCTTCTTCACATAATCCACCAGCAGCCCTTCGAAACAATCCACTTCGATCCTGGGGTTATCGGCAAAGGTATTTTCTAAAATTTCGAGCCGTTCCTCCAAACTGAACAGATAAGTCTTGGCGGGATTCTTTAAAACCGCCACCATTATCCTGTCAAAGATCTTGAGTCCCCGCTCGATGATATCGACGTGGCCGTTGGTCAGGGGATCGTAAGACCCCGGATACACTGCATTTTTACCTGTCATTTTGTTCCTCTGAGTTTGTTTAAAATATTATCGATATTTCTGTAAAGTCCTTCTATAGTTCCGTCATTGATAATATGATAATCGGCGATGGCAATCGGGCCGGCCTTTTCGATATTCTTTATTTCAAAAAAATCACGTTCATCGACCTGCTGCGGTGTGAGGGGCCTTACCTTTCGGGTTCCAAGCCTCCGGTATCTAATCTCCTTCGACGCATGTAACGCCAGGATAAAAAAAAGTTCGTGGTATTTTTCTTTTAAGTATAAAAATTCGGAAAAGCTGTACAGGCCGTCGATTACGACATTCAAACCGGCCTCCAACTGCGAATCGATGTCGTGTACGGCCCTCCTGGCAATGACATCTATGCCAGATTCTTCGCGTAAGTTTTCCCTCACGACTCTCTCATTGGCACTATTAATCTCCAAATTTCTTCTCTCGATCTCTGCCAGTACATAGCCGCCAAAATAGACAGACTTGAATCCCTTCACTTCTTCGATGTATTTAGTCGCCACCGTTTTTCCGGTTCCGCACATCCCCACTGTTGCCAGAACACATTCACTCATAAAATGGTTCTCCTACTGTCCATATTTGATCTTATCTTCGATAATATCATGGCTCTGCCACTCTTTGACCCAGTCGTCCACCAGAAAGGGCATAAGTTTTTTACCTTTATCCTCAACCGAGGCAACGACCCGTTTTAAGCCGGCGTTGATGATCATCTTCTTGCAGATGAAGCAGGGAAAGGCATTGATGATCTTGCCCGTCTCCCGGTTCTCGCCGTAGATGAACATGTCGCCCCCCAGTAAGCTGACCCCGGCCCGGGCCGCATTGATGATGGCATTCTGCTCTGCGTGTACCGAACGGCACAATTCATACTGGGTGCCGGAGGGAATCTTTAATCTCTGCCGCAGGCAGAAGTCGTGTTCGATGGAACTGCGGGTATGACGTGGCGCACCCACGTAACCGGCGGCAATAATCTGGTCCTCCTTGACGATGATGGCCCCTACCAGGACCTTCAGGCAGGTAGACCTCTGGGACACCACTCTGGCAATATTCAGATAGTATTCGTCTTTCGGGGGTCGCGGTATCACTTCACATTGTATCAAGTTATCCCCAAAATGTCTAATAAATTCGATTTGAATTTTTAGAAAAATCATCATATAATTGGGATATGAATCCCGGAACTTTTTCGCAGTTGAGCGACACCTCGGTGGAGGCCGAAGCGGTACAGATCGAATTGCTGCGAACATTAACGCCGGGTCAGCGGGCTGCCAAAGCCCTCTCCCTGTCACAGCAGGTGATTAACCTTTCCAAACGGGCCATCCGCCGCCGCCATCCCCACTTGCGTGAGTTTGAACTCAAGATCCTCTACCTCCACCACTTCTACGGCCCCGACATCGCCGAAAAGGTGCGAACCCATCTGGAGAACAAACACCCCAATGATAACCAATGAAATCCAGACCGCATTAACCCCGCTGATTTCCGCTGCTCTTCATTTTTAATTAAGTTGCCTAAGTCCAACTTACCCGGCATTTCAGCCTCCTTCATCGCTGTTTCAGGAATTCTTATGGGTATTTATTTTCATAATAATATAAAAAAGTCAAAGTTAAAGAGATTATTTTATATAATTTTCAAAGTACAAGGTAAACCCAGGAAGGCCGGTTTCCCCAACTCCCCTGAAAATATCTCCGGAATGATTTTTTGCTTGACATTTTTGGATGGAATGGGTATAAATGTGGTGGTGAAATCGATTCGAGCTGAAGATACATTGTTGGCAGATATTAAATAAAAAAAGGAGATATCCCATGACAACCAGGAAATTTGACAAAAAATTGGTTCTGAACAAGAGAACCGTGTCCCACCTGGACAACAAAGAGATGAAAAACTTACATGGTGGGGCGAAAGTTACCCAAAGAGAAACACTATGCCCCCCCACCTGCCTTACCTGTAATTGGGAGTGTCTTTAAAGCCGGTGAGTCTTTACAAGAAGGTAATCGTGAAGGCCAAAAAACTTAACAAAAAGCTGGTTTTGAACAAAAAGACCATGTCCAATCTGGACACAGAGGAGATGAACCGCATCCACGGCGGAAAATTCACCTTTGATTTCCCCACCTGTTACTACAGTTGCCATACCTGTTTCTGCCCGTAATAATTTCCTCTATTTTGAGATTTAGCGTTAGTGGTAGTGGTATAAATCTCGACTTTTTTTGTTTAGCCTTTAAGCAGATTTAGCAGGCCGGTGGTGAGGAAGGGGAGGTAGGTGATGAGCAGCACCGATGCCAGTTGGATGAAGAAGAAGGGCAGTACATCCTTGTAGATCTTAGCCATGGGTTCATTGAAACGGTAGGAAGCCAGGAACAGATTGAGCCCCACCGGTGGGGTCAGGTAGCCCAGTTCCATGTTGGCCAGGAAGATGATGCCCAGGTGTACCGGGTGGATGCCGAAGATGTTGGCCAGCGGGATGATGAGGGGCACCACCACCATGATGGCGGAAAAGATGTCCATGAAACAGCCGGTAATCAGCAAGGCCACATTGAGGAAGAGCAGGAATACGTATTTTGAGCTGATGGTGGCCTTGACCCAGGCGGTGAGCTGCATGGGCACCTGGGCATCCACGATGAAGTAAGAGAGTCCCTTGGCTAAGGCCAGGATGGACAGCACCCCGCCAATAATGGGCAGGCATTTTAACAGTACCCCGGATAGGTCTCTGAGTTTCAGATCCCGGTGCACGATAAACTCGATGACAAAGGAATAGACGACAGCCAGGGCCGCACTCTCCACTATGGTGGTGAGTCCGCCAAAATAACTCACCAGGATCACCACCGGCAGTAAAATTTCCCAGATGGATTCCCGAACCGCGCTTAGAGCCTCTTTCAGATTGAAAGGTTCACGTTCTACCTTGTTTCTGCTGGCGTAAATAATACCGAAGATGATCAGGGCCAGGACCATCACAAAACCCGGTATAATGCCGCCGACGAACATGTCTTTGATACTCACCCCCGCGGCTACCCCGTAGATGATAATGGGCAGACTGGGGGGGAACAGCAGCCCGATGCTGCCGGAAGCCGTTAATAGGCCGATACCGAAGCGGCGCCTGTATTTACCCTGGATCAATACATAGGAGAGAAGACCTCCCAACGCCAGGATGGTCACCCCTGAGGCGCCGGTAAAGGTGGTAAAAAACGTACAGACCAGGATGGCCATGATGGCTAAGCCGCCGGGAAACCAGGAAAAAAACGATTTAAACAGCCGGACCAGCCGTTCGCCGGCCTTACTTTCCGACAGGATGAAGCCGGCCACCGTAAACAGGGGAATGGCGGGGATCGAGTGGCTGATGAGCATGGCATAGGCTTCGTTGGGGATGACCTCCAGGGGTTGCCCCATTCTGGCAAAGAGCATGTAGGCAACACCCCCCAGCACCACGAAGATCGGTGTGCCGAATATGGCCGAGACGATCAATATGATGATTATGGGCACGGCGATCGCCCCGTTGACGGCGTGAAAAGCCTCCACCAATGGAAAGGTAAATGCCGGTACTGTATCGGTGAGCGCGCTCAGGATATTGACAATGGGTTCGAGGGCCAGCAGGGTGCCCAGCAGGAGGCCCAGGCTGGCAAAGAGTTTGTTCATGCCTTTTTTTTCCAGTCTGGTGACGAAGCGAATCGCCATCACCCCGTAACCAAAGACCATGACCGTGGCGATGAGCTGGATGGAGATCTTGCCGATTTTATTGGCCGGATCGAAACCGTTGAGAACCAGGGAGAGGGAACTCCAGGCCAAGGCGGTGGTAATCATGGCCGACAGCAGCGCCAGCCCGGTTTTGATCCAGGTCTTTAAGGGTTCCGGTGTTTTCAATTCTAAGGATAACGAGAGGTGTTTGCCCTCCCGGGAGGTAATCATGCCGCCGATAAAGGTGATGACTAAGACCAGGTGGTGGGTATACTCGGTAGAACCGGCCACACCGGTGTGGAAAAATTTACGGGCAATGACTTCCATGAAGGGAAACATGGCGATCAGGAAGATGAATATATAAGCCAGCAGGTTCTCTAACTTCTGTAAATAGAGAAAAATATTTTTAATTTTTATTTTCATGCAGCTTTCGGTATTCTTCCAGATAACCGTTTACCTTCTCATAGATCTCTTTAGAAAAGGCTTTACCCACCAGTACGTCCATTCCTTTGAACGACTCGGACCTCCAGGCGGAAACTGCGTCTTCCGTGACTTCGTGAATTTTTAGACCGTTTTCGATCATGGTGTCGATGGCCTCTTTCTCCAGTTGACCGATTTCCCCGGATAATTTTTTTTGAAGTCTCCGGGTAACCGCCAGCATTTCCTCTCTATACTTTTCGGGGATGCGCTGCCAGACCCGCTGGGAGAGCACGATGCCGCCCACTAAGGGGGCGATTTTAAGAGAACTCATATGGGGGGCCAGGCTGAAATATTGACCCGAGGCGGCTATCAGGGGCGGGAGGTAAAAGGCATTGACCATGCCGCTCTGCAAGGCCATCATCAGATCCTTTAAATTCTGAGGTACCACCTGGTAGCCCGATTTCTTCCAGGCCTGCTCCATCCGGGGTTCACCGGTGGTGAAGGATATCTTGTACTTCCGCATATCTTTGGGGTATAATACCGGTTTCTCGGTGAAGAAGTTGATCCAGCCGGATTTGGTCCAGATAATCAGCTTAAATCCCTTGCCCTCGATTTCCTTCTCAAATTGAGGTATCAATCGCTCTAACACATAGTCGAGCTCCGCTTCGGAGTTGAACAACAGGGGAATATTCAATACGTACATTTCCTGGTATAATTTGATGAGGCCCCAATTGGTCAGGGCAGCGCCTCCCAGGATACCCATCCTCATTTTGCGGATGGTATCTTCTTCGTTTCCGGCAATACCGCCGGGATATATCTTGATTTTGACTGTGCCGTTGGTGATCCGGGCCCACTCTCTGCCCAGCTCTTCCATGGCCTTGTCCCAGGGCGACCGGTCAGGGGCAATGCTGCCGAGTTTGATGGTCAAGCCCAGGGCAGATAGGCTGAAAAGCATTATAATCAACAGGAAAAAAAAAATGGTTTTGTTTATTTTCATTTAAAACCTTCCTCCTCATGGCAATTTGTATCGTCGTCCGATTGATCGGCATCGTACTCTATAAAGTAATCCCCCACATGCTTCAGCAAGAAGCAGGCCTTGCGGCGGTTGATGGTGTGGAGCAGCCGGTTTTCCGGATCAGTGTCCGGATCGATTTTTAAAACCTTTTCCAGCAGTTGTTTAAATTGAGCCAGATCCTGCTCCTTGACACACACGGTGGTGGCCAGGGAGAGATATGCGGAAGTCGATTTTTCCCCCGAGGCATCTACGGCCGATTTGAAGTGCTGCCGGGCTTTGTTAAAATCTCCCCCCATGTATTCGGGCATGGACCCGTAGTATAACACATAGAAATCGTGGAGGGCCCCCTGGTTAAAGGCAGGATCGAGTTCCAGCACCTTATCCATCATGGCCCTGGCCCGGGGTACCGTAATGCCCAGTTTCATGTCGAAGGGATCGATGGCAAAAGCACCCAGCCAGCCGGCGGCCGCCCAATAGAGCAGGGACACATCGTCTTTTTTCATATCTGCCAATGCTGCTTCATATTTCTTTTCATCCAGGGCCTTGCGGAAACCGGGGTGTTTGTGCTCCAGCCCATCCAGCAGGATGTCCCGGCCCCTCAAGTATAAATTCCTGGCCCGATTGTACATGAATTCCTGTTTTTTGTACTCTTCTTCGGAGAGCATGCTGGCGGGGGTCTGGATAAAGGCATTGGCGTACATGACATATAGACTGCCGATTCTTAACTGTAGACCCTCGTGACCCGGCACTGAGACCATCAGGCTTTCGTACATCTTGATGGCAAAGGGCAGGGCATCGCCCACCAGTTCGGGGTCGTTATCGCCGGTAAAAACCGTACTCGATCCCGGTGCGGAAAGCATATCCGCCACCTTTTTAGTGGCCATTTTAGTGATGGAGCAGCCGCCGCTTAAGATGAGCAGCACCGGAATAACGATAAAAATAAGCATTCCTTTCCTTTTCATCTTTTGCCTCCTCCTTGCCGTTGATATCCAATTAAATATTTTTTCATGCCTGTCTCTAAACTCTCTATTCTACAATAAATAAATAATCGTTTGGAATCCAAACGAGTAAATTTAACTTATATTATACTATATTTTACGAAAAACGCTAATCTTTGGTCCATTTATCTTGAAATTTTACATAAGTTTAAACAATTCGGGGCTGCTGCCGAAGAGAAGTTTTTGTTGACTTTTTTGTATTATTGTTCTATAATAATAGCACAATGAAACAAAAAGAGAGCAAGTCAATCAATTTTGACAACATAAAAGAGGGAGGTTATCACCATGATCAAAAAAGGTCTTATATTCATACTTTTCTTGTTACTGGTCGTCTTTGTTTCCTGCCGGGACAAATCTCTGGCAAATGAAGCTAAGATTGGGGAGAATATCCGCAGTGCCGTTGAACTGTTTCAAGCCGCGCCGGCCCGGGCGGTAGAGGGGCAAGAGAATCCGGCGGGAAAGGGTTTTAAATTACTCCTGGAGGCCGTGACGCTGACCCTGCCGGATACGGATTTTCCCGATGAAGTGAAGGAGAAGATTCTGCTGGCCCGCCAGAAATTCCAGGCTGTTCCTGACATCTTTAAATAAAATGAGGAGCGGGACGCCGCGCTAAAATTGCTTTTCGAGGCCAGGCAGTTATTGAAACCCCAGAGGAACATGGCCACCGCGCCCTTCAAGATCGCCGAAAATGTAAAAAAACACCTCGACGCCGCCCTGGCCCACCTGGAGTCTGCCGTCCCCCACCAAACAGCCCTCTCTATCCTGGACGCCCTCCTCCTCATATTCCCCACCCCCACCGACTAATTCACTCATCTACAATGCAAATTGCAAAATACCCAACAACCAACAGCCAATGGAATCTTTAAGTTCTCATTTTGCAATTTGCCATGTATCTGGGAAAACCGAAAGGGGACAATTTTCCCCACCCTGGTAACCCACAACATTTTGTCGGTACAACGTCTCATTTTGCCGGTACATTACGACAAAACGGCGGTACAACACGACAAAGTGGCGGTACAATGTGACATTTGTCCGGTACAATGCGATATTTTTATGGTCCGCGTGATATCTTTGCGGTACAACATGACAGAATGCCGGTACAATACGATATATTTCCCGTCCCCACGACATTTTACCGGAACAACACCCCATTTTGGCGTTACCACACGCCATATTGAAGGTCCCATTACCCGCGCCGAGGCAGATTTCCAAAAAATGAGCCGACCACAGATGCGGCATAAAGTAATGTCATACACCGTGTAGGGGAAACAGGGGAAATGGGAAGAGAGTTATGGACAATAGAAGGTGCACATAGTTATCGTCCAGTAGGTGGGCACGCAGTCGATAATCGTTTCGCAGTAAGGTTCGACGAATGTAATGCAACCGGCTGCTGTACATCTTGGTTCGTTGGTTTGACATTCGATGGGGCAAGTTACTGTAACACGGCCGCCTCTTACTTGACTCAGTTCATCATTACCAAGGTTGGCAATGGTTTTTTTGTTTAGCACCAGTTTTTTTGAAAACTTTTTTGTCTTCATGGTATTAATCCTCCGTTTTTATATAGTTTGTTTTGTCTAACTTGGCTGCAAAAATCAAAGGATGCCTTTCTTTTCGACCTTCCTTTTGCATATAACAGTATATGTATTTAACAAAAAAAGTCAATAAGTATTTCTGCATTTTTAATTTTAGAATCTCTGGGGGACAGCCCAAAAATCGCTTCCCTTGACAATTTTGTGATTAAATTCTATACTATTGCTGGAGACGACAATGGCAGAAGTTATACGTATCAATGAAAATATAAAAGATATTTTATTAAAACATACCCAAAAGCAGACCCCGGAAGAGAGTCTCAATGAGATATTAAAGAATGAAATCCACAGAAAGATTAAGAGATACCTTTTGATGGTTAGACATTTTGAGAGGAAATATAATACTGATTTTGACCGCTTTGAGGCGATGAATAAAGACACCAGGATGGATTATGAAACGGAAAAAGATTACTTTGACTGGGACATGGCCGTCACTGCCTTAGAAGATTTACATACGGAATTGACCCAACTCCAGCCATAAAAAACTTTTTGAGGAACCCAAAATAGTAATAAGACAAACATCAGATAAAATTGTAGCAACATACGATGAAAAACAATTTTATGCCCTGAACAATGTAATTATTTTAAAACTTAATCATAATATAGATCTTAATTACAAATTCATTCTCTGATTTCATCAAAGAAATCAAAAATCAAAAGACATCCCTCTCCAAGAAAGAAGAATTTGACTTAATGGGTCTATTTGAAGAACAAAAGTCCAACACCCTGACCCTCCAAAAGGAAATTGACCAGGTCGACAGAGAAATCGACCAGATGGTATATCAATTATACGGGCTGACCGACCAGGAGATTAAGATCGTAGAGGAGTCATAACGCAATTTTCGGTTGTCCCCTATTTTTCGTCCCGAAGTGTCCGTTTCCGGACAAAATTTCTCTGATGTCAGAGAAAATCTTTCCGACGTCAGATAAAATTTCTCCGATGCCGGACAAAATTCTTCCGATGCCAGACAAAATCTTTCTGATGTCAGACAAAATTTCTCCGATGCCAGATAAAATTTCTCTGACGCCAGACAAAATCTTTCTGATGTCAGACAAAATTTCTCCGATGCCAGACAAAATCTTTCCGACGTCAGACAAAATTTCTCCGATGCCAGACGAAATTCCTCTGATGCCAGACAAAATCTTTCTGATGATGTCAGACAAAATTTCTCCGATGCCAGACAAATTTTGTCCGATAACGGACACCATTTATCCGTCGTCGTCGAGTAACATTTACTCGTGGTTGGCAATCACCTCTTAGCAATAACTACTTGAGGATGCCGCCTCAATGCTCTTGACTTTTTTGTTATGGTTCTATACAATATGAAATGATAGAAAAGAGGGTTCCGTGCATTGAGGAGTGGGAGGTATTGCCCAAAGCTGGGGCGTTTTATAAGAGAGTCACTGTGTTTATCCTGTTTGCGGTATTACTTCACTGTGCCTTTTATGCCAGCCAGGTGGATTTGCCGGAAGTATTGGCCCCTGCCTCTATCCATGTATACGGCGGCCGAATGTTCATTGCCGAAGCCGCGGCCATTCACATTTACTCGTTGAAGGACTTTAAACAGATAAAGCAATTTGGTCGGCAGGGTACGGGGCCGGGTGAGTTTTTCCGGGATACCAGACTCACCGTTTTCCCGGAGAGACTCGTGGTAAACACCTTTGGAAAACTGATCTTTTTTTCCCATGATGGCCTGTTGATGGAAGAGCACAAAAAAGCCGTTGAAATTATGTGGATATATCCGGTTGGCGATTGTTTTGTGGGGTCTGAGTTTGTACCCAGGGTTCAGAAAATCAACATCTATGATGGAAATTTTCATCGTGTAAAAAATATCTTCGAGGGCTCGATCGGCTGGGTCTCATATTTCGAGAGCGGAACCGCAAAACAGGACCTCATTATGGTCAAGGATTACGCTGCACCGCATGTTTATAAAGATAAGATCTATATTTTTGATTCATCGAAGGGTTTCTTCTTTGCTGTTTTTGACAGCAGTGGAAAGAAGATTTTTGAGAAGAACATAGAGTATAAACCGCCGAAGGTCAGCGCCGACTACAAGAAGGAGAGGTTGAGACGGCTGGAAGAATCCCCCTGGTTCAAGAGTAGCAAAGATAGGTTTAATCCTGTATTCCCCGATTTCTTCCCTCCATACCGGTCGGTACGAATTTCAGATGACAGGATATACTTCGTTACTTATCTAAACATCGACAATAAAGATGAAGTCGTCGTCACCGATTTAGAGGGCAATCTCATAAAGAAAACGTACATCCCCGCCACCCTTTACGACAAATACATCTTTACCATCAGCGGCAATAAGGTATACTCTCTAATTGAAGACGACAAAGAAGAATTATGGCAATTACTCATAGGAGATTTATAGGAAAAAGGAGGCATCGATGATAAAAAATTTCTTTGGAGGAGTTGAAGAGCCGATGACCCCGGAGTCGGTTACCCTGGGTTGTGGTTGTTGGTGCAGTTGCGAAGGGGCCTGTGGCGATCAAAACGGCAATAGTACCAGCATGACTGATTTGAATTGCTCACCGTTTCCTAAAGTTGCAATTATTTTGCCACCCCCAGCTTAAACTCAGATTCATTTGTTGTAAATCTAAGGCGACGAATAACAAAATCAACTTATGCCACCACATCATATGAAAGTACTGGAAAGCAAAAATAAAGATAATGCTGACCCTCAGATTTGGGCCAAACTCTTTGAAATTAACGAGAAAAGATATTGTTACGATGTGGGGACTAACCATATTATGGAAGTTGATGATGTCTTGTATGAGGTCTTGAAAAAATACAATTATTCCAATAAAAAGAGGATAGCCGCAGATTTGTCATCCAGATATTCGGTTGAGGATATTGAAAGAGCGGTTGGCGCGGTGGACGAATTCAGCCAGGCCAAAGGGGGATTTATACTTCAAAAAAGGATTCGTCTGGCGTTTCCTTTCAGCCAGCGTGAATATAAGTTTCTTCTGGAACATTTTCTCAGTCATCTGATTTTGAATATTACAGAAGACTGCAATTTACGTTGTAAATACTGTGCGTTCAGTGGGAGTTATAAATATAGAAGGACTCACAAAAAAGTTTCGATGCCATGGCCGGTTATTCAGAAGGCAGTTGATTTCTTTATCCCCCGAACCGTTTTGAGGATAAATGAATTAAAGAGGCCTGTGTCTTTTGGCTTTTATGGAGGAGAGCCCCTATTGGAGCCAGGGAAAATGTTCAAAACGGTGGAATACGTTCGGCACAGATGGCCGGATATTTTCCCTGAGATTAATTTTGCCATCACCACAAATGGGACTTTGCTTTCCCGAGAAATAATTGACCCATTAATAAAGTATAATTTTGGGATTACTATAAGTCTGGATGGTTACAAGGAGTTACACGATAAGAGCCGCATTTTTATGAAGGGAGGGGGAACGTACGACATAATAATGAAAAACATTGATTTAATTAAAAAAATTGACCGTGAGTATTTCAGACAAAGAGTATTTTTTGCTGGGGCCATGTCCCCCCCATATGATCTTCACGGAATACTTGAATATTTTCGCAGGGAGTTCCCAAACCAGGAGATCCCAAATGTGTATAGCCTGGTGGATGAATTTGACACCGATTTTTTCGATAATTTCGATATGGATGAAGAGAATAGAAAATATGCACAGCAATCCTTTGAAGCCAGATGTGAATTTATAAAGAAAAAAATGGAAGGTGAGGATGATCCCATATTATCTGGTTTTATTCAAGATAATACAATGGACATCCATAACAGGAAACTTTTCAGTCTCCCGGAAGCGACATATCCCAATGGTTGTTGCCCCCCAGGATTAAAAAAACTTTTTGTGGACACGGAAGGAAGATTTCATGTATGTGAGAGGGTGAATTCATATTTTAGCATTGGAGATCTGGATAATGGATTTGATATCCCCAAAATATTCGATCTAATAGACGGATACTCAAAAGCAGCCGATCACTGGAAATATTGCTGGGCGATCAGGTTTTGCAACTCTTGTTTTGTCTCCGTTATTGAGGGCGATCATTTCTCAAGGGAGAGAAAAAAGACAATGTGTGAGAGAACAAAAGGCGACATCTTAAGTCGGCTGGTTACGTATGTCTATCTGGCGGAGCATAATCCCCGACTATTTGATAAAAAGTATTTCAGAGGGGAAGATACGGTGGGGGATCTGGTAAAATACCTCCAGCAGAATAAGTTACATTAATCGTGAATCCCGAAATAACGATCAATAGATCTCAAAATCATAGAATAGTTTAAAGAGGTTGACGATGCCCAAAGATGGGATAAAACGAATAGTGATGCATTGGATGCCGCCGGCAATGATTACGACCCCTTCCCTTTCCTACTCTATATTAAAAAGTTTCATGAATCAGCATGGGTATGATAGCGAGATTATTTATTGGAATCAGTTGATATTTAAAATCATGAGACCATTCTTTTATGGTGGGAGGCTTCAAGATTCTGCTGTAGACAATTTATTTCTTGCACCCTTTTTATTGGAGATTTCGGATAAGTACAGTGACACCCTTAAAAAGAAAAGGGTTTTATCTTTTTTGCGGAGTAATTTATTGAAATTTACAATCAAGGAGGATGAAGTCGAAGAATATATTTGGGATATTAGGGGAAAAATCGGGCGCTTAGTGGATTCCATTCTGGCTGAGATGGAGGCCGAGAATATTTTCCTGTTCGGATTTTCCAGTAAATTTTTTCAATGGCTCCCCGGCATGTTACTGGCGGAAAAGTTAAAAGAAAAGTTCCCCGGGATTAAAATAGTAATTGGCGGGTTTGGAGATCAGAACGCAGCCCGAGAAATACTTCACCTGTGTCGATATTTTGATTTTGCCGTGTGGGGGGAGGGGGAATATCCACTTCTCGGACTCTGCCAGCGATTGGAAGATGGTGGCAATCGTTTCGAGTCGATCCCCCGGTTGTTATATTGGGGGCAAGGGGAGGAGATTAAGGCCACCTCATCCCGCAGCCGCTATTTAAATTTTGATAACTATATGTATCCTGACTTTTCAGATTTTATCGAATCTTATAACAATGAAGAATTGAGAAAAAATATTTACTTTCCCATTGAATCCTCCAGGGGCTGCCACTGGAACCGCTGTAAATTTTGTACTTTGAATGTGGGGTATAAATACAGAACCCGATCCCCCGAAAGTATTGTTCGGGAGATTGAATTTATGTTTGATAAACATAAAATACACCGTTTTCGATTTGCAGACAACGATATTGTGGGAAAGAGCATAGGGCAGTTTGAAAGATTACTGGAGATGGTCACTGCATCATCATTGAGAAATCGGGTCAAGTATGACCTCTATGCAGAGATTGTCCACCACGGATTCAATTCCCGGCTTATAAAAAAAATGGCAGTCGCGGGTTTTACCCACGTTCAGATCGGCTACGAAGCCATTACCGATGGCTTGTTGAAAAAGATTGATAAAAAAGCAGATTTCGCCGATCATATCCTTTTTGTAAAATTCGCTTCAAAATATGGAATTTCTATAACCGGAGCCAACATCTTACGGGGGATTATCGGCGAGACCGAAGACGACGTTCTGGAAGGTATTCATGATTTGACATTTCTAAGATTCTTTTTAAAAGATGCACCTATTCAGTTTTATCATTATATAAGTGAGCTGCGACTTTCTGGAGGGAGCCGGTTTTTCCAGATGTTGAGCCTGGAAGAGCGTAAAAAATGGAACGCTAGCGCCATGACTTATTTTATCCCCCAGTGGTTCATCGTGAAAGATAACGATCGACGTTTTGGGCTGTTTTCCTTTTCCAGGGAGTTGGATAATAAAGTCGAATGGGAAAATTTTGAAAAGTTAAATAACTTTCTCGAAAAAACCGAGGTAACGTATCAAATACTTGAAAATAACGGGATTTATTATTACAGTGAATTCATGGCCGGGAAGCGGGTGAATTATATCGTGTTCGATGAACCGGAATATTGGCAGGTATTAAAAGCTGCCAACAACGAGGTAAAATCTTTTAAAGAAATATTCGCCGAAGTCAAGACAAAATTCCCCGGTATTATCGAAAAATATCTGGTTGAGATTATTGAAAAACTAAAAAATGATTTTTTGATTTACTCCAACAAAGATTTAACGAGAATTGTATCAGTCATGGACACCGGTGAATAGCGAAGGGTGGGGGAGGAGTCGGATTTGTTGACATGGGGGGGGAATTAATTTAAAATTTGTTTTGGTGTGAAATTGTTTTAATAAGTAGAGGTTGAAGCGGTCTATGAGAAGTGTGGTTCAGGTAATAAAAAAGTCGGGTTCGTCGAAACAGATGGTGATGTTTCCCTTTGGGGGCGGCAGCGGCTATTCGTTTATGGAACTGGTCAAGGAGATTACGGCGGATGCCGAAGTCATCGTGATCAATCCGCCGGGTCACATGTTCAACAACGGCAAGCCCCTGGAGAGTATCGATGCCATGGCCTATCTCTATTCAAGGGAACTCCTCCCTCTTTTAAAAGAGAACTGCCTGTTTTTCGGCCACAGCATCGGCGCACTGGTAGCCTATGAGATGTGCCGGGACTTAGAACGGAAACTGAATATTAAGAAACTGATCATCTCCAGTGTCAATCCCCCCCACTGTGTGATGGCTGAGGTGGATATGCATTCCGGCATGGATACGCCGCAGTTGATTCAAAAATCGATAAAAATGGGCGGCATGCCGGAGATCTTCAAGGAAGATTCCGATCTGCTGGAGAAGTTCATCGCCGGTTTGAGGGCGGATTTGAAGGCCCTGGAGAGATATGACGGCGGTAAATGGGCCGATGCCGGTAAAATAGGGACCGGCGGCCTGGTATTATACAGCGACGGGGATTATATTGTCGATCCGCTGAAGGTAAGAGAGTGGAACCGGTACCTGGATTGTTCAGATTTCGTCCAATTTTCCGGCGACCACTTCTACCTGTTCGAGCCGGCCAATCTAAAAGCGGTGGCCCGGCTGCTATCTACCCAGATCAATATGGGGTAGACCGCTTCACCATAAGGGAAGGTAAACATGAAAAAGTGGGGAATTTATTTTGTTTTTTTTCTATTTTTTAGCCTATCTGCAACGGCCGAAGAGATCCACGTTCTGGCCGCCAATGGGGAGTTGACCAAAATTCAGGCCTTACTGCAAAAGCAGCCGGAGTTGGTAAACCGTCTGGATCAGGACAAATGGACGCCCCTGCACTTTGCCGCTCTTGGGGGCCATCTTAAGGTGGCGGCGTGCCTGGTTGACCGGGGAGCAGAGGTCAATGCCGTGGATAAATATGGGTTGGCGCCCCTGGATCTGGCGGCACTGAAAGAGTCCGACCCCCTGGTAGATCTGCTGATCCGCCGGGGCGCCGAAATACGCTCCCGGGAGGAAATATTGGATCGTCTGGGACAGCGCACCGAAATACCGGTGTTAAACTTCAAGAAGGAGTTGGTGGAACTGCTGGCCAGTAAGGGAATCACCCCGGAGGCGGGCTCCCGGAGCTTCAGCGCCATTACCCTGGTGATGGCCATCATGAAGGTGAGGGAGGATGTGGCCGGTATTAAGGATTTAAAGGAGTTGGACCAGAGGCCGACGTTTCATCCGGGTACGACGTCGCTCCACCAGGCGGCCGAAAAAGGGGATTTGCCCCGGGTCAAATACCTGGTTCAGTCGAATCCCCGGGCGGTGAATGTGGGAGATGAGTTTGGCATTACCCCCCTTCACTTTGCCGCCATCAACAACCAAAGGGAAGTCGTCGAATATTTGATTGCCCAGGGAGCCCTGATAAATACCAGAACCCACAAGGGTATAACCCCTTTATACGGGGCCTGCAGCGAGGGCCGTAAGGAAATCGCAGCATTGCTGATTGCCAGGGGTGCGGTTGTCAATGCCGCCACTGTGGAGGGCGCTACCCCCCTTCATGCTGCCCCCACCCGGGAAGTAGCGGAACTGCTGATCAAGCATGGGGCAAAGGTGATGGCTCTGAACAAGTATGGCTATACCCCCCTGCACATCGCCGCCCTCTACGGGCATACCGCAGTGGCCAGGTACCTGATCTCAAGGGGGGCGGGGGTCAATCAAAAGAACGTGTTTGGCTGGACCCCGTTAATGGAGGCGGTCTACGGTAACCATGGGGACGCGGTGCTGCTGCTGCTGGAAAAGGGGGCCTACGTTAATGCCAAAAATCAAAGCGGTTCCACCGCGCTGGAGATTGCTACTATTTTAAAAAGCCGTGAGATAGCCGCTATCCTCCGGAAACACGACGCCTTTCGCTGAGGCTCTTATTGGGTGCGATCGGCATCCGGGTTATTGAATGCTGCCAATTTTTGTTTTCGATTGCTGGTGGATATCCCCCCGGTATAGGGTAAATATATGACCTTCACCCCCACCCGGCACAGCTTTTCTTCGAATTTTTTGAAGCGTTCGGTATTGTACCAATCGTCGCCGATAAACATCACATCGAATTTTAATTTTTGCCACATTTCGTATTTGTCCAGGTGATCCTGGGGGATCGCCAGATCCACGTACTTGATACTCTGGACGATTTCGAGCCTTTCGGCGAAGGGCACCACCGCCCTCGCCCCTTTATACCCCACCAGCTCATCGATGGTAACGCCCACGATTAAGCGGTCACACAGGGCCTTTGCCCTCTTTAATATATTTAAATGCCCGATGTGAAACAGGTCGAAAACGCCGCTGGTATAGCCGATAACTTGTTTTTTTTCTTTCTTGTCCTTTTTCATTCTTTACCCTTTTCCTATATTCACAAGGTCATATAATAAAACATCCGCCATTATTGTGTCAATGCTTTGCCCCATTCTTATCGATATTTTATTTCGTTTTTCGTTTTCCCTTGAAATGTAGGGGCAAATTTAATAAAATGTTCGTCTATAAGATTAATTTTTTGTTAATGAAATTTGAAAAAAATGGAGCGAAGAGTCGAGAGACCATGGCTGTAGAAAAGAAATTCACCTATAAGTATGATTTTCGCAAATCATTGAAGGAAGATTCCAGATATCCCATCCTGAATTATTTCCGGGTGGAGCGATACTTTACCCGGCCGCTGGCGTCGTTGATCGTGAAGGCCGTGATAAATACCCCCATCACCCCCAACCAGATTACGGTTTTTTCCTTTTTCCTGGGGATTTGTGCCGGTATCTGCCTTTCCCTCGGTAAGCCCGGTTACTTTATGGCCGGCGGCATCCTGGCCCAGTTGTCCTCGATTTTTGACTGTTCCGACGGCATGCTGGCCCGGGCCAGGAATAGGTGCAGCGATTACGGCGCCTATCTGGATCTGTTCCTGGACCGCTTTGTCGATCTTTTCCTGCTTGGTGGCGGGGCGACCGGCTATTTTGTCTATTCAAAAGATTTAACATTTTTTATTGTATCCATCTTTGGCGTGGCGCTCTACTTTTTGCAGGTCTCCCTTTATTATCTCACCAAAATCTATAAGAAGAATACAAAGTTCGGTGAAGCCGCCGAAGCCCGGGGCTTATACATTTTTTTACTCTTTGTCTTTTCGCTGGCCAATCAAATGAAGCTGTTGATTTTAATTTATTTAACGGCCACGGTCAGCAACAACATCATCAAGATTATTAATTTAATCAGGTTGGGTATACTGAGTAAGAAGTCTGCTCTTCCTCCTTCTCAGCATGGGGATCAAACCGACCCCCGCCCACAGGAATCCCAATATGCGCCTGAAGATCACCAGGGCCACGCCGAAATCCATGGGAATACCCAGTAAAGTAAATAGGGAGAGGTAGGTGACCTCGTAGATGCCTAAGGAGGCCGGCAGCCCGGGAAGTAAATAGGCAAACGATCCCAGGGTGATCAACAGGAAACTGTCCAGGAAGGTGATGTGTCCGGCACCGATGAATAAAAAGTTCACATAAATCTCCCCTGTCCACCACAAGATCATCATGACGTATAAAATAAAGACCCCCGGAAAGGTTTTATGGTGATGGGCATAAAAATCGGAAATATAGGCATCGGTTTCCCGGATCTTTTGCCGGTTTTTCTCCAGGAATTTGAATTTTAATTTGACTTTTTTCAATAGATCGATGAGCCAGATAAAGAGGCCTTTTTTCTGCTTTTTGAGGATAAAAGCCCCTGAAAGGACGACCACTGCCGCCAGGGAAATAAACACCAGTCTCTGGCCGCCCGACATGGGGATCTTGATCAGGGCGATGGCCACCCCGATGACGACCAGCAAGGTGGTGGCCAGGAGTTCGATGGTTTTGTCCACCACTGCCGAAGCCAGGACTTTTTTGGGGGGAGCCGATTCCACCATTAAGACTTTAAAGGCTTCGCCGCCTATTTTGGAAGAGGGCGTCAGGGAGCCCACCGCATGGCCGGCAAGCCGGGCCCGCAGCAGATGCCACAGCGGGATGCGGCTCTCATACCGGGCCAGGATGATCTGCCAGTTGAGGGCCCGGATCAGCCAGAATACGAGCCTCAAACAGAACAGGATCAGGAAGTTTTGCCAGGACATCTTCTGGATAATCTGCCAGATATAGCGGGGGTCCAGTTTAACCAGAATATAAATAAACAGCCCCAGCCCGATAAAGGCCAGGATTCTTACAATTTTTTGCCGCATGCGGCTCCTTCACATTTGGGAATGATATTTATACCAGATCTGAATGTTAAATTCAAATCCCCAAACTGCGGCTTCTATTCATCCAGATTGTGCAGGTGAAGCTCCCACTCTTCTTCGTCCATGCTTTCTATGAGTTGATAAAGTTTGCCGTTTTTGACGGCAAAGGGATAGAGATCGGCGGAACTCATGTTTTTAAGGGGCAGTAATACCCTTTTCAAGAGTTTTCCTTTCAGATGAAATACCAGAATTTCGTAGTTTTCGTTCTCTTTTTTCCAGGTTATGGCATAGACTTTTTGGCCGTCGGCGGCGATCTCCCGCACCGCCGGGTAGCGGTCGGGAAATTTTATGGGTTTTAACATCTCGGAAAACTGTTTGATCTCGGGGTCTGTCTTTAAATAGTGGATGACCCGATTTTTGTCCTTTTCCGTGACTTTGATTCTCCGGTACTCTTTCGTTATGGCGTACAGTTTTTGGCCGTTTTCGTCGAAAACATCGATCACGAAGTCTTCTTTCACCGCGAGCAATAGCTTATCCCCGCAAATATCGGCAGACAGGGTTCTGGCAAAGGCTTTCGTACCCTTGCCCGGTTGAAATTCGACCTCCCATCTGGCTACCTCTTTTTCCTTTTTTACGGTTGCATCGTAGATGTTCATGGTGTTGTACAGGGTGCCGTCATCCACCACGATTCCGGCCCCGATAAATTTTTTCCCCAGCACCCGAAATCTCCGGTGATTGGCAGGGGTCCTCATCTCTTTGATAAATTTCCCCTCTTTTGTCAGGTACGAGAGCTTGCCCACGCTGTTGACGATTATGTGATCAGCCTGGATGTCGATGAGGTAAATCTTATCCTTAAATTCTGCCGGGCCTTCCCCCTCCCGGCCGAACTGCTGGAGCAACCGGTAATCCTCCAGGGAATAGACAAAGACCGTTGTCCTGTCGGCCACATAGAGTCTATCTTCATCCACGGCCATGGCCCCGGGTTTCGTCAACTGGCTGAAGACCGCCACCCTTTTACCGAAAACCTGGGTTGAAAGTATAAAAAACAAGGCCAATAACAATAAAAGTAGTTTTTTCATGTTTCCTCCTGGACTTTTTAAATGAAAGCAAAGCTTTTTTTGTATCATTGTGCTATAATAATAGAACAATAATGCAAATTTGTCAACCCCAAAATTTTTTTTCTTGACTGCCCGAATCATGAACCGCGAATCAGGAAAGATCAGGCCCCATCGATTCTGGTGAGTGCGTCTCTGGCGGCCATGGGCAGGCCGATGTGGCCGGGGGGGACCTGGGGTTCCCGGGTGTTGATGCGGATTAAGGTGGCATTATTGCCGGGGATCATGCCCTGGGCAGTCATGCGTACAGTGGGCACACCGGTGCCGGCGCCGCACTCCACAATCGCCATGGGTATTCGCCGGTTTTCCCTCACCCACCGGTTTAATCCCTGCTGCTGAAGGTCGGTGTTATGGGAGATCCAGTTCCAATCGCCGAACATCAGGATGTTGGGCCTGGCCATATCGCCGCAATGGGGGCAGCGGGGTAGGGGGGCCTGGGCCTGCATGGTCTCTTCATCTACCCTTACCCCAATATCTCCTGCCTCCCAGATGGCCTC
The DNA here is from genome assembly GCA_965603365.1 of uncultured bacterium. Classification (GTDB taxonomy): domain Bacteria; phylum Acidobacteriota; class Aminicenantia; order UBA2199; family UBA2199; genus JAHELQ01. The sequence continues at coordinate 53,227 of CBFDCR010000012.1, forward strand.
GCCGCAGGGAGCCGAGCACTGCAGGTGGTGGATGGAGCCGTGACACTCCACCAGCCGGTCTTTGGCGAAACCGGCCTGCTGGAACTGGCCGTCCACGTTGGAGGTAAAGACAAAGTAACCGCCCGGTTTTTCCTCTCCCCATTTCAGCAGGATGTCGAATCCCTTATGAGGCGTGGTGCTGCGGTACAAATTCAAACGGTGACCGTAAAAACCCCAGGCTAAGTTTGGCTCCTGTTCAAACCAGTGGGGATTGGCCATGTCGATGAAACTGTAGCCCAACCTGGCAAAGGGTGGATAGGCCTTCCAGAAGCCCTGGTTGCCCCGGAAATCCGGCAGTCCCGAATCCACCCCCATGCCGGCCCCGGCACAGATAAACAGCGCCTCCGCCTCCCGGATACACCCTGCCGCCTGCCTGATCGATGTCTCTAAGTGTCCCATGTCCAGACCATTTATAACAAAAAAAACCGGAGAAATCAACAAAAGGCAAAACAGCCAACAACCAATAGCCAATTAATCATTGAATGTTGTTTGGCATAAGATGGAGAGTTTGCTATAATTATCTTTTTTTGATGGAGGATCAATGGAGAAGCATGAAATATTTCAACTGAAGATTACGCTGGTCTATACGGATCCGCCTATATGGCGGCGCTTCCTGGTGGAGAACAATATTACCTTTGCTTCCTTGCATAGGGTGATTCAAGATGTCATGGGCTGGGAATTCGATCATGCCTGGGAGTTTGAGATGAAAAAGCAGCGCATTCAGATGCCGGGAAGGAGTGAATCCATTTTCGGTGATTTTGAAAGTGAATGTGCCGATGAGGTGGAGCTCCGGGATAAATTGGTGCGGGTGGGACAAAAATTTAAGTATACTTACGATTTCGGCGACGACTGGAAGCATGAGATCCTGTTTGAAAAGCGTTTGCCTGTGGAGGAGGGCCAATACTACCCCGTCTGCCTGGAGGGGGAGAGGGCCTGTCCACCGGAAGATTGCGGCGGTATCTGGGGCTTTTATGAAAAACTAAGGGTCATCCAGTCTTCCCCCCAAGATGATGATGACTGGGCCCGGGAGTGGATGGGGGGTTTTGATCCCGACGCCTTCGACATAGATGAAGTAAACAAGGCCCTCAGGAGCGGCCGCAGCCTGGGGGGGCACGATGAAGAGGTGGTGGAAAATTTTCTCGAGTTTGCCGGTGAGCCTTTTACATTGGAGAAGCTCTTCGAGGAGGCCGGCATCGATCCCACAGGGGAACATGCCGCCAGCGTACGGACTGACATCTGGGGAGATGATGAACTCGTCCTGGATCAGGATAAGGCATATCCCTCGAGCTACGTCTTGAAGAACGCTTCGATTTTGATCCGGCCCGACGCATTTGAGATCGAACAGGGAATACTGATTCCCGGACAGCGCCTGTTTCCCTTTTATTATGAGGATGAATATGTTGAAGGCTTTGAGTTGCAGTATAAATACGAGTCCCTGGCAGTAAAAGGGATATCCCTTGAACAGGGAGATGTGGATCGCTATTTCGGTTTAATGGCAGATGAGGGCATTCCCCTGGCCGATTTGGACGACTACCCTGAGGAGGAGGGAGAAGGAGAGGCGGTGCGGCTAATGGTCTGGGATTTAAGCCCCCTGTATCGCACCTGTCAGTTTGAACCGGGCCAGGCTGTCCTGGTAAAGCCCCTCGATATTGGTACCCGCGAGTTTGAGGTCAAATACTTCTCTCCCCAGAAACTGGAAAAGAAGTGGCCCCGAATCGAGCAGGCGGGGGCACAATTTTTAGAGATTCTAAAAGAAGTGCTGCAGCGAGATATCCCCTTTACCTCCATTACCCACCAGATGCTCTATGCCTATTACGAGTTCGGCAAAAAGCACGGTTGGGAACTCCCCTTGCCGGACCTCGACGCCCTCCTGAAACAGGCCCCCCACATCACCGCCTTCACCCCGGAAACCGGCCCCAAACGCCTCAGCCTCACCACCGACCCACATTCCACCTGACCCTTCCATTTTCCCCATAATGATAAAAAAACAGTCGATAACGGGCACTATTCATTCATTCAGGCTTCAACCAGGCCATTAAAGAATAAAAGATGTGGATAAAGATATTGCCAAAATGGGCGGAAAGTGTTAAATATATAGACGTTATGAGAAACGATGTGGGAACTTTCGCTCGATTTATACGTTTTGTTAAATATGAGGATTAAACTATAAAAAAAATCGAAATCAGGAGTGTAGGTATGACAGGATTGAGAAAGTTTATCGGTTTTTTGATTCTCCTGTTGATGGGGATTCCGATACTGTTCGGTATCATCTGGGCGGTCGGCCTGACCAAGGCAGCCGTTTCGCCCGAGATGGTGTCGGAACTGCCCCGGGAGATTATCGAGGGGGTACCGGCTTATATGGATGAGTTTATTGCCGCCGCCCAGAAGGAAGACGTGTATATGGACGACAATGAGCGGGCCTGGCTCAATGCCCTGGCAGAGGCCGATATATCCATACGGGATTTGATGCAGGATACCGGCATTTCCGGCTGGCTGGAAGGGGAGTTGGCCGACTCTCTGGAAGCCCTGGGGGCCGTGCTGCGGGGAGAACGGCGGCCGGACCCGGTGGTGCTGGACTTCCGTCCCTTAAAGAAGGCGCTGCAGCATGAGGCCATCGATAAGTATTTGCTGAAGGTGCTGGAGAAGCTGCCCCCCTGTTCCGAAGACCAACTGGAGGAGTGGAGGGATGCGGCCCTGCACCCCGGTTTTGTGGATATCGAAGATCTGCCGGCCTGCCGACCGGCTGGAGGTGTGGTGGCCGAATACCTGAAGGTGGCCAAGGCCGAGATGGTATGGGATATGCCGGACGAGGTGGAACTGTTTGAAGGGATTCACCGCTTTCCCCGGGGCCTGAACATCGCCCAATCCGCGGTCTCCCTCTCCCTGGTTCTCTTCTTGATACCCGCGGCCTTCATTTTCCTGGGCGCCCTGGTGGCCGCCACTTCTAAGGCCAGTTTCTTCCGCTGGAGCGGTGTCTCTACTTTAGTAGGCGGCCTGTCTGCCCTGGGCCTGGCCTATTTTGCCAAAAATATCGTGCCCTGGGCCATCCATATGTCCTCCTACCACTATTCGGAGTGGACCCGGTTGGAGGAACTGGCGGTGGAAAAACTGGGCGGATTGGGCATCGTATTGACCGATTACCTGTTCTCGCCGGTGATATCCGTGGCCGGTGTCGTCTGTGTGATCGGCGTGATCCTCTTTGCCCTCTCCTTTGCCTTCACCACCGCGGCCCCCGCTGAACCCAGACCCCAGACCCAGCCCCAACCTCAGCCCACACCGGGCGGCGAACCGATCCCGTCGACACCATCGGAACCCCAGGCAGCAGAGGAATCCCCAAAACCGGAGGCGCCAAAAGAGTCGTAGACATTTTGCAGGTGACTGGCTGTGAAAAAAGTGTAAAAAGTTTAAAATTGGGTTGACTTTCTGTCGGTGCATCTATAAAATAGGGACGGAGTTTATGTATTTGAAATTACAATTATATATGGGAGGCTTTAAATGAAATTTTTAACCACGACCCTTGCCAGGATTTTGTTTGCCCTGCCTTTTGGTGTATTTGGTGTCTTGCATTTTATCAATGCCGGGATGATGCAGGGAATCGTTCCTTCTTTCATGCCGTTTAAGGCATTCTGGGTGTATCTAACCGGTGTGGCTTTAATCCTGGCCTGTATCAGTATCCTCACCAAGGTTCAGATCAAATTGGCTTCACTGCTGCTCGCCTTAATGCTCCTTATATTTGTATTGACCATTCATCTTCCCGCTGCCATAAAGGGCATGTCATTGGTCAACCTGTTGAAAGATATCAGTCTGGCTGCTGCTGCCCTCCTGGTGGCCGGGGGCTGCGGTAAAGATTAATTTTTCTTATTTTTAATTTTTCTGAAATTGCGCTTTATAAGAGCGAGAATCCAGGCATATTTTTCCTGAAGTTGTTTGAGTCGTTCCAGGTTCTGATCGTTCATCGCAGTGTTCGGCTTTTGGCCGGCTTTCCGGGCAAAATCCAGCACCCCGTCGGCTTCGCTGTCGCCCAACAGGTAGGTTTCGCCGGAGGGAAACTTCAATCTCATATCGATCACGTCAACAGGCACCCCCTGCATCAACCGTTCGATCCGCTCATCCCGGTCCCTGGCATCCCGGGCCGTGCCGTACGTTACGGTGGCCCAATAACCTTTTTCATTTAAATCCAGTACATAGGAATCGTAAAACCAATCGGGGCTCCAGGAAGAGATACTGCCGCTTTTGCCGCCGGTTCGCTTTTGATATTCCCGGTATAAAATGTGTTGTTGGCTCTGGCGGCCGTAGTGTTCGATCACCGCCAATGCCTGGTACATGGTGGCGTCGGCCGGCAGGTTGAGTTTCGGCGGTTGAATCAAGGGGCCGGTGGTTAGGGGTTCGGTTTTTTTTGGTCCGGCAGCCGAGCAGCCGAACCAGACTGCTATAAATAGGACCGCCAATGCTCTGACAATTTTTTTTACTTTCATGTATTTCTATCCCGTTCCATTTTTTTGGCTCTTGACAGTTCGTTGGTGGCCCCGGCAATGAGCAGCACCAGTGAGGCGGCCAGGGTCAACAATATCCCGATTCGGCACTGATGAAGGATATAGCGGCAGCGAAAAAACAGGACGATGATGAGAATGACCGGTACACTGCCGACTAACATGGCAGCCGGGCCGGTGGATTTATTGAATAGGGAGAGAATAATGATGACAGCCGCGCCGATGGGGATCAGGTAGACCAACAGGGTGATCATACCGGCAATGGATTGGAAGACATTGATAAAGTGCAGCAGCCTGGCCATATTGTAACCCGCTACCGTTAAGACCGGGTTGGCAAACCAGGGTAAAAAAAAGGCGGCGATTAATACAATGGCGGAAACGCCCACCGGCTTTTTGACCACTCTGAGAAAATGGTTTGATTGATCTGTCGACATTTTGTATTTCTTTAGGCTACCTTATATCATTTTTCCCCCATAAAATCAACCGACCACATTGATTCTATCGGCTGCTTGTGGTATAAAATAGAGGTAAAATATTAAGAGTCAAGATGGGCTGGCAAAATGGACAGTAGAAAGACAAAAAGGGTTAAGGAAAATAAGGAGATTACGCTGATCGATGACAACCGTCATTTCCCTGCCGTGCTCACCAGCATCTCTAAAAATGGCATGTCGGTAAGATGCAGCCGTGTCTTCCCCACATACAAGGAGATCGGGATTTCATTCAACATTGGCAACCAGCAGATTGAAATAAGGGGCTGTGTTCGCTGGGTGAACGAGCATGTGGGCAGATCGAAAGAAAAATTGAAAGAGATAGGGATTCTGGTCAAGGATCCGCCGGCAGAATTTTTAAATTATGTAAATGCGATTTCTAAGTGAAGGAACGGGTTAGATAGGTTTTTCTCTTTTCTTCGGGAAATTTCTCTATGGCGTAGCGCAGCATGGTGCGGGGCATGGTCTGATAATGTTTCTTTAAGAATGACTCTTCCGATTCCAGATCTCTATTGCCGATCTCCCGCAGCATCCAGCCGACGGCCTTGTGAATCAGTTCTTGGGGGTCATGGACCAGCATTTCTATGATTTGCAGGGCGGTGGCGAATCGACCGGACTTGATGGCGCCGAAGGTGGACAGGATGGCGATCCGCCGTTCCCACAAATTTTCCGATCGGGCCAGTCGAAACAGGATATCCTTGTCTCTCCCCTTCAAGAAATCCCCCACAATATGTTCGGCCGAGGCATCTACCAGGTCCCAGTTGTTGATTTTGTGGGTGTTTTTTAAATAGATGTCGAAGATTTTACCTTTGCAGTCGGCATCCCCTTTTTTGTAAATGAGGATCAAGATAAAGAGGGCCAGGTGCCGTTCTTCGTGGAATTCCGATTGTAACAACGTCTCTGCCTCTTCGATGCTCAAGGTCTTAAATTCTCTGGCCATTTGGCGCAGCACCGGTACCCGGATGCCTAAGAAGCGGTCCCCTTCGCCGTATTCACCGGGCCCGGTTTTAAAAAATCGCCGGGCCAAGAGGGCATCCTCCGGGTTGGCCGCTGCCTTCAGTTTTTCCCGTAATAATTTTAAACTCATTTTTTCCTCACACAAATTATTAGCATATTCGATCCCCGCAGTCAATTGTTCCGCAGCAGATCCTGCCCCTTCCCTCCCCAAAATACACATAGAGTTTTTTTATTAAAATTCAGGAGGTGATGTTTGCTGATTTTGATGCTATAACAATAAAAGAAAAAAACATGGGAAAATTGGTGGGCTGGATTTTTATTGAGATTGGTGGTTGACAACAGGGAGAAAACATTTTAAGATTATCGTTAAGGATTTAAATGCGCCGGGAATTAGTGCTATTCCATAGGCGGTGTTACTTTTATCACTTTTACCAGATAATGCAGATAAATTTATTTAAAACGATAAATGAGGAGAATAAGATATGAGCTACACATTTTCAAAGATGTCAAAAAGCATCGTCCGATCTGAAATCCGTGAAATATTAAAACTGTCCCGCAAGCCGGGAGTCATCTCTTTTGGCGGGGGCCTGCCCGATGCTTCGCTCTTTCCTATTCAGGACATAATCGCGATTACTAAGGATGTGTTGGAAAAAAAAGGGTATTTAGCCCTACAATATGGGCCGACTGCTGGGGAACCCGAAATGCTGGAAGCCCTCAGGGATCATATGGCAGAATTTGGAGATAAGACGACCACCGAACAGATATGCGTGACCTCTTCTTCCCAGCAGGGTCTCGATCTGGTTGCCCTGTTGTTGCTGGACGATGGGGAACCCATTGTGATGGAACTGCCCTCCTATCTCGGTGCCATCCAGGCTTTTCGCCGCTGTGGTGCAGACATGCGGGGCGTTCTCATGGATGACGATGGCATGGATATCCGACAGTTGATAAAGGTGCTGGATGGCTTAGAGAAGGAAGGCAAAAAGCCGAGGTTCATTTACACGGTGCCCGATTTTCAGAATCCTTCGGGTATTACCATGAGCATAGAGCGGCGAAAAGAACTCGTTAGAATTGCTCATGAGAGAGAAATTCCCATTGTGGAGGATTCGCCCTACCGGGAACTCTCCTTCACCGGCGAAGTGTTACCCAGTCTATGGAACATTGCCGCTGGCAGGGGGGTGCTGATGTTAAAGACCTTTTCCAAGATGCTCTTTCCCGGCATGCGCATGGGCTGGCTCGTAGGGGAAAAAGATTTGATCGACAAGGTCATCATGCTCAAGCAGTCGGTGGACCTGTGCACCCCTCCCTTCAACCAACTGATTCTGGCTTCCTATATCAAAAAGGGCAAGATGAAGCAGACCATCGACAAGGCCATCGAATGCTATCGCCCCAAGCGGAAGGCCATGCTGGAAGCCCTGGAAAACTATATGCCCAAAGGGGTCTCCTGGTCGAAACCCGACGGCGGTATGTTTTTGTGGGTTACTTTACCGGAATGGGTCGATACTAAGGAGATATTTGTAAAGGCGGTGGAACGCAACGTGGCCTATGTCATCGGCCGCCCCTTTCACTGTGATAATTCCGGCAGCAACACCATGAGGTTGAACTACTCCTTCCCGTCGGTGGAGCAGGTCGACCAGGGCATCAAACAACTGGCCGAAACCATCAAACAGGTGTTTTAATGTTCCTGTTGAAGGGATTTGATTCATCAAACCCCTACAGGCCGGGACATGATATGGTTATGCCTTAGGAGTGCGAACATGAAGATCGATCTGTCTGGTATGAATGTGACCGTCACCGGTGCCAGCCGGGGGATCGGCCGGGCCATTGTGCAGGCGTTGGCCTCTGCCGGTGCCCGGCTGGGCGTTCATTACTGTCGGAACGAAAAGGCGGCCCGCGAGCTTGCCCGAGAGGTGGGCAACGGGTCCCAGATTTTCAGGGCCGATCTGTCCAGTGCCCCTGAGTGCTCCAAACTCTTTAATGAGGTTGAAGCGGCATTCGGCACCATCCACGCCTGGGTCAACAATGCCGGCATTGCTTTGAAATCACCGTTGGAGATGCAGTCTGAAACCTGGCAGGCAAACTGGCAGCAAACCTTGATGGTCAATTTAACGGCCGTGGGACTGCTGTGCCGGTCGGCCATCCGCCATTTTCGTGACCACGGGGGCGGCAGGATTATCAATATCGCTTCACGGGCTGCCTTTAGGGGAGATACGCCGGAATACCTGGCCTATGCCGCTTCTAAGGGGGGTATCGTTTCCCTGACCCGCTCCATTGCCCGGGGCTGCGGTAAGGAAAATATCAAGGCCTTCATTATTGCTCCCGGTTTTGTACGCACCGATATGGCTCAGGAATTCTTTGATGAATACGGCGAGGAGATCGCCTTAGATGACATTGCCCTGCCCCGATTGACCGAGCCGGAGGATCTGGGACCTGTGGTGGCCCTGCTTTGCAGCGGTTTGGCCGATCATGCCACCGGCTCCACCATCGACATCAATGCCGGAAGCTACGTGCATTGATTTTTAATTTGACTCTTTACATAAGTTTAACATTTTTATAGAATATAGGATGGACAATCAAGAACTTCAAAATTTTCAAGATATCATTAAGCGTCGGGCAGATTTCCCTTCCCTGGCCCGTCAACATAATGGCTATACGCTGGCGTTTTTTGATGGCCCTGGCGGCACCCAGGTACCGCAGTCGGTCATCGATGCCGTCCTCCGATATTATATGACCAGCAACGCCAACGTCCACGGCTCTTTTATCACCTCTCAGGAGACAGACAGACTGGTAGAAGAGGCCCGATCCGCCATGGCCGATTTTTTGGGGGCGGAGAGCAACCTCTGCATCTCGTTCGGTGCCAACATGACCAGTCTCACCTTTTCCCTGAGCAAGGCCATCGGCCGTTTTTTGCAGCCGGGAGAAGAGATCCTGGTCACCCGGTTAGATCATGAAGCCAACCGGGGGCCGTGGCTGGCCCTGCGGGAGAGGGGCATCCGGGTTCGGGAAGCGGCGATCAAGCCTGACTGTACCCTCGATTATGAGGACTTCCGCAGTAAGCTTACCGATTCGACCCGGTTGGTGGCGGTGGGCCTTGCCGCCAATGCCTTCGGCACCGTGAACGACCTGGCGCGGATACGGAAATGGGCCTACGAAGTCGGTGCCTGGCTGCTGGTGGATGCCGTGCATTATGCCCCCCATTTTCCCCTGGATGTGCAAGCCCTGGGGGTGGATTTCCTGTTGTGCTCTGCCTACAAGTTCTACGGCCCCCATGTGGGCATCCTCTATTCCAGAGAGGGGCTGCTGGATCGAGTCCAAACGGATCGGCTGCGGACGCAGGATCAGCGGGCCCCATACTGCATTGAGACCGGTACGCTGAACCATGCCGCCGTTGCCGGAGTTAAAGCGGCAGTGGAATACATCGCCTCTTTCGCTGAAGCGGATGGCCAGCGTTCAAGAATTTTTAACGGTATGAGTCGCATCACCGATTGCGAACATGAACTGGCGCGGTCTCTTTTTGATGGCCTCGATAATATTCCAGGGGTGACCATTTATGGTCCTTCTTTCGGAGATCATCTTCGGGCACCCACAGTCTCTTTTACCGTTGAGGGCAAGAGACCCGAAGAGGTCTGCCAGTTGCTGGCGGGGAAGGGGATTTGTGCCTCGTACGGCCATTTTTATGCCATCCGGCCCATGGAGGTACTGGGGCTGCTGGAAATGGGTGGGGTCACTCGATTGGGTATCTCCCTTTACAATACTATGGAGGAGATTAATCGGGTGCTGGATGAAATAAAGCACATCGCTGCCGAGAGCCATTAGATGTTTGACTTTGCCTTTTGGTATACGGCCAGTTTGCTGGTCATTATGACGACTGTACTGGTGCTGGAGTGGATTGAGGCGGATATCGCCATTTTTTCCGTTTTGATTTTACTCATTGTAGGCGGCGTGATTGATGTAGAGGAGGCTTTTGTCGGTTTTTCCAATCCCGGCATGTTGACCATCTTGTTTCTGTTTATCGTGGCCGCAGCCATGCAAAAGATCGGTGTAGTCAATCAAATTGGGGAAGCACTATTGGGAAAGACAGGGAGCATAACTAAAAAGCTGTTTCGTTTCCTGCCGCCCATCTCGGCAATCTCTGCTTTTTTTAACAATACCCCTATTGTGGCCATGCTGATTCCGGTGGTGCGGGGCTGGAGTAAGAAAAATCAAATCTCGGTATCGAAGTTGCTGATTCCCCTATCTTACGCCACCATCCTGGGCGGCACCTGTACCCTCATCGGCACCAGTACCAACCTGGTGGTGCATGGCCTGATGTTGGAGAATGGATTACAGGGGATGGGCTTTTTTGAGATATCCAGAGTGGGTATACCGGTCGCCCTGTTCGGACTGGCTGTCATCATCTTGTTCGTGCACCGGTTGTTGCCGGATCGTAAAGAGCCGTTGGTGGAACTGGGAGAGGAAACCCGGGAATTCGTGGTGGTCATGAAGGTGGAAAAGGGATATCCCCATATTGGTAAGTCCATTGAGGCGGCGGGTTTAAGGCACTTAAAGGGATTATTTCTCTTTGAAATCGAACGGCACGCTTACCTGCTGAATTCCGTCGGGCCGGACGAGAAAATTCAGTTATACGATCGCCTGTTTTTCACCGGGCTGCCGGAGACCATCATGGAGCTCCAGAAAACCCAGGGCCTGTCCTTGCTAAAGGATGCGGTCTTTGATTTGAAAAATTACGATTCCGATAACCTGCGTACCTTCGAGGTGGTGGTATCCGCCAATTCACCTCTGGTGGGCAAGAATGTACGGGAGAGCAATTTCAGAAGGAATTACGATGCAGTGATCATTGCCATCCACAGAAGCGGTGAGCGGATTCGTCAGAAGGTCGGCAATATCGTCATCCGTCCCGGTGATACTTTGTTGATCCTGGCCAAACATAATTTCATGCAGCAGTGGTATCACACCAGGGATTTTTACCTGGTCTCCCGCTCGGTAGATATTCCCTCCAAGCCCCGTTGGTATTCTTACTTTTCCCTGGGAATTTTGGGCGCTATGATCGTGGCCATGGCCTTCGGCGTCATACCTGTCTTAGTGGCGGTGAGTGCGGCGGCGGCAATATTGGTGATTTCCCGCTGTATTACCACCGAAGATGCTCGCAGCAACGTGGATTGGAAAGTCTTACTTATTATTGCCTCAGCTTTCGGCATTGCCAAAGGACTGGATAACTCCGGTGTAGCCCATTTCCTGGCGGTTAAACTCGTTGATCTGATTGGCTCTTTAGGGATTCTGGCCATGCTGGCCGTAGTCTATTTTGTGACCAATTTTTATACTTCAATTATCACCAACAATGCGGCTGCCGCCCTGCTGGTCCCCGTCGCCCTGTCAACGGCCAATCAGGCAGGATTTGATCCTCGGGCCTTTCTTTTTGCCGTGGCCATAGCTGCCTCCGCCAGCTTCGCCACCCCTATCGGTTACCAGACCAACCTGATGGTCTACGGTCCCGGAGGATACAAATTTAAAGATTTTCTGAAAGTCGGTGTGCCGCTGAATATTTTAGTCGGCATCGTGGCGGTCCTGACAATCTATTTTCTTTATAGTTAAATTCTATTAGTCGCTGCAGATGAATTGCACCACCGGATCTGCGGTGAGCTGGTTGGTGACATATTGAGTGGGATGGCCGATGATCACCGACGGCGTACCCAGGAAGTCGATGGTCCAATCGTTGTAATCGATGTCGAACCCCTGGTTGTAATAGGCCGCCCATACCAGTTCGCTGCAGTACCATAAGTTGGATGTAATGGGCCAGCCGTACGGGTCATTGCACTTCCTCATGCCGTGAAACCAGTACTGATAGTTGTCTTCGCCGGAAGGCGGTGAGCCCATGGCCCATTGAACGGCCGCCGCCTTCTGGGTATCGGAGGCGGTCGCCACTTCGTAGAAGGTGAAGTTCTCGTACCAATCCTTGAGGGTTGAATAACTTATGGTACCGACGCCGGAATGAGACGCTTCCACGAATTGGTTGCCGTCCAGATAATCGTGGCCCAGGTAGAGGGCACAATGGTCGTTGCTGGTGCCCTTTAGATAACTTTTCTTCTCGCCTACACCCGGTTTGATATCCATAAAAATGATATCGCCCTTATGCACACTGGCGGGCACCTGGTCCACAGTGGTGGGAAAGAGACCGGAAGGCATGGCCGATATCAGCAGTATGGATATCGACAGACTCCACAAAACCCTTTTTTTCAATAATACTCTCTGGTTCATGTTGATTTAAACCTCCTTTATATATATTCAATATCAAATGTCGTTTTTCCGGGGTTTGGCTTTACCTCATGTACATATTATGCAAGCAATACCAGGATTTGTCAAATCCGATTGGCCGAAAAATATTATTAAAACCGGAAAATCAATCCCACCTGGCTGACCCAAAAGCCGGTAGTAGTGCCGCTGGTAAAGATATGGTGGTAATCGGTTCCCCACTGGATGATCCAGTCGGCATTGAATGAATAATCCAGTCCCAGGCCGAGGTTAACGCCCGGTTGGGCACGGCCGGTTTTGGGGATGTAGAGACCGGCACCGCCCCTTACATAGGGTCGGAAAGGATAGGTTGTAAATTCATATTTCAGGTTGGCCGACAGGTTCCACCAGTGGGTATCAGAGACCGGAGGAGATCCCGCCTTAAAGTGATTGTAGCCCAAAAGGCCCAGCAGCGAGAGCCGTGGTGAAAGATGGTAATCCAGGTTCAACCCCAGCCTGTAACTGCCGTTGTAAAAGGTGTTAAAATTCCCGACTGGCAGGGTGATACCGGCATGGACACTGAGACTGTACCGTTTCTGGAGTTTATGGGCCAGGTTGAATGAGGTGGCCGTTCCCTTGACATCGACGGTGATATCGACATCCCCCAGATCTACGGAGGAGCACATTGGGGACAGCCGGTACAATGCAAATTTCAAAATACCCAACAGCCAGCAACCAATTTCAATGGTCATTGCAAAATAACCAATACCCAATAACCAATGAAATCTTAACGTACTCATTTTGCATTTTGCATTGGCTGTTTTGCAATTTGCAATGTATGTTATAGGCTCCTGGGCCGTCGGGTGGTTTTGGGGTATAATAGGGGTATGGAATATACATGTGAGTTGCGGAGACAGGGGTTGTCGCCGGGGCGGTGTACGGTGAAGGAGAGGGGTACGGGGCGGCAGGGTCCGGCCTGTGAAATGACCCTCAAGAGCGAGGGCGGCGTGCTGCAGCGGTTGATCACCTCGGCCCACCTGTCGAGACCGGAACACTATTTTTCCATCTACCAGTCCGGCTGCAACATGGAGTGCCTCAAGTGCCACTCCTGGCGCTTCAGCCAGTATACGGAGGGGGAGTGGTACTCCGCCGCTGATATCCTGCGAATGGCAGGGGCGTATGCCCGGACAGTCACCTATGAGGAGCCGAAGGAGCGGGCCACCTCGTTCCATGCCCTGGACCTGTGCCGGGGCTGCGGTGCCTGTGTGCACCCGGACCGCCCCGGCGCCAAGGGGCCTTTGTGTCCCGGCAAAGTCGAGCCTTACCAGGTGGTCTTGAGTCCCCAGGGTTTTGGCCCGGCCCGAAACATCGTGGCCTTTACCGGCGGCGATGTCATGTGCCGTCCCGATTTTTATGCCGACTGCGGCCGGAAGATAAAAGAGAACAACCTGCGCCTGTGGCTGCTGCTGGAGACCAACGGTTACGGTCTCACTCCCCAGAATCTCGATGTGTTGAAGGGGGCAGGCATCGATGCCTTCTGGCTGGACATCAAGGCCTTTGCTGCCGATGTCCACAAGAAACTGACCGGGGTCTCCAATGAGGGCATCTTGAAGTTACCGGCGGAGATGGTGAAGCGGGATTTTACCCTGGAGGTGTTGACGTTGTACATTCCCGGCTGGGTGGAGGCAGACCAGATCGGCCGCATTGCCGAAATCACGGCAGCGGTGGACAAAAACATCCCCTTCACCATCCTGGCCTTCTTCCCGGAATACAAGATGAAGCAGGTGACTTCCCCCACCCTGGATCAGATGCTGGCCGCCTACGACGAAGTAAAGAAGACCGGCCTCCACCATGTCCGCCTGGCCAACCTGGGGGTATTCATCACCAGCGAAACCCAGATGGCCGCCCTCCTCTCCCATGCCCCCGACGCCGTTTAGTTTACTTTACCCTATCTTAATGTTCCATCATCTTCATCTCAGTTTTTTTGGTTTACAGATTTTTTTGCCTGTCCCCTTTCGCCTCCCTTAAGTGATTTCTTTTACCAGTTGGATATTTTGCCTGATCAGTTTATTCACCATTGTTTCCACATCCATGCCCTTCCTGGCGGCTATATCTTCAACAAACTTCCGAATATCCGGCTCCAGGTAAATCGGTAGATTCAATTTAACGTTCTTTCTATAAAATTTACCTCTTTCACCCTTAGAAAAATCATACTCTTTTTGAATCATAATATCTCCTCATATTGCCTTATCATGATCCCAATCGAAATCGTAATTGAATACTCTTTCAGCCATTTTTCATATCCGCAAAATCAAGCACGCCTGAATATAGCATTTTCGTATTTATCACCTTATTATATATGATACACAAATTTTGCAATTGGTCAATATGGGACTCTCTTTTTGCCTGTCCCGTAAACTCTTGTTCATACAAAAATTAAACTCACCCCTTGATCCCCTCTCTTAAAAAGAGAGGGGAAATAAACTCCCCTTCTCTTTATAAGAGAAGGGGTTGGGGGATGAGTTAAGGAAGTTCGCTATTTTCATAGGAGCAAAAAAGGGACAGGCAAGAATATCATCCATAACCTGGATGATATTACATTGGACCGGAGATATGCCGCCATGTTGGGATATACCCAGGACGAACTGCACCGCTATTTTGATGACAGGATGGAGGCCTTCTGCAAACTAAAGGATTTTAAAAAAGAAGAACTGCAGGATGACATAAAATATTGGTACAATGGGTACTCCTGGGATGGCCAAAACTATGTATACAACCCCTTTTCGCTGCTGAAGTTTTTCCATAAAAGTCAATTTAGCAACTACTGGTTTGAGAGTGCCACCCCCTCTTTTTTAGTTAAACTCATCAAGGAAAAAGAGTACAGGGTACAGGATGTGGCCCAACTGGAGAACTATAAAGCCGGGGAATCGGTGTTTGAATCCTTTGAGATCGAAAAGATGAATGTGACGTCGCTGCTGTTTCAAACCGGTTATCTGACCATCCGGGAGATCGAACCCATCGATCGCAATCGCAATAGAAGGCTTTATGTATTGTCCTACCCCAATATAGAAGTCAAAGAATCCTTTATGGAACACCTCCTGGCCGAGTTCTCCGAAAAATTCGCCGATAAAGTGAGTGTGATCATTTACGAGTTAAGGTGGAGCAAAAAGGGGCCAGGCAAATATCCCCCATTATTGAAAAAGAGAGTAGAATCTGATAATATAAGGCCGTGATGTAAAATGATTGACGTAAACAAACAGATTGAATATTGGACAGCAGGCGCGGAAGCTGATATTGATACAGCCGGAATTTTAATAAAAAAGAGGAAATATCTTCATGGCCTTTTCTTTTGCCATTTAGCGATTGAAAAAATTATTAAAGCGAATGTGGCCAAAGGCACTCATCAGACCCCACCCAAATCCCACAATTTATTTCGACTTTTAGAAGATGCCGGTATAGATATGGAGGATGAAAACATAGAGTTTCTTGGAATTTTGATGAAATATCAGTTGGAAGGAAGGTATCCGGATTATAGCCCCCAGGTTCCTGATAAGAAGACGGTAAGGGGATATTTTAGTAAAACCAGGGAGATGTTGATATGGCTAAAAAGGAAATTGTACGATTGATCCAGGAGTTGTTGAAACGTCTTTTCCAGGAAGGGATCTCTGTAGAGAAGGCTTTTTTATACGGCAGTCATGCCAGGGGAGAAGAGAATGAGGAGAGCGATATCGATATATTGCTGGTGTCTGCACTTTTTGATCAAAATGATGATCAGGTGGTGGGCAGGGCCTGGCGAATCAGTCGGTCCATAGATCCCAGGCTTGAGCCCTATACCATGGGCAAAGAGAAATTTTCCAACGATCATATTTCGCCACTTATACAGATCGTAAAGAAAGAGGGCGTAGAGATCCGGCTGTAGTTCCACCGATTTTCGAATTTGGCCCACCTGAGTTCCCAAATTTTCCACCATAACCAATAAAATCTTGAAGGATTCATTTTGCTTTTTGCATTGAATAGCCCTCTACAGGCTTGACTTTTGGTGCTGGTTTTTAATAGAATGGGTTTTCAGGGGAAAAATATGAGTGTAATAGATTGGGCAGTGATTATGGGTTCCGGCGCCGCGGTGTTGAGTTGTCTTTTATTTCTTTACCAACTCTTGCGGCGTAAGAAAATCAAAAGAGATGAACTGGTCGCTCAGCGGGAAGCCATACACCTGTATAAGGAGAAGATGCTCAAGAAGGGCGCGCCCGTGTTGATGAAGGATTACCGGGAGGCACTGGCCAAAGAGTTGGGCACCGTCAACCTGTTTGGCCTGCGGCATTTCGATAATATCCCGGTGAAGCTGGATGAGGTGTTTGTACCCCTGCGCATTTCCGAAGCCTGGCGCAGCGAGTGGCGCTTCGATCCCCGCAAGCGTAAAAACAGGCAAGAGCTGGCCAGGTTTGAGTCCGGCGAGCGATCCTTTGCCCCGGCAGAGGTGATGCGCCGGGCCTTTAAAAAAGCCCCACTCTTACTGATCATCGGCGACCCCGGCTCCGGTAAGACCACCTTGTTGAAATACTATGCCATATCCTGCCTGGAAAACCGGCACAAACAACTGGGACTGCCTAAACATGTACTGCCCATCTTTCTTCCCCTGCGGGAACTGCAATTTGAAGGATCCCGTCCCATCCTGCTGTGGGAAAACCTGGCCCGGCGGCCAAAGACCGCTCTTTTAAATATTACCGCACGGGACTTTCGATACTGGATCCGGAACCGGCCCAGCCTGATCCTGCTGGACGGCCTGGATGAGATCAGCGACCTGGAGCGCCGCTGGGCCGCGTGTGAGTGGATCAAGCACCTCAGCGAGACCCTGCCAGAGGCCCGGTTCGTGGTCACGGCCCGGGGAACCGGCGTGCGCAAGGAAGATCTGGTGGAACTGGAGTGCCGCCACTTGCGGGCGGATATCCTGGATTTTTCGCCGGAGCAGCAGGGGATATTTTTGAAGAGCTGGTTCCGCTCCGCGTTCCTGGAAGAACTGCCGGAAGAGGGGATAACGGAGCGGGCCTGGCAGGCGCAGCAGACCGGGGAGGCCGAGGCAAAGGCAAGAGAGATCATCGATTTTTTAAATAAAAAGGAGAACCGGGGCATCCGCCAGTTGGCGGGCATACCCATGCTGCTGCAAATCATGGCAATTGTGTGGAAGGACCGGGAGTACCTGCCGGGCAGCCGCTTTGAACTGTATGATACTGCCCTGGATTACCTGCTGGATTACCGGGACCGCCGGCGGAAAATCAAGCCGCCGCTGCCGGTGGAAAGCAGCCGGCGGGTGCTGGAACCCACGGCCCTATGGATGCAGCTTGAAGAGCGAGATGAGGCCGAAAAGAGTGAATTCCATGAAAAAGCGGCGCCCATTTTAGAGACCATGAAAGAGCAGTTGTCGGCGGAGAAGTTTTGTGTCTATCTGCGGGACCGGGCCGGTCTGATCGCCGATTACGGGGAAGATCACTATATATTCCGCCACAAGTCTTTCCGGGAGTTCCTGACCGGCGCGCAGTTGCTCAAGGAGGGCCACCAGGAGGAGTGGCTGAAGACCCTGGTGGAGAATTTTAAACAGCCCTGGTGGGAAGAGGTGCTGCGTTTTTTCATGAGCAGTGCCGACGATAAAATCTTTGACCGCTTCATGCGCCTCTTCTTCCGCTCAGAGGTGAGCCGGTCCCTCACTGCCAACCAGCAGATACTGCTTGAGAACCTGGTGCGGGAATCCCCCCAGTGGAAGGTGGATGGCCTGATCGACAGCCTGGAGGATACCGGTCTGAACCACAACCAGATCCGCTGTGCACTGGATTGCCTGAAAACAATCGGTATCCCCCGGGCGATAGACGGCATCAAAGAAGCCGACAAAAGCAGTTGGAGCCAGGCCAACCGCAGCCATGCCGACGACATCGTGGCCGAAGCCACGGGTACACCGGCAAAACCGGCGATAGTAGATGAGGCGGCGCCCCCCTCTTTCCGCAACCCCTTCGAGGACAACGTGGAGTACATCCTGATCCCCGGCAACACCTACACCTATTCGGTGTCGAAAAAAGAGGTCACTGTGCCGGACAGCTACTTCTGCAAATACCCGGTCACCAACAAACGCTACCGCCGCTTCATGGCTTACCTCTCCAAAGAGGAAAAGGAACTGACCGGTGTGCTTCCCCTTGACCTGTTTGCTCCCAAACTGCGGACATTTGCAGGCTCCATACAAGGGTTTCTGGAAAAGTCGGGCAAGCAGCCGGAAAAGTGGTTGAAGGCATTCCGTTCCCGGGCCGATGATGATCGACATTTTAACGGTCCCGACCAGCCGGTGGTAAGGATTAACTGGTATGCGGCCCGGGCCTACTGCTTCTGGCTTTCATGCATGGAAGCGGCCCAACAGGGAGATTTTAAGAACCGGGATGTCGATGCGGTTGCGTCTATTTACCGGCTGCCCCGTGAATGGGAGTGGGAGTGGGCCGCGGCCGGTCGCGAACCGGACGGCTCTTTAAGGGAGTACCCCTGGCCCAAAAACAAGGGAGAACCCACCCCGGAACTGGCCAATTACGGTAGAAATGTGATTACCACCACACCGGTGGGCCGCTACCCCGATGGGGCCACGTCCGAGGGCTTAATGGACATGGCCGGCAATGTCTGGGAGTGGATGGAGAATTTAGATAAAGAATATGGGATTCCGGCGTTGCGCGGCGGCTCGTGGATCAACGGTAAGGTCAACCTCCGTTGTTCCGCCCGCAGCAACGCCAGCCTCATCACCCCTCGTGCCAAGTTCTACGGCATCGGTTTTCGTGTTGTGCGGTGCCAGTTTTAGGGTCTCTGTTGGTACTCTGATGCTCTGTCCATCTGAAACTCTGGTCCCGCGGCAGGTGCAACTCATCCCCCAACCCCTTCTCTTAGAAAGAGAAGGGGAGTGTATTTCCCCTCTCTTCTTAAGAGAGGGGATCAAGGGGTGAGTTTAATTTTTAAGGGAAACAAAACGGGACAGTCCAATTTCTCTACCACTATTTTCATTTTATTATAGAAGCTAAATACCGGGTTTTATCGACATAATAATAGTGTCCTGTCACAAATTTTTCATAGTCTGTCAGGCCATAAGGGATTTTTTTGATCATCTTATCACGTATCTCCGCTAAGATTATATCCAATCTCCACCGCTATTGCAAACCCCGGCTAAAGATTTTGGGCGGGGGGTGAAAAATGTGGAAAAAATGGCCTGCTTCTATTGAAATACCGCTTTATTTCGTTTAAAATTCCTTTTTGGAGCCTCGTCGACTCAGAGGAATTTATTATTAACGATGAAATAAGGAGGAATCGTGGATTATTTATTGACCGAAGAGCAAATGATGTTGCGGGACATGGTTGCCAAATTTGCCAAAAATGAGATCGGCCCCTGTGCCCGGGAAAACCAGGAGAAGGGAGAATTCCCGGCGGAGATTGTGAAAAAGGCCGGTGAACTGGGTTTGATGGGCGTGGCCTATCCGCCGGAGTACGGCGGGGCCGGCATGGATTATGTGTCGTATATGATCGCTATCGAGGAAATTTCCCGGTATTGTGCCTCCACCGGCGTGATCGTCTCGGCCCACTCTTCGCTGTCGGTGGACCCCATCTTCCGCTTTGGTACCGAGGAACAAAAGAAGAAATATTTGCCGGACATGTGTGCCGGTAAGAAGATCGGCTGCCTGGCCCTGACCGAGCCGGGGGCCGGTTCCGACGCCGGTGCTACCAAAACAACGGCTAAGCTTGAAGGTGATCATTGGGTGCTGAACGGCACCAAACAGTTTACCACCAACGGCAACGAAGCGGAAGTGGCGGTCATTATCGCCTCCACCGATCCGGCCCAGAAGGCCCGCGGCATCAGTGCCTTTATCGTGGAAAAGGGAACACCCGGTTTCCGGGTGGGCAAGCTGGAACACAAACTGGGGATCAAAGCTACCTCCACGGCGGAATTTATCTTAGAGGAGTGCAAAATCCCCCAAGGGAACCTGCTGGGTGAGTTGAACAAAGGATTCAAGATCTCCATGATTACGTTGGACGGCGGCCGGTTGGGAATCGCCTCTCAGGCCCTGGGTATTGCCCGGGCCTCCATAGAGGATTCCATTCAATACGCCAAGGAACGGGAGCAGTTTGATCAGCCCATTGCCAGTTTCCAGGCCATCCAGTGGATGATTGCCGATATGTGGACCGAGTATGAGGCGGCCTGGCTGTTGACCTACCGGGCCTCTTTGATGAAGGATAAAGGTTTGCCCTATTCCAGGGAGGCGGCCATGGCCAAGCTCAAGGCCTCCGAAGTGGCCTCCTTTTGCGCCAACAAGGCGATTCAGATCCACGGCGGTTACGGCTACATCAAGGAATTTGATGTGGAGCGATACTTGCGGGATGCCAAAATCACCGAGATTTACGAGGGCACCAGTGAAATCATGAGGCTGGTGATATCGGCGAGTCTGTTGAAATGACCGGGTTACCGCGAGGGGAAAAGGGGTCATGACAGAAGATAAAAGAAGCGCCGAAGATCTCAGCCAGGAAGAACTGGTGCGCTTGCTGATGGATTTTTTTCACCGCACCGCCATGCACCATGCCATGTGGTATGCCGAAGTGCAGCACCAACTGGGACGGCAAAAGGCCCAGGATATTCTGAAGTCGGTGGTGGAGAAGGGATTCGACATCCAACTAAAGAGGTTGGCCAAAACCATCGGTTTCGAGATGAAGGATGGTCTGCCGGTGCCGCTGTTGAATCTACCCGAAGATAAATTGAAGGAATTGACCGAAACCGCGGCCGTCAACTGGTTGGCCAACGACGGTGTCTGGTTTCAGGCGGTGGAGTTCTCACGGAATATGGGCGATGCCAAGCGGAGCAACGATTCCTGCTGGGCCCAATTTTCTCCCTTCGAGGCCTGGTCCATCAAGCGGTTTTTGGACCTGCCGGATCAGCCGGGTCTGGAAGGTTTAAAAAGGGCTTTACAGTTTCGTTTATATGCCTTTATCAACAAGCAGTCCATCGCGGCTGAGACGGCCGAAGGCTTCACCTTCATGATGAATGAGTGCCGGGTACAGGCGGCCAGGAAGCGAAAAGGTCTGGATGATTATCCCTGCAAATCGGCGGGGCTGGTGGAATACCCGATGTTTGCCGAAGCCATCGATTCCCGCATCAGAACCGAATGTATCGGCTGCCCGCCGGATGAGCATCCGGACGAATGGTACTGTGCCTGGCGGTTCACCATGAAATAATGGAATAGAGGAGAATATGACGGCAAAAACAGCAGACGTAGACGTTTATCAGGCAAAAAATAAGATTCGGGTGGTGACCGCCACCTCGTTGTTTGACGGCCACGATGCCTCCATTAATATCATGCGCCGTATTATCCAGGCTTCCGGCTGCGAGGTGATCCACCTGGGGCACAACCGTTCGGTAAAAGAGGTGGTGAACTGTGCCATCCAGGAGGATACCCAGGCTGTGGCGGTGACCTCCTACCAGGGCGGCCATGTGGAATATTTAAAGTACATGTATGACCTGCTCAAGCAGGCCGGCGCGGATCACATCAAAATCTTTGCCGGCGGCGGCGGGGTGATCCTGCCGGCTGAGATCAAGGAGCTTCAGGAATACGGCATCACCCGGATTTACTCCCCCGATGACGGCCGGGCCATGGGGCTGCAGGGCATGATCAACGATATGCTATCCAGATGTGATGTTCCCACCGGTGCCCATTTAGACGGTGCGTTTGAAAATCTGAGAAACAGGGATTATAAAGCCATTGCCCGCCTGATATCGGCGGCCGAAAATTTTCCCGATAAGTCCAGAGGGGTGATGCGGCAGCTCGAGGAGATTGTCCGGGAAAAAACGGTGCCGGTGTTAGGCGTTACCGGCACTGGCGGTTCGGGAAAGTCTTCGCTGCTGGATGAAGTGATCAACCGTTTCCTGAAGGATTTTAAAGAAAAGAGTGTGGCTGTTATTTCGGTGGATCCATCCAGGAGAAAGTCCGGTGGGGCATTAATGGGAGACCGCATCCGCATGAATGCCATTCACGACGGCCGGGTGTATATGCGCTCCCTGGCCACCCGGCAGTCTAATCTGGCTCTGTCGAAGTATGTGCGGGAGGCCGTCGATATTCTAAAAGCCGCCGGATTTGATCTGGTTCTGCTGGAGACCTCAGGGATAGGCCAGTCGGACACCGAGATTATCGATCATTCCGATGTGTGCCTCTATGTCATGACACCGGAGTACGGTGCCGCCACCCAACTGGAAAAGATCGACATGCTGGATTTTGCCGATCTGATCGCCATCAACAAGTTTGATAAAATCGGCGCCCAGGATGCGCTGCGGGATGTGCGAAAACAGTATCAGCGCAATCATCAACTCTGGGATACCCCGGTTGAGGATCTGCCGGTTTTCGGCACCATCGCCTCTCACTTCAACGATCCCGGAGTGAACTTACTGTATAGAGCCATTCTCAATCGGATTGTGGAAAAGACCGGCGCAGATTTAAAATCCACTTACCGGATCACTGCGGAGATGAGCCAGAAAGTATTCATCATTCCTCCCCATCGAACCCGCTACCTGTCGGAGATCACCGAGAGTATTCGCCGTTACGATCAATGGGTGGAGGACCAGCGGGAAGTGGCGCAGCAGTTGTATGGTATCAAACAATCCTTAGGGGCCCTTGACAGGGCCGAAACTCCGGCTCGAGGTGAATTGAAGAAACAGTTGTCAGAGCTTTATCAGGAATATGAAACCCAACTGGATGAGCAGAACAGGAAAGTCCTGGAAAACTGGGATCAAAAAGTCCAATCCTATAAAAAGGATTTTTATACTTTCAAAGTCCGGGATAAGGAGATCAAAATCGCCACCCACAGCGAAACCCTGTCCCACACCCATTTTCCCAGGATCAGTCTACCGAGATACAAAGCCTGGGGAGATATCTTGAGGTGGAATTTGCAGGAAAATGTACCGGGGGAATTCCCCTTTACCGCCGGCGTGTTTCCCTTTAAACGGGAGGGCGAAGACCCCACCCGCATGTTTGCCGGTGAGGGCGGACCCGAACGTACCAACAGACGGTTTCATTATCTGGCCTTTGATCAACCGGCCAAGCGGCTGTCCACCGCCTTTGATGCGGTCACCCTGTACGGCGAAGATCCGGATCTTCGCCCCGATATCTATGGTAAGATCGGCAATTCCGGTGTCTCTATCTGCTGCCTGGACGATGCCAAGAAGCTCTATTCCGGTTTTCGGCTGGCGGATCCCAGGACCTCGGTCTCCATGACCATCAACGGCCCGGGCCCCATCATGACCGGTTTCTTCATGAACACCGCGGTAGACCAGGAGTGTGAGATCTACATCAAAGAGCATGGACTGGTGGACCGGGTCAACCAAAAAATCGACCGGATATATAAAGAAAAGGGAGTGCGGCCCCGTTATCAGGGTGAGCTGCCCCGGGGCAGCGATGGCCTGGGTTTGATGCTCCTGGGAGTGACAGGTGACCAGGTACTGCCCCGGGATATTTACGAGAACATAAAGGCAGAGACCCTGTGCCGGGTGCGGGGCACGGTCCAGGCGGATATCTTGAAAGAAGACCAGGCCCAGAATACCTGCATCTTCTCCACCGAATTTGCCTTGAAGATGATGGGGGATGTGCAGGAGTACTTTACCCGGCACAATGTGCGCAACTTTTACTCGGTCTCCATTTCCGGTTACCACATCGCCGAGGCCGGTGCCAATCCCATTACCCAGTTGGCCCTGACCCTGGCCAACGGCTTTACCTACGTGGAATATTATCTAGCCCGGGGCCTGGACATCGATCAGTTTGCCCCCAACCTCTCCTTTTTCTTTTCCAACGGCATCGAACCGGAGTATGCGGTCATCGGCCGGGTGGCCCGGCGCATATGGGCCAAGGCCATGAAGTTTAAATACAAGGGCAATGACCGTTCCCAGAAGTTGAAATATCACATCCAGACCTCCGGCCGGTCGCTCCACTCCCAGGAGATCAATTTTAACGACATCCGCACCACCCTCCAGGCCCTGTACGCCATCTACGACAACTGCAACTCCCTGCACACCAACTCCTACGACGAGGCCATCACCACCCCCACCGAGGAGTCGGTGCGGCGGGCCATGGCCATCCAGTTGATCATCAACCGGGAACTGGGGCTGGCCAAAAACCAGAATCCGCTGCAGGGATCTTTCATCATCGAAGAGTTGACCGACCTGGTGGAGGAGGCGGTGTTGCTGGAGTTTGACCGCATCTCCGAGCGGGGCGGCGTACTGGGGGCCATGGAGACCAATTACCAGCGGGGCAAGATACAGGAGGAATCCCTCTATTACGAACAGTTGAAGCAGACGGGCGAGTATCCCATCATCGGCGTCAACACCTGGCTCTCTTCCGAGGGATCCCCTACGGTCATCCCCGGCGAGGTGATCCGGGCCAGCCAAGAGGAGATGCAATTTCAACTGCAGACCGTGGAGAGCCTGCACCAACGAAATGAGGCTACCGGCCCCCAACTGCTGGAAGAGCTGCAGCAGGTGGCCGTCAATAACGAAAATATCTTTGAAAAACTGGTGGAGGTCACTAAATACTGCTCCATCGGCCAGATCACCGGCGCCCTCTACAAAGTAGGCGGCCGCTACCGCCGCAATATGTAGATCCCCCCAGCAAGTAGATGGAAAAAAGGGGAAATGGGGCCCTTTTTTCGTGAACTTGACAAAAGAGGAGCCGTCGGCGATAATACCCACAAACATCGTGAAGAAATTAATGGAGAAACAGAATTGAGTGATAAGGATATTTCAGAATCTATTCCCAATTCTGAAATTACCATTTATGAAACAGAAGACGGGAAGGTAAAGATCGAAGTTTATTTTGGGAATGAAAATCTTTGGCTGTCGCAGGGGCTAATGGCGAAGCTGTTTGAATGCTCTAAAGACAACATTTCCCTTCACCTGAAAAATATCTACAGCGAAGGTGAACTGGATGAAGCGGCAACTACCGAGGAATTCTCGGTAGTTCGGCAAGAGGGTAAACGTCAGGTAAAACGGAGCATCACATTTTATAGCCTGGAGGCCATCATCGCTGTCGGCTACAGGGTAAACTCTACTCGAGGCACCCAGTTTCGGACCTGGGCAACCGATAAACTGAAAAACTATATTCTTAAAGGTTTTGCCATTGACGGCGATCGTTTCAAATACGGTACTCGCTTTGATGCTCGATATTTCGAGGAACTCCTGGAAGAAATTAGAGAGATCCGGGCCAGTGAACGCATGGTGTATCAGAAGATTACCGATATTTATGCTACGGCTGTGGACTATTCTCCTAACTCTGTTGAAACAGAAAAGTTTTTTGCTACCGTGCAAAATAAAATGCACTTTGCAATAACTGGAAAGACCGCGGCGGAAATTGTTGCAGAGCGAGCAGATAAATATAAACCCAATATGGGTCTGACAACCTGGCGAAAGTCGCCCAAAGGAAAAATTTTGAAATCCGATATTTTCATAGCCAAAAATTATTTGCAAAAAGAGGAAATAAAAGCCCTTAATCATATTGTAGACATGTATCTGGATTATGCCGAGCTTCAGGCCAGCAGGGGGCGGCTAATGAAGATGGGGGACTGGGTGGGAAAACTCAATGCTTTCCTGAAGTTTAATGAGTTTGATATTTTGCAGGACAAAGGCAAAATTTCTCGTGAAGTTGCCAATGCACTGGCTGAAAAAGACTATGAAGTTTTTCGGATCAATCAGGATAAAAATTATATTTCTGATTTTGATCGAATGGTGAAAGGGCTAAAAAAACCTAAAAAAAATGAAGAGGGTATAAAAACGGGACACACGAAACATTCCTCATAGCCTTTACTGGAAGATTTTTATTGATCACAATCCAATAGAGGATTGGCAACCATAGGGGACAAGAGTTCGCTCCTGTCGAGATTTACTCCAATTCCGGCCTTTAAGACGAAATACCGAAGATCAACTCCCACTTTCGGGGCTTTTTTCCCCAAAAACGAGGTTTTAACCTCGAGGGAGATGACCCTGATGGAACGCTGCCCGCCAGACAGGTAAGCGGGCAATCTCCGGTGCTGCCTCAAGGTGAATTTGAAGAAAAAATGAAATGGGGGGGCGTTCTTTTGTGGGGGGAAATGGTGTATAATGATCGCGGACTATGGAAGTAAAATTGCCGGATAAGTTGACGTTCAAGAGAAGGGAGGTCATCCAGTTGACCAAACTGGATGGCAGGGTGCTGGATTTCTGGGAGAGTGAATTCGGCGGATTCGTGCCGGTGGTCAATAACCTGGGGGAAAAATTTTATACCCGCCGGGATGTGGAACTTATTTTAAAAATCAAAAAATTTCTATTTGAGGAAAAGGTCGACAAGACCAGGATCAAAGAGATGCTGCGGACCGACACCCCATCTCCTTCTCCGAAGGTTGAAGCGGCCGATAATGGCAACTGGTGGCCCGAAAGGCGTGATTTAATTAAAAGTCGTTTAAAAGAGATATTGACATTACTGGACAAACGTGATAAAAAGTAATATAAGTCGGGACGTGGCGCAGTCTGGTAGCGTACACGCTTGGGGTGCGTGTGGTCGGTGGTTCAAATCCACTCGTCCCGACCATCTTCTCTATGATCTTCATGGCAGTGTACCAATAACAAGGGAATATAAATTAGTATTGCCTTAAATTAAAACGTTCATCACCCATAAAGGTTGAGAAATAGAAGACGAGGAGCATTGTATTGAGCGGAAAAAAGAGGCCATGTATCTTGTTGACCAACGACGACGGCTATCAGTCGGCGGGTATCACTACTTTGAGGGAGCGTCTTTCTAAAGATTACAACGTATATATGGTGGCACCGGATCGGGAGAGAAGCGCCATCAGCATGGCCCTGACCTTGAAGCGACCCCTTAGAGTAACGGAATTTTCTGAACATTGCTTCTGGATAGACGGGACACCCATCGATTGCGTCAATCTAGCTCTCCATAAGCTTTTGCCAACCACTCCCGATTTCATCGTTTCCGGCATGAATTTCGGGGAAAATATTTCGTATGATGTTTTTTTCTCCGGCACGGTGGCCGGTGCCTTTTCAGGCTTCCTGTACGGAATCCCCTCCATGGCGGTTTCGTTGATTCCGGATCAGACGAGCAATTCTGCCGATTCATACAACGTTGACCAGGGGGCCGAAATCGCCCTCAGGATCTTGCGCAAGCTGCTGCCCCGGAAGAATGCCGATGTGGTCTATAATTTGAATATTCCCTTTCACAATAACGGCGAAGTTATAGTGACCTCCCTGGGGGACAAGAAATATTATCCGGATGTAGAGGTGCGCAGCGATCCCCGGGGCAAGGAGTATTACTGGTTGGGAACCGGAAACCCGGTCTATCGATTGGTTGAGGGTACCGATGTCTGGGCGCTAAAAAACGGCTATATCTCGTTGAGCGTGATCAAGTATGATTTAAATTGCAGGGAAGAACAGCAAAAGTTGACGGAGGGTTTAGATGAAGTTTAATCCCATTCGCCGGCTGTATGATTGGGTGTTGGCCTGGGCGGAAAAGCCCTCGGCCCAATATGCCCTGTTTGCACTGGCCTTTGCCGAGAGCAGTTTCTTCCCGGTACCGCCTGACGTACTGCTCATCCCCCTGGTACTGGGATACCGTAAAAAGTGGTTCCGGCTGGCCCTTACCGTTACGGTGGCTTCGGCCTTAGGCGGGATATTTGGCTATGTGATCGGTCATTTTATGTGGTGGGGTGGGGCCGGCCAGTATTCAGGGGTGGCCCAGTTCTTCTTTCACCATATACCGGGATTCTCCGAAGAGGTCTTTCGCTCCATGCAACTGCAGTATATGAAGTATGGCTTCTGGATTGTGTTCACCGCCGGATTTACCCCCATCCCCTACAAGATTTTTACCATCTCCTCCGGTGCCTTTGATCTCAATTTTGTAACCTTTATGGCTGCCTCGGTGATCTCCCGGGGTGCCCGCTTCTTTCTGGTGGCCTTTCTGATTTACTATTTTGGCGAATCCATCAAGATCTTTATCGATAAATACTTCAACTGGCTGGCCCTGGTGTTTACCGTACTGTTAATCGGCGGCTTCCTCCTCATCAAAAAAATGGTCTAAATCTTTACGCCCTTCGCGGCTTTATTTAAGCCATGGCCGCGGCCAGGACAATGGAGTAGTATTTGGAGTCGTCCTCGTCGGCCCGGGAGGTCAGCACCGCCGGGAAGGGGGCACCGGTAACAATGGCTGCCGGCCGGCCCTTAGCTAAAATGGTGATGGATTTGTAGAAGACATTGCCGGTTTCGATATTGGGGAAAATCAGGATGTCGGCATGGCCGTCCACCGGCGACTTTAACCCCTTGATCTCGCAGGCCCTCTTGGAGAGGGCCACGTCGAGGGCTAAGGGGCCGTCCACAATGGCGCCTTTAATCTGTTCCCGGTCGGCCATCTTGGAAATAATGGCGGCATCCAGGGTGGCGGGTAATTTATCCGAGACCTTCTCGTTGGCGGCAATCAGAGCCACTTTTGGATTGTCGATGTGCAGGCTTTGGGCAACGTTGATGTCGAATCGGAGTATCTGGATCTTTTGCTGCAAGTCGGGTTCCGGGATCATGGCCACGTCTGAGACAATCAGTAATTTATCGTATGTGGGTACCTCGATGATGGAGGCATGGGATAGGATGCACCCCTCCTTGATGAGATTGAATTCTTTGTTTAAGATGGATTTTAAGAAGAGGGTCGTTGAAATAAATCCCTTCATCAGTATGGAGGCCTTCTCATCGAGGATCATCTTTACCGCCTGCATGCCGCTCTTTTTTTCATCCGGTTCGTCTACGATATCAAACATGTCTGGCGGTATGTTTAATTTTCGGCATTTTTCCTCTATGATTTTTCCATCGCCGATTAAGATACCGTCTACGATTTTCTCCCTCACCGCCCGTTCCACCGCCTGTATGGTCTCCTCATCTTGTCCGTAGGCCACCGCCATTTTGGGTGTTTGTTTCTTTTTGACCAGAGTTTCCAATTCCCCTAAACTCTTTATTGAAGTCATGATTTACCTCCTGAAAAACGCCAGATTTTTGCTTGACTTTCTCCGTTTAAAACACGGAGTACAGCCTTAGACAAGGCCGACATTTCGTCTTCCCCCGGAAACACCAATATGGGGGCCAGAAATTCGATTCTCTGCCTGACCAGGTCCACCAGTTCTTCATGGTAGGCCATGCCGCCGGTTAATACCACGGCGTCAATGCGACCGGAAAAAACCGCGGACAGGGCCGCGATGGCCTTAGCCGCGGTGTAGGCCATGGCCGTAAAGATGAGTTCCGCCCGTTTATCGCCGTCGGCAATTCTCCGGGCTACCTCTTTTAAATTGTTGGTGCCTAAATGGCCCACCAGCCCGCCCTTACCGGTGATTTTTTGCTTCAATTCCGCCAGGCTGTATTTACCGGAAGTGGCCAGTTCCACCAGGCTCCAGGTCGGAATAGTCCCGGCTCTCTCTGGCGAAAAGGGCCCCTCTCCATCGAGGGCATTGTTGACGTCCACTACCGCTCCCTGCTTGTGGGCACCGATGGAAATGCCGCCCCCCAGGTGGGCCACAATCAGGTTGCACTCTTCGTATTTTTTTCCCAGGCTGTCGGCTGCCTCCCGGGCGGTTGCCTTCTGATTCAGGGCATGAAAGATGCTGACCCGCTTGATTTCCGGAATCCCTGTAATCCTGGCTGTGTCGTCCATCTCATCTACCACCACCGGATCTACGATGTAGGCGGGAATATTTAGGGGTTCGGAGATGGAAAAGGCAATAATAGCGCCCAGGTTCGAGGCGTGTTCTGCGGTTGTGACGGACAGATAATCCACCATTTCCCGATTAACGATATAGGTGCCGGATTTCAGGGGGGGGAGCAGTCCGCCTCTGCCGGCCACCGCATTCAGATTCGCCATGTCCATCTCGTTTTTTTTCATGAAGTCCAGGACAATTTTGGTTCTGAAATCCCTTTGATCGATGATTCTGGGGTATCGGGCGATTTCCCTGACGGTATGGGATATCGTGGAGGAAAGGATTTTTTTCTCGTTTAAGAAAACCGCCACTTTGGTGGAGGTGGAGCCCGGGTTGATGGTCAGAATGTACAGTTTGGGCGATCCCAATGGATTGCCCCTTTATTTACTTAAAAAGAGAGGGTGATGGGCACATCTAACCAGACTTTTACTTTAACCCCATTCTTCTGGGCAGGCTTATATTTCCCGTTGGCCAGGGTGGTGGACAGCGTTAATTTGATCTCCGGTTCCACATTGCCCTTGATTTTAACCCTGGATATGTTGCCCTTTTCGTCAATGAGCAGGGAACAGGTGATGTTCATCTGCAGGCCCTTGTATTTTTTTCGAATGGATCGGGAGAATTCGGGATCTTCGCTGTTGATCAGGATCGGCTTCTGGGTGGCAAATTGAATGTCGATGAGTTCGCCCACGGCTACCACCCTCTCCTGTTCCTCCTTTAATTTCCTCTCGGCCTCCTCTTTTTGTTTTTGCTTTTCTTCTTCCAGCCTTTTCTTCTCTGACTCTTCTTCCAGTTTTATTTTTTCCTCTTCGATTCTCTTTTTTTCGGCCTCAAGTTCTTCTAATTTTTTGGCCTGCTCGATTGCCTGTTTGCTTTCCTGTTCTTTTCGTTCCTGTTCCTGGCGCCAGGCTTTGAGCCTGGCGATTTCACCTTCTTTGGTCTTTTGCTCTTCCTCGGTGGTGGTAATCTGTTCTTCCAGGGATTTCAATTTTGCCTCATATTCGTTTTTTGTTTGCTGCTGAATCTGGGCCAGCTTTCGTTCCGATTCCTGTTTAACCTTCAATTGTTCTTGTTTGGCCTTGTTGGCCTGGCTAATATATAAAAAACCGGCTATACCGATTACGGCAATCAGTATAATAATCAAAGGCAGCAGGAATTTTGATTTCGATTTTTCGGTTTCCTCAAGGCCGGTCAGGATCTTTTCCACGATTTCGTTATCTGCTCTGGCCCGTTCTTCAGCCGTTTTTTCTCCGACTTCCGGGTCGGATTCCGGAATTTCATAGTTCAACTCCCCGGCCATCATGGTTGTCTCTTCTTCCATCATGTCGGTGTAAAGGGAATTCATGAAGTAGGCCAGACTAAAGGTCACAGAGGAGAGCTCTTCAATCTTAAAATAATTTGAGATGTAATCCTTTAACTCCCTGACATTGTTGAATCTTTTAATGGGGTCCGGATGGAGGGTTTTTTTGAAAAAATTGATCATACTGGTCAGATAATCTTTATCGGTGGTGGGTATGAGATGGCTAAAGCTGATACTGGAGAATTTGGCATCAAAATCCTCACCCGGTGTATATGAAAAATACTTGCCGGTTAAGATGCGATATATGGTATAACCCAGATGATATATATCGGATTGGGGAACGATCTTATCTCTTTTTTGATATTCGGGGGTCAGCCAGGAGCCGTATTTCATCTCCATTTCTTTATATAGATTGCCGTTTTGACTCAGATAGGGGGCGATGCCATAATTTTTTAGATATATATTGCCGTCATAGTCAATGATGATGTTGTCGGGTGTTAAAAATCCGTGAAAGGATTTTTTCCCGCTCACCACTATGGATGATCCCATATCGATGATATCGGCAATAGCGGTGACCATGGAGAAGGCCAGGTCGAAATTGATGGGTACCTCTTGTTGGGCGGCGTCTTCGAGGATATTTTCCAGGGTTTTCCCCTTAAGATAGGGGAAGATCAAGAGGGTCGCCTCTTTACTCCTGACAATTTTGTCGGGAGAATAGAGATGGGTGATGTTGGATTTTTTGATGCCCTCCAGCAGAACCGATACCCTCTTCCAGGTGGTCTCATCCATGGTATAAACGGGATTCACTTCGGTGATGAGTTGATGTTGAACCGGTTTGTTGTCTTCGATACCGGCGCCCCGAAAGTTGGCTCCTATTGAGTCCGCATGCAATTGTTCAAAAATTAAGTAGTTGTTTAAAATGTTGTATGTTTTCATCATTAACCTCGTGCTCGCTCTAAATATATATGATTACACTCAAAATTTCAATAACAAAATGGTATTATATTTTTTTTATTCCATTTTTGTCTTGACCGATTGGATCTTGCCTTCCATCGATCCTTTTTTATCCCGCCGGTCATCGATGCTGATCCGGGTG
This sequence comes from uncultured bacterium, assembly GCA_965603365.1. GTDB lineage: Bacteria > Acidobacteriota > Aminicenantia > UBA2199 > UBA2199 > JAHELQ01. The sequence continues at coordinate 85,579 of CBFDCR010000012.1, forward strand.
GAGACACGCCGGGCCCCTTTCAGGAATGGCGTTTCGTGCATCTGGCGGATGAGTTTGAGAATGCCGTCGAGATCCCCTTCCAATATGGTGGCCATGGGGGTAAGCATGCTTTTTACATTTTTATACTCTTTTACCACCTTCTCCACCTCCGCCACATAGGCACTCAAGGACGTAGATCCCGTACCCAACGGCACCACCGTAACTTCCACAATAACATGACTCATACTACCCCTCCTCGGATTTTTATTTCAGACCTTTCGCACTTTTCATGTTCTCTGACCATTGGAAATGGCCGCATTTGTGTCAGCGTCCGTATCAGAAGGCTCCTCAAGTTCAAACAAATCATGGCTTCTACGGCAAACTCCAATGCCGTTTTCGATGAGCAACAAAACAAGCTGCTCTCCACTCATAAGCGCGACCGGAATGGCATCTGGTCGAGCAGCTTCTTTGCGTGCTCCTGTGCTAAAATCACTGGTCGTGATAATGAGGCCTTGCTCGTGGGTTCCAAGGCTTCCCCTGACCTGCTGCACAACCGGCGCCTGAACGTTGCGCTTCCATTTCTTCACCTGAATGGCCATACGCGTGCGAATTACGTCGCCCACAACCAGGATGCCGCGGACATCGATACCGCCGTCCTTGTTTCGGTTGGTCACGTCGATGTCCTCAAAGCCCGTCTCCGCCAAAAGCCTCGCTATCAATTCCTCAAACGCACCCCATTCCATGTCGAGCAACCGTTGATGTAATGCCTGGCGTATCTTCTTGTTATGTTGCTCGATCTCAAAGGCGAGGCCTCGCCCCATCCACTTCGAAAGTCCAACGAATCCCTTGCCGTGTTGGACGAAGCGAGGCTGCTCGCCGCGCCTTTTGTAGCGTTTGATCTCAGTCAAAATCTGTGCGTACATCGAGGCTTCCGGAGTTTTACCTTCAGTGACAAGCCAGCCCATCTCCAGGGCCTTTTCTGTGATTGCCCGGTAGTGCATCGGCCGTTTCTGGCCGAATTGCTCAAGCACCTTTTCGGCTGAATCGGTAAAGGAATAGGTCTTACTTTGTGTCCTGTTGACCCCGGTGGATGCAGCTTTGGGTTGTATATCTACAGCGGTTTCAGCAGGAACCCTTGCATCCCTCAAGCCGAACGTTTGTGGTGCATGAAGAATAAAGGGAGATGCCTGCTCATTCTTCTTGATATCAGAATAGAGCCTCGCGCTGACTGTCGCTGCCGGTGTCTTACCTGTGGTCTTCCAGAGGTCTTTCGAAAGGATGCGCTCCGTAATCTCTTTGGCATGAAGTGGTTTACCCGCTTCCTTCAAAACCTGAATGACTGCATCCAGCATGCTCATTAATATTTAATAGGTATATGACTCAATTCTGGCATGGCTTTTAAACCTCGACGTATTCTGTTACAACGTGCAGATCAGTTATGTTTTCGAAGTCCTTCGCATTGTTTGTGTCGATCACAACTTTTGGCAGCGTCATTGGCTCTTACTCCCAGCAGGACTTTGGCGGCGAAGCGAATGAATAGATTCCCCAAAACCATCCTCTATTTCACCGGGCCAGGTGCCAAAGAGGGCGGTTATATCCTCAATAGGTCGCACTCCTTGCGCTTCAGCCAGTTCTTCAATGCCAGGCGATCGCCAGAAATTGGATCGTACAGTTAAGAGATGATTATTTGGCGGCATGAATCATATCCTCCTTCTCATTTTTGACCGCCTCGGCCTGGTGCGGGTAGTAGCGCCCGGCGGTCAGGTTGTAACTCGAACTCTCGGCAGCGGCGCAGTTCCTCTTTTTCTTTGGTTCCCATCATTGAGAAGAATGGCTCCCCAGCACGGATTCGAACCGCGAACCTAGTGGTTAACAGCCACCCGCTCTGCCGATTGAGCTACTGGGGAAACCGTAGTTATATAAATACCAAATATCCTTGATTTTGTCAATATGGGAATGAGATTTGCTTTGAAAAAAGCTTGACAAAAGCGAATTTTTTTTATATCCTATCTTCGTCAACGCGGGAATAGCTCAGTGGTAGAGCGCAACCTTGCCAAGGTTGATGTCGCGGGTTCGAATCCCGTTTCCCGCTCCATTTAATGGCGGCGTAGCCAAGTGGTAAGGCAGCGGTCTGCAAAATCGCTATTCATCGGTTCGAATCCGGTCGCCGCCT
>CBFDCR010000013.1:0-85489 GCA_965603365.1 uncultured bacterium
GAGGTGTTGGGTAATTAAAATGATTTTTTGTCCGTTTTTTCTTGACCTAGAACATTATGTGAATGGTTTCTTCCGCTGTGTGGACGGTTTCGCCGGGTATGGCAATGATTTTTCCCCCTATGGCAACGATTTCGCCGCCAATGGTGGGGGTAAAAAATCATTGGCTGGGGGTAAAATATGAGCAGCCTACAACGCCCCATTGTTTCCATCAAATAATATCGGGTGTTTTACTCCGCCATTACTCCGCCACGTCACCATGCAATTAAGCTGGTTATTAAGGAATTATCAAGAAATATTGGCTCTTTTACTCCGTCATTACTCCGCCACGTCACCATGCAATTAAGCTGGTTATTAAGGAATTATCAAGAAATATTGGCTCTTTTACTCCGTCATCAAATTAAAGGAGCCTTTTTAACGCATATTTGCCTTGGGGATCATTGGGCGTTCGGCCGGTCCACCTGATGATTTCCTTAAGTTGTTTAAGATTTCTTTGTATTGTTCGCTCAGCCAATTTCAAATTTTTTATCATATCATACGTACTGGCTTCACCGTTTTCTTCCAGGTACCGGATGATTTTCTCTTGTGTTTCAGTTAGCTTCATTTTTGGTTTATGGGTGATCATTTCTAGTCTTTGCAATTTCCCCCTAAATATGACAACAAAGCTGTCTGCCAATTCAAGGAATTCCAACGCCGGCAATCTTGCATTTTGGCACAATTTAATCATCCGGTTTGTGCCTGTTCCCCATTGTTCTATATATTTTATTAGATAAAAACACCTGGCAATCAGTTCGTTTCGTGGTTTGGATTGGTGATGTTTCCTGAGCATTTCCACTGTCAAATTACCGGGAAGTGAGCCGGGGTTCCACACTTCCAGGCGGTCGTCGAATATCCTGATCTGGACATTCCCTGTATCCCCATAATTTCTATGACATACAGCATTTATAATTGCTTCTCTTAGGGCTTCTTTCGGGTACTCCCAGGTTTCTTCTCTTTCCGGTTTATCGGTAACCCGGGCAGCCACGTTAATGTGACGGCGAATAAAATTCAGTACTGCGGGTACCTGTTCAATTATTGTTCCATTAATCTCCTGGATATCGGCAAAATCTATGGGTTCAATACCATTAAACCTGGCGCATCTGATTTCGGATTGCAAAAAATGTTTTTGGGGATTTTTGCCGAAAAGCAAAAGAGAGGCGTTGGTTAGATGACCATCTTTCAGCAGGTTTAACTTTTCCAGGATTTTGCCGGTGGTACGGGAAGCATCAAATGTTGTGTTCCGTTCTTCTTCTACTTTATGTAAGAAAAGTTTCACACGGGTGGTGTCGATTTCAGTCAATTTTACTTCCGGTTTTAATTGGTAATCCCATTTAAAGGCCTTGTTCTTATAAATGAAATCTCGGATTTTTTCTGCTGATATTCGTTGGTTTGACCGGCCGACCCTCAGGAAAACTTTATTTTTTGCCCACACCGGTTTTGTTGGATATTCTGTAACCTTGATTACAATAACATCTTTATTATTGATATTTTTGATTTCGATTGTAGGGAAAACCTTTGGATCGGTATTTTGTTTGATATCATTGGCAAGGTTTTCCATTGTCTGGTTTCCTATATCGACACCGGTAATTTCTCCTTTCGGGTCTATGCCAATGTATATGGTTCCTCCTTTGGTATTTGAGAAAGCGGATATTGTCTCCAGGATTTCCTTTCGTTCGGCAAGAGAACGCTTGATTTCAACTGTTTCGCTTTCAGTCAATTTAAATTTTTCTGTCATTTTCCCATTACCCATTGTATAAATTCTCACAAAAAAATTCAAGGGCTGTACCATATACCCTTCGGATTTATAAAAACGACCTGAACACGCACAAAGGGGTTTGGGTTGACAATTGGGGGAATTAATCGTATATTAGGGTGGGTATAATTGTTGATTGAGGACATTGAGGTGACAGGATGAACATCGATGTGCAGACGGTGAAAAAAATTATCCGGGAAGAGCTGCCTGGATTGGTGAAGAGCGACAGCGAAATTCGCCAATTGATCGTGCAGCTTTCCAGGGAACAGGCAGAACTCCAGGCGGACAAAGTAGAAGTGGTGATGGACAGCCGGTTTGACCGGCTGCTGGAGGAGTTACGCAGGGACCGGGAAGAGCAAACCCGGAAGTGGGACAAAAACCAGGAAGAAATGCGGCAACTTCGGGATGAGCAGAACAAAAAATGGGACAAAAACCAGGAGGAAATGCGGCAACTTCGGGATGAGCAGAATAAAAAATGGGACAAAAACCGGGAGGAAATGCGGCAACTTCGGGATGAGCAGAACAAAAAATGGGATGAGCAAAACAGGAAATGGGAAGAAAATCAGAAGGAACTGCGGCAACTTCGGGAAGAGCAGAATAAAAAGTGGGATGAACAGAATAAAAAATGGGATGAGCAGAACAAAAAGTGGGAAAAAAATCAAGAGGAATTGGAGAAAATTTACCGGTCTATAGAGAAACTTTACCAGAAACATGAAGTCTCCATCGGGGCACTGGGCGCCAGGTGGGGACTCCGCTCCGAAGAGAGTTTTCGCAATGCATTGGCGGGCATACTGGAAAACCTCGATGTGGAAGTACTCCATGTTACCGAATACGACGACAAGGGCGAAGTATTCGGCTGGCCGGAACAGGTCGAACTGGATGTGATCCTTATAGACAGTCTTTTGATCATCGGCGAGATCAAATCCTCGGTCAGCAAGCCGGATATCTATTCATTTTACAAGAAGGCGAAATTTTATGAAAAGATGCATGAACGGGAAGCCAACAGCCGGGTCATCATCTCCCCCATGGTCGATCCGCACGCCCGCAAGGTGGCGGAAAAGCTGGGCATCAAGATTTACAGCTATGTGGAAGCCATCGAAAAAGAAATTGCCACCTGAGTCATCTAAAGATATTTAACAAAGTCCTTTACGGGAATGGGAATTTATGTTAAAAATATTCTACGAAACTTTTTGACTGAAAGGATCACGGCATGAGAAAAGACAACATAACGGTGGGCATTGTGTTTGGCGGTAAATCCAGGGAGCACGATGTCTCCATCGAGTCGGCCAGAGCAATTTGCCAACACATCGACCGGGACCGCTATACCCCCAGGCTCATATACATCAATAAAGAGGGTAATTGGGCATTTATCGAAGAGGAGGCGCTGATGCAGGCCGAAGCCTACCGGGACACCGGCCTGATCAAAGGAATCCCGGAACATTTTTTCTCCATCTCCCCCTGGGATAGCAGAAGCCCGGTGCAAGCAGAAATCGATATCCATTTCCCGATTCTGCACGGACCCAACGGCGAGGACGGAAAAATCCAGGGACTCTGGGAATTGGCGGGCAAGCCTTATGTGGGGGCCAACAGCTTTGCCTCGGCCCTGGCCATGGACAAGGGAGTGGCCAAGGCGCTGTTCCAGCGGGCCGGCCTGCCGACCCCCGGTTTCCTGATCTTTTCGGGGAATAACGAAACACAAATTAAGGAAGAGGTGTCACAGCACTTCCATTACCCGGTGTTTGTCAAACCTTGCTCGCTGGGTTCGTCGGTGGGCATCTCAAAGGTTAAGAAAGAAGACGAATTAATACCGGCAGTGAGGATTGCCTTTCAGCATGACAAGAAAATCATCATCGAACAGGGGCTGGATGCCCGGGAAATTGAAATATCGGTGATGGGCAACGACGAGGTATTGGTCTCCCCGCCGGGAGAGCTCATCCCGGCCAATGAATTTTACGATTACGCCGATAAATACCTGGAGGGGAAAACCCAATTTATTATCCCGGCCCACCTAAGCGAAGAAACGGAAAGCCAAATCAAAGGGATGGCTGAGGCAGCCTACCGGACATTGTCGTTAAACGGCATGTCCAGGATCGACTTTTTTGTGGAAAAAGGCAGCCAAAAAGTTTACATCAATGAGATCAACACCATTCCGGGTTTTACGGAGATCAGCATGTTTCCCAGGCTGTTTGGGCTGATGGGTATCTCGTTTACCGAACTGGTGAGCCGGTTGATCGAATACGGGTTTGAATACCATGAAAATTTTGGCGATTGATTTTGGCTTGAAACGGATGGGTTTTGCCGTGGGTAACACCGTTTTAAAGAGTGCCAACCCCATCCAGCCGATCAACAGGAAAAAATTGGCGGACGATCTAAATGCCATCCAGAACCTTATTGAGGAATACGACATCCAGAAAATCGTAATCGGCTACCCCTTAAACATGGACGGCAGCCAGAGTGAGATGACCGCAAATGTGGAACACTATGCCAATTTTTTAAAAAATCACCTCGATATCGATATCGAATTTATGGATGAGAGATTGACGAGCTTTGAAGCATTCGAGTTACTGAAACCGATCCAGCCGGATTTTAAAAAGAGGAGAAAATCAAAGGATTCGGTCTCCGCCATGGTTATCCTGAATAGTTACCTGGAGCAGCGATGAAAAAAATAGTTCTTGTTTTTATTTTAATCTTGATTGTCCTGGCCGCAGTATTGGGTATCGACTTTTACCGTAAGGTTTTTCTCCCCTACAAAGGATACACGGATACCATTACCGTTGAGATTGAAAAGGGGGCATCGGTATCCACCATCGGTGAGGTCTTGTATCGAAAAAAAATCATCCCCAGCTATTCTTATTTTATTATTTATTATAGACTTTTTTTTAGCAAAACCAATTTACAGTCGGGGGAGTTTGAGTTTACCGACCCCATGAACATGAGGCAAATCATCGAAAAACTCCACAAAGGCAAGGTGGTGCTGTACAAGATTACGATTAAAGAGGGCATGACCATAAACGAAACCGCCGAATTTTTAGAGAACGATCACGGCATAAGCAGCACCCAATTCCTGGAGGCGGCCCGGGACCTGGAGGGATACCTGTATCCGGATACTTATCTCATACCCAGGGGAACCGGGGCCGTCGAAATGATAGAATTAATGGTCAAAAAATTCAAAGACCACTTCACCAATTCCCTGAAATGGCGGGCCCGGGACATCAACATGTCCGTCCGGGAGGTGGTGATACTGGCCTCACTGATTGAAAAGGAGACGGCGGTCCGGGATGAACGCTTTCTCATATCATCGGTTTTTCACAACCGCCTGCGCATCGGTATGCCCTTAGCCTGTGATCCAACGATTATATATATTCTTAAAAAACAAAACCGGTACGACGGCAATATCCGCTGGAAAGACCTGAAACTGGATTCTCCCTACAATACCAGAGTTCACAAAGGGCTGCCGCCGGGCCCCATATGCAGCCCGGGTTTTGCCTCTATCGAAGCGGCCCTGTTCCCGGAAAACACCAAATATTTATATTTTGTCTCCAAAGACGGCCGCCATCATTACTTTTCTAAAACCCTCAAGGAGCACAACTGGGCGGTGAGGAAATATATCATCAATCGAAACGACTAATATCTACACTCCATCACAACGGCCAACGAAACTTGACACCCTTCCCCTCATCGCCTATAATACTCGACTAATTCCTTAAATATAGAAGGTGAAAAATGGCCGATATTCAGTACTGTGCAAAGTGTCACATCATTAAGTCCAATCATCCGGGGATTACCTTTGACCAGGATGGTGTCTGCAATTTGTGTAATATGGAAATCCCGGAGTTTCTCTTCAAGAACCGTGAGCTTGCCCAGAAAAACTTGCAGGAATTTATAAACAGCCCTTCGGACAATACCAGGAGCTACGATTGTATGTCAATGTTAAGCGGCGGCAAAGACAGCACCTATATACTTTACAAAATGTTAAAGGAGAAAAAAAAGAAGATCCTGGCCTATACATACAATATTCCCTACGAATCAAAAGATGCCCTCAAAAACATAGACAGGATCCTTGACCGTCTGAATGTGGATCATATCTACCTTACCAATAAAATCAAGTACAAAAAAATGATGAAATTCACCTTTGCCAATCCCGAGAGTACCGCCTCCCCCCAATACCAGGCCGAAAAACACCCCTGTATTCTTTGCACCAGCTACATGATTATAAACGCCTGTTTACTGGCTTTCAGGATGAATATTCCTTATATACTATATTGTGCCGATCCCATTCAATCCATTACATTTATTTCGGATACAAAGACACTAATCAACGATTTTGTAGCCAAAATGGGAGAGGAGGTCTCTTATTACCTGTTTGGCGAGCAGTTGAATATTCTACAAAAAAAAGATGAGAAGGAGTTGCCCAAAATCATTTTCCCCTATGTCGGCAGCGCCTATAATCCCGCCGCCATCATAGCAGAACTCAAAAAAGGGGAGCTGTACGAGTCAAACCCGGAAAAAACCCACTGCTCACTCTGGGGGCTGATCAATTACTACGCTTATAAGCATTACGATTGTTCCTTCTATACATTGGAATACGCCACCCAGATCAGACAGGCGCCGGACAAGTATAAAAGAGAGGCGGTCATCCAGTTTGACAGGGAACTAAAAAACGCCATCCTTCACATTGCCACCAAAAAGGAGATCGGCGAAGAAGAGAAAGAGCGAATCAGGCAGATCGCCAAAAGCATTACCGGGGATCTGGCCACCGAGTATATGTGTGAGAACATTATATCAATCGGAAAAATCGCCCAGGAACTGGCAATTGACCTCGACTAAATAAGACGAAACAGCAGCGCTGCCAGGATGGCTAAAGCAGCGAGTAACAATATGACCACATCTCTTTTAGATATTTTCAATACGATTTTTTTTTTACCGCTGCCTTTTCGTTTGACCTTCTTTATGTTCTCAAGGGTTACCCCCTTCTTACGGGGGTATTTGCCGTATTCCAGCAGTACAACGGTAATGTTATCGTCTCCGCCCCGGAATTTGGCCAGATCGACCATGTATTCGGCGGCCCTCTTTAAATTGCCGCTGCCCTGCAGAATGTATACCATCTCAGGGGGTTTCAGGTAGTTGGAAAGGCCGTCGGAACAGAGGAGCAGTATATTGCCCCACCCCAACGGAAACTGCTCGACGGGATCCAGGTCCAGCTTCTCCGTGCCCCCCAAAGACTTGTATATCACATTTTTATGGGAAAAGGTCTCGGCCTGTTCGGGCTTGAGGGCATCGGTATCCAACAACCGCTGCAGCATCGTATGATCCGTGCTTTTCTGAGTAATTTCATCCCCGTTAATTAAATACAATTTACTGTCGCCGATGTGGCCAAAATGGACAATCAGTTCCCCGGAGCGGCCACGCGGGGCTGCTCCGCGGCCGGCTTCCGGCGCGCTGACGACGGCTAAGGTACAGGTGGTGCCGATATTCATTCCCCTGAATTTCTCGGCCGCCTTCTCCCTGATTTTACGGTTGCCCAGTACCAGGCAATCCTCGATCAGTTCCACTACAGCCAGCCGTCCCCGGTTTTGATTAAACAGCCGCTCAATGGTCTCTACCGCTGTCTCCGAAGCGGCCCTGCCGCCGATATGTCCCCCCATGCCGTCTGCTACAGTTGCCGCCACGATATTACCGTAATCCCGGTGCCAGAAGTTATCTTCATTCTCCTCCCTCACCATACCCACATCGGTGAGGGCCGAAATCTTGATATTCTTCATCCTCTCTTCTTCCCCTTTCCCCTCCGGATCATCGCCACAATCAGAACCAGGATGAGTATCCCTAAAACCACGGAGAGGAGGATGATGAGCCGATGTTCATTTTTCTCTTTCCGCTCTATTTGCCGCTGCTGCCGGGCCAACTTCCGGTTCTCCTCTCTTCTTATTCTCTTTAACAACTCGGTGGGGATTCTCGACTCCCGGGCCGACAGGTAGGGCTTCTCCCCGGAAACGACCCGGCCCATATAGGGCACTTCGACCCGCAGGCGGTGCCATTGATCGTCCATGGGGAATGAGGTCTTGAAGCGCATCAACAACTGGGAATGCAGCAAGAGGGAGATATTTCTATAAATATCGGCCAGTCGATCCGGTCCGGGGGCATGGTAATAGTTGGCCTCGGTCTGGCCGGCCATTTTCTTTAACATCTTCTCATCGATATTCTCACCCAGCCCCACCGAGAACACGGAAACCTGGTTTTCCCGGGCCTTCCGGATCACTTCGTCCAACGTACGGGTGCTCCGGTTCTCCTTGCCGTCGGTTAACACCAGTATCACCTTCACCCCATCCTCCGGCACCGACTTAAACAGTTCCACCCCCTGCCAGACCGCATCCAGCAGGGCAGTATCACTCCCCACCCGGGTTTTTTGAATCTTGCCGATAACGGCGGCCGGGTCTCCGGTAAACTTCGCGGCGATCTTTACCTGGGTATCGAATTCGATATAAGCGGCCCGGTCTTGGCCCCTCATCATCTCCACAAATTTGCCGGCCGCCTCCCTGGCCTTTTTTATGGGGGTGCCCTTCATGCTGCCGCTCTTATCGATGATGACCACCGTGTATATGGGCAGTTGTTTGCTGTCGAGGGGAACCACCCGGACACCCTGGATGGGTTTACCATTTTCATACAGCAGCAGCCCCCTGGTATCGACCGGGATCGGCTTGCCCGTTTCACTTTCCACCGATATGATGGCCGAAATTTCGGGAAACTGTTTGAGATTCACCTGCTTTATCCTGATCATCTGGGCTTCGACAATAAGCACTGCCGCCAACAATACGATAAAAAACAGGCTTGTTTTCACGGTTGTTTTCAATTTAGATCAACTTAAACTGTAATTTGATCACGCCGCACACAATCTCATCGCCGTCATGCAGCACTTTTCGGTCCGGCAGCCGTTCGCTGTTGAGGATAACGGGATTGGTCTGGCTCCTGTTCTCCAGTACATACTCATTATCGACAAAGGAGATCCTGGCATGCTCCCGGGAAACCGAAGCATCCTCCAGGGGGATATCGCCGCTGATGCGGCCGATGGTGTTTTCATAACTCAAGGGGAAACTCTTACCCGACAGGCTGCCGGACAACACCCGCAATTCTGCCAGCATCTGGGGCACCTGTTTGGTTTTGAGGCCGCCCACCTGCCGGTCTACCTCTTCGATACTCACCTGCCGGGTTCCCGCCTCGACTTCCGGTGGGGGGGCAGGGGCCTCGGCTGCCGGCCGGGGCGCCTGGGGCTGCGGTCTCTTGAAAAGGACAATCAACAGGACAATGAGTACCAGGGCGATGAGGGCAATCAGTATAATCACCGTGGTACTGAGACCCTCTTTTTTGGGGAACAGCGGCGCCTCTCCCTCAGAACCGGCCTCCCTCGGGCCACGGGTCGCCGCCAGACCGGATTCCACCCGGCTGACCTCCCTCAGGTAGGGCTCCTGGGTCTGGGTGTCCACCTGCACGATGCCGTTTACGATCAAGTTTTTACCGGGAGCCGGTAAGGTGTTGGCCACCACCTTGATGGTCTTGTCGCTGTTGTCCATCAACACATAAAAGCCCCTGGTCTGGGGGTTCGGCGCATTTTGCACATCCGTAACCTCCCCCTGAACCTGAACCTGGAGGTTATAATACCTCTGGGGGCTGTCCAGGATATCCCGGATAAAAATATCCTCCGCGGCAAAGAGAGAGTGACACACCGCCATCAGGATCAACACCGGGACAATTTTTATTAACCTTTGATTGCTCATGCTCTGTCCTCCTCGTTTACAAAATAAAAACAATAGTATCTTTTCATTCTTAAGATTATTTTGTAGCACTTTTAAAAATGAATGTCAACTTTATAGATAGCTACTCTTTTTTATTTATCCTCTTTGTCTATCTTAACCCGTTTGGAATCCCAGTATAGGTAAAATAACAGCAGGGCAAACATGATGAAGCCCAGGACTTCGGAATTTAAGAAGCCAAATAAACTGGTTTCGCCTTCGTGCCACATTTCCGTGCCCACGGCTTTCATCAAGGACCAATCTGATCCCAACTTCAGGGCCTCTTTGCCGATAAAGGTGATAAAGGCCGCCAACACCCCCATCAAGGCACCGCCGGCAATAAAGCCCGAGGCAATCAATGTTCCCCGCTCCTTGCGGGCCGACTGCAGCTTCTCATCTTTCGTACTCTTGCCGACCAGGTGGGCCACAATACCGCCGGCTAAGAGGGGGGTATTGAGATAGAGGGGCAAATACATACCCAGGGCAAAGGCTAAGGGCGGCACCCCCACAAACTCTAAGATAATGGCCACCACGATGCCCACCATGAACAGCATCCAGGGCGCCGGCTGCCCGGTCATCAGGGGTTTGATGACTGCAGCCATGGCCGATGCCTGCGGCGCCTCCAGGGGGCTGCCGGGGCCAAAACCATAGGTCTTGTGCAGCATCAGGATGACCAACCCCACCGAGGCGGCAGCCAACAGCGTACCCAGGAATTTATATCTCTCCTGGGTCCTGGGCGTCGTTCCCAGCCAGTAGCCGATCTTCAAGTCGGTGACAAAACCGCCGGACATGGCCAGGGCCGAACACACCACCCCGCCGATTAACAGGGCGATGAGGATGCCGCCGTCACCCTTCAGGCCAACGGCCACCAGCACCACCGCAGATATAATCAGGGTCATCAGGGTCATGCCGGAAACCGGGTTGGTGCCGACAATGGCGATGGCCCGTGCCGATACGGTGGTAAACAAGAAGGAAATCACCGTTACAATACCCAGTCCCACCAGGGCATAGAGCCAATTGCCCTGCACCACACCGATCAGGAAAAAGGCAAATATCCCCAGCAGCGTGGCAAAAAGTAAGACCATGTTCCATTTCATGGTAATATCTTTTTGCAGGCGGTTCTCCTTCGGCGCCTCGCCGGTTTCGCCGCCTTTGCCAAATATTTCGCGGGCCGCCAGCTTAAAGGCACCGGCAATGATCTTCCGGGACTTGATGACGCCGATAATCCCGGCTGCCGCAATCCCGCCGATACCGATGGGCTGGACATAAGCAATAAAGATCTCCCGGGGCATCATCTGGGAGATGGGTTGGGCGGCATTGAGGATGGGTTCGGGATTGAACTGGCCGATATAGTAGATGGCCGGTATGAACACCCACCAGGACAGGAGTGAGCCGCACACAATGATCAAGGCGTATTTTAAGCCCACGATGTATCCCAGTCCCATCACCGCCGCACCGGTCAGGAAATTGAATTCGAGCCGGACCTTTTCGGCAATATAGCGCCCCCAGCCGAAACCGATGGTGGACACTCTCTCCTTCCACAGGCCGAATCCCTCTACCATAAAATTGTAAGCCCCGCCGATGGCCAGGGCCTTTAACAAAATTTTCGCCTGCTTCCCTCCGGCTTCTCCGGCTATCAATACCTCGGTGGTGGCCGTGGCTTCGGGGAAGGGGAACTCGCCGTGCATATCCTTGACAAAATATTTGCGGAAGGGGATCAGGAAGAGGATACCCAAAAACCCGCCGAACAGGGAGGCCAAAAAGACCTGGATAAAGGAAGCTTCCACCCCCAGGATATAAAGGCCGGGAATGGTAAAAATAGCACCCGCCACGATCAGACCCGAACTTCCGCCGATAGACTGAACGATGACATTCTCCGATAGAGCGTTCTTTCTGCCCAACAGAGCCGAGAAGCCCACCGCCAAGATGGCAATGGGGATGGCGGCCTCAAACACCTGGCCGATCTTCAGACCCAGATATGCGGCCGCCAGGGAGAAGAGAACTGCGTAAACCATACCCCAGATAACCGAGTAGGTAGTCGCCTCCGGCAGCGGCCGATCGGCCGGTACAACCGGTTGATACTCTTCGCCCGGTTTTAATTTCCGATAGGCATTTTCCGGTAATGCTTTTTGCATGAAATGTTCCTCTTTGACTTCATTGCCCATAGTTGCGCAACCTCCAAAAAAATTTTTAATGTGAGGTAACACATTAGCACAGGGGAAACATTATTTCAAGAATTTTTAGCTAAAACCACCAAAAAACTCAAGGAAAATTGGCTTGATAAATCGCTATCTTTATGATATAAGAAACTCCTGGATGAATAGAGGGACACTTTATAGAGAAAGTCAAGTTAAGAGGAGGACAGCGTGACCGACTTATCGACCCAATACATGGGATTAACGTTAAAGAATCCCATCATCATCGGCAGTTCCGGTCTGACCGACTCGGTGGCCAATATCAAGAAGTTGGAGGCCAACGGCGCCGCCGCCGTGGTGTTAAAATCCATATTCGAAGAGCAAATCATGATGGAAGCGGAATCCATGCGGCCCGGTTACCTGACCCATACCGAAGCCGAGGACTACATCAGCCGGTATACGAAGACCCACAACTTAAACGAATATTTAAAACTGGTCGAGAATACCAAAAAAGAGGTCTCCATCCCGGTTATTGCCAGCATCAACTGTGCCTCGGCAGATGAGTGGGTATCGTTTGCCAGATCCATCGAAAACTCCGGGGCCGACGGCCTGGAGCTCAATATATTTATCATGCCCGGCAACATCAAGCAAAAGGGAGCAGATATTGAACAGCTCTATTTCGATATCGTCGGCGCCGTAAAGGAACAGGTCTCCATCCCGCTGGCGGTTAAAATGAGTTCCTACTTCTCCGGGTTGGCCAACATGATCTTCAATCTATCCGTACGAAATATTGCCGCCATTGTTCTCTTCAACCGTTTTTACCGGCCGGATATTGATTTAAAGGAGATGAAGATCGTGTCCACACATGTGTTGAGTACGCCGGAGGAGAATGCCCTGACCTTAAGATGGATCGGCATGATGGCCGATGAAGTCAGATGCGACCTGGCCGCCACCACCGGCATCCACGACGGGTTTGCGGTTCTCAAAAACCTGCTGGCCGGTGCTAAGGCCGTACAAATCGCCTCCTGCATTTACCAGCATGGACCGGAATACATCCGGACCATGCTGGAGCAAATCGGGGGCTGGATGAAGGAGCGCAAATACATGTCGATGGGAAAGGTTATCGGCAAATTGAGCCAGGCTAAGATTCAAAATTCCATCCTGTACGAGAGATCCCAATTCATGAAATACTTTTCCGAGGCCGGGTATAAAATTTAAAATTCAAAAAGCATCGAAATCAACGGCCTGGAAGAAAATATTTTTATGCACCAGGCTGCGGTTGCGGCCGCTTAAGTCTTTAAAAAGAAAATTTAAGGGTGAAGGTCTCAGCCAACCGGGTATGGGGACAAAACAGGACTTAGCCCAGCTAATACGGGCATCTTTGCCGATCCAGAGGTTGAGGGGCAGGGCCGTTCGCCGCCGGGGAGGAAAATCATCGTCCATTTCCGAAGCGGGAAAGTTTGCCAATATTGTCTTGATGCCCGGCATGCCGGAGGGGGCAAACAGGGTATATTGATCACCCTTTTGCCGCCGCCAATAGCGGGTGCCGGGCCTCTTCAGCCGCCAGGCCAGGCTCTCCTCATCCCACAGCACCTTAAAGTCGCAGTAACTGCCGGCGTCCCGCTTCAGCCGGGGCAGGCCCATGCCGACCCGGGCATCCAGGGTGGTGGACCTTTCCATGCCCCGGCCCTTGATATAGGCGGGGGTACTGTTGCGGTTGGCGATGCCGATAATGAATGTACAGCCCAGGTCCACAGCCAGGCTCTCTATCCTGTCGGCCAAGCCGACGGAAATGCCCTGGCGCCGGTGTTCCGGCACGGTCATGGCATTGACCAGCAGGAGCCACTTTTCTTCCTGGTCGAATATCAGCGCCCTCAAAGGAATGGTGGCCACATGGGCCACCAGTTCACCCTTAAAAAAGGCATCGCAGCCCACTGCCCGGCCCACCGGGTTGTCCCGGTACTGCCACTCCAGGTACTCGACCGTAAACAAATCCGGCTGCCCATAATACTTACTCAAAAAATCACTGTACAACCTCAACCGCCCATCATCAAACGCCAACGGCTCCTGAACATAATCCTTCATACCCATACCCCCATTCTACCCAATCCCCCCCCTAAAGTAAAGAGGCCAGGACGCAGATTCTCCCGTCCCCTACTGGGTCCCATTGGGGTCGGTACCGGAGCCAAAAGGGTCGATATCGGTGCCCTCCGGGGGTGATTTCGGTGCTCAAAGGGGTGATATCGGTGCCCTCCAGGGGTGATATCGGCGCAAAAAGGGGTGATATCGGTGCCATCTAGGGGTGATATCGGCGCAAAAAGGGGTGATATCGGTGCCCACCAGGGGTGATATCGGCGCAAAAAGGGGCGATATCGGTGCCATCTAGGGGTGATATCGGTGCAAAAAGGGGCGACATCGGTGCCATCTATGGGTGATATCGGCGCAAAAAGGGGTGATATCGGTGCCATCTAGGGGTGATTTCGGAGCTCAAAGGGGTGATATCGGTGCCACCTAGGGGTGATTTCGGAGCTCAAAGGGGTGATATCGGTGCAAAAGGGTCGATATCGGTGCCCCCTGGGGGTGATTTGGGAGCAAAAGGGTCGATATCGGAGCTCGAGGGGGTGATTCAAGGGCTCGAGGCATCGGTATAGCAGCACGAGAGGTCGGTATCGGAGATGGAGGAGTCAAAATCGCAGTGGTAGGATGGTGGAATAGTGGAATAAAAAATTGGCCTGTCCCCTTCCTGGTTACAATCCCCCATCTCCCTTACAATCGAGTTTATCCTGGGAGATCGAGTGTAGGGGACGCAGATCTGCGTCCCCTACTGAATTATTTTGATCTTTCAGGGATTTATAATTGCTTCCACCTCTTTTAGTATTTTTTGGGCCGCAGTTACACCGAACTGGCTGTCATCATCAGAATAGGCCATATCAGGCGTAATGTCTGGCAATCCATTGGGATACCAGCCAACGTTTTGCTTCTTCCTGGTTTTTTTTATGACTCATAAACCACGACTCCTTCTTTGAGAATGGTCTGGATAAATGAGCGATGGGAAATCCGCGAAAACTCGGCCTCTGTATAGGGTAAAATATCCAGGCCGATGCCGAAGATATCGTACAACGGATCGCAGAGTTCATAACGATCAAAAAAACGTTTGTCCGTATCCATGATGACCACCAGGTCCATATCGCTTTTCCGGGAAGCATCTCCCCGGGCATACGAACCAAAAAGGATCACTCTGCGAATGGCCGGGATTCCCCTTAATATACCCAATCTTTGCCTGACTTCCTGTACAGTCATCATCATGTCCATATTATACCACCCGTTTCACCCATTCTCAAGCAGCCCCCGTCCCCAAAATCATCACTGCTATACTCCAACCCAAAACACATAATATACTTTACAACCAAGTTTATCCTGGAAGGTCAAATGTAGGGGACGCAGATCTGCGTCCCCTACTGGATCTCCGTGGATTTATTTTGGGGAACGTTGGCGGAAAAATGTGTGCCCTGGGGTGGTATCCTGGGTTCGGCTAACAGCAATTTATAGCGGAGCAAACCAACGTAATAGCGGTTTCACAGCCGCTATTGAGAATAGTCAACTTGCAGTTAGGAATGGGTGCAACTCCCCCACCATTGACGTTTTTCATTTTACCGCCGCCCAGGTCGGCGATGGTCGTTTTGTTGAAACTTAACTTTTTGTTGAGTTTTTTTGGTTTCATTTATTTTCCTCCATAGTAATTTTAATCCCATTAATCTCTTCACTCATGGTGATTGTATGATAAGTCATTTGACTCTTTTTTTCAAGTCCCTGCGGCGTTTTAAATTCCAGGATTTTCAGGGTGAGGTTATTGATCTATTGTTGTTGATATATGGGCACGACTGCTGTAAAATAGTCTCATGAAAAAAAAAGGAGATGTCACAGTGAGTCACAAGGAAGGTCCCTCTACCCGTTCGGTCCATTGGTGCAGGCGCATCGATCCGGCCACCGGCGCGATCATCCCGCCCATTGTCGAGAATGCGGCCTTTGCCTACAACAGCCTGGATGAGTGGCGGGCCGCAGCCCTGAACCAGGTGCCCGGCCATATTTACAGCCGCAATACCAACCCCACCACCGACCTCTTCGAAGAGAAGATGGCCGCGCTGGAAGGGGCAGAGAAAGCCACCAGTTTCGCCACCGGCATGGCCGCCATCAGCAGCACCCTGTTTGCCCTGCTGGAGCCGGGCATGCATGCGGTGAGCGTCAAGGATGCCTATGGGGCCACCTACCTGCACTTTACCCGGATCTTACCCCGCTTCGGCATCCACTGCCATGTCCTTGACACCGAAGACAGCCCGGCCATCGAGGCCTGCCTGGAAAAAGAGTGCCTCCTCCTCTACCTCGAGAGCCCCACCAATCCCACCCTCAAGGTATTGGACCTGGAACACCTGATGGGCCTGGCCCACCGCCAGGGGGCAATCACCGTGGTGGACAACACCTTTGCCACCCCCATCAACCAGTCCCCCATCACCCTGGGCGCCGACCTGGTCATTCACAGCGCCACCAAATACCTGTGCGGTCACGGCGATGTGCTGGGCGGCGTGGTCTGCGGGCGCAAGGAGCTGGTAGACAAGGTCTTTCGCCACCGGGAGCTCACGGGCCCATCCCTCAATGCCTTCAGCGCCTATTTACTGCTGCGCAGCCTGAAAACACTGGGGCTGCGGGTGCAGCGGCAAAACGACAATGCCCTGGCCCTGGCCCAATTCCTGGAGCAGCAGCCGCAGGTGTCGCGGGTGTTTTACCCCGGCCTGCCCAGCCACCGGGGCCACCACATCGCCAGGAAACAGATGAGCGCCTTCGGCGGGGTGCTGAGTTTTGAACTGGAGGGCGGCTACGAAGCAGTCAAGCGCTTCCTGCCGCAGCTCCGTTACGCCTACATGGCCGCCAACCTGGGACAGGTGGAGACCATTGTCGGCCCCCCGGCCACCACCAGCCACGTGGAGCTCAGCGACCGGGAACGGGCGGCTGCCGGGGTGCCGGAGGGGTTGATTCGCTATGCGGTGGGCATCGAGGATGTCGAAGACCTGAAGGCAGACCTGGGGGCGGCCCTGGCCACCCTGTAGAAAGAGGTGAACGCTAAAATGGCGGCGGCGAAAAAGACGTTAATCCGGGGGGGCACGGTGGTAACGGCGCAGGCGGCAAAGGCGGCAGATATCCTCATGGAAGGCGAAAAGATCGCTGCCCAGGGCGACCTGGCCGGGGTAAGGGCAGACGAGGAAATCGATGCCAACGGCCTGCTGGTGCTGCCCGGTGCGGTAGACTCCCACGTCCACTTCAACGATGTGTTCATGAATACCGTCAGTGTCCACGACTACTATACCGGTACCTTAGCTGCGGCCTACGGCGGCGTGACCAGCGTGATCGATTTTTCCAACCAGGGGCAGGGGGAATCCCTGCTCGATACCATCGACACCAAAGAGAGAGAGGCCCAGGGCCGGGCACTGGTGGACTGGGGGGTGCACCCGGTCATCACCCGGCCCGACGACGGCACGCTGCGGCAAATCCCCCGGGCGGTAGAGAGGGGCGCGCCCACCATCAAGTGTTACCTGACCTACCGCAGCGAGGGCTTGATGATCGAAGAGGGGGACCTGAAACGCATCCTAAAGGCCCTGGACCGGGCCGGGGGCATGTTGATGGTACATGCCGAAGACAACGACCTCATCGAGACCGGGGTGGCGGCCATGGTCGATTCCGGCCGCCTGGCTTCCATCTACCATGCCCGCAGCCGGCCGGCAGCGGCGGAGAACCGGGCCATTGACCGCTGTATCCGGTTGGTAAGGGAGGTCGGGGGGCGGCTCTTTATCGTTCACCTGGCCAGTGCCGGCGGCATCGACCTGGTGAGGGCCGCCCGGCAAGAGGGCCTGGCGGTATTTGCCGAGACCTGTACCCACTACCTGCTGTTTACCGAGGAGATGCTGAAACGGCAGGACGGCCTCAAATGGATCTGCTCCCCGCCCCTGCGCAGTTGGGCCAACCGGGAGCGCCTGTGGGCGGGGCTCAAGGAGAACGTTATCTCCATGGTGACCTCCGACGATGCCGCCTACTCCTGGGAGGCCAAACTCTATGGAAAAGAGCGTTTCGATCTTTGTCCCAACGGTATCCCCGGTGTCGAACCGCGGCTCAACTTGCTCTACTCCGAAGGGGTGACAACCGGCAGATTGACGCTGCCCCGCTGGGTGGAGCTCTGCTCCACGGCCCCGGCCAGGTTCTTCGGCCTGTATCCTGCCAAGGGCAGCCTGGAGCCGGGTGCCGATGCCGATATTGTCCTGTTCGACCCGGCGGCAGAGTGGCTCATGAACCGCGACAGCCTGCACATGGCGGCCGACTGGTCGGCCTATGAAAATATAAGCGTAAAAGGGAAAATCACGAAAGTGTTCTCCCGGGGAGAACCGATCATCGACGGCGCCCGCTGCCTGGCTGAAGCAGGCCGGGGCCGCTACCTTCACCGGGTGCTGAATGGCGGGGGGCAAGGCACAAACCATGGCTAAAGAGAACGAACGTCCCATCTATTCGGGGGCATCCCCGCACCAGGTGGCCGCGGATCTCGAACCGCTGGTGGATTTCCAGGCGGAGGGCCTGTCCCTGGAGGCTTTGTCCCACCTGATCGGGAGCCGGTTGGTGCCGCACCTGATGAAGTACGACCGGCCGGGCTTCCTTTCCATGTTTAATGCCGTGCCCGAAGAGGGGGCACGCCTGGGCGCCGGCGTCGCCCTGCACTTCAACCAGGGGGTCACCAACTGGCAGGTCTCCCCCGGCGGTGCCATGCTGGAGGAGCTCTGCTGTAAGCGGTTGTGCCGCCTGTTTGGCCTGCCGCCGTCGGCCGATGCCACCTTCATGTACTGCGGCACCTACGCCAACCAGCAGGCCCTCTACCTGGCCCTGCACCGCCGGGCCGAGCAGGAGGGCTTCGACTTTGGCCAGCGGGGATTAACGGGATTTCGCCAGCCCCGCCGCCTGACGGTGCTGGCCTCCGAAGATGCCCACTTCTCCCTCAGGCACGGGGTGCGGATGCTGGGCCTGGGGGAGCAAAACCTGGTGGCCCTGCCGGTGGATGGGAACCGCCGCATCGACATCGACCGGGCGCAGCAAACCGTCCGGGAGCTGGCCAAAACCAGGGATATCTTCTGCCTGGTGGCCACCGCCGGTACCACCGCCTTCGGCAGCGTGGACCCTATCGCGCCGCTGGCAGATACCTGCCGCCAACTGGGGGCCTGGCTGCATGTGGACGGGGCCTACGGCCTGGCCTACAGCCTGGTGCCCGGCTGGAAGGCGTTGTTTGCCGGGCTCGAACGGGCCGACTCCATCTGCTGGGACCCCCACAAACAACTGGGTGTCCCCATCCCCAACTCGCTGCTCTTCGTGACCAACGGGGAGGATTTCAAACGTATGGCTTTGTACAGCCACTACTTCAACCGGCCGCAGGATGAAGGTACCGAACCCCAGCCCGGCCTGAAATCGCCCCCCTCAACCCGTCCGCTGGCGGCGCTGCCATTGGTGGCCTGTCTGCGCCACCAGGGACAAAGAAGGCTGATCGAAGGGCTGCAGGCGCCCCTCCAGGCCATTCGCTCCCTGGCGGAGCACCTGGAAGGGGCCGCGGATACCCGCCTGGCCCATACCCCGGATACCGGTATTCTCTGCTTTCGCCTCCAACCGGCGGGCACGGCAGACAATCACCTGGACGGCCTCCAGGAGTACGTATACCGGGAAATCCTGGACGGCGGCCAACGGGCCATTGCCATCACCAGGCTAAACGATAAACCGGTGCTGCGGCTGGTGGCCGTCTCCCCCACCGTGACCTTAAACGCCCTGCTGGAGGCCGTATCGGCCATCCGTTCCGCGGCTGCCGGGTATAAGGAGACCTAGTATGACCGGACAGGAAAACACATTGACGATCGACCGTCTATCTTTCCAATTGGGTATGATGAACTGTTTCGTGGAGATGGTGGCCTGCGGGGTCAAGAGACTGGCCTTGAGTCCGCCCCTTTTACCCGCGGATTACCGGAAGGTGCAGGAGGCCTCCGACCGGATGGTCGAGGGCTTCGGCATCCGCTCATACCTGGAAAAATCGCTGTTGATTACCGGCCTTCAACCCCCGGAATTTACCCGGGGCAAATGGTCGATACTCTACTTCAGGAGCCAGGATGTCCTGGACAGCTACCTGGAGCTAAAGAGAAGGCGGGCCGAACTGGAAGAGGCGGGGACATTCGACCGCGCCGCCGCTAAAGAGATATCCCGCCAATTTATGAGGCTGCTCTCCTATCCCGACGATGTGATAGAAGAAAAATTGTCGAAACCGCAGCCGGAATCGCCCTTCATGCTGATCGACTAAAATGAGCCGCATATTGATCGTCAATCCCAACAGCGACCCCCACATGACAGGGACCATCCTGAAGGCGGCCCGGGATTTTGCCCGGGGAGATTATGAGGTGGCCTGTGTCGCCACCCCCGGCGCCCCCCGGTTTATAGAGACCCACGAGGACCAACTCCGGGCCGGTCCGGGTATGATCAAGGTCTTGCGGGACAACGAAGCGGCCTTCGACGCCTTCGTGGTGGCCTGTCACTGCGACCCCAACCTGGAGGCCATGAAGGAGATCACCCGCAAGCCGGTGGTGGGGATCGGCGAGGCGTCGATGAAAATAGCCTCCATGCTGGGTCACCGCTTCTCCGTCGTCTCTACCGACAGGCACTCCATTCCCCATAAAGAGGCCCTGATACGAACGTATCATCTCCAGGATCTGGCCGCCTCGGTGCGGGCACCCCGTGAGGAAGACAAAGAGTGCAGCGACAGGGAAAAATATCTGCGGGTGGCCCGATCGGCGCTGGAAGAGGATATGGCAGAGGTGATCGTACTGGGCTGTGCCGGTATGGCGGGACTGGATAAATACCTGGAAAAAAGGCTGGGGGTGCCGGTGCTGGACGGCGTGGTCTGTGCCTTGATCATCGCGGCCGGACTGGTGAAGTACAACGTCTCCACCAGCAAAATCAGGCGTTATGGGCCCATTGGAGTCGGTGCGTAAAAACGTAAAAATTCTTTCGGGGGATAGAGGTGGTCTTTTCCATTCCGGCTCACTTTAACACTGGATGAAAGGGTCGGTATCGGAGATGGAGGGATCAAAATCGCAGTGGTGGGATGGTGGAATAGTGGAATACTGGAAGGATGTAGAAAATAGATGGGGGGGGGTGGAAAAATTGGCCTGTCCCCTTCTGGCCTTTTGCGGCATGAGCCATGTCAGGACGAGTCCCTATTATCCGCAGTCTAATGGCAAACTGGAACGGATGCACGGTACCCTCAAACAAGAATGTATTCGTCCTAAATGTCCTGGCTCATTGGAAGAGGCCAGGGAGATAGTAGCCGAATACGTGAAGTACTACAACACCAAAAGGCTCCACAGTGCCATTGGCTATGTGACGCCCCAGGACATGCTTGAGGGCAGACAGGCGGAGATCCACCAGGCCCGGGATCGTAAACTTGAACTGGCCAGACAGAGGCGAAAAGAGAAACGCCAATCAAAATATAGGAGAGCCAGTTGACTTATTGGAAGCAAGAGGGTACTATTAAATTGGTCAGGCAATTTGGGTGGGTTACCCACTTAATTGAAAAAGCCGTTTGTCCATTTCACGGTGAACCAGGAGACCTGATAGATGTATGTTTGCAAAATATGGATTCACTTTTAGGAACGCCTCTGGAAAGGAAAAAGGATAAAGCCGACTTTTGGTTGATAGAAAAAAGGCCGTTTATGCTTTTAAAAATAAGACATTTTGCTTGACAAAAGGGGGAGAATATATATACTGAAAGTGGAGGTAGATATGCAGGAAGTCGTATTTGAGACACGGCTCTTAGAGGATGGACACTTATATTGTCCTCCCAAATATGCCAGATCAGAAGCAAAATTTAAGGTCATTGTCTCCCTGCCCGACGACTATGCCAGAGACGCGGACATCGAGTTGGCCTCGGCAGTAGATCATGCCGATGAATTTCTTTCCCAGGAAGAGATAGACTTTTATATGAGTCTCGATGAACAATAATGGAATTCAATCAAGGGCAAATATGGTTGATCAATTTTGACCCCAGTTTTGGCCATGAATATAAAAAAGTACGACCAGCCATAATCGTACAGGATTCAGACTATATACACTCAGGCAATTTAATCACCGTTATCCCAATCTCATCAAAGATCGATAAACAAACAGAATTGGATGTATATCTACCGAAAGATCAGGAAAACCGACTGATGAAAGACTCGTTAATCAAAACACGCCAGATAAGCTCGTTCGATAAGCGAAGATTCATTAAATATATCGGTGTGTGTAAGCAGAAAACCTTTGAAAGTTTGCAAAGAAAAATAGGCAAATTCCTCTCAATCATCTCCAAAGATTAACAGATGGGCCCATTGGGGCCGGTGCGTAAAAACGTAAAAATTCTTTCGGGGGATAGAGGTGATCTTTTCCCTTCCGGCTCACTTTAATACCGGATGAAAGGGTCGGTACCGGTGGAATAAAAAATGGAATAAAAAATTGGCCTGTCCCCTTCCGGGGTCCTTTTAGTCCCATTAATCTTTTCACTCATGGTGATTGTATGCTAAGTCATTTGTCTCCTTTTTTCAAGTCCCTGGGACGTTTAAAATTTCAAGATTTTCAGGGTGGGGGGGATTGATTTATTGTTGTTGATATATGGGCACGACTGCTGTAAAATAGTCCCATGACACAACAAAGGAGCTATCGCAGTGAATCACAAGAAAACACATTGACGATCGACCGTCTCTCCTTTCAACTGGATGTGCTGGGCAGCTACCTGGCGTTAAAGAGGAGGCGGGCCGAACTGGAAGAGGCGGGGAGATTCGCCAACAGGAGTTGAATGATGAAAATAAACCATAAGGAATCGATACGATGAATGTGAATGTGAATGAGAAGATTGCCGCAGTTGCGGAAGAGGTCAAAGGGGATCTGGTCGCCTTCTTGAGGGAGATCGTTGCCATCCCCTCCATGAGCGGCAAAGAGGCGGCCGTGGTGCAGCGGATCAAGGCGGAGATGTTAGCCATCGGCTACGACAAAGTCTGGTGCGACCCCCTGGGAAACCTGCTGGGGATCATCGGCACCGGCGACCGGCTGATCGCCTTAGACGGCCACTGCGATACCGTGGATGTGGGCAGCCCGGACAACTGGCAGTATGACCCCTTCGAGGGGAAATATCAAGACGGCATCATCTATGGACGGGGCGCAGCGGATCAAAAAGGCGGACTGGCCTCTGCCGTCTATGCCGGTAAGATCTTAAAAGAGGTGGGGCTGCCCGCCGGTGTCTCCCTGCTGGTGGTGGCCTCCGTGCTGGAGGAAGATCACGAAGGTCTCTGCTGGCAGTACATTCTAAAGGAAGACCGGCTGCTGCCGGAGGCGGTCATATTGACCGAGCCCAGCAGCCTGGGGATCCACATCGGCCAGCGGGGCCGGCTGGAGATCAAGGTCGCTACCCGGGGCCTCTCCTGTCACGGCTCGGCGCCGGAACGGGGGGAAAACGCTGTCTATAAAATGGCCCCCATTATCCAGGATATCGAACAACTGAATCAAAGACTGCACAGCACCTCGGTGCTGGGCAAGGGCACGGTGGCGGTCACGGATGTGCGTTCCCTGAGCCCCTCCCTGTGTGCCGTACCCGACAGTGCCGTCATTCACCTGGACCGCCGCTTGAGTGAAGGCGAGACCGAGGAGACCTGTATCCGGGAAATCCAAAGCCTGCCGTCCGTGCAGGCTGCCGAAGCCGGCATTACCGTGCCCACCTACGAGGTCAAGGGCTATAGCGGCACGGTTTACCCGGCAAAGGCCTACCACCCCACCTGGTTGATGGAGGCGTCCCATCCCCTGGTCCAGTCTGCCGAAAGGGCGTACCGGAACCAGTTTTCCCGGCAGCCGGAAGTGGGGGTGTGGCGGTTTTCCACCAACGGCGTGGTGACAAAGGGGGTCTTCGATATTCCCACCATCGGCCTGGGGCCCGGCCATGAGAAGCATGCCCACTCCCCTGCCGACCAGGTGGACGAAACCGGCCTCCTCAAGGCCGCCCAATTCTACGCCGCCCTCCTCCTGGACTGGACCACCCCACCCCACCCCGCTTGACATACCATTTTGTTCCTCTCGCTGCCATGATTGCTCCTGTCGCTGATCAAAATGTTACTTTCACTGATGCAAATGTTCCTTTCACTGATCGAAATGTTCTATTCGCTGATGTAAATGTTCTATTCGCTGATGAAAATGTTACTTTTACTGATCAGAATGTTCCATTCGCTGATGCAAATGCTCCTTTCATTGTTTGTAATGTTCCTTTCGTTGATCGAATTGTTCCTTTCATTGTTCCGCATGTTCCTTTCGTTGATGAAAATGTTCCAATCACTCCCCAAAATGCCCCTTTCATTGAGACAAACACCCCTTTAGTATATTGGACTATTTCTTCGAAAGAGTGATAGCCGTCCTCTGTCCAGATGATTTTTTCTATTTGATCCATCGGGACATTCTTTTCTTGACCTCTTCATGGGGAATCACCTTACCCTCATCTATTTGTTTTAGACTTTTATCTACTTTTTGTTTGAAGTAAATCTCCGCCATGATGTCATCATAATCCACTCCCTCGGGAAGTTCCTTGATCATGTCAATCACTTCCTGCTTCACGTTTAACATCCCGTTACCTCCTCAGGTTTTATAAAATCACCAATAATATAACCCAATACAGAATTCATATCAACAACCAGACATATTTTCACAGACCCGGGCCGGCCCCTGGTAGTTAATTTTTTATTTGACAAATTGGCGTTTTTGTAATAAGTTTATTAAATGGAGGTCAAATGGAAACACGATCTATAACAATAAATTTGCCGGTGAATGTATTTTCCATTCTGAAAAAGACCCCGGAAGATTTTATGGCTGAATTGCGCCTGACGGCTGCGGTCAAATGGTATGAAATGGGCGTCATCTCCCAGGAAAAGGCCGCCGAGGTCGCCGGACTCAGCCGGGAAGCATTCATCTTCTCGCTCAAACGTTTTGGGGTCTCTCCATTCCAATATACCAGTCAAGAGGTCTTAGAAGAGGCAGGATATGGCGCAAAAATGGATTCTTAACGCATCGCCACTAATACTACTCCACAAAATCGATTTTCTCCAGAAGATGAGCCCCCTGTCACCAACCTGGTTAATACCAGAAATGGTGATTCAAGAGGTCGAAGAAAAGGACTCGATAGACAACTATATCTCACCACTATCCTCTAACGCACACGTAGAAGTTTTAAAAACGCTCCCCATAGAACCCTCTATTGCATCCTGGGATCTGGGGCCGGGTGAAAGTGAAGTCTTGACACATGCACTGGATATGAAAAACGCCGGTGTGATATTAGATGATTTGCTGGCCCGGAAATGCGCAATGGTGCACAATCTCCTACTAAAAGGTACTATAGGCGTTGTTGTGTGGGCCAAAAGAGAGGGGATCATCGATAGGTTAAAACCATACTTTAATGGCCTATTGGCAGCGGGTATCCGAATTGAACATGACTTAATAAACGATCTTTTGAACACATTTCATGAGCTTTAACCGCTCACAACCACCATTACAGCAGGTTTTAATAATCCAAATCCCTTGCAAAGGGTGGGGGGGATCGGCGTTCTAAGAGGAGGAGTTTTTCTTCGTAGGGGGGTGGGTAGGCGGTTATCCAGAGGTGGGGGTGGAGGTCGGTTTTGGTTTTATCGTAAGCCAGGACATAGATGTCGATGGGCTGGTTGATCATGTCCCGGCCGACCGGCACATAGTAGGTGTAGTTTTGGTCCCGGCGGGCATTGACGTACTCCCAGGTGTTGGCGGGAAAGGAGGGGGCACGGTCGGGACAACCCCTTAGTCGGCCGCCCACTTTTAAGGCGGCATAGGCACCCTCTACGCCGTGCTCGCCCTCGACGGCAATACAGAGATAGCTGCCCCCCACATACTCATCCAGGCTGACGCGGGCCTGCCAGGTCCGGACCGGCTTCATCTCGCCGGCATGGGCAAACAGGTTCGAGGCCCGCCACTTATCACGGCGCAGCAGCCGGTTGTTTTTATATCCCTCGATCTCGGCAATTCGCCCCGGGTAGGCGGCAAAACGCAGGTAGCGGACAGGCCGGGGCAGATCGATGACCAGGCGTTGACCCGCCAGGTAGGTCAGGCGCTCCCAGGTGCGCAGGTCGGCCGAGACCTCCACATAGTTGCCCTCGCCCCGGAGCAAGGGCTGCAGAGAGAAGTCGTCCGGCACCCGCAGCACGATGTGGTCCACCTCGCTGACCGCGCCTAAATCCAGGCGGAAGCAGCCGCCTGCCACCCGCTGGTCGATCCGATACTTGCGGGAGGGCCAGAAGCCGGTGGACATCTCGCCGTCGAAGAGGTTGCGGTCCCAGATACCCCGCTCCCTGAAGGCCGCCTGCCGGAAAAAGGCTTCACGGGCTTCTTTTACCGGGGGGATGTAGCTGGGGCCGGAGCGGTAGAGGGAGCGCACTTCCAGGGCGTTGTTGTCCGCGGCAAATACCGTGGCCTCATACAGGGCATCGGCATCCGGGGGAACCGGGCAGGGATGGAGCACCGCCAGTTGGCGGTGGTAGTGATGCTTCAGCCGCCTGCCGGGGAAGCGAACCGTAACCCGCCGGCCCCGCAGCAGCGGATCAACACTGCGGCTGCCCAGCAGCGTCCTGCCGAAAAGATTGTCCCCCGGGTCCAGGGAGATGCGCGCCTCGGTGCCGGGCAGTCCCAGCAACTTGATCACCACGGGCTTACCGGGGATGTTCTTTATCACCTCGTAGTCGCAGCCCCAAAGACCCGGTTCCGGGCACTCCCGGCTGGTAACCAGCAGCAGGCAGGCCCGAAAGGGGGCCACCTCCACCGCCACCTCGTCTCCCGGTTTGAAGGTGCCGATGATCCGCTCGCTGGGGAAAAAGCGGCGGCAGTGCAGCGGCCCATCGGCATCAAGGCCGATCTCCTCATCCAGGTGCAGGGTATAGGTCTTCGGCTGCCAGTCCAGGTTGCGCAGGCTGATGAGCCGGGTGGTTTTATCGCCCCGGGCTGCGGCATGTGGGCCGTACCGCTCTTGCGGCAGCACCAGGCCGCTGACCAGGATATCCCGGTATAACCGGTGCAGGTTAAAAATCCGGGCCAGTTGGGCAAACTCCTCGTCCCGCAGCAGCCAGGGATTGCCGTAGAGCTGCGGCGCCAGGATCAGGCAGCGGTTAAAGGCCTGGAGAACCAGGTCATCCTGCCAGTAATCCAGGCAGGCAGAGAGACACACGCCGTGATCCTCGGTGAGCCGCAGGAGACCGGGCGGCAGGCCCCGGGACAGGGCATCGGCCCGGTGGTGGGGCGCGGTCACGGTGTTGGTGGAGAAGACATCGATGTAGGTCTCCTTGCCTTCCCACAGGAAGGTGGTGGCATAGGCTCTGGCCTTTTGCAGACCCAGGCGGTGGTTAAGCAGGATCAGGTCGGGGCTGTAGTGCCGGCACTGCCTCATCATGCGGATAAAGGCCTCTTCCTTTTGGGGACGCAGCGGGCCGCACACGGCGTCGAATTTAAACAGGGCAAACTCAAAATCCCGGCACAGGCTCACCATTTGACGGATGCGGGCATCTTCCTCTTCCGGGGTGTCGCCGAAGCCGTCGGGCCCGCCCCAGATGCCCAGCCGCGTGCCCATGGCTTTAGCCTTTCGGTAGACAGGGCCGAAGCCGCGGGGGAACTGCTGCCTGAACCGCTGCGAATCGATCCGGCCGTAAAAGCGTTTGCCGTCGATGGCCCCGGCATCGAAGGCGTAAATATCGAGCACCATACCGTAGGTGTCGTGCAGCCAGTTAAAAAACTCCAGGTTGGTCAGGGTCTGGTCTTCGCCTGCCCCTTCGTTGGTGTTGTTGATCCAGGAAAAATACTGGGCCCGCGAGGGTGTACTCTCATCGGCCCCGGCAAAAACTTTTTTTTCCGCCTCTCCCCACAGACCCAACAGGGCGAAACCACCCAAAAACACAACCAGCAAAATTTTTTTCATCATCCCCTATTATATTGCCTCAGCCGATCTTTTTCAAGTTGTCTGGCGGTTGACTTTGGGGGGGATTTTGCTTACAATGGTCTACTTTTAGAGAGAACCGGTATGCAAAAGAGAACAAGCAGAGACGAAGCCGAGCGGATTTATGAGGCCATCTTCAGGCAGAAGATGCCCGTGGAACTAAAAAATAGATTCGAGGCCGCAGCCCAAAGGATCGAGGCAGGGTACGCCGCAGCAGAGATAGAGGAATACAACCGCTGCATCCACAAAGTCTCCGACCTCGAGGCCCTGGAATTCGCCGCCCGGCTGCGCAACAGACTGCCGCTTTTGTCGGACAAGTTCCGGGCCATGGTATTCCTGGCCGAGACCCTGCCGGAACACTACCCCCTCTTCATTAATGAAAAAGACAGGCGGTTGACAGCCTACCTGTGGCTGAAGGTCATCGGCATCGCCTCCCTCTGGAAAGGGATCAAGGGCATGTTTTTGCTGTCATGTTGCCGGCCATGAGTAAGCTACACGACATCGTCATCGTGGGCTCCGGCCCGGCCGGGGTCGGTGCCGCGCTGGGATTGGTGGAGAACCGCAAGAAACCGCTGATCCTGGATGTGGGCCACCGGCCCGAGCCCCCGCCACCACTCGACGAGAACTTCTACGACTTCCGCAAGGAGCGCGATGTCTTCGACATCATGATCGGCCAAAACTTCGAGGGATTGTCCAATATCTTCAACCGCACCAGCCTGTCGCCCAGGCTGACCTCTCCCCTCATGCAGTACGTGACCCGGGATGCAGACCGCCTGTCGCCGGTCCAGGAGAACGGCTTTAAAACGGTGCAGAGTTTTGCCATGGGCGGACTGGCCAGTGCCTGGGGGGCCGGGCTCTTTCGCTACACCGACCGGGAACTGGGCGGTATGCCCATCTCCGCCGCCGAGTTGGAACCCTATTACGACAAACTGACGCAGGAGATCGGCATTATCGGCTGCGACGACGACCTGACTCCCTACTTCGGCACCGGTAGATACCTGTTAAAACCGTTGAGGTTTTCCGAAAAGTCGGGGACACTGTACCGCCGCTATCAACGGCGAAAAAAACGCCTGAAGCGGCAGGGCATCTTCATGGGCCATCCCCGGCTGGGCGTACTGAGCGAAGACTACCACGGCCGGTCCGCAGCCGCCAGGTATGACAATGGCGACTCCTGGATCCCCAACCTCCCCTATGTCTACAATCCCGCCTTTACCCTGGAGCGGTTGATCCGGCAGGATAAGGTCATCTATCAAAAGGGATTCCTGGTCACCGGTTGGCAGAGGCAGGCCGGGGGGATCGCGGTCCAGGCCAGGGATCTCGAGAACGACCGGCCGGTGACCTTCAAGACCCGGAAACTGATCCTGGCGGCCGGCACAATAAACACCGCCCGCATCGTGCTGGAAGCCGGAAAGGCGTACGATACCCCGCTCCCTTTGCTGGACAACCCGCTGGTCCAGGTGCCCCTCATATTCCCCGGGTTCTTCGGCAAAAGGCTGGAAAAGGAGGCCTTCGGCATGGGCCACATCAGCATGGTATTCGACTTAAAGCCCTACGATGTGCTGGCGCAAGGGGGTATCCTGGAGCTGACTTCACCGGCCCGGGCCGCCTTTTACGACCAGTTCCCCTTCCCCGCCAGCCACAACATCCGCCTCATCCGCCTGACCGCCAATGCCGTGCTGGTCATGTTCCTCTTCTTCCCCTCCTGCCGTGAAAACGCCGCCAGCCTGCGCCTGACCCCGGGGGGCATACTCCGGCTGGAGTGCCCGCCCTACCGCCTGGATAAACGGATCATCCGGCTCATCGCCGGCGCCTTCCGCCGGCTGGGGGTGTTGTGCAGCGCCCGGTTCATTCAATACTCCCCCCCCGGTTACGGCATCCACTATGCCGGTACCATCCCCATGAAGGAGAAACCAGACCGGCCCTACCAATGCGACCGGTATGGCGAATTGTTTGGCGAACCGGGGGTGCACCTGGTGGACGGCTCGGTGCTGCCGGAGATCGCGGCCAAAAACCTCTCCCTCACCATCATGGCCAATGCCATGCGCACCGCCGACGCCCTCTGCCGACGACACCCCCAAAAGTTATAATCCAAATTATTATATTTCAAATTATAATAATCTATTGTATAATAATGGAGAGGTCTTAGAAAGATGAATAAAAAATTCGTGGACAGGACAAAGGAGTTGGCGTTCCTGGACCGGGAGTACGAGAAAGATTCCTCCTCCCTGGTGATTATCTACGGCCGGCGCAGGGTCGGCAAAACCGCCCTGATCAAACACTTCATCCAGGACAAACCGGCCCTCTACTTTCTCGCCTCCGAGGAGACGGAACGGGAGAACCTCGACGGCTTCAGGCAGCGGATGCACGAATTCACCGGCAGCGACCTCCTGGAAAGAGAGTTCCCCTTTACCTGGGACGATCTATTCCAGGCATTCAAGGATTACCGGACAAAAGAGAAGAAGATCGCCATCATCGATGAGTTTCAATACTTGGCCAGAGCCAACGCTGCCGTCTCCTCCATATTCCAGAGAGTCTGGGACAACCTGCTGCAAGAAGAGAATGTGATGTTGATCCTATGCGGTTCATTGATCCACATGATGGAGAGCCAGACCCTGAGCTACTCCAGCCCCCTGTACGGCCGGCGAACCGGCCAAATCAAGCTGAAGCAAATCCATTTCCCGGATTACGAAGACTTTTTCCCCTCAAAAAACAAAAAGAGATTGATCGAATACTATGCGGTAACCGGCGGGGTACCCAAATATATCGAGATCTTCAGTGCCGAGCAGGATATATTTTCCGCCATCGAGAAGAATATCCTGAACCGCCAGAGCTTCCTGTACGAAGAGCCCATCTTCCTGCTGGAAAGGGAGGTGGGAGAAATCGGCAGCTATTTCTCGATTATCAAAACCATTGCCCGGGGCAACCACAAGCTGAGTAAGATGGCATCGGTGCTGAATGTCTCCCAGAGCAACCTGACCCGCTACCTGAAAATCCTGATCGATCTCGACCTGATCGAACGGATTGTCCCGGTCACCGAGAGCGATTCCTCCAAAAGCAAGAGAGGGTTGTACTACTTAACGGACAACTTTATCGAATTCTGGTTTAAGTTCATCTACCCCCATCGCAGCTACCTCGAGATGGAGGACACCGCCTATGTGATGGATAAAATCAGGAAAAACTTCATCGACAACCACGTTAGTTTCGTCTTTGAGACGGTGTCCAGGCAAAAGATGTGGCAGTTGAACAGCCAGGACAAACTGCCCTTTAAACTGCAGCGATTGGGCAAATGGTGGGATAAGGATACGGAGATCGATGTGGTGGGCTTAAACGAGGACGACAGGGCGATCATCTTTGGGGAGTGTAAATACCTGGAGCGGGCAGTGGATATCGATGTATTCTACCAGTTGGTGGAGAAGGCAAAGGCGGTGGCCTGGCACAAAAATCGGCGCCGAGAATACTACATCTTATTCAGTAAATCCGGCTTTACCAGGCGATTGACGGAGACAACTGCCGCCCGCCAGGACCTCCAGCTATTCGACGCTTCCGCAGGAAGTGGATGACGGTTTATACCATGCCGGAGAAGCCCATGAAGGCTAAAGAGAGCAGGCCGGCTGTGATGAGCGCGATGGGCGCGCCCTTCATGGCCTCCGGCAGGTCGTAAAGCTCCAGCCGTTCCCGGATACCGGCAAACAGGATCAAGGCCAGGCCGAAGCCGATGGCCGTGGCGATGGCAAATACCACCGACTCGATCAGGTTGTAGTCCACCCGGGTCACCAGCACCGCCACCCCTAAGATGGCGCAGTTGGTGGTAATCAACGGCAGGAACACCCCCAGGGCCTGGTAGAGCGGCGGACTGACCTTTTTCATCACCAGTTCCACCATCTGTACCAGGGAGGCAATCACCAGGATGAAGCTGACGGTCTGTAAAAATTCGATATGCAGCGGGATCAATATCAGCGATTGGATGAGATAGGTCACCAACGTGGCCAGGGTCATGACGAACAGCACCGACGCCGACATGCCGGCCGCGGTATCGACTTTGGAACTGACCCCCAAAAAAGGGCAAATCCCAAAAAATTTGGCCAGGACGATATTGTTCACAAATATGGCGCCGACAACAATCACAAAATATTCCATGGTAAACCTCCGTTAGGCCGCCGCCTTCTTCTTCATCTTGTTGATGAAGGCGATCAGCAGACCCAGGGTGATAAAGGCCCCCGGCGGCAGGATAAACAGCAGTATGGTGCTGGCATCGGGCGAAACAAATCTCCAGCCAAAGATGGCACCGGCCCCCAGAATCTCACGGATACTGCCCAGTATGGTGAGGGCGAAGGCAAAACCCAACCCGATGCCCAGGCCATCCAGGACAGAGGCCAGGACGCTGTTCCTGGAGGCAAAAGCCTCGGCCCGGCCCAGGATAATGCAGTTGACCACGATGAGGGGGATAAAAATACCCAGCGCCTCATGAAGATCCGGCAGGTAGGCCCCCATGGTCAGATCGATGATGGTGACAAAACTGGCAATCACCACGATAAAGACCGGGATGCGCACCTTGTCGGGAATGAGCCGCTTCAACAGCGAGATGACCGTGTTGGAACCGACGAGAACAGCGGTAGAGGCCAGGCCCATGCCCAGACCGTTGATGGCCGAGCTGGTCACCGCCAGGGTGGGACACATGCCCAGCAGCAGGACAAACACCGCATTCTCTTTCAGAAATCCCTTCGTAAACTCATTCCAGTTGCTCATTTTTTCCCTCCCCGGGAGATGGCCTGGTAGGCCTTACTCACCGCATCACAGAAGGCCCTGGAACTGATGGTGGCCGCGGAAATGGCATCCACATCGCCGCCGTCTTTCTTAACCGACAATTTGAAGGCCGCCGGGTCTTTGCCTTTAAACTGGTCTTTAAATCTGGGTCCCGACATCTTGCTGCCCAGCCCCGGGGTCTCCTTGTGTTTCAGCACCGAAACATGGTAAATTTTGTTATCCTGATCAAAACCCACCATGATCCAGACATCCTCGGTAAAGCCCTTTTCCGAAAAACTCTTAACAGCGGTGCCCACCGGTTGACCGCCCTTTGAAGCCGGGTAAAATTCCAGCCCCTCATAATCCTCAACCGTATATTTCCCCTCAGAGGGTTTGTTGTCGAATTCCGGCAGCACCTTTTTAATACCCGCCAGCGTCCTTTTTACTTCCACTAAGGCCCGTGCCTCTTTGGTGAGAGAGTAGGTAAAGCCCAGGGCCAGGGCTGAACCCACCGCGGCAATCGTTAAGACCAGCAGCATGTTGGGGAAGGTAGAAGGCAGTTTCTTGATCTTAGCCATAGTTGACCTCCTGGCCAAATCGCCTGGGTTTGCAAAATTTATCGATCAGCGGCACGAAGGCATTCATGATCAGGATGGAATAGGAACACCCTTCGGGGTAGGAACCGAACAGGCGGATGAGTCCGCAGAGGAGGCCGCCGCCTACGGCAAAGACGATCTGCCCCTTCACCGTCATGGGGCCGGTCACCATATCGGTGGCCATGAACCAGGCCCCCAGCATGGCGCCGCCGGCCAATATATGAAACAAGGGGTCCGCATTCTTGACCGGGTCGATCAACCAGAACACCCCGGCGCAGGCCGCCAGCGAGCCCAGGTAGAAAACCGGGATATGCCAGGTGATGAATTTGCGGTACAGCATATACAGGCCCCCTATTAAGATGGCCACTGCCGAGGTCTCGCCGATACAACCGCCCACCGAGCCGACAAACAGGTGCCAATATCCCGGCAGATCGACAGGCCCCTTTTCCGCCAGGATGCCCAGGGGGGTGGCGGCCGTCACCGCATCGGCTCCCCAGGTCCAGACATCTTTCAGCGGCAGCGGCCAGGTGGTCATCTCCACCGGGAAACTGGCCAGCATGAAGGCCCTGCCCACCAGGGCCGGGTTAAAGGGATTTTTGCCCAGGCCGCCAAAGGTCATCTTGGCCACGCCGATGGCTATCAGCGCACCGGCCAGCAGTTGCCACCAGGGGATGGAGGCGGGAACATTAAAGGCCAGCAGGAGCCCGGTCACCGCAGCCGAACCGTCAAACGCGGTGACCGGCTGCCTGGTGAGAAATTTCTGGATGATAAACTCGCTGCCCATGCAAAAAATCATGGATAGGACGACCACCTTGAGGGCATTTAAGCCGTAATAGTAAAGCGAAAACCCAAAGGAGGGCAGCAGGGCCAGCACCACCCCCCACATGATCTTCTCAACCTTTTCTTCACCCTTTTCATGGGGGGAAAGGGAAAGTGTCAACCGGCTGCTCATTTTTGCCTCCTCTCTGCCCTGATGCGCATGACCTGGGCTTTGCCGTGGCGGATGTAATCCAGTAACGGCCTGGAGGAGGGACAGGTATAACTGCAGGAGCCGCATTCGATGCAGTCCGCAGCACCTTCCTTCTCACACGCCTCAAACTTCTCCCTCTGGGCCAGCTTCTCCAGCAGGTACGGCTCCAGCCCCATCGGACAAACCCCAATACATTTGCCGCAGCGGAGGCAGTCCTGGGGGGGCGTCCGTCCGGCTTCATCTTCATCCATTAAGATCAGGCCCGAGGTTCCCTTGGTGATCGGTATATCCAGGGCGCTGACCGCCTTGCCCATCATGGGCCCGCCGCTGACAATCTTTCTTGTACTCTCCGGCAGTTCCGTGCCCAGGGCCTCCAGCAGCCTGGTGGCCGGTGTGCCGAGGCGGCACAGGAAATTACCGGTGCGGGGCAGTCTCTTGCCGGTCATGGTGACCACCCGGTCGATCAAGGGTTTATTCTTCTGCACCGCCTCATAAACGGCCAGCGCAGTGCCCACATTGTTGACGATACAGCCCACATCCAGGGGGAGCTTCCCGCCGGGCACCTCGCGATTCAAGATCGCCTTGATCAACTGTTTTTCTGCCCCCTGGGGGTAGCGCACCCTGAGGGCCACCACTTCGACTCCGGGATAATCCCGGGCCCTCTCCTGCATGAGGGCAATGACATCGGGCTTGTTGGCCTCGATACCGATAAAGACACGGTTCACTTTGGCCGCCTTCATCAAGATCAGGGCACCCACCAATATTTCATCCGTCCGTTCCAGCATGAGCCGGTGGTCGGCGGTGAGGTAGGGTTCACACTCCACGCCGTTGACAATCACGGCATCCGCCGCCTTATCGCCGGGAAACATGTACTTAACGTGGGTGGGGAAGCACGCCCCCCCCAGGCCCACAACTCCCGCCGCCTTGATCTTTTCGACGATGGCCCCGGCCTCCAGGTCAACATCCGTCACCAGGTCCCCGGAACGGTCTATGGCAGGTTCCCAGTCGTCCCCTTCAACCTGGATCACAATCGCCTGGTTCTTGTACCCGCTGGCATCCAGTACATCGTCGATCTTTTCGACAGTACCGGAAACAGAGGCGTGGACATGGGCGGAGATAAACGCCTCACCCCTGGCAATCAACGTACCCACCGATACCCGGTCGCCCTTTTTGACCACCGGCACGGCCGGGGCCCCCAGATTCTGGGACAGGGGGATGCTGACCTTTTCCGGCAGAGGCAGGGTCTTGATCGGGATATCGACCGAAAGTTTATTCTCCGGTGGATGGACACCACCAATTTTAAAGGTTTTCAGTTTCATCGCTGTTGTGTCTCCTTCTGATCTACCGGCTTGTCGGCTGCACTGGGTTTCGGTTTCGGTTTCGGCGGCTGAAAAGTGGCCTGGATGGCACCGGTGGGACATACCGGCACACATTTACCGCAGGCAATACACTTTTCCGGGTTAATATAGGCCAGAAAATCGGAAACCGTAATGGCGTCTACCGGGCACTCCTTGACGCATTTCATACAACCGATACAGGCGGCTTTACAGTTCTTTAAGGCCGGGCCGCCCCGTTCGGTATTCCGGCAGCTTACCCACACCCGTCTCTCTTTTTTGCCCACCGGCCTGATCTCAATAATCCGTCTGGGACACGCCTTGACACAGGCGCCGCAGCTCACACATTTCTCTTTATCCACCACCGGAAGCCCCGAGGTGTCGTCGATGTGAATGGCGTCAAAATTACAGACCACCACGCAGTCCCCCAGGCCCAGGCAGCCAAAGGCACAGCCGCTCTCGCCGCCGAATAAATTGTGCGAAATCACACATTTAGCCGGGCCGTCGTACATTAATTTAGGCGGCGCCTTTTCCCTGGTACCGCCGCAGCACACAACCGCCACGGTGGGCTCTGCCTGCGTCACCTCAAAACCCAGGAAGGCACCGACATCGGTCATGGTCACACTGCCGCCGGCCGGACAGTTCAGCGAGGAGATATCGCCCTCGTCTGCCGCCCTGACAATGGCTTCGGCAAAACCGCGGCAGCCGGGATATCCACAGCCGCCGCAATTGGCACCCGGCAGCAGATCGGCCACCTCATCGATACGGGGATCCTCCACCACTTTGAACTTCTGGGCCACAAAAAACAGGATCATCGCCGCCCCGGCCGCCACCACCCCCAACGTCAACACCGAATACAAAATCACCGGACTCACTTTGTCACCTCATCTTATTATTTGTTTATCTTTTCCGCCTTAAAAACGAACTCTTTTTCGATTCTTTTCCGGAAAATGTACAGTACCAGGTAATAGGGGACTAAACTCGCTGCCGCGGCCGAGGCCGCCGTCACTTCGCCGATTCCCAGGGCATAGAGGACAAACAATATGGTAATTAAAAACAAAAAGGGAAGAATAAAAGAGTAAAACAGGGCAATCCAGCCCATCCGCTCTTCCATGATGATGTTGACCCTCTCCCCCACCTGTAAATCATCGTTGGCCACCACGTTAATCACTTTTTCTGCCCGTTCTGCGGCCGCGCATATGGTTTTGGCATGACAGTCGGCACAGGCGGACCGGACCACAATCTTCACCTGAAATGTTGCGTCTCTACTCCCTATAACAACTCCCTCATGACAGATCATTGAGCTTCCAGGGCTTCCTCGGTATTCAATCATCCACCAGTACTCCTGAAGATATTCTCTCTTTTTCAGCGAAATTAGATTCTTCTGCCGAAATTGAATATTACTTCACAGGATCTAAAATTCTACCAGAAGTATGTGGCTCCGATAGGATTTAGCATATAACATAATTTAACAAAAATCAACTCTTTTTTATAAAATATTTTTTCACAAACAACCCCAACCGATAACAAGGCAAATTGGAATAATGCTGCAATATTTTTTGTGTCAACCCTTCCCGATTTCAATGTACATAATGACACCCCCCCTATCCCCTCACCAGATCTGCGTCCCCTTTCGGTATTGATGATCAGGTGATCCACCACCTTCACGCCCACGATATTGCCCACCTGGATCATGCGGTCGGTGGTGTCCATGTCGTCCCCTGTCTTTAAAAAATTTTCTTGAAGAAATAATTGCACGGTGACTGGATTTGCTGTAAAATAGAGCATCAATGTATAAGATAGTTTGGGATCTGGAAAATAATGGAGTCTTGCTTTCCGACGAGGCAACAAATCACTGCATAATATCCCCAAGACCGGTCTTCTTTGAAGAACTCGATTTATTGGGATTTTATGAGTACTGGGAATATCCAAAATCAAAGAATCCATTGCTCTGGGCAATAGAACGGAAATATTACTACAAGGGCAAGATTGTGGCTGAAGCAAGAGGGGGGAATATTTTTGATAAACCTCAAATTGTAGTAACTGATGAGGGAAAGAACTTGACTCTCGAGGCCATGGACATAGAGGGTATCGTAAAAAGCAACAAAGATGCGCTTTTTGTTTTAGAGAATGAATCGATGGATTTTATTGAACATACTTTCAATATATACAGGGAGAAACAGAATAAAATAGATTTGTTTGTCACTTCATACAGCGGCGGCAAAGACTCACAGGTAATCCTGGATTTGGTCGGCAGGATTATTCCACCGGATGATTATATCGTAACCTATACGGATACGGGGATGGAACTCCCTTCAACCCACCAGGCATTTAATCAAACAAAAAAATATTATCAGTCAATTTATCCAGACTTAAACTTTTACATCGCACAAAATGAACAAAGCACCAGGAGTTATTGGGAACAATTTGGCCCCCCCAGTAGATTTCATAGGTGGTGCTGCTCGGTTACCAAAACGGCTCCATTCGGACGGTTGGTAAAAAATATATTTAACTCCGGGAAACAGCCATATGCATTGGTTTTTGAAGGTATTAGGGCAGAAGAGAGCAGCCAACGGGAACAATACGAAAGAATCGGCAAAGGTGTTAAGCACTCGACGATCATCAATGCCAGACCGATCCTGTATTGGAATAGTACAGAAGTATATTTATATCTTTTTTATAGGAAGCTGTATTTAAACCAGGGATATCGTTTTGGCTTATCAAGGGTAGGATGCGCTGTTTGTCCATTTTCTTCCGATTGGTCCGAGTTCATTCTCGGCAGAAAGCATCCTGAATTAATGGATGATTATATTCAAATCATTTACAATCAAA
This sequence comes from uncultured bacterium, assembly GCA_965603365.1. GTDB lineage: Bacteria > Acidobacteriota > Aminicenantia > UBA2199 > UBA2199 > JAHELQ01. The sequence continues at coordinate 38,265 of CBFDCR010000013.1, forward strand.
CCGGGATGATAGGAATCAAAGATGAGAATAAAAAACGAAAATATATTAAAGAAGGCAATTGGAAAAAAAGGGCCGGTGGTAAAGGAAAAATTCCAGACGATTCGAGAATAGACATCATCATGCAAACGCCGGATTTAGAGGCAGTATTAACAAATCCGAAAGAGAATATATTCGAATGGATGAAGTTGGCCGGCGCCATTGCTTCAAAAAGAGTTGACAATAAGACCGTAGGGGAAATAAAAATAAGAAATGAGATATTCAAATTTTCACTGGTGGAAAACAATATAAGAGGAACCAAAAAACTGATTTTCAAAATATTTAACATCTCACAAGATCCAATTTTTTTGAGCAAAATAAAAAGAATTCTCTACAAGGCCACTTACTGTATCCACTGCGAATCATGTGAAGTCGAATGCCCGACAGGTGCTTTAACTGTAGTCCCTGGAGTTAAGATCGATATCAAAAAATGTTCACACTGTGGAAACTGTATCGGCTTTACCAGCAAAGGATGTTTAATGGCTAAATCGATAGACATACCCGAAGGAGGAGGTAAAATGAAAACCAAAACGTCTGGCCTCGACAAATACTCTACGTTTGGCCTTAGAGAAAAATGGCTGAGATCGTATTTAAATAATATTGAGTCCTGGTTTGAAACCGATAATCTCCTGGGCTCCAAACAAATTCCTGCGGTGATCAATTGGCTGCGGGATGCCGAGCTCTTAAATAGAAACGATAAAAAACCCGGTCAAATCGGACTAAAAATGCGAGATACCATTTCTAAAGATATCAACCTTGTCTGGGAGATAATATGGATCAATCTATATTACAATGCAAACATAGTCAAATGGTTTGTCGATGAAACGGCATTCAATGAAAGGAAATCAAAAAATGAACTTCTGGCAAACCTTCAAGATTCATTCCCCGATCATTCAGGAGGAACGTTAAATAATCCCCTGACAGCCCTATTGAATACTTTATCGGAGTGCACTTCGACTACTATTAACAGGATAGGAAAAGTCGAAAAAAAGGGAAATTCATACAAGAGTATACACAGATTGCCCTGTGATAATATCAACCCAATCTCTATTGCCTACTCTCTATATCGCTTCGCTCACGATAAAAATCGTTACAATCTTACGGTGAGTGAATTTTATAGAGATGAACAAAAAGCGGGGCCACACAAACTCTTTGGAATTTCGAGGGAGAAGTTTGCAAATATTCTAAGGGGGTTGCAGGAAAATAAAGACAAAATTGTCCAGGTTGACCTGGTCGCAGGCCTGGATAACATATTTCTCAGGGAAGACATCGATTATATTGAACTATTAAATATATTAATGGAGAATTGAACCATGAAATACGCCGACATTATGGGGCTGCACGAATACTTCCAGCCAGTTTATAATATGGAAGATGAATCGCACGACTATTGGAGACAGTTTATCCCCAATGAGCAATTCTACAATCTCCTGGATACCACGATGGCTGCATTGGAATCAGCGGAGCCAAAACAAAAAAAATCTTTATGGGTTCAAGGGGCTTATGGCACCGGGAAGAGTCATGCATCCGGTGTCATAAAGCATCTATTATGGGATGACCACAACCTTATAAAAGATTATTTGGACTCCATCGAAAACGTCCAGTTGCGGCAAAAAATAAAAAACTACAGATCAAGGCACAAAATAGTTCCGGTAGTTCTCATCGGGGTCGGCAATATAACCAATAACAGGACCCTGGCCCTGGAGATAGAGAGGGCAGTAAAGAAATCTCTTTCCCAATACGACATAAGCGTCCAAACCAAAAGTGACTTTGAGAGGATGCTTGAGAAATTAGAAACAGATGATTACCTATCCATCTCCTGGGATACTATTATTAGAGAAAACGACGAACTTAATATCATCGTTCGTGACAAAAATGATATTATTGGCAGACTCAAAGACTACGATGTCGATATTCTAAGTATCCTGGAAAATATTTTTGACAGCAGGGGTCATCATTTCTCTCATGAAAAGATATCGAAATGGCTGGCTGAAGTTAGCGATGAGATTGTTCGTCAACAAAAAGCTTCCGGCATGATGCTCCTCTGGGACGAATTCACGCCACTTTTAGAATTGGAAAACAGCAGCGGGATTTTAGAACAGATTCAAGATATAGCCGAGCTCAGCAGGAACAAAAATGTTTTTCTATACTTAATCAGCCATCGAAGGCCCTCTCAAACCAAAAATCTCGCCCAGGAAGATATAGATAAAATTCGAGGAAGATTCCACGACATCCACTATTCCATGGAACCGATTACCACCTACCACATCATGGCGGCATCAATAAAAAAATATGAGGGCTGGAGAGAACAAAAAGAGAAAGTATACGACCGGGATAATAATTTAGATGAACTCATCAATCGGATTACCGACAATCAAAGTACCAGTGCCAAAAACAAACTGTGCGATCTCTATCCGATTCACCCCTATTCTGCCTATTTGTCTACCTTTATATCAAGAGATTTGGGCTCAACAGAGAGGAGCATATTTACTTTTTTGTATGACGATAAAAACGGTTTCGCACATTTTATCACCAACGAAATCAAAGAAGACTCACTCCTCACGCCGGATTATTTATGGGATTTCTTTCTCAATGAATTTGAAAATGATCCCCAGGCGAGATTCTCACAAATCTTAGACAAGTATCGTTTGTATGAAAAAAACCTGCAAGCGGTTGGAGAACACTATGTACGGGTTTTTAAGGGAATTTTAATCCTGAATATACTCTACAAAGTGGTTGAAACCGGAAGTAGAGAAAATTCATTGGTAAATCCATCTTTCGACAACATCAAATCTCTATTCAGGAGTTCCGATATCGAACTTAAAGTGGAAGGGGTGTTAGATTATATTGATAAAAAAGAAATTATTCAGAAGAATCCAGACGATCTATTCCTCATTGCCTTTACCGATCTCCCTCACAGGGAGGTAGAAGAGGAAAAGAAAAAGATTAAAACCCAATACCGGGACCCCGTAAAGATCATTAATACCGGGAAAATTAAAGACAAATTTGAATCGATCTTTGAAAATATTCTTAGAGAGAAAGAAATACGCTTTTTCTCCTGTGTTGAGGATAACGAGTACATTTTAAAAAGCAAGTTGGGGAGAGAATTTAGATCAAATCATACGCTTCATATCGCCGCTTTTTTATTAATGGAGGAAGCCGAACGAGAGGAAAACATTCCAATTATCAAAAAAATTTCAAATGAAGATGAATTCCATAATATTATTTTTGTTTTATTTGAAGAATCCTTCGGAGAAAGAGATTATTCCCGTTTTATTGATTATATGGCCAGGAGCCACGTCAGCAGTAATCATAACTATGAAGAAAACGCAGCCAGCTTAGAAGATTACGGGCAAAAAATTGTACTCGATTGGCATGGAAGAATTCGTCACCGGTATTTTAAGATATTCTTTAATGGCAGCGAAAGAGCCAACCTGGTATCCAGGATCGGTGCAGTCATTAACAATGAGATTTCCCCCCTCATCTTCAATTCAGGCATTGATGCCGTAAATGATCTCAGGAAACATCAGACCATCTGGAAATTTCAGACAACAAAAGCAATTTTAGATACCTTCTTTTCTGCCGACTCCAGGGCATACCTGGAAAAAAAGACCTCTAATGCACCCTACATCTATCTACGCCCTCTTCTGAAAGATGCAAAAGGTGAATACATCGTCCATGAAAACCTCAATATTAAAGAGAATATTGAAGAACGTCATCCATTATTTAAAATTTCAAAAGAGATCGAAAAAAAATTTAACGAATTAAAAACAAGATCCCTGTTTAATTTAGGGGAAGAATTGGAATTTTTAACAAAACCGCCCTACGGCATTTATACCAACATGCCCAATATGGCTCTATTTGGTTTTTTGATGCGGCCATACAACGGGAAACTAAATGAATCGGGAACCGGCAAACTCATCGAAAACTCATTGATGAAAGATAAATTAATCGAAATGTTTGACTACTGGCAAAAAAACAAAGGCCGAGAAAATCTGAACGTCCGTTTCGGCTCGGAAGAAGAGAAGGAATTGATTCGCCTATTAAAAGATATCTTCGACTTTAAAAAGGATGAGAGTATTAACGATCCCCGCTGGGAAATCAGGACTTATATAAAAAAAATTGGCTTTCCTTTATGGTCTTTAAAATACGCCACAGAAAAGAAAGTTATTCAAAACTTTGCCGAGGAGATGTTTAAATTGGTAAAAACCATTGATAAAGAGATTGGACTTGAAGATACTCGTAAATTAATTGATTTAATAAAAGATTACACACTCGACATAAAATTATTTCTTCAAGAAAAAAAGAACTTTGAACAGGGTTTTAAGGCATTTCTTAAAGAAATTGAAAAAGTTAACATCGACGACCACGAATTTAGAGAGGTCGTTGACTATTTATATAACCACCTGCAGGAAGAAATATGCGATTGGGAAGAGTTAAAAGTAGAGTCAAATGTAAAAGACTGGCGACTCGAAAAGACTCCAAAAGTAGTCTCACCGGGCCCCGGTTCCCCAGGCGGCGGCGCTCCCGGTCCCTATGGATCCCCTGTAATACCGACACCACAATCAAAGGAGAACGCCATCAAAAAAATAAATTCTTACCATGGCGATTTAATCTCTTTAAAGCAAAAACTCATAAAAATTATTGAGGAGAACCCTTCTATTTCACCGATAATAGAGAGGTATTTTGAATCATGATGCCGGTGAAATCCTTTGAAGACCCCGACAGCCTCATCGATGAAGTGCGGCATGATCAGGATTCCATGAAAACGTGGGACAATCGATTTCCCGTTCGTTTTATCTTCCTTTACTCTTTCTCCACCTTAAGAGAACTCATATCCCGGTTAAATGGCATGGATATTAGAATGTTTGAATTACAGGAGTATCTCTCCCAGGATGACGGGTGGTTCACCAAAGATGACTTAATAGACATTGTAAAAAACATTGAAAATAACAGCATTGTCATCCCCTTTTCGGAGATCGCAAGATTCTTTAAAAAAGAGGATTTCAATAATATCTTTAGCAGACTTTTAACGATAGAGAATTTTAGAAATAACTTTATGAGAAGGATCTATTTGCCTTTAATGGGACTTAGGGAGCGTTTCGAAAGAGATTTCCAGGAAAGTTTTTACAGGAGGGGAGAATGTCCCCCCATATGGGAAGTTAAAGAAGAGCGTTTTAGTACCATAAAGATTTTTCTATTCAACGAGAAGCTCGACGATTGTAACAAGTTGAAAATCCCTGTCATTCAAAACTCTCGACAGTGGCTAAGCTTGTGGAAGCAACCCGAAAGCCCATCATTCTTATGCTTTTCCCGGAGTCTAAATTATCTATATAAGAATGCACTTCCCGACCAGATGTTTGACATCGAAAAAATCGAAAACAAAAAAGACTTCATTAAAAAAATATTCGACTTAGAATTTCCGATCTCCTTCGACTCAAGAGAGGGCAATCATTGGCACAGGATGATCAAGATACTAGGAGACGAAGGACACGCAACATTTCAAGAGATAATCAGGACAAACTTTAATATCTCAGAAATAAATGAGACGGACATCATAAAACTATGGATAGAAAATGACGACGATTTTAAAAGGTGGCTGCTTAAAAGTTACACCCTGAGCCAGGCAAGCTGGGGGAAGAAATATTTATACGACATAATTCAAGGCCTGGATAACCTCGACACCGACTCATTGCTAAAAAATCTCTGGTTATCTATCTTCGATCAAAAAGAGTCAGGCCCACACATTCGAGAGAGACAGAGACTCCTCAAGGCCGCGTATAAAACAAAAAAAATCCCCCTGTCCCGGCAAACAGAAAATAAAATTAAAAGAAAAATCGAGGAGATTGATGATAGCCAGGTTAAATTAAACTTAACAACCGGGATATTGGCCTTTGAAAAATGTCTATTAATCAAATTATTGGTGGAAGAAGACTTCAAAAATATCGATTTCTTGAAGGAAAAATATCCACATCTATACTTTTATTTCAAAGACAGCAGTTTTAACGACTTAGAAGAAAAACACAAATGGATTCGGGAGTATTTTAAAGAATATAAACGAGCAAAGCTAAAAAATGAATATTCGGCCGACATTCAGGACCAGATAAACAGGATGAATTCAAATCAAGATGATTTTTTCAATTGGTATTACAGCTTCCCTCAGGTTAAAGAAATCACCAAAGACCTTAAAGTAGACAACATGATATGGATCGACGCATTGGGAGTAGAGTGGACTTCACTGATAGAAAGTATCCTTAAAGAGAGAGGATATCAAATAGAAAAAAAATTAATCGGCAAGGTGCATCTTCCGTCCATAACCGAAACCAATCGATACAATGCAGACTGCATCCAGGAATTCGATAACCTGATTCATTCCTCCGGTCATTACCGGCACCCTCAAAGTATCGTTGATGAGATCGAAAAGATTGCGGAAATTTTAGAAACAAAGATTGTACTGGATAAAAACCAAAAAATAGCCATCACTTCTGACCATGGAAGTTCCGCACTGGTCAGATTGGCATCCAGGCAAAAATATGATTTTAAAGATGCCAAACATGAAGGCAGGTATATCGAGTTAAATGATAAAGCGAACGATTCAGGCGGGGAAGACTATGTTATCTTCAAAAACGAAAACAACAAAAAACTCTATATGGTGGCTTCAAAGCACCAATCACTCCACCAGAAGCCTACCAGGGAGGTTCACGGTGGGTGTACCCCTGAAGAAGTGTTGGTCCCGATCATTATTGTTTCAAATCCACCCAAAGTCCATCAACCGGGTGGTTATGAAATCGATCCTGATGTATTTAAGATATCCAGGATGCCCCAAAAGAATCCCACCCTTTCACTCTCAATAGAACCGGAACCGACTCAAAGACCGCTTTTAGTGGACAAATCAGAGATTACATATGAATTAGAGTTTCATTCAAATGATGAAAAATGGCATTTAGAATTTCCAAAAAACATAAAATCTGGCCAACATATTCTCGACTTAAAGATCGGGGATTTTCGGAAACAAATAGTTGTAACAATCACCGGAGGTTTGGTTGAAAAGGAGGATCTATTTTGAGTACATTGGACGACAAGATAAAAAGTGTATTTGTGGATGAATCTGTCTATAAGACAGCAGACAGGTATAGAATCTTTTCAGGAAAAAATTTACCGTCCTTCATCAAAGACTGGCTTATCAAAAAATTCACCGACGAATTTGGTTACCTGGACAAGGGTGGGCTGCTGCAATTCATCGATAGCCACATCCCCCAAAAAGATAGCTCCATCAAGAACCGACTAAGAACCCACCGGGAACAAGTCAGGATATTGACACGATTTGTCGTAGAAACGGACATTAAGAATGATCTATTGAAATTCTCGATCCCGGATTTAGGAGTAAAATCCAATGAGGGAAGAATTCCCGATCATATCGCCAAAAAACACAAAGAATTAACAGACGGCGAGAGATGGGGAGTCATTACTTTAACCTATATCCCTCCAGAGGGTATGGAAAAGGGAATAATCGAATTAATAGATTTCAAACCGTTTAAACCTTACAGCGTTGATATAAATTATTTTAGAGAAGTAAGAAAAGAGTTTAGTACAGAGGAGTGGATCGATTTATTAATTAAATCTATGGAGTACGATCCCGGGGGATTTAGCTCTCTAACACAGAAGCTCTTATTTTTAAGTAGATTGCTGATTTTTGTTGAGCCGAGATTAAACATGATTGAACTGGCCCCCAAGGGAACCGGGAAATCGTATGTCTTTGGGAATCTGAGCAAATATGGCTGGTTAATCAGTGGTGGTATTGTATCCAGGGCAAAACTGTTTTACGACATTGCCAGGAATGCAATGGGAATTATTACGATGTACGACTTTGTTGCCATGGACGAAATCCAGACTATAAAATTTTCTGAACCATCTGAATTGAAGGGAGCCCTGAAAAGCTACCTGGAATCAGGTGTATTCACCGTAGCAAAAGTGAGACAATCGTCTCCCGCCGGATTAATCCTCATGGGAAATTTAACCCTGGACAAAAATAAACATCCCATTAGAAAAAAATACCTGTTTGAACTTCCCGAGGTTTTCAGGGAGTCCGCCCTGTTGGACCGTTTCCACGGATTTATAGAAGGTTGGAGACTACCCAGAATCAGGGAAGACTTAAAAGTAAAAGGATATACTCTAAATGTCGAATACTTTTCGGAAATTCTTCATAATCTAAGAGGTATCTCAGACTTTTCGGCTGTCGTAAGCGAATTGCTCGAAATTCCCAAAACTGCCGATACCAGGGATAGTACTGCCATCCAGAGGCTAACAACTGCGTATTTAAAATTGCTTTTTCCCCAAATAAAGAGCCCTCAAGATATAGATAAAAATGAATTCAACACCTTCTGTTTGTTGCCAGCCCTCGAAAAACGTAAAATTATTCGAGAACAGCTTTACCTCCTGGATCAGGAATACAGCGATGAACTTCCAGACATAAGAGTTAGAACAAATTTGAGTTAAAAAGAGAAATGAAGTGGGAGTTCCGGGGTATTTCATCTTTTTATGACCATTTCTTTATCGATTATTCTAAGAACCTCCTCGCCTTCCGTCTCCTGGACAGTAAAGAAAACAGAGTTGTTTTTAATACACCTGAGCTTGTGCTTCAAAGGAAAACGGCACCCGTTTAACCGGAAGACATCAATATACCGGTTCCAATGCCCCAATACTGAAGGTTTTATGCCGCCGCCAATGGGATTTAACCGCCTCCACATACACATTTCCCTGGCCGTCGCATTGTATGTGGGAGATACCGTCCCAGTTTTTCCATTCCAATCGGCACGGCCATAACCGGACAAAATGTCCGTCCTCTGGCGAAAACACCGATATCCGTTTATTACCGCCTGCCATTTCGGTAACATAGAGCATCGAATCCTTCGGATTGATCACAAACCATCCAGGCCTCTTAATATCCCCCGGGCCTTCGCCTTTCCGAGCGATCTTGATTAACTCGTTTCCTTCGGAAGAGTACTTAACGATCTGGCAATTAACCATAGAAATATTCGTTCTCTTTTAACACCCGTCAAAGCTTAATTTATAGGTGATACAGGAAAGTTGATAGTGTTTCTTATCGTCTAAAATACTATTTGTTCCCCGGTTTGCATTGGTACTACCTGGCTTGTTTGTATTCAATTTCGGGTTGAACCCAAAGATGACATAATCAAACTGATGGCTGTAGAAAAAGAGGACCTATTAAAACAAAGAGATGAATTAAGAGAAAAAGTAAGGCTGTTGGAAAGCGAATTAAAAAAAAGCAAAGAGAGGCACCACGATACTATCACCGGGCCTCGAAATGAGTCAGAGAAGACAGAGGGAAAGGTTAAAGATAAAAAACTGGAAATCTCGGGAATTTTTTATAAATCTCCGCAGTCGTCGAAATTTAAAAAAATCTCACCGACAGCCAGGGTCCAATCAGGGGGAGAAATTTCTTTTGAAATCACACTGCCAAAACCCGGCGGATTTCTTTTAATCTATTCTAAAGACAGCGGGGAAAACCTGGTTAACTTATTTCCCGGGACAAAAGAAGCAGTGATTAACGGCGATTATAGAGTACCTTATGTTTTAGATAATCCCACCACGGAGATACATATGTTAACCGCCAGAAGCAGCTCATTTGAGATGTTGTCAGAAAATAAAATTCAAACCCCGGTCTACCGGTTTGATAAGAAAGCAGGAAAGGAAACGATTTATTTCTATTACTCTCATGAAAGAAATAAAAAAAATGAGGCCGTTATAAAAGAGGCCAGGAATACCAGAGAGAATATATCTAAAGTGAGAGGCTTTTTGAATTTAGCCAGGCCGTTCGATCAAAAGATAGTAAATGCTAAAATAGAAGAACATATCCTTTACTCAAATGTTTTAAAACTAAATCTTATACATGAATAAGAAAAAGATTTTTTTATATTTCATGTTTATTTTTATCGTGTGTCCCTTCTGTCTCACTCCGTCGGGGCAAATTAAAGGGTTCCAGGACAGCGCAAAAGTATTTAATAGAAGTACCGTATATACCAGTAAAGGAGAGCAGGTTATTCATTACAGGGACAGTTATGCTTTAATAATAGGAATCTGGCGCTATACAAACGGGTGGCCAACAATTAAGGAGCAGAACATCAAAAACGATGTCAACCTGGTTGAAGAGGATTTAAAAGAACACGGCTTTAAGGTCACCAAGATTTTTAACCCCGACTCTAATGAGATGAAACAGGCCATAGAGAATTTCAAAAACAGTTTCGGTTTCAACCAGGGAAACCGGCTGTTATTTTACTTTGCCGCCCATGGGGCCAGTACGGATAACCACACCAAAGGCTATATACTTCCCACAGATACCCCCTTGCTCAATCAAAAAAACGAGGAGGAGTTCTTTAAAAAAGCCACACATTTAGAGGAGTTAAAGGCAGATGCAAAATTGATGCGGGCCAAACATATTCTTTTTGTATTCGATAGCTGCTTTTCCGGTACGATTATGAAAACACGGTCAAAGATAAAGCTGGAAAAGATGCTGGAGTCAAAAATGGCGAATTTTGCCAGACAATTTATCTCAGCCGGCAAGGCAGACCAGACGGTCCCCGAAGTGAGTATATTCACGCCGGCCTTCAGCCGGGGCATTAACGGCGACGCAGACTACAACGGGGACTTTTATGTAACCGGAAAGGAGCTGTATACTTATGTAAAAGAGGAGGTCGAGGCCTTTGACGAGGGGCAAAATCCCCAATTCGGTTCATTGAAGATCTCCAGATACGAAGGCGATATCATTTTTATCCTGGAAGAAAAGATAAAAGAACAATTGGAGATAATAAAGAAAAATGCAAAAAACACCGAGAATATATTAGGGAATCCTGCTGTTAACATAGAGGATAAAATAATCGGCATAAAAGATTTCTTGAATAACAACAATGTAGATATTCCCGGGATACTCGATGATGAAATCAGGGCTCGCTTCAGCCAGGTTGTCCTTGACCTCCAGGCTCGGCTCAAAGAGTACAGACAGTTTTATGATCTTGCCAAAAGAGAGTTTGATGGAGGAAATTTCCAGGCTGCACTGGAGCATATTAAAAGCGCCAGGGAGTTAAATAAGACGAACGAGACAAAAACCCTGGAAGAACTGATTCAATTGAAACTTAAACAGAGAGAGACTTTAGAGCTTAATCAAAACTTGATAGAGGCAGATACCAGTTTCAACAATAATAATTACCAGAGAGCAATCGAGCTGTATAAAAAAGTTCTGCAAAAAATTCCCGACAATCAATACATATTAAATCGAATTAACGAATGCCAGAACAGGTTAACCGGAAGTTCTGAACCGAGCCTTCCGGAGCGAGTCGACGACATCGATGTCAAAGATTTATACTCCGATGAAAGAAAACGACAGGCTTTAAGGGAAAAGGAACGGGCAGGGTGGGAAAGCTGGCAGACACAGTTTAACGCCAATTTTGAGACGTCAAAAGAAATTGATCGCAACGAGGCGATTTCCCCGGCCTCTAAAGTAGAGATGTGGAAAAATTTATCCGGGCGGTTTAACCGGGACAATCCCTACAGCCAGCAGGATGAGGAGATAAAAGCCTATATCAAAGAGAGGATCGATTTCTGGAATAAGGATTTCGGCTACCTGGAGATCAGTGCATATCCTTTTGCCGACCTGACCATAGACGGTGAAAGTATCGGCGAGGTCCCTCCCCTGAGAATCATCAAACTCTACAGGGGAGAGCACATCATCACTTTAAAAAAAGGAAACGATACGATTACCCAAAAGATCGACATCGAGGCGGGTAAGAAGATGACATTTTCTCACAAATTCATAAAGCAAAGATCGGTGAAAAAGGAAGAACGATGAAATTGTTTGTCAATAAGAAAATCGCCTGTATGGTACTGCTGTCATTTTTATTTTCTATTGTTTCATCTGCCTATCCCGGCGAGGATAGTGCCGAAAAAGAGGGTATAAGACTGCTGACCCGGGCCGAGGCATACTACCGGAATATTAGATACGGAGATGCCCTGGAGACATTTTTGCAGGCGGAAGTCTATCTTAAATCAGGAAAATACCTCATCAGGCTCTACCTGGGCATGTCGAAATCCTGCTATGCCCTCAGTGACACGACGAATATAAAGACCGCCTTAAAAAAATTGTTTGAAATCGACCCTGACATAAACATTGATGAAGGCGAATATCCCCGGGGCTATCTGAAAATATTCGAGGAGACCAGGGCAGAGGTGAAGGCAGAACCGGCCGGGAAAAAGAAGAAAAAATTCCCCTGGCTCCTGGTCGTCGGCGGGGCGGTATTGGTGGGGGGGACGGAAGGCAGCGGCGATGGCCAGTTTCACGGCCCGATTGCTATTGGGGTTGACAACAATAACCGTATCTATGTGGTCGATTATATTAATAGTAGGATCCAGAAATTTGATGCCAACGGTAAATTTTTAAGGAAATGGGGCAGTGAAGGCCGCGATAACGGTCGCTTCGACAGGCCGGAGGCGATAGCCGTGGACAATAACAGTGTGTATGTTTGTGATTTGAGAAATGAACGAATACAGATATTCGATTACAACGGCAATTTCAAAAAAAAGTGGGAATACCCCCAGGCCCAGCAGTGGGGGCCTGCCGGCATAGCCATCGATAATAGTAATTATGTGTATGTTGTGGATGATATCGACTTGGTCATTCAAAAATTCAATGCCAGCGGTAACTTCATCGGCGAATGGGGATGTTATCGCCTGATATGTCCCAGGGGTGACATAACGGTGGATGACCACAATAATTTATATGCCGTCGCCGATTCCGTAATCCTGAAGATCGATACCAGCGGCCATTTTGTAACCGCCTGGGGAAGGGATGAGAGTGACCCCCGCATCCCCGTCTACCTGGGGGTAGCCGTCGATCAAAAGGGCTTTGTTTATGCCACAGACGGGCGTTATGACCGGGTGCAAAAATTCAAACGGTCGGACAGCGAAACAAACGGGGACGGCGAATGGGATATCGGTACATCAACGGGGGCAAGGGCCGGCTTGCATCGTGCCCGCCAGTACAAATGGGGTGAACAGAGAAATGAGACACTACGCCAATAAAAAAATTGTGAATATTGTCCTGCTTATATTTGTCGTTTATACGCTCTCCTATGCCTACCCCGGCAAAAAGTCACACGAGAAAGAGGGGCTGCAGTTGATGATAGAGGGGGAAACCCTCTACCAGGATATCAAATACAGTCAGGCGTTGGCGGCATTCAGGAAAGCGGAAAAGCTGTTGATATCCAGGAAATACCTCTCCCGTCTATACCTAAACATCGCCAAAACCTGCTATGCCCTCAACGACCGGCCAAATACGGAAGAGGGATTGAGAAAACTTTTTAAAAAAGAGCCGGGACACATCCTGGATGAACAGGTCCATCCCCGGGGTTTCATCACGGTATACAATGCCGTCAGGTCTGAGATTTCAAAAAAGATAGCGGCCGGGGTGATCGAAGTGGAGAGTGACAAGGTAAAAAAGAAAAAGAAATTCCCACTCCTGCTGGTCTTAGCCGGTGCAGTCGGTGCCGGAATCATCGCCTATCTCCTGCTGTCGAAAAAGAAGCAGACGACATCCCACCACTCCATCCGGGCCCCTATCAAATCACCCCCCCCGGCGCAGAGGTGTACGTAGACGGCCAGAGTACGGGAACGACCACCCCCGGGTATATAACCCTCGCCCCCGGGAGGCACGAAATCCGGGTGCGGAAGGAACAGTATGGGCAGGCCAGGGAAGATATTGTGTTTGAAAACAATGTAAACTACACCATCCAGGTCCAGCTTTCAGGATATCTGTACGAATTTGTCGCCAAATGGGGCAGTAATTTACCCTATTATACACCCGGGTCATCTCCCTATAACATTGCCGTAGACAAAAAAGACGATTTAGTTGTGAGCTATGAATCGAACTGGGTACACAAATTTGATGCCGACGGCAGCTTCATCAACGAATGGATGGTCAAAGAGTCAACTACATTCTATAATCGTGGAATAACCGTTGACAGGAATAATTATGTTTATGTGACCGGCTGGGGGTGGCGTTCCGGAATTAATGAGATACGGAAGTTCGACTCTGACGGAAATCTCGTAATCAAATGGGGCAGCGGAGGCAGCGGGGACGGACAGTTTAACTTTAGTTATGGTGGCATTGCTGTCGATAACAATGTCTATGTCTTTGTAGCCGACACATATAATAACCGGATTCAAAAATTCGATTCTGACGGCAATTTTATCACCAAATGGGGATCGCCAGGATCGGATGACGGTAGATTTGCCTGGCCCAATGATGTGGCGGTGGACAGCGTTGGCTACGTATATGTTGCCGATACCATGAACTACAGAATCCAGAAGTTCGGCATTACCGACCAGACCGAAAACAACGGGGAGTGGCAAATCGACACCTCGCCGGCGGCAGCATCCGGCGTCCATCAATTCAGAACCATCCCCGCACCTCGATCACAACAGAGAGACACATTTAGAGAGAGACAACCGGGAAAAAATTGACACATCTCCGGAGGAGGAGTGTTCGATAATGGACAGTTGGCGGTTGATGCGGTATAATTGGGCAAATGAGTGAAAAATACGGTAAGATATTGATTGTGGACGATGATGTGGATGTGCTGCAGGCGGCCCGCCTGTTTTTGAAGCAGCATGTCTCTCTGGTTCATACGGAGAAAGATCCCCAGCGGCTCCCCTTACTGATCCAGAATGAGTCCTACGATGTCGTTTTACTGGACATGAATTTTACCCGGGATGTCACCAGCGGCCAGGAGGGATTTTACTGGTTGGGGAAAATACTGGAGCTTGATCCCCAGGCAGTGGTGGTGCTCATTACCGCTTACGGCGATGTGGATATGGCGGTGCGGGCCATTAAAGAGGGGGCCACCGATTTCATCTTAAAACCCTGGCAAAACCAGAAGCTGCTGGCCACCCTGTCGGCCGCCCTGCGGCTGAGGCGGTCCCGCCGGGAAGTGGAGAATCTCCGCTCCCGGCAGCGGCAGTTGAGCGCCGACCTGGACCAGCCTTTTCATGAGTTTGTGGGAGCTTCACCGGCCATGGAAACGGTATTCGATACGATTCAAAAGGTAGCCGCCACCGACGCCAATGTGTTGATCCTGGGGGAAAACGGCACCGGCAAGGAGCTGGTGGCCAGGGCGCTGCACCGCCACTCTTCGCGGGAAAGCGAAGTCTTCATTAGCGTGGATATGGGTTCCATCAGCGAAACCCTGTTTGAAAACGAATTGTTCGGACATGTAAAGGGCGCCTTTACCGATGCCCGGGGTGACCGCCCCGGCCGGTTTGAGATCGCCTCCGGGGGCACCCTCTTCTTGGACGAGATCGGCAATCTCCCCTTGCCCCTGCAGTCTAAAATTCTCCGGGTGATCGAAACCCGCCTGGTGACCCGCCTGGGCGCCAACAAGGCCATTCCCATCGACATTCGTCTCATCTGTGCCACCAATATGCCGATCCATGAGGTGGTGAAACGCAAAGAGTTCCGCCAGGATTTGCTCTACCGTATCAATACGGTAGAAATCCAGATCCCCCCCCTGCGGGAGCGGACAGAAGATATTCCCCTGTTGGCGGAGCATTTCCTAAAAATTTACAGCAAAAAATATAAAAAGCCCGCCATGAGGATGAGTGAGGCCGCCCTCCAGAAGTTGAAAAAATATCATTGGCCCGGCAACGTCCGGGAACTGCAGCACGCCCTTGAACGGGCCGTTATTTTAAGTGATACTCAAGTACTGCAGCCGGAAAACTTTTTCTTTACCGCTGCCGATCAAACCGGGGAAGAATTGGTATTTGAAAATTATAACCTGGAAGATGTGGAAAAGCTGGTCATTCAAAAGGTGTTGGAAAAATACAGGGGAAACATCAGTCAGGCAGCCAGGGAACTGGGATTAACCCGGGCCTCCCTGTACCGGCGGATGGGAAAACATGGTGTCTAAGCGATCAATAATGGAACCATGAACTTCGTGAAACATTTCCGCTTCCAGGTCATGCTCCGGGTTTTCGCCCTAAGTATATCGGTCTGCGTGTTATTCTACCTGATATTTAAAACCGGCCATTATGTCTCGGCCATTATTCTTGGGCTGTTGACCTTTTATTGGATCTACAGTCTGGCCCGCTACGTGGAGAGAACCAACCGCGAATTAACCCGTTTCCTGCAAGCCATCCGCTACGCCGATTTCTCCCAGTCCTTTCGGGATAAGAATTTGGGGTCATCCTTTAAAGATTTGAACCAATCCTTCATGGAAGTAATCAAAAATTTTCAAATGCACCGGGCCGACAAAGAGGAACATTACCGCTATCTCCAGACCGTTATTCAACACGTGGGGGTGGGGCTAATTGCTTTTCTGCCGGATGGGACGGTGGATCTGATCAATAATACCGCCAAAAGGTTATTGTGCGTAGCCTCTCTTCGTAACATCAAACACCTTAAAAGCCTGAGCGAAGAGCTGGTGGAAACTCTGTTTCAACTAAAATCCGGAGAAAAAACCCTGATAAAGGTGGGAAACATTGAGGAGGTGCAGCAGTTGGCCATCTATGCCACCGAATTCCGGTTGAGGGATAAGCAGTACACCCTGGTGTCGATTCAGAATATTCACAGGGAATTGGAAGAGAAGGAGATGGAGGCCTGGCAAAACATGATACGGGTACTGACCCACGAAATCATGAATTCCATCACCCCCATCTCTTCGCTGGCGTCCACCGCCAGAGACCTCGCCGCCGCCCCCTCTTCATCGAGCACAATGGACACGGAAACCCTGGAGGACATTCACAGTTCCCTGAAAACCATTCACAAACGCAGTGAAGGTTTGCTCCACTTTGTCCAGGCCTACCGCAACCTGACCCTCATCCCCAAACCCAAATTTAGACTTGTCCGGGTCACAGAACTTTTTGAGCGGGTGAAGCAATTGATGGAGGTCAGGATCTCGGCAGAACATATCGGACTGCACACGGTTGTGGATCCCGAAGGCCTGGAAATCACCGCCGATCCCGAATTGATCGAGCAACTGCTCATCAATTTGCTGTTAAACTCTATCGATGCCCTGCAGGGGGTAGAAAATCCCCACATCGACCTCTTGTCGCAAATGGACGCCCGGGGCAGGGTGCTGGTCAAGATCATTGACAACGGCAGCGGTATTGTCAAGGAAGCCATTGAAAAGATATTTATCCCCTTCTTTTCGACCAAGAAGAAAGGCTCAGGCATCGGCCTCAGCCTGGCCAAACAGATCATGCGCCTCCACGACGGCACCATTAGGGCCCAATCCACCCCCGGCGCCGAAACAACCTTCACCCTCCGCTTTTAATGGCCAATAATATACAATATATTTTAATACGGTTGTAATATTTTAGGCAAAACATTACAACCGTATTAAAATATATTGAGGGTGTGCATAATGATTTGCTTTTTGGGGCCAATACTGGTATAAAGTAGCGGAGAGGTGTTGGATGATACAACCGGAGAGGATAAAATTTTTGAATCAAAAGGATATTAAACAGGAAGATTACGTCCTGTACTGGATGCAGGCATCGCAGCGGAGCGAATACAACCATGCCCTGGAGTATGCCATACTGAAGGCCAACGAATTGGGGGTGCCGGTGGTGGTCTACTTTGGCTTAACCGACCGATTTCCCGAGGCCAACCAGCGGCACTACTTCTTTATGCTGGAAGGTTTAAAAGAGGCCCAGGTGTCATTAAAAAACAGGGGCATCCAGATGGTGGTCTGGCACAAATCCCCCGAACTTGGCGCCGCCGAACTTTCTCGCCATGCCTGCCTGATGGTCACCGACCGGGGGTACCTGCGTGTCCAGCGGGAGTGGCGGCAGGCGGCAGCCCAGCGCTGTGACTGCCTGGTGGTACAGGTGGAGAGCGATGTGGTTGTTCCGGTGGAGGCGGCCTCCCCTAAAGAAGAGTATGCCGCCGCCACCATCCGGCCTAAAATTAAGAAGAAATGGGCTGCTTTTTTGACTTCGCTTCGGGAAAATGAGCCTCAAAAGGATTCGCTGAATTTAACGTTCGACTCTTTAAATTTGGGTGATCCGGGAAAAGTAATCGCCCGGTTGGATATCGATCGAAGTGTGGACAGGGTCAATACCCTTCACGGTGGGACGACAGCGGCCCGGAGTCACCTGGACATTTTCCTGGAGCAAAAGCTTAACGATTACCCGGAACAAAGAAACGACCCCAACCGGGACGTCCTCTCCAACCTGTCCCCCTATTTGCATTTTGGCCAGATTTCGCCCCTCACCATCGCTCTGGAAGTGATGAAGACCGGCAGTCCGGGCAAAGACGCCTACTTAGAAGAACTGATCGTCCGCCGGGAGTTGAGTATGAATTTCGTCTTCTACAATCCCTATTACGATAACTATCAGGGACTGCCGGAGTGGGCCCGTAAGACCCTGGCGGAACATCAAAAGGATCGCCGGGGACACATCTATTCCCTGGAAGACCTGGAACAGGCCCGCAGCCACGATCCCTACTGGAATGCCGCCCAACTGGAGATGGTGCATGCCGGCAAGATGCACGGCTACATGCGCATGTACTGGGGCAAAAAGATACTGGAGTGGACGGAAACGCCGCAGCAGGGATTTCGCTTTACCCTGTATCTGAACAACAAATACGAATTGGACGGTCGCAACCCCAACGGCTTTACCGGCACAGCCTGGTGCTTCGGCAAGCACGACCGCGCCTGGGCCGAGCGCCCCATCTTCGGCAAGGTGCGCTACATGAACGCCAACGGCCTCAAGCGCAAATTCGACGCCGACGCCTACGTCAAAAAAATTCACCAGGCCACTTCGCCGCCTTAAATTAATTCATGCCCCGAGAATATGAGCTACAACTTGACTTGTGGTATTGGCCGCCCTGGTTTCGGATTATCCTTCAATATATCTGTCTAAAGCCTGTTCCCTGGTTTTTTCAATCTCCCTGGCAATCTTATAGACTTCCTCACGGATCCGCTTCTTATTGAGAGGACTTAAATTTTTTATATGCAAATGCTCTTCAATTTTTTTCTTCCACTCCTCATAAGAAGGCGGGAATTTTGCGGGGAACACGTCATCTTCCGTGAGGATAAAATAGTACCGCTTGAATGATTTTAAATGATTGCTGCTGCTCCAGTTATCGAAGGCCTGGAATTCACGATAGCACCAATTTTCCCGGTTTTTCCCCTGTCCAGATAGGTAATACACAACTGGTACAAAAAATCCTGGATAAGACCCTCCACCGGTTTTTGATATAGGAAGTGGTAACACCACTGCTGGCTTAAATCCATCTCTTTCCCGTCCCCGGAATAACTGACAACGGTCCGGGACTGGTCCAGGGAGCGCATATCCGGGATGGCCAGGAGCGGCACCCGGCCGATGCTTTCTTCAAAGACGAGCTGGTTGCGGGAGATAATCTCCTGGCTTTCCTCCCTCTCCACCGTCAGGCGGGCAAAGGGATCTGCTTTGCTGTGTTCAAAAAATTCCTGGGATTTAAGTTCATCCTTTTGCAGCAGGGTCGCCAGGAATCTCAGCAGGTGACTCTTCCCATAGCCGTTTCGCCCCAGCAGTACATTCATGCCGGGCTGGAAGATCCACCTGAATTTTCCAAAAAAATTCAGGCCCTGTACTTCCATCTGCCGAAGGTAGATGCGCTTGCCCAGGTTGGATTTATACTCCTTTTTCTCGATGAGGCGGTTTAGCTTCTTTTCCACTTCCTCTGCCTCTGACTCGTCTCCCAATTTCAGGTAGATTCCCCTCGTCTCTCTCAATATATCTATGTTTTCCGGTTCCCTGCTCAACCGCGATAAATTCTCTTTCAACTCCTGCCTTAAAGCACCCTCTTCTTCCCCCGCAGCCGACAGTTTTTTGAGATACTCAAAGATCCAATGAAAGATCTTCCCGCTGTCTTCAGTATTTAAACTCGTTAAGATCAATATTACCATATCTGCCGCCAGGGCGCTATCTATATAATCATCCGGATCATCATCTTCATTACTATCTATTTCTTTTTTGGGGGGAAAAGAAATAGATAGTTCGGAAAATTTGAGCCGGTAGTTTATGTTTTCGTAGGATGGTTTAAAACTTATATCTACTGTTTCACTCTTTAAGGAGTTTTCCCGGGGGGGAAATTGGCCTTTTACCAGGGTTTCCTGCCAGATTTGATTTAATAAGAAAATTCCGGCTTTATTTTTCATATTGTAGCTTAATACCAGATCTTCTCGGCTATTTATATTATGAATGAGGGAGGCCAACAAGGTCGTTTTCCCGGAACCTTTATTACCCAATATGACGATATTAAGCGATTTTTTGGGGGAGACGGCATTATTCTTTTTTTTCATTGTGTTCCTTACTCATTACAGTGCTATTTTATACAAAAAATAAAAGCCTGTAAAGTCCTTTTGGAAATGATCGCCAATTATAACATCGGCAATCGAGAAGCGGTGATATTGTGTGGTATAATAGATGGTATGAAAAACGGAAAGATAATTTGGGTTGGTATTATCCCTCTTTTGATTCTTGTGATTACATCATGTATTAAAAGGGTCAACCTGACTGGAGAAGCCAGGAACTTTTACGACCGTTACTGGGTGTTTTTTACCGAGGAGGAGGATAAGCTCTTTAGAAACCTTCCCGATGCCGAATCCAGGCAGGAGTTTATTGAAGAGTTCTGGCTGGTGAGAGACCCCGATCCGAGGACGGAAAAAAATGAGTTCAAAATCGAAATCGATCAACGAATCGAATATGCAGATCAGCACTTTAAAGAGGTCAGCGGCCCCGGCCGCGTCACCGACCGGGGGAAGATATTCCTGCTATTGGGGCCTCCCGATGAAATCCGGCAGCGGCGGGCCATCGAATCTCAGAGCGGTCGCGCTGTTTTGGTCTGGATTTACAGCCGATGGGGCATCGGGGTCCTGTTTATCGACCGATTCGGCTCCGGTATGTACCGGCTGCAGCAGCACGACCCGGCGCTGCTGCAGTTGCTGGATGAGATTAAATATGAGGCCGTGGAGCCTTACTATACAAACCGGAATATCCGGTTTTTAAAGCCTGAGATCAAATACAACCGGGAAAAGAGATCTCTCTCCCTGCAACTCAAGCCCCAAAACCTGATATTTACCCGGCAAGGTGAAAATTACCGGACGAAGTTAAATGTCGAATTGATTCTGCATCAAGGAAGAACCATCAAGAGAGTTTCCCAAACAGAGGATATTCAAAAAACGGCAGAGGAACTCCTCTCCACCGAAAAATTTGTGATCGACGTGCCCCTCCCCGATTTAAAGGGCAAAGTCACCGCCCGTGTCATTATCACGGATATGATATCGAAGCGCAGCATCCGCAAGATCATCACCTTTAAAACTAAAAATTAATGCTTAAATAAAAAACAGCCACAGCTCTTTTACCGCCCTTTAAGAATTAATCGAAAATTTTTCTCCAGAGGTCTTTTAGGAAGCCGACCCGGTATTGGTCCCGCTGTTTTTTCAGGGCCTCGATGGTCGTTAGATAGACCACATCCCAGAGTCGCTCTTTGTCGGGGCAATTGGCAAAATAGTCCAGGTTAACCTGGAAGGCGCCCTTAAATTTCCGGCCGCCCCCCTCCCGGGTAATTCGCTTGATCAGGGCATTTAAGTTAAAATTCTCCTTGCGGGTGCGGAATGAAGCATCCAAGGTGAGGCCAGCCTTCTTTTCGATGATGGAAAAGACTACCACGGTAGTGATATCTTCCCGCTTAAGAAGAAAATCACCGATAATGGCGATGCTGTCCCGGTATTTTTCATCCATGAAACCGATCCCACAAATCAGCCAGTCTTTGTAGACAATGTGATGGCTGAGTGCCCGGTTTAAAAACCCCATGGCCTGTTTGGGAAAGTGTAGGGAACCAATTTTTCTGAGCAGTACTTTATCGGAAAGAGGGGAGATGAGATCCAGGGCCTGGCGGTCCATCGCGGTAGCGTACTGCAAATTGTTGGTATCGGTGCAGAGACCGTACTCGAGGGCGGTGGCGATCTTCTTTTGCAGGGCCTTGCCGGGCTTCAATTCCGACTTTAACTCCTCCATGAGGAAAGCCAGGACAGTACTGGTGGAGCCGGCATCATCGACGATCAATTTGAAATCCACCTGGATCTCTTCATCTACCCTGTCGTGGTGGTCGATGTGAACGGCGCAGGGGATGACGCCGGTTATACCGTCAATATCTACCGATTGGTGGTCGAATACGGCGTAGGCGTCATATTGAGCCTTAATATCTTTAAACTCGTCGAAACAGATGGGGAGGTTAAGATCCTTGATGATTTTCCGGTTCTGGGGCAGGGAGGGATGAACGGGAGAATCGATGGTGGCCCGGGTACCATAGGCTTCGCAGATCAATTTAAAGACAAATGAAGCGGCAACGGCATCGGGGTCCGGCGAACCTTTAATGGCGATGAGAATGTGCCGGTAATTCTTGATGACTTCAACCAGCTCTTCCGATAATATTTTAAAGTCCATCATTCTCGATAAACTTTTCACAAAATTCCGAAAGTCGGTTGTCAGTCTTCCATGATGGATTTTTCTTTGGCCTGCTGGAGTACTTCCAACTTCTGGATGTCTTCATCAATAACCTTTTGCAGGTCATCGTAAAACCTCTTTTCTTCATCCTCGGAGATCTCTTTGTCCTCCTGCATCATCTTGACGATCTCCCGATATTCCCGTCGGATATTGCGGACAGTGGTCTTCCGCTCTTCAGTGTATCTTTTCAGCCTCTTGATGATTTCCTTTCTTCGCTCTTCATCCAGAGGGGGAACCGGTAGTCGAATTAATTTTCCGTCGGAAACCGGGTTGATGCCCAGGTTGGCATTGCGGATTGCCTTATCGATCTCCCCAATAATTTTGTTATCCCAGGGCTGAATAACAATAAGGTTGGCTTCCGGAACAGATAAAGTGGCCAGTTGTTTGATGGGTGTCGGCGTCCCGTAATATTCCACCATGACGCCATCCAGAACAGCCACGGAAGCTCTGCCGGTTCTGAACTTCGAGATCTCCTTTTTAAAATCCTGCTCTATCTCTTTTAACTTAACCCTGACCTCATTTAATGTTTCTTTTAGCATGATACAAACCCCCTTTAGCCGATTAGAGTGCCGATCCGGTCTCCTGTTACGGCCTTTAAAATATTCCCTTTTTTGGTGATATCGAAAACCTTAATGGACAGTTGATTCTCTCTACACAATGTGACCGCCGTACCGTCGAGGACTCTCAGATCTTTGGCAAGGATCTCGGCATAAGATATATTTTTAAATTTAACGGCATTTTTGACCTTTTTGGGATCATCGGAGAAAACACCGTCCACCATGGTGGCCTTCAGCAGAATATCTGCCCTGATTTCAATAGCCCTCAAAGCCGCAGCCGTATCGGTGGACACAAAAGGATTGCCGGTACCGGCGGTAAAGATGATGATCCGCCCCTTTTCCAGATGGCGGATGGCCCTTCTGCGGATGAATGGTTCGGCCACCGATTTAATTTCAAGGGCCGAAACCAGGCGGGTCATGAGTCCCTGTTTTTCCAGAGCATCCTGAAGGGCAATACCGTTGATAATGGTGGCCAACATCCCCATATAATCGGCAGAGGCTCTATCAATTCCCAGTTCATGTGAGTGAATACCCCTGAAAAAATTGCCGCCGCCGGTGACCAGGGCAATCTCGACGCCTAAATCGTGGATCCCCTTGATCTCCTGGGCAATTTCGTTGATAATTTCATTGGAAATACCGAAGGTTTTTTCCCCTTTTAATGCCTCTCCACTGAGTTTTAATACAATTCTTTTATATCGGGGAAGGTCATCCATATTATGCTTCTTCGCCCACCTGGTAGCGGACGAATCGTTTAACCACGATATTTTCGCCGATTTTATGGATACTTTCGGTAATTAGATCTCCGATGGTCTTCTTTTCTTCTTTGAAAAAATTTTGATCCAGAAGACATACTTCATTATAAAACTTTTTCAGTTTGCCTTCCACGATCTTTTCAATGATATTATCCGGTTTCCCACTGTCTTTGAGTTGTTCCCGGTAAATTTCTTTTTCTTTTTCCAAAACTTCGGCGGGGACGTCCTTTTCGGAGATATATTTAGGATTCATGGCGGCAATCTGCATGGCAATATTTTTTACAAGCTCCTGAAAATCGGCGTTTTTAGCCACAAAATCGGTTTCGCAGCCCACTTCTACCAGAACACCGATCTTGCCATTGGTGTGAATATATGAACCGATGACTCCCTGCTTGGTTACCCGAGAGGATTTCGATTTCGCTTTCTCAAATCCCTTCTTTCTCAAGATTTCCGCGGCCTTATCAAGGTTGTTGCCGGCCTCTTCAATTGCCTTCCGACATTCCAGAATTCCGATTCCTGTCTGTTCCCTGAGCTTTTTGACCAGAGACATATCGACTTCTACAGCCATTTCTATTTCTCCTCTTTTTCTTCTTTCTCTACTTCCTGAACTTCCTGAACTTCCTGTTCATTTTCTTTTCCGGCACTTTCTTCCTCTTCTTCCGTTGTATCGGAAGTGGCCTCTTCCCCGGCCGCCTTCTCTTCGGCTTTTTCCTCTTCCTCCTGGATGAGTTCCCTGGCGGCTTTCTTTTCTACGCCCTCTTGTACCGCTTCACCGAATTTGCTCACAAACAGCCGAATAGACCTGATGGCGTCATCATTTCCCGGTATAGGATAATCAATTTCTTCGGGGTCGGCATTGGTGTCCACCACCGCCACCAGGGGAATACCCAGTTTCCTCGCTTCGGAAACGGCGATTTCTTCAAAGGTGGAGTCAATGACGATGAGAACTCCGGGGAGTTCTTTCAAACGTTTCATCCCCCAGAGATTCTTGTGAAGTTTTTTGTAAACCTTTTCCAGTCGGGATTGCTCTTTTTTGGACTTGACTTCCCATCTACCGTCTCGTTTCATCTCGTCTAAGTCCAGAAGCTTGTCAATGCTCTTCTTGATCATGGAAAAATTAGTCAGCAGACCTCCCAGCCACCTCTTGTTGACATAGTGCATACCGGTTTTTTCGGCAATATCTTCAATAATCGCCTGGGCCTGCTTCTTTGTACCCACTATTAAGGCATCCTTACCGGAGGCCACTACTTCAGTAATGAAATTTAATCCATGCTTAAACAGCTCTATTGAAGTTTGTAGATTAATGATATATATCCCGTTTTTCTTGCCGTAGATGTAGGGCTTCATTTTGGGATTCCATCTTCTAACCTGATGACCAAAATGAACCCCTGCTTCCAGCATCTCTCTCATATTGACCAAAACCATTGACTCCTCCTACCTCTTATGATATTGGGACGCCTTTCTTGCCTTCAACAAACCATATTTCTTGCGTTCTTTCTCCCTGGCGTCCCTGGTTAATAAACCTGCCCGCTTTAACGTGGGTCGGAGTTCGGAATTGTACTCCAGAAGTGCTCTGGAAATACCAAGCTTGATGGCATCGGCCTGAGCAGAAATGCCTCCACCTGATAAATTTATATAAATATCAAAATTCTCAACCGTATTGGTGAGTGTAAGGGGTTTTAAGATGGTCTGTTTATGATTCTTTAGCGGAAAGTACTCATTAAATACCCTTGTTCTTTTATTTACAATAAGCTTGAAACTGCCTTTACCAGGTCGAAGATAAATTCTAGCCACACTGCTCTTACGTCTTCCTGTACCGTAGTACTGAACAATACTCAAAATATTCCTCCTTTATATTCTCAAATTTTTAAAGCCTCAGGTTTTTGAGCTTCATGCCTGTGCCCCGGACCTGGATATACTTTTAATTTTTTTAAAATTTTTCTTCCCATTTTATTTTTGGGCAGCATTCCTTTTACCGCATGCTTGATTATTCTATCGGGGTGGCTGGCGATCATTTTTTCATATTTAATTTCCTTCAATCCCCCCATATAACCGGAGTGTCTATAATATACTTTTTGTTTCTCTTTCGATCCCGTCAATCTGACCTTATCGGCATTGATGACGATCACAAAATCCCCGGTATCGAAGAAGGGTGTGAAAATCGCTTTGTGACGGCCCCTTAAGAGATCTGCCACTCTGGTCGCCAGTCTACCCAACACCACGCCATCGGCGTCGATTAACCACCACTTTTTGTCAATATTATCTTCTTGTGGTAGAAATGTCCTATTTAGTTTATTAAGCTTCATTCCTGCCTCTTTTTAAAAAACTTAAATGTATACTATTTTTGTCTATTTGTCAAGATTTATCTAACAAAAAATGGAAGAAACGCCGCATTCACGTATTTGTGGGAGTTGATTTATTTGACAAAATTTGTTATATTTAATCCATGAGGTTGAATAAACAGCAGATCGAGCATCTGGCCTTTAGTATTGTTAAAGGACTGCTCAAAGAAGAATTGGTCATTAGCGAAGATCGCGAGAAAATGGTTCTTGAAGTGCAGGAACTGATATCCAGAGAACTGGAAAAGGAAGACGAACTGGACGAGAAGGTCAAGGAAATACTCAAAGAGAAATTAAGTGAGATCAGAAATTCCAATATCGATTACTATGAAATGTTCAAAATGGTAAAGAGCAAGTTGGCGGAAAGGGAGGATATCGTATTATGAGCCTAAAGCTATCCAGGAATAAGGTCAATCACCTGACACGGCTGGTCGTAAACTATATCGAAAATAACGAAGAAATAGACTATGTGGGAGACATCGGGGATATACGTTTAAGAGTATTCCATTTATTCATGGATGAGCTGAGGATGTACGAAGATATCGAGTTAAACGCAAAAGAGCGGATAAGCTCCCAGAAAAAGAATATACCGGAAGGCTCCAGGGAATGGGAAATTCTTTTCAGGAAATATTCGAACGAAGAACTGGAAAAATTGGGAAAGATTTGGGGTTAGCTTTGTTACCTGGATGCCGTAAAAGTCGGCAAAAACTTTGGCCATAATTCATTCGGTAGAAAAATTCACAAAAAATAAAATTTGTCGGGTTTTAGAAATTTTTCGGTTGTTTTTAAAATCTCATTATGTTAAGATTGTCAATTAAAATTTCAAAATTAAGGAATAGTCAAAACATGGGACTGACAAAGATTAAGAAGGGTTTGGATGTTCCGATCGGCGGGGATCCCGAACAAGTCATTTATGAAGGCAAAGCGCCAAAAAAAGTTGCCCTCATCGGTTACGACTATGTGGGGATGAAACCTAAGCTTGAGGTGGCCGTCGGCGACCGGGTGAAACTGGGGCAGTTGTTATTTACGGACAAAAAAATGCCGGCCGTGAAGTACACCTCCCCGGGGAGCGGGAAAATCGCTGCCATCAATCGAGGACCCAAGCGGGTGTTTGAATCGATCGTGATCGAACTGGCAGGCAGCGGCGAGATCGCCTTTAAGTCTTACGATGAGAAAAAACTGAAAGATCTTAGCGCCGACCAGGTACGGACACTGTTGATCGACTCCGGTTTGTGGACCTCCTTGCGGGCCCGTCCCTTTGGCAAAGTGGCCGATCCCGAAGCCTCACCCCACTCTATTTTCGTGACCGCTGTGGACACCAATCCCCACGCCCCGAATATCGAAACCGTTCTTCAACAGAAAGAAAAAGACTTTTCCAACGGCCTGGTCGTCATTTCCAGGCTGACCGAGGGAAAATTTTTCCTGTGCAAAGCCACCGGCACCGCCATTCCCACCGCAGAAACAGACTCCCTGTCGGTGGAGGAATTTTCCGGCCCCCATCCCGCCGGAAATGTGGGCACCCATATCCATTTCCTGGATCCCGTGCACCGCGGCAAGACGGTATGGCACATCAACGCCCAGGATGTGGCGGCAGTGGGAAAGCTGTTTACCAGCGGAAAGATCTCCGTTGAGCGCATCATATCCCTGGCAGGACCGGCCGTTAAAAAGCCGCGATTGTTAAAAACACGGATCGGTGTCTCCATTCCGGAACTGACGGAAGGGGAACTCGATGACGGCGAAATCCGGGCCATTTCCGGTTCCGTTCTTTCCGGCAGAATCGCCGCCGGGGCTGTGGAATTTTTGGGACGCTATCATCAACAGGTCTCCGCTCTGGCAGAAGGGAGAAAAAGAAGATTCTTCGGCTGGCTGAGTCCGGGCCTGAAATTTTTCTCCCTGAAAAGGATCCTTCTTTCCAACTGGCTGCCGAAAAAGAACTATGAGTTTACCACCAACTTTCACGGCGGGCATCGCGCCATATTCCCGATCGGCAGTTACGAACAAGTCATGCCTCTCGATATCTTGCCCACATTCTTGCTGCGGTCGCTGATTGTCGACGATATCGAAGAGGCCGAAAAACTCGGCTGTCTGGAACTGGTCGAAGAGGATCTGGCCTTATGCACCCTTGTCTCACCGGCCAAAGCAGAATACGGTGAAGCATTGAGACGAAATTTAACCATAATAGAAAAGGAAGGATAATGAAACTTCTAAGAAAATTCCTGGACAAGCATGGTAAACTGTATGAGAAGGGCGGCAAATTAGAGAAGTTGTATTATCTTTATGAGGTCCTTGACAGTTTCTTCTATACCTCCGGGAAAGTGACTCCCGGCCCAACCCACATCCGCGATGCCATGGATTACAAACGAATGATGATGACCGTCATATACGCGCTGATCCCGGCTGTTCTCATAGCTCTCTACAATACCGGGTTACAGGTCAATCTTGTGCTGGCAAAACTGGG
This sequence comes from uncultured bacterium, assembly GCA_965603365.1. Classification (GTDB taxonomy): domain Bacteria; phylum Acidobacteriota; class Aminicenantia; order UBA2199; family UBA2199; genus JAHELQ01. The sequence continues at coordinate 66,967 of CBFDCR010000013.1, forward strand.
GAACGCATCTGTCGAAGGCTGGAGGATGAAGGTGATCTCCGGCCTGGGTATCGGTTTTGACCCCGGCAATATTTTCGCCAACCTGATCCACGGTTTACTCTATTTCTTACCGGTCTATATTGTCACTCTGGCGGCCGGTGGATTCTGGGAAGTCCTTTTCGCCTGTGTCAGAAAGCATGAAGTCCACGAAGGCTTCCTGGTCACCAGTTTGCTGTTTCCCTTAATCCTGCCGCCCACCATCCCGCTGTGGCAGGTGGCCCTGGGCATCTCCTTCGGCGTGGTCATCGGCAAGGAAGTATTCGGCGGAGTGGGCATGAATATTTTAAACCCCGCCCTGACAGGTCGGGCCTTTCTCTTCTTTGCCTACCCGGCACAGATCTCCGGCGATGCCGTCTGGGTGGCGGTGGACGGTTTCAGCCGGGCCACCCCTTTGGCGGAACTGGCAGATCCATTGATGAAGCTGTCCGTATCTTTTAAAGATGCCTTCCTGGGGCTTATTCCCGGTTCCATGGGGGAGACCTCGGTACTGGCCTGCCTGATCGGTGCCGTTATCCTGATTGCCACCGGCATCGGTTCCTGGAGAATCATGGCCAGTATAATGGCGGGGATGGTCGGTCTGTCGCTGCTATTCAACTTGATCGGCAGCAGCACCAATCCGATGTTCGCCGTTTCACCGCTGTGGCACCTGGTTTTAGGGGGCTTTGCCTTCGGCACCGTCTTCATGGCCACCGACCCGGTCAGTGCCGCAGTCACCAGACCGGGACAATATATCTATGGCCTGCTGATCGGTTTTCTGGTGGTGCTGATCCGGGTGATCAACCCGGCATTTCCCGAAGGCATGATGCTGGCCATCCTGTTCGGCAATATATGTGCCCCTCTCATCGATAGAATCTTCATCAACGCAAATATAAAGAGGAGGTTGCTCCGAAATGTCCAATGATACGGTAGGAAAAACCATTGTGGTGGCACTGGGCGTCTGTTTTGTCTGGTCGTTATTGGTCTCTACGGCCGCAATCACCCTGCAGCCCCGGCAGGAACGGAACAAGAGGTTGGAAAAAATCAAAAATATATTGATGGTGGGAAACCTGTATAAAGATGGCAAAAATGTGGAAAAAATCTTTAAAGAAAAGATCACTCCTGCCATCATAGACCTGACTACCGGAAACCCGCTCCCCGACGATCAACAAAAAGGCGTGCTGGAACCGGCCAACTATGAGATCAAAGAGGTGGCCAAACACCCCGAATACAGCCAGGCCATACCCGGCAATGAAGATATCGCCGGCATTAAACGGAAACCCAGGTATGCGCTCGTTTACTATATCAGGGAAAACAACGAAGTCAGCAAGGTCATCATCCCGGTTTTCGGTAAGGGACTGTGGTCTACCCTGTACGGATTTCTGGCACTGGATAAGGATCTGAAGACCATCCGGGGAATTACCTTTTATGAACACGGGGAGACCCCCGGACTGGGCGGAGAAATCGACAATCCGAGATGGAAGTCCCTGTGGGACGGTAAACTCGCCTTTGATGAAAATTGGGACCTCAAAATCGAAGTCATCAAGGGCGAGGTGGACACCACCAGGCCTGAAGCGAAGTACAAAGTAGACGGGCTTTCCGGCTCCACCCTGACCACCCGGGGCGTCGATAACCTGGTCAGGTTCTGGCTCGGCGATAAGGGCTACGGCCATTTTTTAAAGAAACTCAGGGAGGAATTAATCCATGGGTAAATATAGAAAAATTTTATTCGACCCGATCTTTGAAAACAATCCCATTGCCCTGGGAGTATTGGGCATATGTTCGGCTCTGGCGGTGACGTCAAAGCTGGAGACCTCCATCGTGATGTCCCTGGCGGTGATATTTGTGGTTGCCTTCTCCAATTTGTCGATCAGCCTGATCAGAAACCACATCCCCACCAACATCCGCATCATTGTGGAGATGACCATCATCGCCTCCCTGGTGATTATTGCCGACCAGATCATCAAGGCCTTTCTCTTTGATGTCAGTAAACAGTTGTCGGTATACGTAGGCTTGATCATTACCAATTGTATCATTATGGGAAGGGCCGAGGCCTATGCCTTGCAAAATCCCCCCTGGCAGAGCTTCTTAGACGGTGTCGGCAACGGTCTGGGTTACACCTTTATCTTGATCGCCGTCGGTTTCGTCCGGGAACTGTTCGGTTCAGGCAAATTGCTGGGCTATACCATTTTGCCCCTCAACACCGAAGGGGGATGGTACATGTCCAACGGCATGCTGCTCACCCCTGCCAGTGCGTTCTTCTTGATCGGCTTTATCATCTGGGGCATCCGTACCTTTAAGAAAGATCAAATCGAAGAGGAATAAAAAATGTTGGAATATTATCTGAGCCTGTTTGTGAAATCGGTCTTTATTGAAAATATCGCCCTGGCGCTTTTCTTAGGAATGTGTACATTCCTGGCGGTTTCCCGAAGGCTAGAGACCGCCACCGGCCTGGGTATTGCCGTGATCGTGGTGCAAACCATCACCGTACCGGTGAACAACCTGATCTACCACAATTTCCTGAAAAAAGGAGCCTTGAGTTGGCTGGGGCTCTCCAACGTAGACCTGACATTCCTGGGATTGATCACCTACATCGGCGTCATCGCCGCCATGGTGCAGATACTGGAGATGGCCCTGGACAAGTATTTCCCCAAACTCTACAATGCCCTGGGTATCTTCTTGCCTTTGATTACCGTCAACTGCGCCATTTTGGGCGGCTCGCTCTTTATGGTAGAGCGGGGATACAATTTCCCGGAGAGTGTCGTGTTTGGACTGGGTTCCGGTACCGGCTGGGCACTGGCCATCATCGTCCTGGCGGGAATTCGGGAACGGATGAAGTACAGCAATGTCCCATCAGCCTTGAGGGGCCTGGGGATTACTTTTATTATCGTCGGCCTGATGGCCATGGCCTTCATGCTGTTTTCCGGAATTCAGCTTTAAAAAATCAAAAAAATGAATAAAAATTATAAGAGAAAAGAAATGATGAGGATAGCCCCATGAGTGGAATAGGTTTGATTTTACTTGGTGTCGTGATGTTCACCTTTATTGTGTTGGCCCTGGTATTCTTCATTTTAATGGCCCGATCCAGGCTGGTGGCCATCGGCAATGTGGATATCTTAATCAACGAAGATCCCGACAAGAGTCTGACTGTGCCGGTGGGCGGCAAGCTGATGAATGCCCTGGCGGCCTACAAAATTTTTGTCCCCTCCGCCTGCGGCGGCGGCGGGACCTGTGGTACCTGCAAGATAAAAATATTTGAAGGGGGCGGCGACATCCTGCCCACCGAGCGTTCCCAGGTCAACCGCCGGGAAGCCCGTGAAAGCGTACGCCTGGCCTGCCAGGTACCGGTGAAATGGGACATGAAAATCGAGATCCCCCCCGAGATATTCGATGTCAAAAAGTGGGAATGTACGGTGCGCTCCAATCACAATGTAGCCACTTTCATAAAGGAACTGCTGCTGGAATTGCCCGCCGGCGAGGACGTCAAATTCCGGGCCGGCGGTTACATCCAGATCGAGGCACCGCCCCACAAAGTGCCTTACAAAGACTTTAACGTCGAAGACAAATACAGACCCGACTGGGATAAATTCAACCTGTGGCGCTATGAGTCCATAGTCGATGAGCCCATTGTCCGGGCCTACTCCATGGCCAACTACCCGGAGGAGAAGGGTATTATCATGCTCAACGTCAGGATCGCTTCTCCGCCGCCCAACAAGCCCAATGTACCCCCCGGCCAGATGTCCTCCTATATTTTTAATTTAAAACCCGGCGACAAAGTCACCATCTCGGGCCCCTACGGCGAATTTTTTGCCAAAGACACCGGCAACGAGATGGTCTTCGTAGGCGGCGGTGCCGGCATGGCCCCCATGCGCTCCCATATCTTCGACCAGTTAAAGCGCGTCAAGAGCGATCGCAAAATTACCTTCTGGTACGGCGCCCGAAGTTTGCAGGAAATGTTTTACGAAGAGGATTTCAATAAACTCCAGGAAGAAAACAAAAACTTCAAATGGTATGTGGCCCTGTCCGAACCCCTTCCGGAAGACAACTGGGATGGGCCCACCGGCTTTATCCACCAGGTGCTCCACAACATGTACCTCAAGGACCATCCGGCCCCCGAAGATTGTGAATATTACCTGTGCGGTCCCCCGCTGATGAACGCCGCCTGTTTGAAGTTGTTTGATGATCTGGGAGTGGAACCGGAAAACGTCATGTTTGACGATTTCGGCGGGTAATGAAAGTGGTCAGGGGATCAAGGGGCCAACCGACCACCGGATCATTAACATCCATATCTATAATTCTAATTGTATCACTAATTTTGGCAAGCTGCTCCGGGGTTAAGCAAAAAGAAGATCCGATTATCCTGAACGGCCTCACCATGGGCACCACCTACTCTATCAAAGTAGCCGGTGTCAAAAAATCGCAATACGACCCGGCTGCGTTACAATCCGGCATCGATGAAGTCCTGAAAAAGGTCAACCAACAGATGTCCATGTATATTTCGGATTCGGAGATTTCCCGCTTTAACCGCTCCCGGACAACCGGTTGGTTTGAAATTTCTGCCGGTACCGCCCTGGTTCTGGACACCGCCCTGGCGGTGAGCCGCCAGTCAAACGGTGCCTTCGACATCACCGTCGGCCCCTTGATCAACCTCTGGGGTTTCGGCCTCAAGCGGCAGGAAGAGATTCCTGACGAGACTGCCATCAAAGAGGCATTAGAAAAGATTGGCTATCGACACCTGTCGGTGCGCCTCAATCCCCCGGCCGTAAAAAAGGCCCTACCAAAACTGTACTGCGATCTATCGGCCATTGCCAAAGGCTACGGCGTGGATCGGGTGACAAAATTTCTCGAATCTAAGGGGATCGTCCGCTACATGGTGGAGATCGGCGGCGAAGTCCGCACCAGGGGTAAAAACCCGCAAAACCGGTGGTGGCGCATCGGCATTGTCTCTCCCAATCGTTCCTTCGGTCTGCAAAAAATCGTACACCTTAAAGATATCGCCATGGCCACCTCCGGTGACTACCGCAACTATTTTGAAAAGGACGGCGTCCGTTACTCCCACACCATCGATCCCCGTACCGGCCGGCCCATTACCCACCCCCTGGCTTCGGTCACAGTGATTCATCCCTCCTGCACCATGGCCGATGCCCTGGCCACCGCCATCGACGTCCTGGGCCCCGAAAAAGGCTATGACCTGGCCATCCGGCATAATCTGCCGGCCTACTTCATCATCCGCCGGGACAATGGCTTTGTAGACAAAATGACCCCCCAATTCCAGAAGTTCCTGCAAAATAACGACAATATGCCTTGAAATCAGATGAAAATGGTTATATAATCAAGGGGAACATGCGCCTGTAGCTCAACGGATAGAGCGTTTGACTACGAATCAAAAGGTTGGGGGTTCGAGTCCCTCCAGGCGCGCTTTTATTATCAAGGGTTTCCGGCTCACCCCTTCCCGCTACCCCCCATTTTGGTGACCAAATAGTGACCACCTCGATCCAACATACTTGATAACAGCGGTTTTCCAGACCTCCGTTTTTCTCCCGAATTCTTGCCATCTCTCGTTTTCTCTCTTTTTCTTTCATTTCCTTCGATTTTTGAATCTGTATTGACAAAAACAATTGTTCTCCGGTCTCCGGCGTTCTTTGCCGTTTTTTTGTGGTTTTGTGACGGAAAGTGTTTATATAAAAGGGTTTAGGGGGACATGTTTATTTTTTGTCGGTGTTTTTTGATTGTGTGATAGATGGAATCCTGTTTGTTGACAAAATGAATAAAAAATACTATTATTGGATATGGCAAAAAAAAGAAACAGCCAGAGACAGAGTATTTTTGTAACAAACGAGTATTTTGAACGATGCGGCATCTCCCGCCAGGTGGTGCGCTACCGGCTCGAAAAGGGGGATATTCGGTCGGCAGGGGAATTTAAGGGCCTGTACCTCTACTATCAGAGGGATGCCGATTTCCTCATCCTGGAATACTGGATCGATAACTATAAAAAATATCTGCTGCGGATTTACGACATCTGGCAGGGCTTACTCCGAAAGGAGCCGTTTAGCCGTTGGCAGGGGCCGGAGCGGGACAGGCTGTTACATGACCTGCTTAACGGCTTTAAACACGTCGAGTATCTCGACCAGGAGTTCTACGAATTCAAGAAACTGGTGCTGAAGTATCACAACTTCACCGATGGGAAGGCCAGCGACGAAAACGACCCGCTGGCCCATGAATTCAGTAAACGCTACGTCGAGGGTATTGCCCAGCGCAACTGGCGATACCGGCACAGCGGCTTGAGTCCCGAAGATTTCATCATCCAGGATAACCTGGACAAACACCACGGCAAGACCCATCTCGACATCGAGCGGGAGGTCACGATCAGGACCTGGTTTGAGGAAGGCAGGGTTGAAGAGATCGAGAATCTACTCGATGAGCTTAGAGGGATGAAGGGAGAGGGCTGCCGGGAGACCTATGACAGGGCCATAGGCTTTTACCGGAAACTCAAGAGAAAGAGGGGGCAGTGAGATGAGTCGTGAAAAGGCACGGAAAATGGAACTGTTTAGCGGCAAGAATTTGCTGGATGTGGACGAGGTGGCCCGGGTCTTGAATGTCTCTCCCTCCACGGTGCGGGGCTGGGTATTTGAACGGCGGATACCTTTCATAAAGTTCGGCCGGGGCCAGAGGGCCCTGGTCAAGTTCAATCCGGTGGTGTTAAACCAGTGGATCGAAGAGAATTCCGTACAGCCGCAGTCTAAAGAGGAGCGGTCGGGAGAGGTCAAGACCCTGCCGGATTTGAAGCGGGCCAGCCACAAGACGGTGAAAGGTTTTGACGATTTTGTCAGGAGTTTGAAGCCATGATAAGGAGTAAGGAGTAATAACCAATGGCTATGTTTAAGAAGAATAACAGGTGGTGGGTGGATATCTATGTCAATGGCATGAGAATCCGCAAGCCGGTGTCCACCAGCAAAAAAGAGGCGGAAAAGGTGCTGATCAAGATGAAATCCGACACCCTCCACCGAAAATATGCCCTGCCCAAAGATGAGAAGGTCAGGTTTTCCGACTTTGCCAGGATATATGTGGAGCGGGTGTCGGTGCCGGGCAAGAGGAGTTACCTGACCGACATCAGCTTGTTGAAGAACCTGATCGTCTATTTCGGCGATCTCTATCTGCACGAGATCTGCGACTACCATTATGAGCAGTACCGCAATATTCGGATCAAACAGAAGGTCAGAAACAAGAACAAGCTGGTCTCCACCACCACCATCAACCGGGAGGGGGCACTGCTGAGGGCTATGTTAAACAAGGCGGTTCAGTGGGGGGTGTTGAGTTTTAATCCCATCAAAAAGATGTCCATGTTCAAGGAGGAACCCAAAGAGCGCATATTGACGGAAAAGGAGATCAAATTACTGGTTCGCTCTGCCGATGTGCCGTTGAAGCACATTATCCTGGTGGCCCTGAATACGGGCATGAGGAGGGGTGAGATCCTGAATCTGCACTGGAACCAGGTCAATGTGGATCAGGGATTTATCACGGTTCAGAAGACCAAATCCCGGAAATTGCGGCGGATTCCCTTAAACCGGTCGATGAAACGGTTGTTTTCCCACCTTTACCTGAACCGGGGCGGCCGGGACTATGTGTTTGAGAATCCCGACACCGGCCAACCGCTCCAGGATATCAAGACGGCCTGGTACAGCCTGCTCAGGCGAACCGGTATCAAGGATTTCCGCTTCCACGACTTACGGCACTGTTTCGCCACCTACACCCTTTTGAACGGCGGCGACCTGATATCCCTCAAAGAGACCCTGGGTCACGATGACATCGCCACCACCTCCCGCTATACCAAGGCACTATTGGAGGGCCAGCAAAAACTGGTCAACAGTTTTGAAGTGGACGAAGACGGCGGCGAAATGATCGACTTTCCCGAAAGGAAGATAAAGACATCATGAAATTTCAAATGAAAGGGCATTGTTTTCAATCCCCACATCTCTTATTTTTAAGGGAATATAATTCGATGTTTGTTGTTGCTGATAAGGCAGGGCCAGGAGCCGTAACTCCCAAGCCCCGCCCGATCAACAAACATCGATATTATATAAAAAAATATACAAAAAATCAAAAATTAAGGAGATCAACAAGCATGAATCAGTCAGCAACCATTCCAACACCTTTACCCCCGGACATTTCCAATCTTGATTTTTACCGGAAGTATGAGAAGAAATGTTCTAAGGGGGAGTTTTTCGAGGCGTTCCAGAAATTGGAGCAGCAGGCCGAAGGGTATGACCGGGCAGACAAAGCCTGGATCAATCTGTATGCCCAATACGAACAGGACGCCAACCCGGACGAGACCCAATCCGGCGAATTTGAAAAGACAGCCAGTTTTGTCCAGTATTTAAACCGCCGGGCCGGTTTCAATTTCGGTTTTTCTCTTGGTTTCTTTAAGGGTGTGATGTCGGTTTTTAAGATCATGGGCCTGGACCAGCCGAAGATCCAGGAAGTCTTAAACCTGGCAGTCACCACCGATTGAACTTAATGATCAAAAAAAAGCAATTTAGGGGGTTTGGGCCCGGTGAAAAATAAAATCAATAGCAGCCATCCCAGGGCCGGAAACCCCCACTTTTCTCACAAACCGGGCCACCCAAAAAACCTGGCGTTCAGTACCGTCTGTTTATTCCTGTACCGCCAGTTCGTCGATCTCTTCCCTGGGTAGACCGGTGGATTCGGCAATAATATTTAAATCAATACCCCTCTTTATCAACATTTTGGCTATCTCGACCTTTTCAATCTTTTTCCCTTTGTCAATTCCGGTTTCTACCCATCTTTGCGCTAATGTCGGCATAATGTCACCTCCATCAATGTGACTCTTCTCTAACATCTTTTCCAATTTTTCGGGAGATATGTCTTGAGTGCACGCAATGGTGGATATTCTCCTCATTGGCGAATACCCTTTTAAAGAAGCCGCCATGCGCATTCTCGATCTTGTCCATACCGATACTAATAATAGGACGATTTAACGAAATTGTCAACCGGGCGGCCCGGCCGATTTTATGTCCCATTGTCGAAAATACCCCGGTGCTGAGAGAAAAATGAAGGTGGAGACAGGGGAAGGGAAAGCGAGAGAAGGGGTGATGGATTGTCAGGCCAGGAACTTCTCTGCGTAGACGTTTAGCATGAGGCGGAACATGCGGCCGTGATTGGGGTAGCGGAGGTGCAGCAGTTCATGGAGCACCGTTTTGCAGCGGTTCTCCCTCGATTCGACTAAGAGATCCGGGTCAAAGGTCAACCTGCCCTTTGCCGAGCAACTGGCCCATTTGCGCTTCATCTTGCGGATATGAACCTCTTTGACGGAGACGCCGATGGTCTCCGCTGCCCGGAATACTTCCCGCTTAAACCGGTCCGGCGCCTGCTGCTCAAACATTTTTTAAATTCCTCATGGCTTTATCCACCACCTCTTTGACCCTGGTGAGATTGCCTTTCAGGGTTTCCGAATGAAAAAGCACGCTGTGCAGCGCCCTTCTTACTGCCCGCTCATGGGCTTCGCTGGTCTTGTAGTGACAATGGGTCTTGACCACCTCCACCATCCGCCTAGCCAGACCTTCGGCATTTTCGATGCCTTCGGATTTGAAGGACCAGTAGATCGATAATATGTCGTCCGGGATCTTCTTCTCTTCTTTCTCTTTTTTGGCGTCCAGGATCTCTTCGACCAACTCCTTTATTTTATCCAGTACCTTCCGGGTCTCTTCCTGGCCCTCCCTGAACTGTTGGGCCAATCTCTCCGCCTTTTCGGCTATGGGGATTAAGAAAGGCTGCTTCTCCCTGATATGGGTCTTAATGCTGCGGATTAAATTAAAGACCTTTTCCGGGTCTGCGCCTCCCTCTGCCTCGATCCGTTTGATCAATTGGTCGTCAATCTCATACACCTCGAAGACCGGTCGAATCTCACCCGTATGGGTATGCTTCTGTACCAACCGGGCTGTCTTTTGGGAAAAATCTCTTAGATGTACGGTGTCTTGAAGGTCGATGTTGACCCTTAAGATTTGATACATATCGGCCAAATGTTTGGTGTCATCGAGATAGGGGCGCAAGAACGAATCCGGCGATATGATGTCGAAGATTGTCGACAACTCTTTAAAAAATCGGTAAAAGTCCTGCCGGTTTTCTTCATCGGTAAAGTGGCTGTAAATGGCTTCGATGGCCTTGTCCCTGGATTTCCCCGTTATGATGGGGATATACTTTTCCCTGGCCTCCCGGATGAGGGCCCGGAAGCGTTCCTTTAAGGCCTGGATATCGCCCACCACCCCCTCGATATCCCGGGAATCAAACTTTAATGCCTTCTCTAAGTGGTCGAAGATGCCGACAAAATCCAGGATAAAACCGCCGGGCTTTACCGTGCCCTGCCCATCCTCATAGGGCCGGTTGACCCGGGCAATGGTTTGCAGCAGCGCATGGTCACGCATGGGTTTATCCAGGTACATGCAGTAGAGTATCGGGGCATTGTAACCGGTCAGCAGCTTTTCGGTGACGATCAGGATCTTGGGCATCTTCTCCGGGTCCCTGAAATCCTTGCGTATCCGTGTCTCCTCTTTTTCCGAGAGGTGAAACTTCGCCAGCAGTTGGCTGTCACGGGGACCGGCACTGTATACCACTTCCGAATGAATGGGGTTGCAGATCTTATCCAGCTCCTGCTTATACAGGGCGCAGGCCTCCCGGTCTACCGCCACCAGGAACGCCTTAAATCCCAGCGGCTCCACGTACTCCCGGTAATGGTCCCACACATATTGGCTGACCTTGCGGATGCGGTCACGGTTTTTCAACATATTGCGCAGCCTGACGGCCCGTTCCAGTATCCGGTTTAACTCTTCGATATCGCTGACCCCTTCACTCTCCGCCAGGTCCAGGAACTCCCGGTCTAATACCTCCCTGTCCACCAGCAGGGTATTGGGGGCCATGGCATAGTGCAGGGGCACGGTGGTGTGGTCGGCAATGGATTCGGCGATGTTGTACTTATCGAGGTAACCGTTGGGCGGATCGTCCCGGCCAAATACGATAAAAGTGCCGCTGCCGTAGGCGGTTTTGCCGATGGGGGTGCCGGTAAAACCGATATAGGTGGCGTTGGGCAGCGCGGCCATCAGGTAGTTGCCCAGGTTGCCGGTGGTGGTGCGGTGGGCCTCATCCACCAGGACAAAGAAGTTTTGCCGGGTGTTGATGTCGGCGGGAATCTCGTCGAACTTGTGAATCATGGAGACGATCAGTCCCCGCCGGTCCTGGCGCAGGATCTTTTTTAATTCCCATTTACTGCCGACGGTCTCTACCTCTTCGATGCCCACGGCCGCCAGGTTGCCGAATAGCTGGGTTTGCAGTTCGTTGCGATCCACCAGCATCAGCACCGTGGGATTCTGGAACAGCGGATTCTCCAGGATCTTCTTGGCCGCCACGATCATGGTATAGGTCTTGCCCGATCCCTGGGTGTGCCAGACCAGGCCCCGCATCTTCTGGCTGTCTTGGCAGCGGGCCTCTACCTGCTCCACCGCCCGGATCTGGTGGGGCCGCAGCACCACCTTCGATAGTTCATCGTCTTCGTGTACAAACAGGATGGATTCCTGGATCAGGCGAACGAGGCGGCGGCGATCCAGGAAAGACTTGACCAGGGCCTCGAAGTCTTCCCCCGCCGATTCGGCCTTCCAGTTAAACAGGCTCTTGGGGGTGTCGTTCCAGGTGGCACTGTAAAAAAACTCGAACACCTGGGTCACGGCATAGACCTGGATTACGGCCAGCAGTTCGGGGCAGCGGCGGTGATAGGTGCCCACCTGGTCCAGGGCCTGGTTAATACCGTCTCGAAGCCTGGCGGATTTGGTCTCAAAAAAGAGGACGGGAATGCCGTTGATTAAAAAGGTGATGTCCTGGCGGATGGTGTGGCTGCCGTTGCTGAAGGTGAATTCGTCGGTTACCTGGAAACGGTTGTGCTCGATATTTTCGCCATCGATGAGGGTTAGGTTGCGCTCCCGCTTCTCCTGGGGCACGTAGATGCTGCCTTTGCCGGCCAGGTATTTCCAGGCTTCGCCGTTGCCTTCGATGCTGGGCCTGACCCTGGAGAGGGTGTTTAGCAGGGCTTCGGCCAGTGGGGGGGTCATGAATTCGGCATTGAGGTGCTGCACCTGCCGGTAGAAGATGTCGTTAAAGAAGATGCCGGTGTTGCCGCCTTTGAGGCGGGAGGCCTCTTTCCTGTCGATGTATTCCCAGCCTGCGGCCTGGGCGTATTGGATGATGGGGTGCTGCACGGAGGAGGCTTCATCGCTTATGCCGGGCATGGTTCCCACTCCAGTTCATGGACCCTGACCCTGCCGGTCATCAGGTGCTCCAACATACTCCGAAACAACCCATCCAGAGCCGCCAACCGCCCCTCCTCCACCTCAATCTTCCGATCTATATCCGCCAATATCCCGGCCATCTCCTCCTGCTCCCCCAGCGGAGGAAGAGGAATTTGAAATTTTTCAAAATTACTCTTATTCACAATTGGGACGGCAGCCCTACCACTAAAAGAAGACAACCTGTGAGAATGATAGGAGATACTATAATAAACATATTGATTTGAAACATTCTTTGAAGGGACGATGGTATTTATTTGTTGATTCGTTGTACACCTGTCAGTATATGTCATAGCAGCTTTTCCAATCGTTGCGCCTATACAAACAACTAAAACAGATTCTTTGGGCAATGGTCTTGATACGTCTAAACCTGTTTTTGATAAATATTTTACTGTCTTCTTAACATATCTATTGTCGTCAATATCCCCCGGACCAATAAACATGAATTCGCTTCCATAATATTCTGGAATTTTTGTACTTGGTGTAGTTCCTGTTATAATTTCTCCGATTTCCTTTAAAGTTACTATTTGCCAATGGTGGGGGAGGGGGCCGATTTCGGTTTGTTTGAGGGGGATGGAGTCTTTTTGAAGGAGGGGCACGGGGCCGTAGGTAAAGAGGTGGTGCATCATGGACTTCTTCAGGGCCTTTGCCGCCTCGATCACCCCCCGTGTCTTCTCCCTGGCCGCCTGCACCACGCCCAGCACCCCGGCGATCTTCTCCTGCTCCCCCAGCGGAGGAAGAGGGATTATGAATTTCTTAAGATTTGGTATATTAATCGCTTTAAAGGTGGAACCAGTGCCTTCGGCTTCAATTTTGTTCTTTTGCTGTTTCAGTTTATAGAATAAAAAACGATTATCACCATTTTTCAGGGACAAAGATGCCAAACCACGTCCAATACAATAATCAATGTTTGCAATATTCACATCACCAACTGGTGCCCTAACAGACATTAATACACTATTCTGGGGAGCAATTTTTTTGGGATCTACAGTATATTTTACATGATTCGGATAAATGTCTGTAAATTCTGCTTTTCCTTGTAAAAATGGAAAGCCAATTCCTTTCTCATTATAACTTTGGCCAGGTGGAGATTGCCCCATTATAATATCTGCAACATCCCCCAATTGGAAAATCTGCCAATTGGGGGGGAGGGTGGTTTGGGGGGAGGTTTTTGTGGGGGTCATGGTGTTAGGGTTGGGGGGCTAAGCCCATTTTGTCGAGGATGTGGAGCAGTGCTTCGTCGGCCGATTGACGCTGGGCTTCTGCCTGTTGGAGGAGGGAAACCGCTTCTTCCAGGGGCAGCACCGCCTCTCCCCCCTCCTGACTCACATACCGGGAAGGACTCAAATTGCAGTCGTTTTTAACCGCCTCTGCCTTGCCGATAATCGTACTAATACCCGCCGCCTCCTGCCAGCCAAGGTAAATATCCCCAATCCGCCGGATACTCTCGTCGTCCAGGTAGTTCTTGGGCCGTCCCTTCTTGAACAACCGTGAGCCGTTGATCAGCAGGATCTCGTTTTTGTGGGCCTTGTCCTTGTTGATTACCAGGATGATCCCCGGCGCCGACGTATTGTAAAACATGTTTTCCGGCAGCAGTATCACCATCTCCACCAGGTCCCGCTCCACGAAAGCCCGGCGGATATCCCGCTCCCGGTTCTTACTCGTATTGCCGCTGCCCCGCGACACCGCACCCGTATCCAGCACCACCGCCATCCTGCCCCGCCGGTTCAGGCACTTGTACATGTGCTGCACCCAGGCCCAGTCCGCGGAACCGGAAGGAGGATAGCCAAACTCGAAGCGGTCAAAGGTATCGTTCTCAAACACCTGCTCGTTAAATTTCTGGTTCCACATGGGATTGGCGGTCACCCGGTCGAATTGCCTCAAAGAGCCGTCCGGCCGGGTCGTGCGGGGATTCACCATGGTGTTTCCCAGGTAGATCTCCGCCTCCATGTCGTGGATAAACATGTTCATCCGGGCCATGGCATAGGTAGGGGGCTGGGTCTCCTGGCCGTAAAACCGCAGCGGTGCCGGGCCCCTGTCATCCCGGTACTTTTCGTTGAAACGCAGTTGGGACTTGATCAGCAGCCCCCCTGAACCGGCGCAGGGATCGTAAATCTCCATGTTGGGCTCCGGGTCCAGGATGCGGGCCATGAGTATGGCCACTTCACGGGGGGTGTAAAACTCCCCGGCACTCTGGCCCGAACCTTCGGCAAATTTCCGCAGCAGGTACTCATAGGCCCGGCCCAGGATATCCGGCTCCACATCCTCGATACCCAGCCGGTACCGGCCCAGGATGTCCACCAGGGTCTTGAGTTTATCGTCATCGATCTCCCGCTGGCCGGAGGTGGTGGCGTTAAAATCCACACTGTCGATCACCCCCTGCAATTTTTCATTCTCCCGGGCAATGTCACGCATCGCGCCGGTGAGATACTCCCCTACATTGACGGCCTGGCGGGCGATCTCCCCCCAGCGGGTGTGGGGGGGCAGGTAAAAGCGCACCAGGGAGGGGTCCTCTGCCAGCAGCGCCTCCGCCGTTGCCTTATCGCCGTAATCGGCAGCCAGCTCCTGCACCTCGTCTTCAAATACATCGGAGAGTCTCTTGATAAAGATCAGGGGCAGTATGTAGTCCTTGTATTTGGGGGCATCGATATCGCCCCTGATCCTGCAAGCCGCTTCCCACAACCAGTTCTCTAAGGTCTTTAATTCCAGCATCTACATCTCTTTTACATTTTATTGTGATACTCCATCATAAATAATCCCCTCCCCTTTGTCAAGAAAAATTATCGCCCGACCCCGCGACCTCAACATTTGACCTCGTAACCTCAACAATTGAGCGTGCGACCTCAACCATTGAGGTCATGACCTCAACATTTGAGCTCGTGAGTTCAACGATTGAGCTTGAGACCTCAACAATTGAGCGTGCGACCTCAAACTTTGAGCTCGTGAGCTGAACATTTGAGCTCGTGAGATCAAACTTTGAGCGTGCAACCTCAAAGTTTGAGCTTGCGACCTGAATATTTGAGGTCTCAACCTGAATTGTTCAGGGTTGAATGGGAAATGTTGAGGGTTCAAATTGAAGGGTTGGGGGCGATTTTTTGGTGGAGGAGGTTCTGAGGGGCTTTTCGGTTGAGGTGCCGATGATTTCTCCTTCGGCGTTGAATGCCGTTACCCGATAGGTATAAGTCCGGCTGCGTTCCAGTTGGATGTCGTGGCAGGTGTGCATGCTGCCTTGAAATTCTTCGGCTTCGATCTCCTTGATGGCTGTGTAGTTTCCGCCCTCTTCCTTGCGGTAGACCACGTATTTGTCTACGGCGATGCCGCCGGGATTTTCCATTGCTATGTCTATTTTAGCGTAGGCCTTCCTGATCAGCCAGGCCCGCTCCTGGTGAAGCGCAACCTGAAGAATCAGCACCAGGTTTTGAACCTGGAGGGCAATCTCATCTTCGGCCTGCTGGCCGCTGGTATCGGCGGCATTGACCTTGATTTTGTGTGAACCGTTGGTGTAGGTATGGGTTGGCCAATCGTACTGGTAGGGGGCGTCGTGATCGGTGTGTTTCAGTTGCCCATCGATGGTGAAATTTACATTTTCGATACCCACATCATCCTCCGCCTCCACCTGGACGTCCACGGCCCCACTGACAACTGCATGATCTCCCGGCGATGTAATCTTAACTGTCGGCGGATCATCATAAATCATTTTGGCAATGAAAAAATCACTCCCACCGGCATTATGAGCCTGGAGAGGATTCTTGGTGGGAAAATCAACGGAGTATGTATGTCCAGCCACGTAAATCTCACCCAGTGGACTCAGGACAAAAGAGTTACCACCACACATATCATCGCCCGATCCTCCCAGTAAGTTTGAAAAAATAAGATCATTTCCGGCGCTATTTATTTTTACGACGAAGATATCCTTTCCGCCGCCAGCTTTTTCTTGATTATGATTTTTTACAGGAAAATTTGAAGAATCGGTATATCCTCTTAAATAAACCTCTCCCTCATGACCAACTGCAATACCTAAACAATTGTCAAAGCCGTTCCCCCCCAGGTAACTTGAATAAATGAGGGCATTCCCCGCTGGATTTAACTTAGAAACGAACGCGTCACGCAGTCCCCCGAAATTGTTTTGAATGCCATTTTTTGTTGGAAAATTGGCAGACTCCGTACTCCCGGTAATATAGATCGATCCATCCTGACCACGGCTGATAGAATATGCTGCATCATAATAACTACCTCCCAGGTAAGTCGAAAACACAAGCTGTGTCCCCGATGCATCCATTTTAAATACCAGGGCATCGTCCCCTCCCA
The DNA here is from genome assembly GCA_965603365.1 of uncultured bacterium. Lineage (GTDB taxonomy): Bacteria > Acidobacteriota > Aminicenantia > UBA2199 > UBA2199 > JAHELQ01. Next base: position 83,637 of record CBFDCR010000013.1, read on the forward strand.
TATACTGACTCTGGATCGGGTTTTGCATGGGAAAATTATTAGACCGTGTTTTCCCTGCCACATAAACCGCACCCTCAGCGTCCAGTACGAGGTTGGAACCGGTGTCATACGTGTTACCTCCCAAATATGTAGAGTAAATTAGGGCACTTCCATCTGGATTCATTTTTGTTACGAAGACATCCCCTCCACCATGATATAAACCAATCGGATTCTTTAATGGGAAACCGCCCCAGGCCAATCCGGTCACATAGATATAACCGGCTTCATCCACGGCTATACCCTTACCGGAATCAAAATAATATCCTCCCAAATAGGTGGAAAAAACAAATGAATCACCCGAAGGGGCCAGCTTCACCACAAAAGCATCGGAATCCCCATCATTCCAGTTTTGAAATGCTTTCCAGGTGGGAAAATCGGTTGAATAGGTAAAACCTGTCACATAAGCTGCTCCTTGAGTATCCACGGCAATTACGTGCCCAGTCTCCTGTTCTGATCCCCCTATATAGGTAGAATAAATCAGGCTGAGTCCGTCAGGGGCTAATTTGCATACAAAACAATCCTCTCCGCCAGAGTAACTGTCACTGATCGGATTTGAGGTGGGAAAGTCATAGGAATTGGTACAGCCAGTTGCATAAACGGCTCCATCCAGGCCCAAAGCAAGATTAATGATTCTATCATCTTTGCCAGAACCTCCCAGGTAGGTGGAATAGATCAGGACCAGGGGGTCGATGATGAGGGTATGATGTGGGTCATACTGTTTGAGTCTAAATCCGTAGGTGTTTTTGGATACTTTCTGGAAGACCGCCTCCACCGGGACTGTTTGGCCGGCTATGTTCTGGTAACTGACGGGCTTGCGGTGCATCAATTGGCCAAACCGGGTCTCGATGAGCAAGTTGCCTTGCTGGTCGAGGCGGCTGCCCTTTACATTTTTGTATTGAAACCGAATCTCTCCCGGGTCTCCACCGGGTTTTACCACCCAATCATACTCGATCTGTCTCTCCACCCCGTAGATCTTTAGGTCGATGTGGGGATACAGATCCCGATAACAGACCTCCCTTGACGTGGGAATATTGGTGCGCCAGGCGGATGGATCGCTGCCCATGAGGTAGTTGACCTTATTTTTAGATTGATCCAGCGGGACAATCACCGCCTCTTTGTCGGCACCGGGAAATACCAGTCGAGACACGTCCCGCTTACCGGCGGAGGTCTTTATACCGGCCGCCGGGTCCCGGTCTCCGATACGGTCAAACACCAGTCCCTCCGCCGTAATCCACAGCGTATATCCAGTTGTCCGGGCATAAAACAACGCTCTCTGGTTGACCTGGCCCTGATTGGGCACAAAATAGAGGGGGATCTGGCCGTAACCCTTTGACAGTCTAAGACGATCCGCTCCCTCTATCTGCATCAACGCTAAACCGAGTATCCCTATACTCACCCATAAAAAAATCTTCCTCACTCTCATCGTGCTCTCCTTATTTCTCCATTTATTTTGCTTCTCGTCATGTCCTCTATGTATGCCATACTGACATGACACAACAATAAAAGCAACATCCCTGCCAGATTTGACAATCCTGAAAGAGGCCCATTTAGTCGAGGTTTTAAGTCATTTGATCCCTATCGGTGCAGCAGGAATATAACCCCCGGTTTATATTATATAAACAACGGGTTATATATTTGAAAATAATGTTGCTGGTAGTGATTGTGGGGGAATTTTGGAGCGCAGAGTTTTTTTATTTTTTTTGAATTGAGGGTTTAGGGATTGTTATGGTGGGGGTTTTGGGGATGGAGGGGTGGGGGAAGGTTGGGGGAGGGGTGTTGACATGTTGGTTTAGTTTATGTAATATCGGAGATTA
>CBFDCR010000014.1:0-84756 GCA_965603365.1 uncultured bacterium
GTATAAAGATATCAACCAATATAAAGAGGCGCAGGAGGCATACAACCGGGCACTGAAAATCATGGAAGACCTGGCAAAGAAAAATCCGGCCACCTACAAACCTTATGTGGCTGGCACCCTCAACAACCTGGGCCTATTGTATCTTGAAATGGATCGGAAAACCGAATGTATCTCTTCAATGCAGAGGGCACTGGAGATAAGGGAGAAATTGGCCGGGATCAACCCGGAGGGGTTTGAACTGGATCTGTGTCAAACCTTGATCCCACTGTCTTTAATGTATGGGGAAACGGCAGAATCCGGGTCTGAACAGTCATACCGGCAGGGTTGTCTATCCATGTTAAACCGGGCCATAACCATCCTGGAAAAGTATCCTGAAATACCAAAGGCACAGAAGTACCTTGAAATCGCCAGGCAGTTAAAACAAAATTTTGAATAGCCTCAAGACAATTAGAGGTTAAAATCTATTTCCTGCATTTTAACTCAAGTGGTGTTAGTGGTATATCCCCCGTTTTAAAATACCGACGAAAGGATGAAAAACAGCCAAATCGCTGCCCGGAGCAGCTTGATCGCTGTTTGGAACAGGTGTACAGCAGTTGATAACTGTTGCCGCGCAGCTTTTAACTGCCCTACCGCAGTTCTGAACTGCTGTAACGCAGCTTTTAACTGCTTCATCGCAGTTTTTAACTGCCTCAACGCAGCTTTTAACTGCTGTATCGCAGGTCTGAACTGCTTTGCCGCAGCTTTTAACTGCTGCAGCGCAGGTCTGAACTGATCTATCGCAGCTTTTAACTGCTTCATCGCAGTTATTAACTGCTGTACTTCAGTTCGGAGCAGCTTGATCGCTGTTCGGAACAGCTAAATAGCTGTTCGGAGCAGGTAAATCGCGGCTCTGGGAGAGGGTTTTGGGGTATTTGTCTATTTCAGGATAAAGACGTTCACATCTCTATTCATAATATCTGAACTTGCTCCTGCATGATGCGTTCCTGGAGGGCATCTTTGATGGTCTCATATTCAACCAGGTCAACTCTCCGGCCGGTGGTATCTTCGATTTCGTTCTTAAGCTCGATAAAGTCAAATAGACTCCGGTCATCGGACAATTCCACCAGGATGTCAATATCGCTCCCCTCACTCCAATCTCCCTTCACCAAAGAGCCGAAAAAAGCGGCCTTCTTCACATCAAACCTATTTAAAACCGGGATAATTAGCTTTTTCAACCTTTTGATATCGTTACTGTATCTACCCATAGTATTATTAATAAACATATTTTATCAAAATGTCAATATTCACAAGAAATATCTTTTAATTTTCCCCTGGAAAAGATAAACTCGACCACTCAACCATAATTTTCGATTTTTTGGACTGTCCCGTTTTTCGTCCTTTTTTTTGTTTCCAAAAAATTATCCAGCCAATTAACTGTTAACCTAACTAATCTTTTCAGATCCCTAATATCCTTATCTTCCCATTTCCTCATGTAATGTGTTTCGTCGTTACCCAGCCATGCCGCCCTTTTCGCACATTCTTTTACATTTGTGTCTTCAAGGTAAAGAAAAAAACGGGACAGGCAGGAATTTCATAAATCTATTTCCTGCATTTTAACTCAAGTGGTGTTAGTGGTATATCCCCCGTTTTAAAATACCGACGAAAGGATGAAAAACAGCCAAATCGCTGTTCGGAGCAGATACATCGCTGTTCGGAACAGGTGTACGGCAGTTGATAACTGTTGCCGCGCAGCTTTTAACTGCTTCATCGCAGTTATTAACTGCTGTAACGCAGTTCTGAGCAGCTCGATCGCAGTTCGGAGCAGGTAAATCGCGGCTCTGGGAGAGGGTTTTGACTATCTATCCTTTTTGGGGCTCGATCATGAAGCCATATTAAATATTTTGTCTATAAATTCAAAAACCCCGGGCAAATTGGTTTCATTTGAAGGTGAGACCTCTTTGTGATGCCGATGGTGAGGGAATGTTTCTATTTCTGGATGGTGCGGCGCATTATCCCAGCCAGAGATGAGTTTGTTGTCGGCTGTGAACCAGTAGTAGGAATATTTGATGAGACTATTGTGCCTCCAGATCTCTTTGGCATATAAAACAGAATAATCGACCAGGATGATTTTGCTGTACCTGAAGAGGAGATATTTCTTTTTCTCCTCCTTCAGCCATTCCACTTCCCGGACAAAATTGACCTGACCGATGATGTGTTTTAAGTCATACATTTAGTGGACGCCGCCTAAGTCCCGGATCTCTTCGGTCAATGCCTCCTGGGTTTCCTTTAAAAAACTCCAATCCATCCAGTCATCATGTCCCTTAAAGGTGTCATCCATTTTTTCTTCGAATTCCTCGAATGTCATGTGGTATTTTTTTTCAAATCTCTTGATCTTTATTTCAGTTTTTTTTAACTCTTTTTGGAGCTCTTTTCTCTTTTGATCCACGGCAATGGCAAAGGCCTTGTAAAAGATCTCTTCGGGCACTTTGTTCACATCGATGTGATCCGGGATGGTAATGGTTGCCTTGGTCATTCTTACTCCTTATCCTTAATTAATATAATGATCATTCCTCAAAATGTCAAGCCTATTCTCGATAGATCCTGAAATAAATCAAGATTTTTTCTCCCCGGACACCGGATGGCGGCCAGTCGCCGCTGGTTACTCCCGGTCACGTGTGAGGCGTTTGTTGAGGGTCTTGCAGTTGATGCCCAGCATGGGGGTGACAATATTGCCGACAATCCTGGCTGGCCCCTGCTACCGTGTCTGCTAAATATTCCAATTTTTTACTCTTTCGCCAATGGAGCGGTCGGAATCTCTGCGGATCTTGCGGATCTGAGACTCCAGGTCATTGAGCTTTTCAAAACCTAAGCCCTTCCACACCCCCTCCAGTTTAACAATGTTTTTCTTCCTGTATTTGGGTCGGGTCAACAAAAATTCAATAAAATCATACACTTCGTCCAGCCTCTCTTGCGGAACGTCCGACAACCTGGACTTGATTTTATCTACAGTAACCTGTGATGTCTCCATTCTTTCACCGCATTTAATATATTACCAATCAACTATTTTGTCAACCGGGAAACCAAAAAATAGCGTTATAGATTTGCGGTCATACCAAATTTAATGACAATCTTGACTGGTTCTTTTTTTGTGCCTCTTGACAAAAAGGGGGAATGGCACTATATTTAGAGACGGAGGTCGGTATGCAGGTAGAAATTAGAGACGAAGTTAAGGCTGTTTTTGACAGTTTTGGTATGACCGATCTGAACGCAATCATAGAGAATGAAGCCGTCATGATGCTGCTGTCAAAGGAAGCCGGATATCGGGCCGAGTATAATAAATTTAAAACTAAATATGACGCTGAATTCTACGAATTCAAAGAGAAAGTCGAAGCCTCAGGGAAAGAGGATTTCGAGGTAGAAGACGATTTAATGGACTGGGAATTTGCCGTTCACGCGTTGGCAAACATTGAAAAAAAGAAAAAGGCCCTCGGTGTATAATATACTGAAAAAATTTGAACACATCATCAAGGAAATCGAAGTCATTAGATATGAATCAGAAGAGAATCAAATCAGGATTCATATAAAGCTCGAATTGAAAGATAGGTCCATCCTGGTGGTCCGGGATTACAAGTTTAGTACCAATAAAAGGAAGTATTCTTACCATTGGATGGATCAGCACGGAAATCTAAAAGTCCGATGGGACAATACCACTCATTGGAAGACCGTTAGCACCTTTCCCTATCATAAACACATAAATAAACAGCAAAATGTTGTTGAGTCCACTGAAACGGAGATCGAATCCGTGCTCGAATATATCCATAACTGCATAGGCTAAGAGTATAAAGGCTGACTTGAGGGTGACAATCTTGGCTGGCTCCTTTTTTGCGCCCTAGTTTTCCGGTGCCGTCCCCCTTCCCCACCACCGATAAATAAAGAGGCAGGCCGCTGTTAGCAAAATCAGTGCCGGTACTCCTGCCTCCGGCCCATAACTCCCGCCGGTCAACCATCCCGGCCCCTGTTGATGGACCACTAAAAGGGCATCGGCGGATTCCCGGCCGCTCACCGGCAGTGCATATATATGTCGCATAAAAAAATTCCAGCTAAAGTGGAGCCCGGAAGGCAGCCAGAGAGCGCGGGTGCACACATAGCCCAGGGCCAGCATAACCCCGAAGGCGGTCAGGTTGAGGGCAGTCAGCCAATTGGCCTGGGGGGTCAGCAAATGCCCGATCCCAAACAGGGCTGACAGCGCCGCAGTCGCCGCCAGGGTATTGGTGCCCTCGATCAAATTCTGAAAGATGTACCCCCTGAAAAGCAGTTCCTCAAAGGCAGATTGAAATACAGTCTTAACCAGGGCGAGAACAAAAATATCCCGCAGCAGCGACAGGCGAAGGTCCCCTTAAATCAACGATCTCTAATTGAAAGGTGGCGACATTTTCTCTAAAATTATATACCGAAAAACGGAGATTGTAAAACAATCGGTGTTGGCGGAGGTGGACGGGGATCGATTGGGGATTGGGGCAAATTTTATCTGGGTGTAAAAAAGGCCCCATGGGGAGGGGCCTTTTTTACAATGAGTGCTTTTAAAGGGGAGGGGGGAAATTCACACCATAAGAATAGAATTCAATCCACCGATGATCCTAATTAATCATCATTGGGGTCGCCCGGGGGATCATTGTCCGGGTCAGGCTGGGTCTGCTGATCCAGGAACGCATAGTAGGCCCCGGGATTCATCAATATAGATGTCGCCCAATCGATTTCATAAGGATCACTCATACCGTCATCGACATCTGCCAATAATATCGCTGCCGGTTCGATGATGCCATTACCGTCATCGTACATGCTCAGTCGATTCTCTTTCACCGTAATCATTACGGCATCCGGGTAGGCAGCCTGCAACTGTTCGGTAATACGCAGCCGGATGTCAAGGGGGTCTAAGATATCCTGCGGCTGAACCGAAATGGCCTGGGCCCCTGCCCAACACCATGAGAGGCTGACCAATTCCCCGGCGGTTCCCAACCCGGCGAAGATCCTGGCTGCACCGGTCACCGGGATGTCATCCATTTTCCGGCCGTAAATCACGGTCCTCAATTTGTCGTAATCATAAGTGTTCTCATTTTCATCCACGGTGGACATGCAGAGCTTACCCACGTGCTGTAAATACAGGGGATCGGCAGGCATCAACTGCAGCGCCGCCAAATGGGACTGGGCGATGACGGGGGCATCCATTTCAGAAGGCAAATCGGGGGTATCCTCTTCGACATCGTAAACACTCATGCCTTTACAAAACATGATCTCTTCGGTCAGCAGATCGATCTCCAGCGTTCCCGAAGGATCGGTAATATGACCATAAACCAATTTCGTTTCATCGCTGGCATCCTCACTCACCGCGTAATCGGCCGCGATTCCCAGGTAATTCAGGATCCTGTTGGCAATGGCTTCTGCTTCCGGCCTGGTCAGGGGGATCGCATCCACTTCAAAGTAATGGGTGATACCGGAGGTATCCAGGTCCTGGTAAGTGGGCGCAAACACCACCGGGGGCGCCTGGGCCAATACCAGTTGTCCCATCACGGCAATGACGGAAACCAACAATAGGGTCTTAATGAGATTGTGTTTCATGATTCACCTCCTTGTTTCAGAGCATATACCATATCCTGAGGTTCCGATGATTCTGCGGCGGATCAGGGGCAAAATTTCCATAGGTGTCGTTCTGACAGCTAGGATGCAGCACCACCGAACCGCATTCCCGCGGTTTCCAGGGCCACCACCAGGGATACCACGACTGGATGCCTCGCCTCCAGATGGCCTGGAACCATGACCACAACACGCTCCGATTCCAGCGGATCCTCCAGCCATAGTAATTTGAAATATTGGGCGCGCTGGCCACATAAGCCACTGTACGGAAACCCAGCGACTGGTGTAAACCGTCAAACGTATCATTGGGTTCGGTAATCCACGGGCTCCACCAATTGTAGACCTCCAGGGGACTGGGAATGACCAGACAGGAATGGTACACGATAAATTCCAGGTCCACATTACCATACCCCCTGTGGGAAGAGTAACCGGCGGTGGCCAGGTTAACGGACCCCCAATACGTCCAGATTCTCCAGCGGTTGCCGTGACCGCAATAGTAGGCAAAATCCATATTGTCAACGTAGTTGTTGTTCAGGTAGGTAAACATCTTGGGGTGTGCCCAGAAATACTGGTTGTAATTGAAATGTTTGATGAAATTCCAGACTACCGGGATCGCCCGGTAATCATTTCCTACATATCCACCCTCCTCTCGATCGACCGGGTAAAAGGGGAAAAAGAACTGGGCCGAACAAACCAGAGGAAAACACAAAAAGACTAAAACAATCAACGCTTTTACTTGATTTTTAAACATCTAACCTCCTTCTCAATTGTCCTAAACATGGTGCGAGATAAATCCCTTTATATCCCCTAAAAAAGCTTGTATTTTGACTCTGTTCATCACCTCCTGCTCCTAAAGTTTCTGCGTTTCACCGTTTAACGCCGACATCCAGGCCAGTGGCCCATGGACCGGCTTCAAAAATATAACACATTTGAAAAATTTGTCAACCGCTTTTTGCACAGACTGCTTTAGAATTTAAAAAAATGAGTCGAGCTAGTGCCGGGAGTTTGATTTTCGTGATTCTTTTGTTTAAAATGTAACGGTACAGAGAACGCGGCTTGATAAAGGAGGCCGATGATGACCAAAGAGGAATTTGTGCTGATCCGAAAGAAGCTCGAAAAAACCCAGAGAGAGATCTCCCTGCTCTTAGGGGTCTCCCAAAATACGGTGGAAAGCTATGAACAGGGAAGCCGCAACATTCCCGGCAATATTGAAAGAATCCTGTATTTCCTGCTTTTTAAATTAAATATGAATAAAAACACCGAGCGCACCATCTGCTGGGAAGAGAAAAAATGCCCCCTGGAAATACGTCAAAACTGCATCGCCTGGTTGGCAAAGGAGGGATTTTTCTGCTGGTTTATGACCGGTAAGACCTGCAGGATCGAAAAAATGAGCTCCCCGGAAAGGACGGCCAACTGTTTTGGGTGCAGTTTTTTCAAAGAGAATTTAAACAAGATATAATATCGACGGCATCAGGCCTATTCATGCCGGCCCTCTTTTTCGATGATCCCACCCCCCACCACGGTATCTCCCTGGTAAAAAACCACCACCTGCCCGGGAGTAATGGCTATCTGGGGTTTGTCGAACTTTACCTGAACCCTCCGGCCCGCCAGTGGGGTAACTTGAGCGGAAGCCTCCGGGTGCTGGTATCTGATTTTGGCTTTCACCTGGATCGGCTGGCTCAACTCAGCAAATTCTATCCAGTTGAGTTCCCCGGCCACCAGGTCGGTCCCCCAGAGGTCATCTTTATTGCCTACAATGATGGCATTCCTGACTCTGTCTTTGGCCACCACATAGAGGGGCTTATGATTCGCCAGCCCAATGCCCCGGCGCTGGCCGACTGTATAAAACACAATCCCTTTATGCTGGCCCACCACTTCACCGTCCACAGTGACGATTGGACCCGGCACGGCATGTTTCGCCAACAATTGACTGTACCCGCCGGCGATAAAATCCTGGCTCTCCGCCTTATTGGCTATTTGCAGTCCCAGTCCCAAAGCCAACTCCCTGACCTGGGCCTTGGTAAAGCGTCCCAGGGGAAACCGGTAATTTCTCAACTCCCGGCTCTTTAAATAGTACAGGAAATAGGATTGGTCTTTTTTTAAATCTACCCCTTTTTTCAGGCTAAACTGATTCCTAACCCTGTTGTGTTCAATTCGGGCATAATGGCCGGTGACAAAATAATCATAGGTCACGTCCATTTTTTTGAGTTCATCCACGATGGCGGAGAACTTCATCTCCCGGTTGCACCGGGCACAGGGATTGGGGGTATTGCCATTTACATATTCCTGGATAAAATAGTCCAACACACTCTCTCTATACTTCCCCTGCAAATCGACAACATGCAGGGGTATCCTCAATTGATCGGCTGCCTTTTGGGCATCTTCAACATCTTGTTGTTCGCCGGGGCCGAAACAGGCGTGTCGACTGCCTTCCGGATGCGAAATAGAATCGTCGTATATCTTCATAATCACACCGGAAACGCTAAAACCTGCTTCCTTAAACAGAGCCGCAGCTACAGCAGAGTCGACCCCTCCACTCATGGCAACCACCACTTTCTTTTTACGCATTTTTATCACCAAACTCCTACATTGTAGCAGTTTGCGAAGAAAAAGTCAAAGGGATCATATATTTTTTACTTGTTGAATTTGAATTCCATGACCAGGGGCAGGTGGTCGGAGCTGCGGACACCGGCAGTGTAGGCATCCACCGGGGTGATGGTTTGATGGGTATAAAAGATGTAATCCAACTGGCGATCGGGCCCGGGGGCAGGAAAGGTAGGCGTATCCAGGCGCACCGGTTTCAGGCTCTCCTCCTGTAAAAACAACCCGATGGTAGTCTCCTGAGTGTAATCGGTTTCCGGGGGCACGCAATTGAAATCGCCGACTAAGAGCACCGGCTGGCGATCCTTATAGGCCCGGTAGATATCCAGCACCTCACGGGCCTGGATCTCCCGGGTCCGGCGGTCAAAGGCCTCCAGGTGCACATTGATGACCACCAGGGGATGTGCCGGCAGGTGAATGTGTACCACCTGGGCCAGTCGATCCAGGTAAAAGGCCCGCCAGAAAAAGGGTTTATTCCGTACCTTTGCCAGGACCAGCCGTTGGGCCGACTGAACCGGATAACGGGAGAGTACGGCCTGGCCAGACAGCAGGCGGCGGAAATGGGCAGAGGGCGGCCAATAGGGAAAGGGCACGTAGCGTTTATCCCAGTTCACCGCCGCGGCTGCATAGGGGTAGCCTGCTTCCACGGCAATGGTCTCCAGTTGATCCACATGATAAGAGCGGTGGGAATCGAAATCGATCTCCTGGAAGGCGATGACATCCATGGGCGTCTCCCTCAAAAAAGTTAGGAAACGGCTCATATTGGCCTCAAAAAATGTCTGACTCTTGCGCAGCGGCCGGTTGTTGGCCAGGGCGGAGAGATAGCCGATATTGTAAGTCATCAGCCTGAACGTATCGGGCGGCGCTGCGGTGGGGGGATTGGCGGTCTGCCGGTATCGTTTGACCCAGGAGAGTTGATCCTCGGACAGGGTGCCGGAACCGGCCCAGAAGTAGAAAATCATCAGGGCCGCCAGCAGGACAGCCAGCAGTAGGGCGATTGTTTTATATATTCCTCTTATTTTAACCTTCATTTATTCTTCTCTCTGCGCCTGGCCCGCGCTTCCTCCACCACCTTCTCTTCGATGGTTTTGGGCAGAGGATCGTAGCGCAGAAATTCCATGGAATAGTTGGCCCGGCCGCTGGAAAGGGTGCGCAGCACCGAGGCATAGCCGAACATCTCCATCAAGGGTACGATACCGGTCAACTTCTGGGAACCCTTGCGGAAGCGGCGCATATTATCTACCCGGCCCCGCCGGCGGTTGATGTCGCCGATACTATCTCCCATATACTGATCCGGTGTGTTGATCTCGATCTTCATGACCGGCTCCAGTAACTGGGGCGCGGCCCTGGAAAAGACCTCCCTCAATCCCAATTCGGTGCAGGTCCTGAAGGCAATCTCACTGGAATCCACCGCATGGTAGGTGCCGTCGATCAGGACAAATTTAACATCCAGCAGCGGGTAACCGGCCAACAGCCCCTTAGCCATGGTACCCCGAAATCCCCTTTCAACAGCCGGGATGAATTCCCTGGGGATATTTCCACCCTTGACATGATCGACAAATTCCAGTCCCTGGCCGGCATTGGGTTCAATCCTGAAAACGATATGGGCATATTGGCCGTGGCCGCCGGTCTGCTTTTTAAATTTGTATTCATGCCGCACCTCCCGGGTAATGGTTTCCCGGAAGGCCACCGCCGGTCTACCCACGGCCACCTTGACCTGATGCTCGGTCTTGAGCCGGTCCACGATCACCTCTAAGTGCAGCTCCCCCATGCCGGACACCACTGTCTCGGCGGTTTCGGCATCGAAGCGCACCTTGAAGGATGGATCTTCCAATGCCATCTTGCTCAAGGCAATGGACAACCGATCCCGCTCCTTCAGGCTCTCCGGTTCAATTTTCATGTCCAGTACCGTTTCGGGATAGTGGATATTTTCCAGTATTACCGGCTGCTCATCATCGCATAAGGTGTCGCCGGTGGAGGTGGACTTCATGCCGATCAAGGCACCGATGTCCCCGGCCTGTAAACGATCCAACTCCAATCGTTCATCCGCATGTACCCGCAGGATCCGGCCCACCCGCTCCTTCTTTCGCCGGCTGGCGTTGTACACATAACTGCCGGATGCCAATTCCCCGGAATAGACCCGGATAAAGGTCTGCTGCCCCACATAGTTGTCGTTGATGATCTTGAAGGCTAAGGCCGAAAAGGGTCTTTTATAAGAGGGCTTGCGGGAGATGGTGACCGCCGGGTTATTGGGGTCGCTGCCCAGTATGATCCCCCGGTCCAGGGGAGAAGGCAGGTAATCCACCACCCCATCCAGCAGCAGTTGGATCCCCTTGTTTTTAAAAGCAGAGCCGCAAAACACCGGGGTCACCAATAGGTTCAAGGTGGCATGACGGGCCGCGGCCTTAATATCGTCCGCCGTAATCTCCGTCTCATTCAGGTACTTTTCCATCAGCGAATCGTCAAAATCGGCCAGCTTTTCAATCAAGCGCTCCCTTAACTGCCGGGCCTGTTCCAGGTATTCGGCCGGCATATCGCCTGTCTGAAGTTCCAGGTTTTTATAGGTAACGGCCTGCATGGTGACCAGATCGATGATGCCGTAAAAATCGACCTCCTGGCCCATGGGCAGTTGAAACAGCACCGCGTTGGCCCCCAGCATACTATTCATCAGGTCCACGGTCTGAAACAGGTCGGCTCCCGGACGATCCAGTTTATTGACAAAGGCAATGCGGGGCACTTTATAGCGGTCTGCCTGGTGCCACACCGTTTCACTCTGGGGCTCGACGCCGCCCACGGCGCAGAAAATCATGATGATGCCGTCCAGCACCCGCAGCGAACGCTCTACTTCCAGGGTAAAATCGATATGACCCGGGGTATCGATGATATTGATTTGATGATCCTTCCATTGGGCACTGATGGCGGCCGAAGAGATGGTAATCCCCCGCTCCTGCTCCTGTTTCATAAAATCCATCACTGCCTGGCCATTGTGCACCTCACCGACCTTATGAATCACACCGGAAAAAAATAAGATCCGCTCGGTGGTGGTGGTCTTGCCGGCGTCGATGTGGGCCACAATGCCGATATTTCTAATCCTCTGTATCGTTGTCTGTTCCATAATACCAAAAACTCCTTGTTTTACTCATCCGATCACAACGGGGTATACCACTAACAACCTGATTTCTAAGGGCTCCCCTCACTCACGATGCAGTCCCCCATTATACCACATCCCCCCTCCCCAATCAATCCACACACCAATCAAAATTCGGAATGATGGAAAGTTGGAATGATGTAAAAATGAGATTCTTTTAGATGATACGACGTAACCGGCCCTCTTCTTGAAGCATGCAGGCAAAGCGATCCCCTTCTTCCAGGCTGACTAAATCCACAGGGTGATCCAACTGCATCATGAGCCTGGCAAGGAGATTAAAAAAAGAACCTTCAGGAATGCCCCTGGCAGCTATATCGATGTCCGATCGAGGCGTTACCGACCCGTCAGCGATAGAGCCAAAAAGGTAAACCTCTTCACATCCCGCATCTTCCAGAATCCTGACAGCCTTCTCTATATCCCGGCGGTGACTAACAGGTATCTTGTCCAGATCATACTTCGTGCCCATAAAACCTCAACCTCACTATTACATTTTACACCAATGTTAATATAAAATATTAAACATAAGACTGATCCGGCATATCGAAATTTCGGGGATTTTTTTCCATAAGCTCCGAATTTTCGTGAAAATACCATTCAACAACTTCCCGTAAATCATAAAACTTATCATGAACGGTTCGCCTCGCTTCCTCGATCCCCTGGGCATTCACATCGCTTACGTGGTCTTTATTATGATCTGTCTTTTCTTCATCCAACGGAGCTGGTACTTCTTTCATTGGCTTTATTCTCACCTCAATTATAGCCTCAATACCGAAACGTTTTTTCTCACGGTCGGATTCACCATCCGCCCATTTGAGGTTTAAATCTTTCAATAACTTTTCAGAGACCAATGCTTTCTGAGTACTTTTACCCCCAGTTAGAACTTCCGCCAGTCCAAACGTTCCAGGCCCACTTACTCCATTGAGGAGAACAATGATAGCGTCTTTATTTTTCTTCCAAAAGGGGTTTTGCATGACCACCAGGTGAGATAGTAGGGAGAATCCTTCTTCTTCCTCTTCTTTTTGATCATCTGGATTACTGGATTTTATCCTGGACGACACTTCATCCTGGGACTTGTAACGTTTCTGGAGGGGCTTACTCGTAAGGCCTACCAGAAATCCCCGGTAACCCTCTTTAAGTTTTTCATTACGGCCTGGACGTGAAAAAAAGGTGGGAAATGTAGTATCTCCCTGTTGTTCATCTGTAGGTGAATTAGTATCATCTGCACTGCTCTTGTTCTTCCAGCCTTTAAGAGCCACAACTATTTTATTTTTTCTACTATCCACAATTTCATACTGATTTGGCTTATTGAAACATGCATCGGGAACACCGTAAGCGTGAGCTAATACAACCTCGGTAAGTGGATTAACATCAGCCGAGGCGACAATGATACAATTTTTATCCGTCAATTCAGACTTTACCAGACTGATATACGCATCCAGGTGGGACCTCTCAAAAGAACCAGGCCCCAGTTTAAATTTGATCGTCCCGGGAGAATATATAGGCCGTTCCAGTTCGGGTATAACGGAGACTTCAGCGGAAGAAAGGTAGCGGACGAGCTCTGATACTGTACGTTGGTCCCAGTCGCCTACGACCTCTCGCTTCAATTTTTCATGGTGGACAGCCCCGGTGTATATATGAATTTTAGGGTCTCTGGTGAGACGCTCCCAGAAAATGTTTCGCTGCAGCCGGGGAATATCTTTCGCAATTAGCTCTTCCAGGGCTGAACGAATGGCAACAGCCAATTCTTTGGTTTGATCATGCCTGAAACGTATATACCATAAGGCTCGTATATCGAAAGCAATCACATGCTCGGCTCTGTCTTTATCATTGAGATCGCCCTCTGTTTTCTGGGGATATTGCTCTTCCAGACTGGAAATATTTTTATCAGACGCCGATTTTTTCTGGGGAAACTCACGGTATATTGGAATTGCGTTAATGCCGCGGGCGTGACAATAACCAAGCCAGAAATACGAATGTGGATCCTCACCGGCGAGATCAATGATGCAAGTAAAAGCAGAATCCACGGCTCTGGCAACATCTTTAAATTGCTTTAACCTACCACTCTTTTTACCCACAATATTAATTTCATCCACTTCAGTAATCTTACCGAGTTCCTCAACTCCTTTTGGTTTTAATATAGCAATCGCCTCTTGCAAATTCGGCAAACTGGCTTTAGTCTCGGAGATTTCCTTGGTCGCCACACCCACTGCACCTCTTAATGCCTCACTAAATGTTACACCGATATCTCTCTTGAAAGTGGACTTTTCCCCCCCTTCTTTCTTTCCATCTGTATTGGATGTATCCTTTGCAGCGACTATCAACGGAACAATCTTCATTTCTGCTTTTCTGGGCATTAAGGGCACACGATCCGACGCCTCAACCGGATCACATCCCTCCTGGCCAAGGAAACCGACACCTGGATATGTCACAATCTTGAAATTCCGCTTATCATCTTTGAGTCCGACGGATTCTAAAAATTCCTGTGAAAGACGTCCTCTATCACTTTGATTACACATAATTAAGAGTGGTTTGTGGAGACCGACCGCCAGTCCCATTTCATACATAACGTTTGGATTATCGGCCGACAAATCCACCACCACAAGATCTGCCTCCTGGATTCTTCGGCAAATTTTCTCGCACATGATATAACCAATATCGCAAAACTCGTCTGCCCGGCGTATCTGTTTATCGGGTTCCTCGATCTCCAGGCCATCCCGAAGGTATCTCTTTAAGCTCCATTCATAAAATGTACCAAAATTCGGTTGAAATGGCATAACAACAAAAACAGAAAAAGACATCAGGCTGCCACGATCGGTTTCATGGTCTTTCAGAGTGGCATTGGTGGTTACTTGCGGGCTGCAAAAAATACATTGCTTCCCGGTCATATAACAGCGTCGAATTCGGTGAGGGAACTCTTGTTCCTCTCCACTGAATTTTTTATAAAATCTCGTTCTTGCTGATTCTTTTCCAACGTCTTGAGTATTCATAACTTACTTTCCTCCTCTCAAATCATCCAAAAATTTCCAACAAATTAACCATTCTCTTCACCGCTTAAATTAATTATATCAATTAACTTTTTCAAGTGGATATTATAAAGAAAATATTTAAATATTTCAAGTCAATAGAGGCAAAAAAATATTTTTGTTACACTACTTGTTGAGTTTGAGTTTGCCGATGACTTTGACCAGTTCTTCGTGGAGGATGTGGGAGAGTTCCATGGGTACCAGGTGGGTCTTTTTGTCTTTTAAGGCCTTCTTGCGGTTGAAGGTATGGGAGAGGATGAGTCGATTGGACTCGAATTCCCGGATCTCGATCTCCATGGCCAGCCTGGCATACCACACCCTGATGGCATCCACCTCCTCCAGGGTCAGCACCCTTGCCTGCATGGTCCACTGGGGCGTGCCTTCGGAAAACTGGCGGATCACCCGCTTAAATACATTATTCTTATTCAGGAACTCCACCACCGTATCCCGGATCAACTCGCCCGGCTTCTTGATCCAGAAACTGTAAGAGTAGTAGTTCAACTCAAAGGGAGATTCCCGGTACACCAGCCGGTAGTCGTCGTAGATCCGTTCCACCTTCACCCGTTTGACCAACAACACCCGGTCAATCGGTGTTAGCCCCTTACTCTCCCCCACCGGCAGCTTTAGTTGAAAATAACGCTTGTAAGGGGAGGTCATGCAGCCCCCCAAAAAGATGGCGATTAAAACAAGACAACAAGAGTATCGGGAAAAACGTTTCATTTTTTTCTCCTCTTTTCTTTCCGGGTACGAATAAGGATGGTGGGGTCCTCGCTTAAATTCCGGGAAAACCGGGCCAGATTCTCCAGTGATTCCCGCAGGCCCACCAGGGTCTTGTTGAGTTCATCCTTTACATCCAGGAAGGTGCCTTCTATTTTGCGAATGCTGGTGGTGGAGGTCTGGAAAAAGGCATCCACATCTTTTAGAGTCTTACCCAACTCCTCATCGGAAAAACGGGCCGACAGGTTATCGACCAATTTTTCCGTCTTTTCTACGATCCTAACGATGTCCAGCCGACTCAGACTGTCGGAAAGGCGGTTGACCTTTTGGGAAAACTTCTCTATATTTTCCAGGGAACGGGCCATTGACATTCGCTGCTCCTGGATAAAGGATTTCAGCACAGCCGTACTCTCTTCAATATTTCCCAGGATGCGGGAGATCTCCTCTTCCCGGTCCTCACCGAGCAATTTATTGATATTCTTCACCGCCTTATCGATATTGGAAACGATGTCTTCGGCCTTTTCCCCCAGACCCCTCTTCATGGGAATCACGCCCCCGGGTTCGAGGTTTTCCGAGGCCGATTTACCGCCGGATAATTCCACGAACTTGAGCCCGGTAATACCGGCATACGACAATTGGGCCCGCATGTCTGTCTTAACGGGAAAGCCCTTATTGATCCTCACCTCCACCAGGATGGAGCTCAAATCCTTCGAGTTGACCTCGATTTCCCGTACCTTGCCGATATCCACCCCCTGGTACTTCACATTGGAGCCTTCATTCAGCCCATATACGGAAATGCCTTTAAAGCTAATGAAATACTTATTGCCCTCTTCTTTCAACTTGGGCAGGATAAAGATGCCCAAAATCACGATTAGCAGGACAATGGATACCACCAAAAAAATACCCAGCCTCTGTTTTTGTTCTCTGGTTAACATTTTTCCTCATTCCTCATAAAAAAAGTGTCGATAAAAGAATCATTGGCGGAGAAAAGCTCGGTTAAAGTCCCATTAAAATACATGCTGCCGGCCTTCAACACAATGGCCCGGTCGGCAATCTTTTCAATCGACCGCAGTTCATGGGTGACCACCACAAAGGTAATCCCAAACACCTGCCGCAGGTGCAGCATCAATTCATCCAGTTCGGCAGCGGTGATGGGGTCGAGTCCGGAGGATGGCTCATCGCAAAAAATAATTTCCGGGTCCAGGATCATGGCCCGGGCCAACGCGCCCCTCTTGCGCATGCCGCCGGAGAGCTCGGCGGGAAACTTGTGGCTGTTCTCGGCCAACCCCACCCCCGCCAGCCTCGAATGCACCATCTCCTGCTCAATCTCCCGGGGCAATTCCGGGTACTGCATGTTGAGGGGCAGGGCCACGTTATCATACAGGCTCAATGAATTAAGCAAGGCGCCGCCCTGGTATAATACCCCGATCCTTTCATACACATGGTGTACGGCATGTTCGGATAAGAAATCCAATTGCCGACCCCAAAAATAGACATGACCCTGCAGCGGCGGAATCAAGCCGATCAGGGTCTTTAAAACAGTAGATTTGCCGGAACCGCTTTTACCCAGTATGACACAGATTTCCCCCCTGTTGATGGTAAAACTCAAATCCCGCAGCACCGCGCTCCGCTCATAGCCCACATCCAGCCTGTCGGTTCTAATGATCTCTGCCCCTTCCATGTTCTTCACATTTAGTATAAAAGTATGGCAAAGATGCAATCCAGCACGATAATAAGGGATATGGAGAGTACTACCGAGCGGGTGGTGGCCACCCCCACCTCCCGGGCACCCCTTTCCACGGAAAAGCCCTTGTAACCGGCACTCACCACCACCACCCAGCCAAAGGCGATGGTCTTGCCCAGCCCGATCAACACATCCCCCAGACCGACGATCAAGAACATCTCATCTAAAAAAACCCTGGGCACTATACCCAGGAAAAAGCGGGCCACCAGCATGCCGCCGAATATACCCACAAAATCGGCCAATGCCACCAGCAGGGGAATGGCCAACGTGATGGCTATTAACCGGGGCACCATTAAAAACTGTTCCGGCTGAAGGCCCATGGTCTTCAGGGCATCCACCTCCTCCATGACCTTCATGGAAGAGATCTCGGCGGTAATGGCGGCCCCGATTTTTCCCGCCAGGATTATGCCGGTCATCAGGGGCACCAGTTCCCGGATCATGCCGAAGCCCACCAGATCGGCGATGTAGATGTCGGCGCCAAAAAGTTTCAACTGCTGGGCCGAGGTCACGGAGATGGTCACCCCCACCAGGAAGGAGATGAAGCAGACAATGGGAGCCGAATCATAGGCCATAAAATAGAGTTGATGCAGGATCTCGCCGGGATAGACGCCCCGCCTCCTCACCAGGTATTGAAAGGTGTAATAAATTTCATCGGTCAGCAGTGACAGGTATATCCTGGCCCTGTTTTTGAATTTCCAGAAGCGGTCCCCCAATTTTTCGATCCGTTCGGCCACAACGGTTACGGGTTCCTCTTTTTGGGGTCGAACCTTTTCCTCTGAAAGATACTTTTCAAAAATCCGGCTGAACTCCGGCCTGACATTCTCAAAGGCGACATTTTTAAAGTGTTTTTTCACATAATTTAAAAAGGCGATTCCGGCGGAATCAAACTTCTCCACCTCGCCAAAATCCATCACCAATGCAGTCGATTTATCTCTGCTCTTGAGATCTTTAAATAACACCGCTGCATTGCCGATGACGAGTTCTACAGGCAGAAGAAGTTTTTCACCTTTTTTTTCCATAATAACCTTCAAGCCCCTATTTTAATACAAATCGCCCCATCTATTCAAGGCAAATTGCAGAATAACCATTTGGTTGTTGGCTGTTGGTTGTTGGTTATTTTGCAATTTGCAATGGACAGACGAAAGGAAACAGGCAAAAAATCAGGGACAGGCGTATATTCCCGTGATGCAAAAGTTTGTGCACCAGTTTGTGCAATACGGAGGAAGTATCGTTATATGGTCGTGCTCTCCTCCTTTAACGTCCTTCATCTGGGATTCGTCCAAATTGGCTACAGTTGCTTTGTTTAATGAAAGTTTCCTTGAAACTTCTCTTGTTTTCATTTCATTTCCTCCTTTAATTATTTTCATTTAGCCAACATTCTATCATGCCGATATAGCCTTGTCAAAATAAAGAACACAGGAGATTTTCTTTAGTCCCGGAGATGAAAAACAGGACAGGGGGATGAGCCAGTCCGGCACCAATAGATGCCCCTGTAAACGAAAATTCTCCTGTTCCCTACCCCCATCTATTTTTTACATCCCTCCATTATTCCACCTTCCCATTATTCCATCTCGAAAGCAAAGGGAACGGAGTAAAAAAGGTCGATATCGGAGCTCGAAGCTGTGATATCGGAGCTCGAGGCTGTGATATCGGAGCAAAAAGGGTCGCGATCGGAGCTCGAGGCATCGATATAAGAGCTCGAAGGGTCAAAATCGCAATGATTGTAGGGGGCGCAGATCTGCGCCCCCTACCCACCGTGCCCTCCCCCATTTATTGAGAGACCGAGGGATGGGGGGTGCTGGGTTTGTGGAAGAAGATGATGATCAGGCCGGGGAGGAGCATGAGGAGGTCGCGGAAGGCATCCACGATGAAGTTGCCTTCCCCCGCTTCACTGGAGGTGGTAAAGCAGCCGCAGTTGAAATTGAAACCCCGGATGGCATTAACGACAAGGGTAATCATGAATACTGCCAGTAGAGAGGAGAGAAGAATCGCGGCGGTGCGGGGAAAAATGCCGATGACCAGGAAAATCCCGGTGACCATCTCCAGCCAGGGCAGTGCCACCGCCATAAAATGGATGAATAGATCCGGTACCAGGCGGTACTGGTAAATAATATCGGCAAAGGCCTGGGGGTGGGCGATCTTGTCCAGGCTGGCGTAGATAAAGAGGCCCCCCAGGATCAACCGGCAGAGGACCTGAACGGGACGGGAACTTAAGAAGCGGGCGATCCCGGTTTTCATCTTAATATCCCCCTCCAACCGGCGCCATATCCGGCGAACCGGCGCTCTCAATGGGATTGCCCAGGGCCTGCCAATCATCAAAGCCGCCTTTATATACCAGGATATCGGTATACCCCTTCTCATGGAGCTTATTCGCCAGGAAGGTGGAATCCTCACAATTGAAGTCGATACAATACGTCACAATGGTCTTGCCTGAATTCAACAGATCCTGCAGCCGGGCAAAGGCCTCGTCAAATTCAAACAGGGAGAAACTGTAGGCACCGGGGATATGCCCCTCGTTATAGGCATGTTGCTGCCGGGCATCCAGCACAATGGCCATGTCGCCCTGGATCAAACTCCTCAAAAAATCGGCATCGACGTGCTGGAAGTAGACGTCCGTCTTGTTCTCCCCTTTAGCCGGCGTGTAGGTCTTAAAAATCGGCACCCCCGACGAAAAAAACTGATTGTAGACCATCCCACTGGCCAATGTCAAAAACACAATGATGGTTGTTTCAAGAATAAATTTCTTCATGGTTCAGATTGTACCCGATTCAAAATAATATTCAATGGTATTACTTTTCCCCCCTCCTGTCAATAGCCTGATTTTTATGGCATCGGCAGTGAGGGGATGAAACTTTTTAACGATCAACGGGCATTAAGTAACGATCAGAAGGCCCCCCATTTCTGTTTGCCGGGGATGTAGTTACTGGGGCAGATGAAGCGAAAGAGACGGGCAACTTTTTTCGATTTCTCCAGTTTTTCCTGGCTCTGGGCCTGCATTGCCCCCAACTTTTCCCCGAAGATTTCATCAAAATAGGCGCCCGCCGCGTTTTTGCGTTCCTTTTCAGTAGCAAATTGCCGGCGAATTTTTTTCAACTCCCCGGCATCCAACCAGAAGCCGCCGCAGCCGGCACACTCATCCACTTCCACCTCCCGTTTAACGCTGAAGAAATGGCGCAGCAGCACAAAATCCTGACATTTGGGACACTTTCTCCGCTCGGCGGGATCCAGCCGGACACTTTCATCCCTTTCGATGTCAAGCAATTCCTGGCCCAAAGACTCATGCTGCTCGTCAAATTTATGCAGTTCAAATTTATCGAACCAGATGCCGCCGCAGCCGCCTTCACAGACATCCACGGTGATATCGCCAATCGTCTTCTCTGTCAATGATCTTCCACATGCCGGACAATACATCGTTCTGCCTCCTCACATTTATCGATGATTTGAATGAGACACATTAACATGATCTCATCTTTTATCACAATCCGCTAATGAAATCAACCGTCATTTGATCCCCAATTTTTTCATCTTTTTATACAATGCCGTGCGGCTGAGACTCAACCGTCTGGCGGCCCGGCTTTTATTCCATTTACTCTCTTCCAGCATAGTTTGAATTTCTTTTTTTTCATTTTTATAACCGGCAGTCACCTCCGGTTTTAATACCGACAGGTCGATCCTGCCGCCGCTGCTGGTCTGATTGACGGCACTCTTGATTTCATTCTCCAGTTCCCGGACATTGCCGGGCCAATCGTACGTTTCCAGGGCCTCCAGCGCTTCGGCAGAGAATCCCTCCACCTCCACCTGATTCAACCAGGCAAACACTTCGGTGAAATGGTGGGCCAACGGGACAATGTCAGCCACCCTCTCCCTTAAAGGGGGAATAACGAGACTGACCGGGGCGACCTGGTAATATAGATCCTGGCGGAAACGGTTCTCCTCGATCAATCCCCTGACATCTTGCCTGGACAGGGAGATGATCTTCAAATCCACCGGCAGCGGTCGATCCTCCCCCAGCCGATATAATTCCCTCTCCTGGATGACCCGCAGGATTTTGGCCTGTAAATCCAGGGGCATTTCACCGATCTCGTCCAGCACCAGTGTACCTTCGGAGGAGAGCTCTATTTTGCCCGGGCGCTCCTGCCGGCCAAAGAGTTCAACCTCCAGCAAACCTTCGCCCAGGCCGGCACAATTTACCTTCACATATGTATCTCTCCGGCGATCCGAATGGAGATGGAGCCATTGGGCCAACAGATCCTTGCCCGTGCCCATCTCCCCCTCGATGAGCACAAACAGATCGCTTCGGGCGATCTTCCTGCACTTTTCCCGCAGCCGGATCATGGCTTCGTCTTCGCAGACAATGGTTAATCCTACCTCCCCCTCTGCCAACGACTCTTCCGGTAATCGATTCTGTTCGATGAGGCTGTGGATCAGGGAAAACTCCCTGGAAAGGTCCCGCAAAAGCTGGATGGTGCTGTCGGGCAAATCGGCCCCGGTGTTGTCCAGGTAGATCAAAGAGACCGGCAGTCCCTTGACCTCCAGGGGAAACGCATACCAACAGACTTCATCTTTACCCTGGGTGGTCTGCCGGAGTACTTCCTGATCCGATATCTCCAACTGGCCGATGACCTGATCTAAATCCAGGGGGGGATCTTCAGCGAAATTTTGGGCCGTCAGGATCTTGTTCTCATCTTCCACGGCGGTGGCAATCAGCAGGCTTCCCTGCTTGAAAATGTTGGTCAGGGGCTCTTTGATCTGATCCAGGATATCCGAAAATTTTTGAATTCTAAATCCCTGGTGCAGCGCGGTGATCACTACCCGGTCAAACTCATCCAGCCGGGTTCTGGCCTCTCCCCAGGAGGAGGAGATCAAATCGGATACTTTCCAGACAATGGGTGCCGATTCCGGCGACAGCACGAACTCTTCCGGATTGCCCCTTTTCATAAAAAACTCAATGTAGCCGATGCGGAAGGATTCGTTCAACTTGATCCGCATCTTGCTGACCTTCATATTTTCATAAAAAATGCCGTTTTTGGACTGCAAGTCCTCGATGAGGATCTCATCCCCCAGCACGGTAAGCCGGGCATGCCTCTTCGATACAAAACCCTCCCGGATACACAGATCGTTTTTGCTGCTCCTCCCCAGACCGATACTCTCCCTATCCAGCGGAAACTTCTGAATCGACCCGTTGTACAGATACAACAAATACTTCATACCCCCATTTTAGTGCAAGGTTTACATCCTGTCAACTTCAAAAACCACACTCTTATTTCTCCTTTTCATCAATTTAAAATACAGAATACCCCTGTGAAGAAAGTAATCAGGGCACATGCTTTACCGATATCCCTTACCTCTATGCAAGTTTTGATACCATAGGGAACCACTTCCCAGTCTTTGGACACGCCCCAGAAGCCGTCATATTGATTGATCGATGAATTGAATGAATCTCTCTATGTCTGCCCTATAGTTGTCTGCCAATTTCAGGGCCCGCGAGGCCACGATAGTGAATTTTTCGGGATCAATGTCCTGGCCATAACCGTGGCGAAAAAAATGCCGGAAGGTTCTCAATTCATTGCAATATTTAAAATTATCTTCATCAATGACGGCGGGTCGGATGTTTTCTATACTTAGCGTCATTTTCTCCAGTAGTGATCGGTGCCATTCGATTTCATCGATCGTATTTTCGAAGGTGAGGGCAATATCGGAAAAAATCCTTTCAAATCCGGTGTAGATTTGATTGACATAAAAGGCAGCTTCCACCAGATAAGCGTGGATCTGGGAGTCTTTATACTGATTATAAGAAAGCTCAAAGCTTTCAAACAAATGCTCAAGTTTTTCCATATCTTTCAAAATCTTACTCTTCAGGATAGCCAGTTTATTGTTCATAGACAAGTACTCCTGTTTTCAGGATCTCCTCTTTAAAGGGAATATCCTCTAAACGGCGCACATCTACCTGCCGGCTGAAATGGCGGTCCACTTCGGCAAATAGATGAAGCAGGTCCAGGTAATCGATCTCCCCCTGCACGGCGATATCGATGTCCGAACAGTTATGACCCCGGGCCCGGGCCATCGACCCGTAGAGGTAAATTCTGGAGATCCGATATTTTTCCCACAAAGGGACCAGACCCTGGAGGGTGTCAATGATGTGCCGGGTTTCAGCCTGCCTCTTTTGCCGGGCCCGCCGCTCCTTTTCCTCCAAAAAGAGCTTGACCTTCTCGATATCGATATCCCTGACTTCCATCCCCTTTAGTATAGTATGAATTTCCTCCCCTGTCAACCAACAACCGACAGTTCCATCACTGTTCCGAGCAGCTAAATCGCGCCTCTGGGAGATGAAACGGATTAGGGGCCAAGCAAAGATTCTTAGCCTTTAAAATTTTGGGGGAACTCCTGTTTTGAGACTTATTCTTGACTTTTCGGTGGTCCTGGATTAAACTAAGGTCGATTGAGGATAAGATAATGATACAGGTCAACACCCATGAAGCAAGGGTCAATTTATCGGCACTCCTGTCTAAGGTGGAGAAGGAACAGGAAAAAATAAAAATCTGTCGGAATGGCAAACCGGTGGCGCTGTTGGTGCCATTAGTGCCTCCGCCGGACCCTCTCAAGCAGCATGCAAAACTAATGGGGGTAAAAATTCATGAGGACCCCACCGCGCCCCTGGATGACGAAGACTGGCCCTGTTAGTGTGTTAAACGGATAATGTCTTCTCAAGTTTTTTGGTGGCTGCCAGTCGTTTGTTTTTATCCATTCTTTTGATATTCAGAATTTTCCATTTCACCCCGGGGAGGTGAGAAAAATCCCCGAGCCCGAGTTTCTCCCATTCGGGATCTCCCCTTTTAACCGACAACAGGAACTCTTTTTCATCACCTGTTAAATCTTCTCTTAATCTCAATATCAGTTGCTCCCGTATCTCACACAAGCGATCTAAATCGATATTCTCTTTCACCATGCCAATAAATTCTCTGTTAAAAGTCAGACTGAAATCAATCTTATTGGGATTCAGTAATTCAGAAATCGGACGATTAGATTGAATGAGGTAAACCAGGAATACTTTCCGTATCTCATCTGAAAATAAATCATTTCTAAACATCATGTGAATATCAAATAAATCTCTGGGATGCTGTCTATCAAGAGCCGCGCAGATCTTCCCACCGAATAAATCGGCCGGCGAAAGAATTTGAGCTTCGGGATAGATATTAAAAATTTCGGCAATTCCTCTCTTAATCCTCATTGAAACAGGTTGCTTGACGCTTCCCCTCAACAATTCATTGGGTTCAATTTTTATTGGCCCCTGCATACTGAAAATATTCAATTTACCTACATTTGCATTTCTACCCCTACTCATATTCACGGAGTATTCAGGAAATCTTTTATTGATGTCTTCTTTTAAATTGGCCATCACTTCGTTCATTATTTGAAAAGATGCTTCTCTCGGCTTAATGGGAAGATAGCAAAGATCAATATCCACCGAAAGCCGTGGGGCTTCAAATACAAAAAAGTTTATAGCAGTTCCTCCTTTGATGGCAAAGTCTTTGTACCTATTAAATAGAGGAAGTATCTTTAATAGAACGCCTACTTGATTGAGATACTTCCTGTCAAACATGAAAACCTCGGGGGATGACCAGGTTATAGTTTTTTAGATACTTGCCGCCTTTCTCAACCGTAATGATTGAATGGCCTGAATTAAGTATCCCTGGATCGACTTCTTTTTTCCAGGGAGGATCAAAGAGATCGAAAAAGAAAAAGAAGATCCTTTTGGCCTTGAACGAAGCCTTAACGAGTATTTCGTTTATCAATTCAGGATTCAGGCTGTCCAGAATCTCAAAAAGCTGGGCCGTTTCATCAAAACTTTCACCCCGACCGATAAGTTCAATCTGTTGGACAATTGCCAATTCTCTAGTGGCGATGAAAAAATCAAATTCCTTCGTATTGGGATTAAATAGAAGTTGTTTCCCCTTCCATTTTGAAGATTTGATGAAATGGATATCTTTTCCCCATTGAAGGTGCCTTACCCAGGAAGGCAGTGTGGTCTTACTATCTGAAAACATGTAGACTCTCTCTCTTTCGCGATAATACTGCCTGATTCCGGCCATCTCAAGGGCTGTTTTGGCACCGGCATGCAAATCGAGTGACATATCAATCTGGAGCGCGTGCAGTGTACCTTCAAGCGTTATTGGGGCGTCGGGAAATTTGAAAGCCCCGACACCAATTGACTCAATCCATCCGCTCTCTTTGTATTTCCTGGCCAGGGAAGAAGAGATGCCCAGGCGATTTAATTTTTGCGTAGTAATCGGCACCTCTTTATTTAGAAGCATCAATCTCTTGAGATTTTTTGTTCTCGATGTACTCATGGTACAATCATACAATATTTTTTAAAGTGTTTCAAGCAAATATTAAGGAGAAAGGGGGCGATTATTGAAATAGAAGCGCAGGGGGCGTTGGGGGAAACGCCCCTTGCGTTTATGTTGTGTGGTTTAGGGGTTGGCTTTTTTGGGGATCTTGATTTTGGAGAAGTAGGAGTAGAGGATGGGCACGATGAAGAGGGTGAGGAAGGTGGAGGCAAACAGGCCGCCGATCAGGGCGATGGCCATGGGGGAGCGCATCTCCGAACCCTCGGTGGCCGATAGGGCCATGGGCAGCATACCGCAGATGGTGGACAGGGCAGTGATGAGAATGGGCCGCAGCCGGACCACGGCGCCATCTACCAGGGCCTCGTATTTATCCTTACCCCGGCCGATCAACTGGTTGATATAATCCACCATGACGATGCCGTTGTTGACCACGATACCCCCCAGCATGATAAAGCCCATGATGGCCGGCAGGCTGACATTTTTACCGGTGGCAGCCAGGAGTATCGCCGTGCCGATAAAGGCAAGGGGGAAGGTAAACATGATGATGAAGGGGTATTTTAAACTCTCAAACTGGGAAGCCATGACCGCATAGACCAGGACTATGGCCAGCAGCAGGGCAAACAACATGGTGGTAAACGACTCCATCATCTCTTTGTACTGGCCGCCCATCTCGTAAAAATAACCCTCCGGCAGGTTGTCGGTAATTTCTTTCGATTTCGCCATGATTTCCTCGACAATACTGCCCAGATCCCGATCCACGTAGTTGGCGGTCACGCTGACCTTGCGTACCTGGTTTTCCCGGTCGATCTTCACCGCGCCGAAGGACTCTTTAAAATCCACCACCTGGGACAGGTAGACTTTGGCACCGGTGGGGGTCATCAGGGGGAGTTTCTTGAGCGCTTCCAGGGTATCCCGGTCCTTTTCCATGAGCCGTACCCGGATGTTACGCTCTTCACCTTCCAGCATCATGCGGGAAACCACGGTACCGATGGTAAAGGTCTGGACCTGCCGGGAAATGTCATAGGGCGTCAGTCCCAATTTGGATGCCTCTTCCTTCTTGATCTTCAACTGGATCTCCGGTTTTCTCTTTTCTAAGGTAATCTCCACATCCCGGATGCCTTCGATAGCGGAAATTTTCTCCTTCACCTCTTCGGCGATGGTTTCCAGCCTATCCAGCTCCCGGCCAAAGAAACTGAATTCAATGGGGCTGGAAATCGAGCTTCCCATAGAGGCAGAGGCAATATCGATAAACTGCACTTTGCCCTTTTGCAAATCCGGGAAATACTGGCGCCAATGTTCGATGATTTGTTTATCGGAGATATCCCGCTGGCTGCTGGTGGTCAGATAAGACCAGAGGGTGGCCTCATAGGAGCCACCGGGGTTAAAGCCGGAGGCCGAATCCTGGGCATTCTCCTGGCTTAAGCCAACAGACACCATGGTGGAAATCACATTGGAGTCCTTTAACGCTTGCTCTTCCATATATTTGATAATGCGGTTGGTCTCCTCTAAATTGGTGCCCACCGGCATAGAAAGCTTCAGAAAAATCATGGAGCGATCCACATCGGGCATGAACTCGGTGCCCATCATGGCGGACAGGACAATGGCAACGACGAAGATCACCAATACCGCCAACAAAACCAGTTTCCTTCTCCTGAGCGCCCCTTGCAGGTACTTTTCATACAGGTTCCTGAATTTTACGAATTTATCTTTTCCCAACCTTAGCCTGGAGGCATTGCTGTCGGTTTTGGTTTTAAACAGACGGGCGGCCAGCATGGGGATAATGGTGAGAGCCACAAACAGGGAGGAGAGCAGGGAGAAGGAGACGGCCAAAGCCATTCCCCTGGACATGTCGCCGGCAATGCCTCCGGCAAACATCATGGGAAAAAACACGGCAATGGTCGTCAGGGTAGAGGCGATGATGGCGGTACCCACCTCGGAGGTGCCCAGCATGGCGGCCTCAGTCGAGGACTTACCCTCTTCCAGGTGCCGGAAGATATTCTCGATCACCACCACCGCATTGTCCACCAACATACCGACCCCTAAGGCCAGCCCCCCTAAGGTTACCAGGTTGAGGGTGTAATCGGCCAGGTAGAGGGCGATAAAGGTGGTGACCACCGATAAGGGAATGGCAATACCGATGGCTAAGGTGGGCCGGAGATTTCTCAAAAACAGCAAGATGAGCAGCATGGCCAGGATACCGCCTACCAGGATATTGTTGGCGCTCTTGTTGGCCATGATCTCGATGATGCGGGAGAAATCCATGGCTACGGTGAAATTCAGATCCGGATCCAGGGTGGGCCGGATCATCTCTAAGGCCTTCTTTACCTCCCGGGCCACCAGTACGGTGTTGGCACCGGAACTCTTGGTAATGACCAGACCGACGCCTTTGGTGCCCTCGATCCGCACCAGGTTTCGAATCTCTTTGGAGGCCTCCTTCACATCGGCGATATCTCTTAAAAATATGGGTTCACCCCGGCGTCCCACACCCACGACTACCTCTTTGATCTCCCCAACCTTCTTGAACTCGCCGATGGTCCTGATCAGGTACTCCTTGTGCCGTTCATCCAGGTAACCGGAGGGCAGGTTGATGTTGGAGGTCTGAATGGCCCCCTCCACCTGGGAGATGGATATACCGCGAGATTCCAGCTTGCCTTTATCTACATTGACCAGTATCTCCGCCTCTTCGGAGGTGAAGACGATGGCCGAGGCCACACCTTCGAGTCTTTCCAACCGGGTGGCCACCTCGTTGTCGATGTAATCCTTCAGGCTCTTCAAGTCCCGCTTACCGCCGGTGATGCCGTACATCATGATGGGCATGTCGGCAAAGTTGAATTTCACCACCAACGACTGATCGGCCCCTTCGGGCAGGAATTGCTCAAACACCCCGATCTTGTCCCGTA
Source organism: uncultured bacterium (assembly GCA_965603365.1). Classification (GTDB taxonomy): domain Bacteria; phylum Acidobacteriota; class Aminicenantia; order UBA2199; family UBA2199; genus JAHELQ01. The sequence continues at coordinate 28,092 of CBFDCR010000014.1, forward strand.
CATCCTGGGCGGCAAAGTCGAGGTTGGTGCCGGATTCGAACTCCACCATGATGATCGATATACCCTCCTGGGAGATGGACTTCAGTTCCTTCACGTTGGAAACGGTGGAGATCCACTGCTCCAGCGGGCGGGTGAGGGTCTCCTCGATATCCTCCGAAGAGACACCGGAATAGGCGGTAATGACCGAAATATAAGGCAAATCGACATCGGGCATCATATCCAATCCCAATTTGCCGAAGGAGATAAAGCCGAAGATCACGATTACCGCCACCACCATGCCTACCGTGACCCGTCTCTTTAGCGAAAATTCAACGATCTTCATTGGCGTTCTCCTCCACGGCGATCAATGATCCCTCTCTCAAGTCGTAATTACCTTCCATTACTACGGGTGTGCCTTCGGACAGACCGGATACGACTTCAAACTCACTCTCATTGCGGTCACCGACTTCCACGGTCACCCACTTAGCCTTGCCGTTGTCGTAGACTACCACCTGGTTTTCACCGGTTAAGGCCGAAAGGGGCAGTATGAGCGTATCCTCCTTACGGGCAAACTCAATCGATACTTCGGCAAAGATGCCGGCCTTGATTTTAATCCCCGGATTTTTCACCTTGACTTCGACCTGGAAGGTTTTAGAAATCAAATCCGCGGCCAGGTTTTTCGTATACACTTCGCCGCTAAACTCCTCGTCGGACAACGAGGAGATCCGAACCAAACAGGGCTGGCCCACCTGGACTTTTTCGATATCCTCGGCCGGGATATTCAGGATGATCTTCACCTGAGTCAAATCCATTAAGGTCAGCACCCCGCTGCTCATCCCCATCATGGGATTGATGGTGTCCCCCTCTTCGTGGTTCTTAGACGTAATGATACCGTCAAAAGGGGCCCGCATGTAGGAGTTTCCCAGGGTGTGTTTGATCACGTTCAGGTTGGCTTCGGCGCTCTTATTCTGGGTCTCCACCACCTCGAGGGCCAACTGGGTTTTCTCATACTGCATCCGGGAAACCGCCTTCTTTTCATACAGGCTGGCGATGCGGTTAAAATTCAGTTCCGCATCCTTGTACGAAGCCAGGGCCACGGCCAGCGCGGCCTCTGCCTGCTTCTTTTGCAGGTTCATATTGGTGGTATCCAGTTCCGCCAACAGCTCGTCCTTCTTGACCCGGTCCCCCTGTTTTTTATAAATCTTCCAGATCCGGCCCGATATATCGGGACCGATATTGGCCCTCTGCCAGGGGTGAACCGTGCCTTTATAGGTCAATGTCCGGGTAAATATATCCCTCTTCACTTTGGCGACCTTGACATGGATCGGTTTCTTTTCCAGGTTGTACTGCTGGTCGTTCCCCTTGCGACATCCGACCCAACCGACAATCATCACTGAAAACACAATTAAAACGAATCTTTTCATCTTTGTCCTCCGTTTATTTGAACACCTGAGATCTTCTCTAATCCCGCCAGGGCGATGGAATAATTGTAGACCGCCTGCAGGTAGGCGACCTTTGCCTGGGTGAGTTCGTTATACGAGGCATTCAATTCCAGGATGGAGATCATGCCCTCTTGATAATTGAGTTCGGCAATCCGCACCCCCTCCTGGGCGGTCTCGGTATTCTTTTCCCCGGTCAGGATATTCTCATACTCCTGGCCTATAGTCAATACCAGGTTCTGCACCTGCAGCCGGGTGGCATCGTCCAACTCCTTAGCCCTCAATTTCATCATCTTCTTCATCACCCGCAGCTCCCCCACCTGGCCACTGCGCTTCAGACCCGTAAAAATCGGGAAACTGATACCCAGGTTGATGGTGTAAAAATCCTCCCAGTTATCCTTACGCAGCTTTAACAGATCTGAACGGTAGCTGTAACTGGCAATGATGGAGAAATCGGGCACGAATTGGGCATAGGCGATCTTGAGTAAATTATTCACCTTCTTCGCTTCCATCTCCATCTGTTTGATTTCAGAACGATTTTGCAAGGCCCTCTGGATGAATTCAGACACCTCCAGTTCATGCCGGTCATAACTCAGTTTCCCCTGGATGTTTAGCTCGGTACTCTCGGGCAGCGCCAGCATGATCTTCAAATTGAACAGCGACAGTTCCAGCATCTTGCGGGCATTGAGAATATTGGGCTTAATCGCGGATGCAGTCAACTCCGCCCGCAGCAGGTCGTATTGGGACACCATGCCCAGTTCAAACCGCTCTTTGACATTCTTATAATTATTCTCTGCCAGGTCCAGGACCTCCTGGTGGGCCTTGAGCAGCTCCTCCAGCACCAGGATATTGTTGAACACCTTCTTGACATTCAGGGTCACCTCATCCCGGGTATTCCGCTCCTTCTCCCGGGAAATCTTGAGATCCAGCCGGGCATTCCGGAAGGCGTGCCATATCTTGCCGCCGGTAAATACCGGCTGCACGATCTGCAAGGTGAATTCGTAATCTTTGGTAAAATCGAGGGTGATGCGCTGCGGCTCGCCGCCGGGAACCATGGGGGGCATCTCCAGGACCATCAACTTTTCATCCAGATTTTTACTCCCCCCCAGGGTCACCTGGGGCAAGAAGCCCATGTTCTGCATTACGCGGTATTTAGATTGCTTTACCCCCTGCTGGCTGATCAGGTAGTTGTTGTTGTTTTGCAGTGCCAGCGAGATGGCCTGGTCCAATGTGAGATCCATCTTCTCTTGAGGGTAGGCAAATTGACATAACCCAGTGATCAAAACGATGATCCAAAACTTTTTCATGTGTGCCTCCAAGAGTATATCTTTTCCAAAAACATATTCAATTTATCCTCCTGTTGAATCCTTAAAAATGCCATCCGTTAAGATTCCCATGATGCTGTCGGTAAAAAATTCTAGATCGAAGCCGGCCGACTGCTCCTCGCTCATGATATGGCCCAGGGCGTACTCGCCGATGATGCCGGTCACAAAATAGGCCATCATTTCAACCGGGATATCGCTGCGTATGCACCCCTCTTGCCGACCGGTTTCGATAAAATCCTTCATGACCTTCACCCGCTCTTTTTTTCTCTCCATGAGACGCTTAAATACCCCGGAATCCTCCTTTTCGAAGGCTTCAAAAAACATGCGGGATTCGTAGAAGACAATCTTCAAGATGCCCCTGTTGGCGCTGATATGATCGAGCAGCGTGGCGATCAGGCTCTTTAATCTCTGGGGGAACGGTTTTTTTTCCGTTAGAATCGGTTTGATGAGTTCATTGATTTCGCTGTTGGAGGCATCCACGACAGCCCGGAAGATGTCGTCCTTGCCGGAAAAATAGTTGTAGAGGGTGGGCTTGGATACAGCGGCGGCCGCGGCAATCTCCTCGATGGTGGTGGCGCTGTAGCCCTTCTGGCCGAAGATGGTCCTGGCTTTTTCAATAATAAAATTCCGTACAGCCTCTTTCAATTTTCCTTACCTCCGGTTAAATTGTTTAACTGGCGGTTAATTATACTTAATACGGGTAAACCTGTCAATAGTTTCAAAAAAAATTTGTTAACATAAAAAATTTTTTGAAACTAAAGCTTGACTTATCGCTTCCGTTTTTTTATATTGAGTCTTAAAAAGGAGGTTATTATCATGAAAAAGATTCTCTCAACTCTTATTTTAACGGTCCTGGTTTTCTGCACGGTCGGCTACGCCGGTTCGCCCGATCCCGATTGGCCGGACGCCCTGCATGGGGAAGGGGAATTCATGATCTTTTTGCACAACGATTTAAGGTCCAGTTTATACAAAGTGGTGGTCACCATTAAAAAATTGAGCGGCACTACCCTCTATACCGGTTCCACCTATAAAGAGGTAAACGATATCTACCTATTGGACTATCCCTTCTCCTGCACCGATTATTTAACGGAAGAGACCATTACCTTTACCCGGGATTCATACTACATCCAGAACCATTCCCAGTTGAATCGATACGACTATGAAGCCGGCCATATCGGCCACTCCTACGATACGATTCTCCAATACGGCAGTTCCAGTAGACCGATTATGCTGGGTTATGGAACCTACGAAATCAGCATGAAGTATTATGATTCCCCTTACAGTTACTCCAATCAGCGCTGGTATGTGGATTTGAAAGATCCCTACTACCCCTACGACACCCACGGCTTTCCCACCTATTACGACATTTGCCTGTGTGTCAATGAAGGCAACGGCAACGACTACAGTGCCAGCGCTTATCTGACCAACAAGAGTTGGAATGCCTGGAAACTGATATATGGCGACACCACCGGCAGATTAACCGATGCTTTTTACGGCCTTAGAAGCCATCGATTGGAGGCACTGGGATTGGGGGCCAGTTCCTTCCACCACGTACCGCTGTCGGTTTACGTGTCCGGGCCTTCGACCTTGATTGCCCGCTACTTATCCAGCCCCAGAAGCTTCGGTGAAAACCGTCCTAACGGTGGAGATATCGATTTGCCGGCAGCCCATGCTCCCACCGCCACCGGAACGTACACCGCCAATCCCAGTTGCGGCACCCAGCAGTACACCTACCAATGGCACCTGAAAAAGCCGGGGTGGACCAACTGGATCTACCAGGGCAGCAGCAAGAGTGTTACCATCACCCAGACATCGGATTTTTATATCCGCTGCACCTGTACCTCAGGCACCGAAACGGACACGGATACCAAATTCGTGGATGTGATTATCGACGACGATCCCCTACCTTAAAAAAGATCCGGCAAACATGCCGTGGGCCCGGATGGTCCGCTCGTCAGCGTTTAGAGGGACGGGCATGTTTGCCGGAATCTGTTAATCGTTACCTATGTATGGGTCATATGGGTTTCATGTTGAACTTTTGTGCTCCAGTTTGGTTTTCAATTCCTGGCGTATCTGTTGGAGTTTTTTGAGTTTATCCTGCTCTTCTTGAGTGCGTTCTCCCTCTTTGGCCTCCAGGTCCTCAATCATAACCATTACCTGCTGCAACTTCTTCTCCAATTCCATCCTCTTCTGCTTCTTGAACTCTTCAATCTGCAGCTTCTGCTCCTCCTTCTGTTTTTGCTTCTCCTTCTGGTATGTTATTTGCTCCTGCTTATACTTCTCTTCCTGTTTTGCCTTCAAAACTGCTTCCAACTTCGCCAGCATCTCTTCCTTCTTTTTGGCCACAGTCAGCAGTTCCGCCAATTTCTTCTCTCTATCCTCCTCGGGGATCTCATTCTTACCCTCTTTGGACAGGGCCCCGATCTTCTGCTTTAGTACAACCAGCTCCTTTTTGGCATTTTCTATTTTGTAGCGGATGTCCGGCTCTTTGGCCTTGACCTTCATTTTGGCCCGGCAATTGTCGGTAAAATAGAGCAGGTAATTCCCGGGTCCCAGTTGCAAATTCGTCTTGACGGCCAGTTCTTTGCCTTTGATCTTATCCTCAAACTTCCACAGTATTTTGCCTGTGTCCGGCTCCTCAATCCAGAATTTAACCGGGTCCCCTTCCTTACCCGCTGCCCGCAGTTCTAATAAAATCTTCTGGGCAGACTTCAATTCCACCTTTTTGGAAGAGATACCCTCGGCCGGTTGAACCTCATCGGCCGCCTCATCCAGATAATAGCCCAAAATGCCGGTCGTACCGGCGCTCAACCCAAATGCAATACATAATAAACCCAATACACAGGCAACAACCAATCCTTGTACGGATGTTGTGCCTTTGTTTTTCATCTTTGTTATCCTCCTTATACGATGAAATAATTTATGATCATTTCTGGCCAGATTCATGGCGAAACCGGGCTGGGCAAATCCCCAGCCGTGAATATTGGTAAGGGCCCGGGCAAAACTCCGCGAATTGCCCATGGTGACCACCGCCATATCGTCGCAGCAGTGCTCCCGCTCGTGACGCACAAACGAGGAGATCCAGTGGACCGCCGGATGATAGAAGAAGACAATATCGACGACGCTCTGGAAGATGTTGACCAGGTAATCGCGGCGGGCAATATGGGCCAACTCATGGGCCAGTAAGGCCTCCACCTGGTCCTGGGGTAAGCCGGTCAACAGTCCCATTGGCACAAAGACAATCGGTTTTAGATAGCCGATGGTCATGGGCAGCCGGGCAATGGCCGACTCCTTGAGCAGCACCGCCTTTTTCAGGTTGATCTTCCGGCCCAGGGTTTTCAGGCGCGCCTGCCAGTATGGCGGCGCTTCGGTCGTGTGCTTCGCTTTAATGCGGGCGTTCACCAAAAATCCCCCGGCCAGGCGCAGAACCAGCAGGAGTACCCCCAACAGCCAGACACCGACAATCAACGGCATATGCCGGTTAAAGTATTCCTGTAAGACGTTCAATAAGGATACTCCTTCTTGACCGACCGCGGCAGCGGCAGTCACCGCTTTGTCCGATTTGGCCGCGGCCGTCAGCCCCGAAGAGTAAGAGTTGTAGGCACTGACAAAGGTAGCGGCAGCCATCACCACAACCAGGAGTAATGTTAAAATTCCCGTATAATAGCGCAGCCGGGAACTGCTCTTTCTTAAGAACAGCATCAACGCGAAAAACAGGCCAGCCGCCAGGGTCGCCTGCCACAACGAGTGTACAATCGTCCAGCCCAACGAGTGGGTCACCTGTTCCGCTACGATATCATTCAGCAGAAACATGGTCTTCCTCCTCCAATTGATCTAAAAACGCCCTGATCCGGGCGATCTCTTCCCGGGAGGCCTGATGGTTTCCCAGGGCCTGCATGACCAACCTGGCGGCCGAGCCGCCGAATGCGCTCTCCAGGAATCGATTCAGGAGTATTTGTTGGGTCTCCCTCTCCTTTATGACGGGACTGTACAGATGGCTGCGCTGGCGTTCGTCTCGTCTCAGCAGCCCCTTATCGTGCATGATCTGCATCATCTTCAAGGTAGTGGTATAGCCCACCGGCCGTTTTTCGTTGAGCCTGTCGTTCACCAGGCGCACGGTGGCGGGACCGGATTGCCACAATACCTGTAAAATCTCCAGCTCCGCTTCCGTGGGCCGGGGAGTCTCTTTCTTCTTCATGCCGGGCCTCCTAAACCTACGAATGTTATCGTAATACGAATCATCTCGTAATTAAATATACATCAAAAATCTTTTTTGTCAACTATTTATACGAATTTTTTCGTATTTCTTCCCCAAAAAAATTTTTTTCCCTCCCCACCGCCTCCCCACCCACAGTGGGCCGCCATTTACCACCCCAAAAACAAGACAAACAACTTGACACAAAGTCACAAAGTCTTGCACCGTGCAGTTTTGGGACAGATCTATATATGGTTGACAAAATAGTTGCAAAACATAGTCATTTAGACTATAATTTTCCCTGGAGGTTAAAATGAATGGCTCGGTTACGATTACATTAACTGAAGCAAAAGCAAAATTCTCAGAACTTATTAACCGGATTATCTATAATAAAGAGAAGATCTATATTTCAAAGAAGGGAAAGAATGTTGCAGCTCTCGTCCCCCTGGAAGAGGTGGAAGAACACAAAGAAGAAGGATTAATACTGGCCAAACAGGGATTAGCAGACCTGGGTGATGAGATCGATATGATGGAAAAATGTATCTTTGAAGCAAGGGAAAAGGAAATAAGCAGGGAGGTAGACATTTAATGTATTTGTTTGACACGGATATATTAAGCAATATAGTAAAACCACAACCATCAGGGCATTTGATGAAAAAGCTTGAAGATTTACCCAAACGGTTTCAGTATACCACCTCGATTAGCATCGGCGAAATATATTATGGTGTCTATCGAGCACCCCATAAAATGCGCATACTTGATTTCTACAAGAAAAATGTATTTCCCCATATTAACATATTATTTTTTGATGATGTTAGTGCTGAGATTTATGGGAAAACAAAGGCTTATTTGAATAAAAAGGGAATTGGCTGCAGTGAACCCGATTTAAGAATTGCCAGTATTGCACTTCGACATAAATTAACCCTGGTAACCGGGAATACCAGGCATTTTAAAGTGATCCCCAAACTAAAAGTAGAAAATTGGATCAAATGACAGGTTCAATTAAAAAAAATAGAAAGACCATGAACACTCTTGAAGAGAAATCCCATCAGGCAAACATTACTTCGCACGTAAACAGCCTGCACCCTGACCGCAGCACACCGTTTGCACTGGCATCATTGGGCAACTGGCTGCACATCAAGCGGGTGTTTGGCGGTGTCGAGCCGGCCTTTAAGAAACGGGAGCGCTTTATCACCCTCGTCAGCGCCCTAATCACGCCGCTGCGCTGGTATGAACGCATCCGCTACGGCCATCTCCTGGCTCAAACCACCATCACCCAACCCATTATCTTCATCCTGGGACACTGGCGCAGCGGTACGACGCGGCTATCAGGCAATGGCCCCACGATTCTCCCTGGTCTGGCCTGAGGTGCTGCAGCCGCTGATTGTCAAAAACCCGGCGCACACAGGGCGCATCAAGCTCATCCTGGATATGTTCCCCGAGGCCAAATTCATCTACATCCAGCGCCACCCTTACCACACCTACCTCTCGATCTGCCATTTATACAGCATCCTGCTGCGCTATTTCAGACTGCAAGACATCCAGGAACACCAGATGAAAGCCCACATCCTGTTGTTTTATGAGGGTATTTTGAAACGCTATCTAAAGGAGCGCAGCCTGATTCCAGAGGGTAATCTTGTAGAAGTGCGCTTCGAGGACATGGAGCGCGACCCCTTCACCCTCTTGCAACATATCTAGACCGGCTGCAATTACCCGGGTTTGGCAGTGCGGCGGCAAAGTTCCGCGCCTACATCACGGCCACTGCCGACTATCGCAAAAACAGCTACACATTGAGCGAACAGGATCGCCAATAGATCGACCGGCAGTGGGCATTTGCCTTCAATACCTGGAACTACACCAGAAAAAAAACACAAAAATAGATTGATGTCAGGAATAAGAATATCTGCGATTATAGCTGAAAGAAACCAAACTTGCCTAATTTATATAAATTAGGGAGGTTTGGTTGCAATAATCATGGAAATATGGTAAATAGCCTTCATGGAAAAATGGTATAATCGATTTTACCAGCAAAAACTTGCCGGGTTATTGAAAGCGGGAAAAGTCCTGCTGGTTTACGGCCCCAGGAGAGCAGGCAAAACCTCCTTAATTAAACATTTTCTCTCCAACTATGAGGGCAAATTCTATTCAGGTGTGGGCGAGGATATGGCACTGCGTGAAGTAATCCGTTCACAGGATGTGCGTCGAATCACCGGCGCGTTTCAGGGCTACCAACTGGTCGTCATCGATGAGGCCCAGAAAATTCCCGACATTTCCACCGGTTTAAAGATATTGGTGGATCATCTGCCCCGGCTGCAAATCATCGCCAGCGGTTCTTCATCCTTTAAATTGTCCAGCCAGTTGGGTGAACCACTGACCGGTCGCTATCGCTCCCTGTTTTTGTACCCCCTGGCAATGCTGGAACTGAATGAACAATTTGGGGGAATGGATATCCTGGAACGACTGGAAGAGTTTCTTGTTTTTGGCACCTACCCGGAGGCAATGCTGGCGGAAAACCACCTGGATAAGCAAGAGTTATTGGTCAATTTGAGGGATTCATACCTGTTCAAAGATATATTGGAACTCGACAATATTCGCAATGCCGACAAGCTGTCCGACCTTCTCAAGCTGCTGGCATTTCAAATAGGCAAGGAAGTGTCCCTCAATGAACTGGGCAATACCCTCGGGCTTGCCAAACAGACCGTGGAGCGCTACCTGGAACTCCTGGAAAAAACATTTGTTATCCGCAAGGTGCGGGGATTCTCCAGGAATCTTCGTAAAGAGATCGCTAAAAGCTCCCGTTATTATTTTTTAGATAACGGTGTCCGCAATGCCTTGATTAATAATTTTAATGATCTCTCTACCCGGGACGATACAGGCATGTTGTGGGAAAACTTTCTCTTTGTGGAGCGATTGAAAAAACGGCATTATTCAAGGATTTTTGCCAATGAATATTTCTGGCGCACCTATGACCAGCAAGAGATCGACCTGGTGGAAGAGAGGGAAGGCCAACTATGGGGTTATGAATTCAAGTGGGGCAAAAAACGGCCCAAAATCCCCAAAGCCTGGCTCGAAACCTATGAAAATGCAACATTCGAATGTATCAATAAAGAGAATTTCCTTAATTTTATCACTTAAGAAAACGTGCTGAATGGGTAAAAACGGAAAAATAGATTGACGTCGGGGACTCGATAGAGTGGATAAAGGGCAGGGGGAGAAGTCATGAAAAGGCGTACATGGGGGAATTGAAATGCGTACGTATTTATGGTATGATAAATAAGAATAATAATGGAGGTCACATGAGAGTATCGGCCACTACATTAAGACAGAATCTTTACCAGATCCTGGATGAAGTGCTGGATAAGGGCATTCCGGTGGAGATCAAGCGAAAGGGCCAGATCCTTAAAATCGTACCGGAAAAGCCCAAAAGCAAACTGGACAACCTGGAGCCCCATGATACAATTGTCGGAGACCCTGAAAGCATTATTACTATCGACTGGTACAAAGAGTGGCAAGAGGAGAAAAATCTATAATGTATTTTTTAGATACTCACGTTGTGGTGTGGTTGTACCAGAAATCCCTTAACCGGCTGTCGAAAAAGGCAATCCAATCCATCGATCATCATGATATCTTCATCTCTCCCATAGTATTACTTGAATTGGAATATCTCTTTGAAATCGGCAGAATAAAAGATAACATCGAGACTATCGTTCAATATCTAAAACCCAGGGTCGGTTTAAAAATAGACAATGAATATTTCCAGGAAATCATCAACGTTGCTGTAAAAGAGAGCTGGACCCGTGATCCCTTCGACCGCCTCATCGTAGCCCACGCCAGATACAAAGACGCCTACTTGATCTCTAAAGACGAAAACATTGCCAAAAATTACGCCAAAACCATCTCTTGATGATGGGAACGAGAGTATCAGATTGTCGGGGCGGTCAGGTGGGAGGGGTGAAGGGGCGGGCCAGGCGCATCTCGCAGAGGGCAGTGGGATAGGCCAGGCCGAAGTTGTTCAGCACCTGGGGGTGGATCTCTCCCAGCCGGGCCCACAAATCGTCCTGGATGGCGACCTCGGCGCAGCGGCCGTCGATAAAGGTGGGATGTTCGGCGCTGCGGTACTCGGCCAAAAGACCCAACTCTCTTAACACCGAATCCAGGACCGCCCGGACTTCGGCATAGCCGGTCTCCGGCCCGATCACGGCGAACGCCAGGTGGCGGTACTCATCGACCCCGGTCTCGGCCCCGGGATTGAGAAAGGTGACGGGCCCGATCTCGAAGATTTTCTGGGGAAGCGCTTTTTTCTTATTCTTTACAAAGGTCTCCATGATACCCGTCATCAGATGGGACCTCAGTACCCGCTGGTTGACGGTCTTGGGATTATCTACGCGAACATAAGATGGGTCCACTTCCATTCCCAGCCGGTTGTAGTGGCTCTCTTCGGACTGCAGGTTCAGGCTCATGATCTCGGTAAATCCCATGCCTGTCATGATACTGCGTACCGTGTTGGCGATCCGTTCTTCGGGCCGTTCCCGGCCCACGGTCATGGTGGGCACCAGCTCCATCTGCACCCTGTCCACGCCGTAACCGATAAGCACATCCTCGAAGATATCCACCTCGTGGCGGATATCACTGCGAAACGCAGGATAGTGAACAGTGAATGTATCGTCGTCGTGCCCGGCGGGGACAGCATCCAGGCGCATCTTCTCCAGGCAGTGAACAAATTCGCCGCGGTCGAGTCGGATGCCCAGCCACTTCAATGCCCCGCGGAAACTGACCGCGATCTGTCGCGCCGTCAGATCCGGGGTGGCCAGGGAGCGGTCGGGGTAGTTGATCTGAACGGTTTCCAATTTGCCGCCCAGGTCGGCGACGGAACAGGCCAGGATGTCGAGGGCATCGGACACGGCATGTGTGCCGGTGCCGGTCACATCGATAAAGAGGCGGCTGGTACCGAGTCGGCACCTGGTCTCATGGCTGTTGATGATGGGGGGCATGGACAGGGTCAAACCGCCGGCATCGATCAGCAAGGGATAACGGGGCAGTGTTTCCAACAAATGGGCATAGGCCATTCCTTTGGGGTGCTGGGTTAAAATCTCCGCCGGGGTCATGTCTACATCCGGCATGGTGAGGGGATGAAATGCCAAACCGGTGGGTTCCACACTCTTATACACAATGGGGGGCGTCAGGCTGTCCAGGTCGTAAATACCGATGGAGGCCAATTTACGGTCACGGCCCACCCCCCAATGGAGATTTTCCTGGAGTTTCATCAACTCCCGCAGCACGGTATGGTCCAGGGGGGGGAGTTCGGCCGCGGCACATACGATATAAGGGCGAATCTCTATAACCGACGGGTCCACGTTGACCTGGATACCGCTCTCTCGGCAGGCATAGACCGGCAGGCCTGTTTCGACTTCCAGGTAACCTCTCAACGCCCTGGACAGGCCGGCCACGTCGAAAAGGTCGGGCCGGTCGGCCAACAGGTCGATGCGGATCACCGAATCGGCCGCGAACTTCTCAAATCCTTCTTCGGTCTCATGGCCGCAGAAGGTGCAGCGGTTGGCCGGTTCTTCGCCGGCCAATTTATCGTTTAAGGCCTCACACGCGGGGCAGCGGTACAGGCTGATGTCGGCTGCCTCTTCCACATCGCAGCCCAATTGTCTCACCGATTCCACGATCTCTGTCAGGGGACGGTCTTCGCCCAACAGGCGGTTCAATTGTTTTACGCTGTAATTGACTATTGGCATAGGGCAATCTCTTTAGTGCGGTCCAGGTCACTCCAGTAAAGTTCCCGGATATCTTCAATATTGTAACGCATCATGGCCAGGCGTTCCAGGCCCAGCCCCCAGGCCAGCACCGGTACGCGGCAGCCGAAAGGCCGCGTCACCTCGGGCCGGAAAATCCCGGAACCGCCCAGTTCCAACCACTTGTTCCTGGATTCCATGAACCCGGACACCTCGATGCTGGGCTCGGTGTAGGGGAAGAAGTCGGGTTTAAATTTTACCTTCTCGAACCCCATCTTGGCGTAGAACTCCTTCAAGGTGCCCAGCAGGCTGGCCAGGTTGGCCTGCTCATCGATGACGATGCCGTCTACCTGGAAAAATTCCGGCAGGTGTTTGTAACTGATGGCCTCGTTGCGGAAAACCTTCCCCACACAGAATACCTTGCGCGGCGGATTGGGATCTTCGGCCAGGGCGCGAATGCTGGCCGCGGTGGTATGGGTGCGCAGCACCAACTGGCGTGCCCTGTCATGGCTCCACTGGTATCCCCAGCCCCTGGAACCGGTCTCCCAGCCGTCCTGGTGGGTTCGCCTGACCCGGTCCACGGTATCGCTGTCCGGCAACCGGGACAGGTTCGGCCGGGACAGGTAAAAGGTATCCTGCATATCCCGGGCCGGGTGGTCCTGGGGCTGAAACAGGGCATCGAAGTCCCAAAAAGCCGATTCCACCTGGGGGGAGACCACTTCGGTAAACCCCATCTCCAGGAACGCCTTACGGGCTTGCTGGATGATTCGCTGCAGCGGGTGGACCTTGGTGGGATAGACTTTTTCGGCCTCCAGGGTGATATCGTAGCGGCGCAACTTAATGTTCCGCCACTCAGCGGACACGATGTCTTCGCTGGTGAGCTGGTTTTTCTCACGGATAATCTTGATATCCTGGGCCAATGTCTGCTTTCCCGCGGGCAGGAGCTCCACGTAGCGGAACATCCGCGGCTTGATCCTGGCGAAGGCCGGACGGTTTTTCAGCAGTTGCCGGACCCTGTCGCCGTCGATGCCGTGGGACGCCAACTCATCCAGGAACACGGCGGGGCTCTGGGGATTCAATTCAAACGCCAGTTGCACGGCCAATTCATCCTCCGCCGGTTGACCGAGCGCCTGTTTACCGGCAGCGGTCACCAGGATTTCATCCTTTTGTTTATCCAGCCACTCCCTGGCCTTGCCCCATTTGATCACTTCGTTCAGTTGGATGCCTTTTTCTTTTAAGGTTCCCGCCAGGTCACGGATTTTGATGCTGTCGTTCCCTTTTTTGACGATTAACGACAGCGCCTGTCTTTCCGGGAGTCCTGTCTCTACCTGCCTGGCGGCATCCTGGGAAAACACCAATTCTTCCCGCTCCCTCTCTTCGACGGTGAGCCACCCCTGGTCCCGGCAGTGTTGAAGGGTGGCCGTAACCAGGGGAAGATCCACGCCTGTTTGGGCTGAAATATCACGGATACTGACAACTTCCTGTTTTTTTAGAAGAAGCTCAAATATCTTACCCTGATCTTCCGTAAATTCGAGTGCCATTTTCTTTACCTTGTTTTTTTTTGAATAATAAACGTAAATGATATCCTGAAAAGCCGATAATGGCAAGTTTTTTTGCCTGGTTTTCTTTTAGTTATTCGATTCTTTTGCCGGTTCGGTGCCAGCGGGTGCAGGGGAAAAAGTGAATGAGGGTGATGAAGAGGTTTTTCATTTTGGGGAAAAATCCGCTGGCCAGATAATTCTCGGAGGTGGAGCGGAAGGACCAGTAGATGCGCCACGGTGCGCCGACAATGTTGGCCCGGGGCACGGCTCCCCAGCGTCTCGAATCGGCACTCTTGTCCCGATTATCCCCCATTAAAAAGTAATGGTCTGCCGGCACCCGGTACTGGGGGAAATTATCCCGGCCCGGCACATTCGTTTTATGGTCTTTATAATAGACATAAGGCTCACTCAAGGGAATGCCATTGATGTAGACCTTCTTGTAAAGGATTCTGACGGTGTCGCCGGGAAGGCCGATCACCCGCTTGACGTACAATTTATCCATCTCCGGCGGTGCCTTAAAGGTTACGATCAGGCCCCGCTCGATCTCTTTCTGGGGGAACCAGAGCCCATCCAGGAAGCCGAGAGAGCGGGAAAATACCACCCGGTCCAGCAAAATATGGTCGCCCACCAGCAGGCTGTCCTCCATAGAGCCGGTGGGAATGACAAAGGGTTTCAGCAAAAATGTGGTGACAAAAAAAATATATACCAACAGTTCCAGGATAACCGCAATACGCTCTCCTTGTTTCAGTCTACCCCTTGTTGCCTTTTTTTTATGATGTTCGGGCTTCCCATTATCGCTTTTTTTCAAGTCACTCAGTCGCATTCGCTATTATATAAAAAAAAGACGATAAATACAATTTTCGGAACCCTGGAGGAATTTTTTTCGTTATAGAGATATGAAACAAAAAGGATTAAAGTTAGAAAATAAAAAAGATTATCTGTGTCAGGAGGGATCATGAGACGGTTATACCGCAGTAAAAAAGACAGGGTCATTTCGGGTATCTGCGGCGGTATCGGCGAATACTTCAAGATTGACCCGGTCATTGTTCGGGTCATTGCCGTTGCCCTTTTGTTTATGGGGGGGGCAGGTATTATTGCCTACATCATCGGTATCTTTATCATCCCGGAAGCGCCGAATGGCGAAACCGCGGAAGAGAAGAGGCCGGAAAAAATGGCAGTCGACACCAAAGGGGAAGTGGCCCCGGCCGGGGAAGAGCCCCGGCGAAATTCCGCCAGCACCGGTGCCCTGGTTATCGGGATCATCCTGGTGGTACTGGGAGGACTTTTCCTGATGCGAAACTTTCCCTTATTTGACGATTATTACTGGTGGGTCCGCACCCAGTTGCACCACTTCTTCTGGCCCGGCATCCTGGTACTGGTGGGCATCTTCATGATCTTCAAAAGCACTAAAAAATAATGCTTAAATACCGCAGGTGGCCAGGCCTTTTTTCTCCAGGTACTGTTGATGATAGTCTTCGGCCCGGTAGAAGGCGGAGGCGGGGACAATTTCAGTCACGATGTCTCGCTTAGCGAACCGGCCCGACTGTTTCAACTCTTCCTTAGAAGCAATGGCTGCTGCCTGCTGAGCCGGGTTGTGGTAAAAAACGGCAGACCGGTATTGGCTGCCGATGTCCGGTCCCTGGCGGTTCAAGGTGGTGGGATCGTGAGTGTTCCAGAATACATCCAGCAGTTCCCCATAGGAGACCACCGCCGGATCGTATTCCACCAGCACCGCCTCGGCATGCCCGGTGGTGCCGGTGCAGACCTGTTTGTAGGTGGGATTCTCAGTGGCACTGCCGGTATACCCCACAGCGGTGGCCCGGACTCCTTTGACCTGGCGAAAGGCCGCCTCTATACCCCAGAAGCAGCCGGCGGCAAAGGTGGCTTTTTCCAGAGTGCTCACCGGCCGGTCCTGCAACTTTTCCCCTTTCAAGTCCTGATGGGAGACAAAATTTAAGGCAGCGGAGTTGACGCAATACCGCTGGCCCGTAGGTTGTGGGCCGTCGTCAAACACGTGCCCCAGGTGGGCATCGCAGCGGGCACAGAGTACCTCCGTCCGCTGGCTGAACAGGCGGTTGTCCTCTTCATAGCGAAAGTTGTGTTTGGAGACGGGTTCCCGGAAACTGGGCCAGCCGGTACCGGAATCAAACTTTGCCTGCGAACGGAAAAGGTCGGTGCCGCAGGCCGCACAGCGGTATATGCCCTCTGCCTTATGATTGTGATAGTCGCCGGTAAAGGCCACTTCGGTACCCTTTTTCCGGGTCACATGGTACTGCAGGGGGTCTAACCGGTCCTGCCACTCCCGGTCCGATTTACGAATCTTCTCTACCAACTTTACATTATCGGTGACACTATCAAAGAGTAAAACCTTCTCACCATCATTTGTGCCTTTTGAGTCTTCCATGTCCACCACCTTATGTTTATTGTATACATTCAAGGAGACAAAGTTAAACACGATGAAGGTCAGCGCCAACACCAGCAAGAATAAAACGAATCTATTTTTAAACATCCTGATTTCTCCTTATTTTTTCAAAACTCTTAAATAATAATATAGTTTATTTTTAACATTTTTTCAACTGCTTTCTTGATTTTTTTTTATTTTTCTGTCCGCCGGCAATCCCCAGCCGGCTATTTCTCCCTCAGATAATTGAAGGTGCGGTTCCAGACCACATACAGGTCAACCCTCATATCCTGCCTCACTCTCACCTGATCGTGAAAAAACGAAATTACCCTCGTAAAACTCCATAATATAGTTAACCATTTGGCAAAGAAATATTGACTTTGGAGCCTATTCCCTCTAAAATGTATCTATGACTACAAAAGAATCCTCTACCGGTAAGGGCAAAATGATCCCTGGCATTCACCCCTCCGCGGTCGTCGATCCTGCTGCCAGAATCGGCCGGGGTGTCACGATTGGCCCCCATGCGGTTATTGAGCACGACACCGAAATCGGCGGCGGCAGCCGCATTGATTCCAGCGCCAAAATCTGCTGCGGTGCCCGAATCGGGCAGGACTGCCATATCTTCCACGGCGCAGTCATCAGCGAAATTCCCCAGGACCTGAAATTCCACGGCGAAGAGACCGTTGCCGTCATCGGCGACAGGACAAAGATTCGGGAGTATGTGACCGTTCACCGGGGAACAGAAAATAGAAAAAAGACCGAAGTCGGCTCCGACTGCCTGTTAATGGCCTACTCCCACGTGGCCCACGACTGCCTGGTGAAAGATCATGTTATCCTGGCCAACATCGTGCAGCTTGGCGGGCATGTGACGGTGGACGACTGGGCCTATATCGGCGGCATGACGGGCATCCATCAATTCAGCCACATCGGCAAACATGCCTTCGTGGGCGGCGGTTTCCGCTGCACCCAGGATGTCCCCCCCTACATCCTGGCTTCCGGCGAGCCCTTGAAATACAGCGGCTTGAATGTGGTGGGACTGCGGCGGCGGGGCTTCAGCAACGAGACCATCAACCTGTTGAAAGAGGTGTACCGGCTGATATACCGCTCAGAATTCAACATTTCCCAGGCCCTGGAACAAATCCAGTCCGCCTTCGAGCCCACCGAGGAGATCCAGGAAATCGTCGCCTTCATCAAACACTCCGAACGGGGAATCGTCTATTAACCATTCACAACATTTCCAATCGCCGCTATTTTTTAAAAAGCGTCGTGACATAAAAAGAGCCTATTGCTCCTTGACAAGAAAATGAAAAATAGATATATTTATGGGGCAATCAAAGTAAAAACGAGATGATGAATGTAGATGAAAAAATAGAATATTGGCTTGATATCGCCTCATATGACCTCAAAACTGCCCAGGCGATGCTGAAAACCACAGGGAGCTTTATCAATGGATCGAGAAGTTGTTGAAAAGGTAAAAAAATACGCAGAAGTTGTCAGAAAAGATATGCCTGTTAAAATGGTTGTATTATATGGGTCCTATGTCAGGGGTACGGAGAACTCGGCCAGCGATATTGACGTAGCCGTAGTAGTGGATAAAATCGAAGGCGATTACCTGGAACAAAGCGCTCGATTATTTCATCTTGTCCGCAAAATCGACACCAGGATCGAACCCGTGCTTTTGAGTAGTGATGAGGATAGAAGCGGTTTTCTCAGCAGCATACTGAATTACGGGGAAATAATATATCAATAAACAAAAAAAAGGTTATAAATAGATAGAGATTAAGAGTCTTGAGGTCGCTGATAATAAGGAGAAATTAACATGGATAGAGATGTTAGCCGTCTGAGTATCGGAAGGCCGGTGATACTCCTGGTAATAGCAATTATCGGTATTACCCTCATGCCGGGGGACATCGTTGCCAGAGTGGTAAAGGTAGACATCGCCAGTCGGGAAGTGGTATCACCCTCCCTTGAGCACAGCCGCTCCGGTCCATACGAAGTCCTCAAGGGCATCATTTACCTGGAGGTCGATCCATTGGACCCGGCCAACGGAAAGATCGCCGACTTAAAATTGGCCAAACGGAATGATCGCGGCCGGGTGGCGTTCTCCAGCGAATTCGAATTGCACAAGCCGGTGGAGGCGAAACTGGGCAATCGTCGGCTGATATACTTTGTCAACAACCGCGGCAATAAAATAGGAACATGGCACTTCAATCACCAGGCCGACAAAAATTGGCTCTACAGCCGGGGTTATTCATATTTATGGTGCGGCTGGAATGCCGACGTGATAGAGAGCGACCGCAGATTTAATATCGATGTACCCACGGCAGCAGAAGACGGCAAACCAATAACCGGCAAGATCTATGCAGAAATAATCTCTTTTGCCGACGATATTACTTATGTGCATCCCATTGTCTGGGGCGGCTCTATCGCCTACCCGCCGGTAAATATGGATAAGTCAGATGCAACATTAACGATGCGTCAATATCGCCGTGAGGCGCCGATAGAGATACCCCGTGAAGAGTGGGAGTTTGCCCGTTTGGAAGACGGTAAGATCGTGCCCGATCCGGGCACCATTTATATTAAAAAGGGATTCAAGCCCGGTTGGTTATATGATCTCGTTTACGTGGGCAAAAATCCCAGGGTGACCGGCCTGGGACTGGCGGCCATTCGCGATGTGGTCTCCTTTTTCAAATATGAAAAAACGGATGAACATCACAACGGCAATCCTCTATATGGTGTCATCGACAATGCCTATGCCTGGGGGCACTCCCAGTCGGGACGGCTCTTAAATCACTTTGTCTACCAGGATTTCAACGGGGACGAAAAAAAACGAATGGTATTTGACGGCATCATGGCCAACTGTCCCGGAGCCGGAAAGGGCCTGTTTAATTCCCGCTTTGCCCAGCCCACCCGTCACGGCAGTCACCACGAAGACAACCTCTTCCCGGTCGATTTTTTCCCCTTTACCACAGTCGAGCAGTACGACCCTATTACGGGAGAACGGGGTGACGGCCTGGCCGCGGCCCGCCGGTCCGGTTTTTTAGCCAAAATGTTTTTTATCAATTCAGCCACGGATTATTGGACCCGGGCCGCTTCACTGCTTCATACCGATGTCGAGGGGAAGAGGGATGCCGGGATCGACCCCCATGTACGCATTTATGCCATAGCCGGTAGAGCCCATACCGACTCCCGCATCGGCATTATCGGACGGGCCTTATTGACTGCCCTGGATCAATGGGTGAGTCACGGTGCAGAGCCGCCGAAATCGCAAATTCCGAAAATCTCCGACGGCACCCTGGTTACCCTGGAGGCATTCCGCCAGAAGTTTCCCGGTATCCCCGGCGTCCAGATGCCGGACTCTTTTTATCATCCCTTTCGGCTGGATATGGGGCCTCGCTGGCATACAGCGGGCATAGCCGATCAGGTGCCGCCCAAAACAGGAGCCCGTTACGTGTGTCTGGTTCCCCAGGTCGATGAGGACGGAAACGAAACAGCGGGTATTCGTCTGCCTGAAATAGCGGTGCCACTGGCCACCTATACAGGTTGGAGTATGCGTTCGCCGTCTTTCTCCCGCACCTTGAGGCGCAATGCCGGCCGGGTCTGGCCTTTAGCCGTTACCGTTGAAGAGCGTAAAAAGAGCGGCGATCCCCGGAAAGCCATATTGGAACGGTATCCCACCAAAGCGGATTATATCTATCAGGTGACAAAGTCCCTGTTAAGTTTGAAACATCAACGATTCTTACTCGACGACGACGTCGCCATGTTGCTCAAGGAGGCTGCCGAACAGAACTACTGGCCGATAGATGAGGATGCAGGCCTGGTCTCCATTCAGGCCGCTGCGGCCCAACCCCAGGTGGTAAAACGCGGCCAGTCGTCCATACTGACAGTCCGCTTTACCGGAAAGCCGGACCACATAATCAGTGTCAAAGCCATTGTCCGGGAAGCTCCCCATGTGCACTATGTGTTCAACGACAGTGGCCAAAACAAAGACGAAACCGCCGGAGATAATGTATGGACGAGTAAACTCGACATAGTATCCGATGCTGTCCCCGGAGAGTACCATTTAGATATCCAGGCCCTCGACATCAATTGGAACCCCATCTACCTCACCGGCACCATCAAAGAGGGCAAAGGCAAAACCCCCTCCCTCCCCATCACCGTAAAGTAAAGGTGATCTTTGGTGTAATTTGGTGCAAATTTGATGCAAATGGGCACATGATTGATACATGGAGTGTGGATGGTGGAGAAATAGGGTGCAATGTTGAGTGAATTGGGTGCAATTTTGCACCTATTTTGTCCATTGATGGAGCTTTTAGGTGCAATTTTGTGCGAATTTTCTCCGGCATCGGAGAAAATAGGTGCAACTTTGAGCAAATTTTGTTCGACAAAGGAGAAATCAGGTGCAAACTTGTACTTATGGCGATAATAGTTAAAAGTCTAATGTTTTTTCTTGTCGCCAAATTGTTCGTTCATGCTGTGCCAATGCCGCTCCCGCATGGTATCCCAGTGATAATCCTTGACCCAACCTTGAATTTTATTCCCGCCCTCTTCTGGATCATGAACTCCGAAAAAAGCGGCCAGCTTTTTTGGCTCAATAGGTGTGGGAGAAGCGACATAAACTGTGCGCAAAAGGGACGATTCAGGCAGTTCGGATTCTTTTGTGAACTTAAAGCCAAAAACAGCGCAATCGGCGCTTCCGTAGGAATGGCTTATCCCCATAATCCTAATACTTGAAAGGATCTCATCGGTGTAGCTAAAGGTGTGATCACTGCCTCCTTTATAGTTCCCTCCAAGCATATTGCTCGAAGAGCCGTCTGAAAATACAAACCACCAGGCATTTAAAATGTCGCCGGTCCGGGCCTTAACTTCCACAACCGGCCCTCGCTTGGTGAGGTCGAATACGCCGCCGTGAGGGGGTTGTGAACTGCCGCCGCTCTTATCTCCCATGCGCTGTGTCTGAGTCACACCATTGGGCCCACCGCCCTGGGGGTAAGTCACCTGGCAGGCATCGATCCGATCCCAGCCCCACACTTCGATCTTCGAGATGGGCTGTGTAGGCGGCTTAGGCAGGCTAATTGGCCCGCTTTCATCAGATGTTCCCACCGCCTCGGAATAAATCTCCCGATCCAGGTAAACTTTAACAGGGTCGGGGTACTTCACGGGGTTGAAGTACGGCCACATGTACTGAAAGTCCAGTACAGTGAGTGTCATCTCCCGGCTAAACTTGTTGACCGTGTTAAACGGTTCCGTATAGTGCTTGTTGTGGGGAGCATTAATCGTCGTGTCTCGCAGGCCGTTGTCGTAGGTCGTCTGGACATAGGAATGGTAAGACTTGATCGTGTCTTGGAGCTGCTGGAGGTTGTGCTGCTGTATTTCTTCCGTCCACCCCCAATCGGCCCCATATAAAACACCATCTCTGAGAAGACTCAGGTGCATGTTGCCAAATTGGGCAAAGAGCGGTAGTAGAAGCAGTTCATAACCCTTTGACTGAAAGTGAGGACGCTGCTGGAGAAAATCGCCCAGTACAATGTTGTATTTCTCAGAAATATACGTCTTGACCTGCGAGTTCTTCACGGCCCATAAATATTCGTTCATGTTGTTGTTCAATCCCTCCAGGTCCTCTTGAACCTGCTGGTAAACTAAATCGCTGATTTTCTCATCAATGAGTTCCTCTACCTTCTCTTTTATTTCTGCCCAGACATCCTCCTTTGATGAGGGCCAGAAGATATTAACGAGCGCGCTTAGGACAAAACCGACTTCCGGCACCTGGCCAAGGGCTGTAGATATGACTACCCGCGCGGCGTTATTGTAATCGACATCATAGTCTGACTGGGCGAGGATGATGTGTTCGGCAGCCGCCGTCGAGTCTTGGGCTTCCGGCATGGATTGATTGTTTGACATCGTCATTTCCCTCCTTAACGAATAAACTTATTTTATAGGATATTTGTTTTTTAACCACAGAGAGATTCTAAGGGGATTAACAAATAATGTCAATAGATGGAATAATAAATATTTTCAGCATAAAAGTGTAGTGAAGGTGTCGTGTTACCGTTTGTTTACGATTTTGTGGGAAGTATTTGACGATTTTTATGGTGAAATATGGTTTAATATAGGCGAGAGGATACAATGAAGAGAGTATATGTGTTTTTTGTTTTGCCTTTGCTGTTTTGGGGAAGCCTTTGTTTGGGCGGGCAGGTGATCAGTCTGCCCGAGGTGATGAAGGCGCAGCGGATAATTGTGGACGGGGCACAACTCTTTATCACCGAGGGGGCCACGATCTACATCTACTCACTGAAGGACTTCAAGTTGCAAAAGAAATTCGGCAAAAGGGGCGAAGGGCCCGGGGAATTCAAGGAATCGGGCGAGGGCATAAAACTGGAGATTGGCGCCGATACCATTGTGGTGAACAGCACCGGCCGGCTGTCGACCTTTAGCCGGCAGGGTCGGTTCATCAAAGAGACCACCGTCTCGGACCCGCGGCGCTTCAATTTCCAGGCACTCCGGGAAGGCCGCTTCGTGGGTAAGGCCATTGCCCTGGAAAGGGGAGCGGTATTTTTCATCATCAGCCTGTATGACCGGGATCTCAAAAAAATAAAGGAGATTTACCGCTACAAGCACCCTTTTTTTCCCCGGAAAAAACCCATCAATGCCGTATCCGTGAGAATCAGCACCTATTACGTCTACCGGGACAAAATATTCTACGACGATGAAGAGGGCATCATTTACGTATTAAACAGTTGGGGGGAAGAACTTTACTCGATTGACCGGAAAATCGACAGGGAAAAGGTCACAGACCTGCACAAGAAGAGGTATCTGCTGTTCTGGCAGACCGGGCTCAAGGCGGAATACGATGTATTCAAAGATCGTCTGCGCTTCCCTTCTTTGTTTCCCCCTATCCGCAACTTCCACCTCGGGGAGGATAAAATCTACGTGATTACCCACCAGGAACAAAACGGTAAATGTAAAATGTTGATACTGGATCTGGAGGGGAAATTATTGAAACAGCTCTTTGTCCCCCTAACAGACATCGACATGCTGATTCCCGATATTTACAACTATTACACCATTCACAAAGGAAAACTGTACATCTTAAGGGATAACCCGGACACCGAAGTGTGGGAACTGCACATAGAGCCGATCGTCTCCCGATCCCCATATTTAGAGCCTCAATAACAAATAACAAGGCTTTGGTCTATATTGTATTACAAAAAATTGGATTCTATGCTACAATATAGTCTCTGGAGGTAACAATGGGACAGATCGTACTGGACATCAAAAACGAAGATAAAGGAAAGTATCTCATGGATTTTTTAAGACAAATAGATTTTGTCGAAATCAAGCATGTACTGGATAAAACGAAGAAAAACAAAGCCCACGATATTGTTGATGATATCGACAAAATGACCTGGAATATGGGAAAAAAACTCTACCAAAGCCGGGACGAAATCTATGAAAGATAACCTGTTTTTTGATACAAACATCCTTGTTTATATGTTTGATAAATCAGAAAAAGAGAAAAATAAAATCTCAAAAAAATTAATAAAAGGATTACGGAACAAAGCCAATCTTTTTATCAGTGCCCAGGTATTAAACGAGTTTGTTACTATCGTCACGAAAAAAATAGAAAATCCAATCACCTTTGATAAGTTAAAAAAAATTCTTGATATCATTCAGAAAGTCTTTTGGATTTCCCCCTTATCATGGGACGACACCTTCATGGCCGTTGAAATAAAATTAAGATATCAATACGCTTTTTGGGACAGTTTGATCATTTCATCTGCAATGGCGAATACCTGTAAAAAACTTTACACCGAAGATTTACAGGATGGCCAGATTATCGATGAAAAATTAACTATTATTAATCCTTATAAATAGATTTATATCTTTTCAGGAGTTGTATCGATGATGGTGTTGAAATTCAGGATGAGTGGGTTGAAGAGGGGTGCAGGGCCGGTGACAAAGATGGCCGTTTTACTGTTGATCTTAATCTGGCTGGCTCCCCTCAGGCTGGATGTTTCGGCCCGGACAACCATACCCGGTGAAGAGGAATTTATCCATATCATCAAGACCGAGGGTATTTCCAGGGCAATGGGAATATTCCGCCAGGTGAAAAAGGATCATCCCGGAGTCTCCATATTTCGACGGGAGACGATGAATAACCTCGGCTGGGAACTCGAAACTTCGGGAAACCTGAAAGAGGCCATCGAGGTATTCAAGCTCAACATCGAAGCCTATCCGCACCACTTCGATCCCTATGACAGCTACGCCGAAGCGGTGATGCTGCGGGGAGCGCCCGGCGACATAGACTTAGCACTGGTGAATTACCGGAAATCCATCGAACTCAACCCCAAAAATCTCAATGCCGCCAGGGGCATCACCGTCCTGGAGAACTATACGAAACACGAGTATATGATTCCCATGCGGGACGGGGTAAAGCTCTACACCCAGGTCTACCGGCCCAGAGATACCGGTCAAACCTATCCCATCCTGCTGCGCAGGGACATGTACCGTGTCGGTCACTACGGGCCCACCTACCGAAAACGGCTGCACCCCAACGACCGCTTGATCAAAGAGGGTTTTATCTTCGTTTACCAGGACATCAGGGGCAGGTTCAAATCGGAGGGCCAGTTCGTCGTATTGAGGCCCTATATCCCGGACAAAGACAGCCCCAACGAGGTAGACGAAAGCAGCGATACCTTTGATACCGTCGAATGGTTATTGAAGAACATTCCCCATCACAATGGCCGGATGGGACTGTGGGGCGGCTCCTATTCCGGCTGGCTCACCGTCATGGGCATGATCGATGCCCACCCCGCCTTAAAAGCATTCTCCCCCGGGGCCTCGCCCGCCGACTGGTGGCTGGGTGACGACTGCCACCACAACGGCGCCTTCCGGCTGATGTATGCCTTCGACTGGGTCGGCAACGATGCCCGGCCCAGGCCTGGCGGGCCCACCACATTTCGTTTCCCCTGGTTCCATTACGGCACCCCCGACGGCTACAAATTCTTCCTGGAACTGGGGCCGGTCTCGAATGTCAACCGCAAATATTTCCTGGACAGCAACCCCACCTGGAACGAATACATGGCGCACGGGGATTATGATGACTACTGGCAGGAACGCAATATCCTCCGGCATCTCGACAATATCACCTCGCCTGTCCTGCACGTGGCCGGCTGGTTTGATGCCGAAGACTACCGGGGCCCTTTGAGCATATACGATACCATCGAAGAGAAAAACCCCAAAAACAAGAGTATACTGGTGGTCGGCCCCTGGAAACACGGGGGCTGGCACTGGGACACGGGTACAGAGCTGGGAGATATACGCTTTGACCAGGAGACCAGCCGCTATTTCATGGAAGAGGTGGAGTTCCCCTTCTACATGTATTATTTGAAAGACAAGGGAGAACTTAATCTCGCCGAAGCCATTGTGTTCGAGACCGGCAGCAATCAATGGCGATCCTTTCCCCAATGGCCCCCCGACGGCACCGTCGAAAAGCAGCTCTACTTTCAGGCCGGCGGGAAGCTCTCTTTTAAGCCGCCGGAGACTGCATCAAACGAGGCATTCGATGAATATATCAGCGACCCCGACAAACCCGTGCCCTGGTCCAGCCGCATCCAGAACCGGCAGGGCCACCTGTGGATGGTGGAGGATCAGCGGTTTGCCGGCCGCAGGCCCGATGTGCTGGTGTACCAATCCGACCGTCTGACCGAGGAGGTGACCATCGCCGGGCCGATCATCGCCAGCCTGTTTGTCTCCACCACCGGCACCGACGCCGATTGGATCGTAAAACTCATCGATGTCTATCCCCCCAACGCGCCCGGCAACATGGGGGATTACCAGATGCTGCTGGCCGGCGACGTATTCAGGAGTAAGTACCGCCGCAGCTTCCGGCAGCCGGAGCCGCTGAAGCCCGGCCAGGTAGTCAAGATTGAATTCGATCTACTGGACAAATACCACACCTTTCTTCAGGGGCACAGGATCATGGTTCAGATCCAGGGCACCTGGTTCCCGGTCATCGACCGCAACCCCCAGAAATTCGTAAATATTTACCAGGCCAGGGAGTCCGATTTCCAGAAGGCAGCCCACCGGGTCTACCACTCAGCCCAATATCCAACCCACCTGAAAATCTTGCTCCGGTGATTGCCTTAATAAGTTTTTTAAAAAAATATTGACATTTAAAAAAACTTACTCTACAATTCCAGTGTGGTATAAAAAGTAGATTTATCAATTGTTTACCACCAGGGTCGTTGCAGTGGAATTTAAAGGAAAGGTCGTAGTCGTTGCGGCCGCGTATAAAATTAAAAGGAGGTAATAAATGAAGAAAGCAAGATTGTACGGTTTAGTGTCCGTACTCGTTTTCATTGTTTTCCTCAGTGTCCCACAGACAGCTTCCGCTATTTCGGAAGACGACGTCAGGGCCATGATGGCCACCGTAAACGACCACCTGGCAGCCATGGGTGAGGATTTCCGCCTGGGAGTGGTCGAGTACTACACCGAAAACATCAACAACACCGAGGTTGGGCAGATTGTCTATTTCGATGACCGTACCCATCAGTTGAGCTCGCACTGGGTTCCCTTTGACCCCAACCGGGGCAGTAGACGTAACATTACCTGGTTAACCGACCAGGTAGATGGCACGGCCAGTGGTGTAACACTGGAGCAGACCCAGACCGCCCTCAGCGCGGCCATGGCCACCTGGAACGGCGTGGACTGCGCCACCATCCCGCTGGATCAATTGGACGACTTCGGCTGGGATTGGGGCTATGTCCAGTACCAGTACTGGCGGGGACCGGATGATCCGCCCGGGATTAATGGCGGTTCTCCCATCTGGTGGTACGGCGACATCCGGCACTGCGGCTGGATGCCGCCAGACTTCTACGAGGTCGTATTGGGCCCTGGCACAAGTACTTACGTACTCGGCGTGAGTTTTACCTTCATCTGGATTGATACCACCACCGGCCTACCCAGCGACATGGACAACAATGGAAAAGACGATGTGGCCTTCAAGGAGTTCTACTACAACAACTGGTTTCCCTGGGGCATCAACACCACCGGCTATCCCATCGATGTGGAATCCATCGTCCTGCACGAGGTAGGACACGGTCTCAGCCTCGACCATTTCGGCAAACTCTTTCGAACCCCCTCAAACGGTAAACTGCACTTCGCTCCCGAAGCAGTGATGAATGCGGGCTATACCGGCAGAATCCACCAGGAACTCTTCGGCACCGACATCGCCTCATTCTGCAGCATCTGGGCACACTGGCCCAACAACTAATCTCGCTCCCACCAAATCACGCGATTCAAAACCGGCGAAGGGTCCCCCCTTCGCCGGTTTTTTTTACCAGAAGTTACCCCGAAATTTTAAATAGTCATTCTAAAATTGCTGTGACTGTTTGTTTGTCATTATCGGCAAATTAACTGTAATTTAACCAGACTTTTTTGTGATTCATGACGAATCTTTCATGATTCATGAAGAGTTTTTTATGATTGTCCGACAATTTTTAAAGATTCATCAAGAACTTTTCTCAATTCTTTATACTTTTTTAAGAGATTTTCTTGAATTTTTCAAGAAAATCGGACGATTTTTCTCAGACTTTCTAAGAATTTTAAAGACAAATCTCGGATTTTTAAAGATGAATCGAGAAAATTTGTTGAATAAATGCCTCTGGTTTACAAAATCCACAGCAAAAGGATCTCTTCAATCAACAGGCCAGGGGTTTTTTGATTGTATCCATATCGTAAAGTCGGGTTTCGACGCCATCGCACTGATGGGAACTTCAATCTCTTCTCTACAACTCAAATTGATCAAAGATACCCACCGATCCTTCATCCTGATGCTCGACGGCGATGAGGCCGGAAGAAAAGCTACTCCTCATGTCGAAAAAAAATTAACCCTATACAATATACCCTTTAAAACAGTTCATCTGATAGAAGGCAGAGAACCGGAACTAATCGATTACCAATACCTGAAAATTTATGCTCATACTGAAAGTATCTAAAAATATGACTCCTAAAAACAAAATCCCAACTCCAAACCCATCCCTTAACTTTCATCGGTTACTACTTTTATTGCATTTATCTCTACAAACCCTATCGTATCCAATTTACCAGGCACTTAAACGCTTGCAATACCCCATGTATTAATTGGTGTACTTATAAAAAGGCATAATGATAAAACATCTCTGCCGAAGCTGGTTAAGCAGGAGTTTGACGACTTTTTCTGCCAATTCCTGGATTTCTTCCTCATTCATATCCGATAGTATAACAGATTCAAATTCATCTGCTAAGGCATCACTTATCCCAAACCATTCTTGAATTATCTTACGATTCTTTCGCCAATGCTTTAATGATAGTCTTCCGGTAAAGGGAATCGGAAATATAGGTCGCTCAATGGCAAAAGCCAGATCGATTATCTCGAGGGTGGCCTTTATGCCATGAATTGTTACCACTAATGATCCCCTGAACAACACTCCAATCAGTCGTTTGTTTCTCTGGTTTCTTCTTTCTACCTCTATAGCCCCCGGTGATAATTTTGAGATCAGGTTGTCTTGCCAATGCCGCGCCAAAAGCTTTGCAAAAGGAAACAACACTTTTATCGATGTCTGCGCCACCATAAACAGCGATCCGACACATTTCCGGTTGATATTGTCCTTTCTCTCCGATAACTTTTCCCATTAGCTAACCTCCTTTTGCAATTTACATTAGTTTATATGACAACAATCGACGGAGACTCCTTCCTCTCCACATCCAGGTTTGAACCTTTCACTCTTTTTTTCAAATAAGTATATTAGTATGAATACTGGAGTTTTTCAAATATAATTTTTATTTTTAGGTTATCCTGGTGTTGACAACACACCAGATGTGGTGCATGGTTAAACATGAAAGGTAAGGATGTGGTTAATATGTTGAAGAAAGAAGGATGGAAAATTAAGCGTATAACCGGGTCACACCTCAATCTATTTCAGCCGATGGCTGTCTTCAGGAAAGATGAAGAGAGCGGTGGATATTTTGTGTTTTGTCCATCCGTAGAGGGCGTCTGCTCCCAGGGAGAGACACTGCAAGAGGCACGGGAGATGATCAAAGATGCCCTTGAAGGAGTCATCGAAGTTGCACTCGAGGACGATATGGAAAATTATTTTAACAATGACGAATATATACCACAGCCAGGAGAAGTCGTTGAGCCAATCCGAATTAACAGAAAATTACAGATCGCAGCTTCCATCAAAATGACCAGGGAACGTTTGGGACTCACCCAGCAGCAGATGGCCCATAAAATGGGGATGAAACAACAAAATATTTCCCGTTACGAAAAAGGCAAGGTGGTCCCCTCCGCCGGCAGATTCCTGGAACTATTGGAGGCATAAAGCATATTCAAACGCCAGCACCCAATACCTTAAAAAGGGGCTGAAGCCACAAAATGGGGAAAAATTGGGGGGGAACTTGAAAGTATTGTTAATAAGGGGTATATTTAGGCATTGAGTCCGCAAAAGTGAAACCAGGGATCAAGCGAATGCCTTCATCACAAACAGGATCAAGATATGCGTCATCGTTTCGTCGGCAGTGCACGGCCCGGGCATTGATACTGGGTATTATCGGCTCGGTGGTGATTACCACCAGTTCCATGTACGTGGCCCTGCGCATGGGCAGTCTGCCCTGGCCCACCATCTTTGTGGCGGTGATGTCCATGGCAGTATTGAAACTACTGAAACACACCAACCTCAACGAGATCAACGTGGCCCACACCGCCATGTCCTCGGGCAGCATGGTAGCCGGGGGACTGGCCTTTACCATCCCGGGAATCTGGATGGTGAATCCCAACGCCCAGGTGAGCCTGTTGTCGCTGCTGGCAGTCACGGTGTCGGGAACCCTCCTGGGTGTCCTATTTACCGCCGCCATCCGCAAGTACTTTATCGAAGAAGAGAGGCTGCCCTTCCCCATCGGCAAGGCCGCGGCAGAAACCGTGCTGGCCGGGGATGAAGGAGGACGGAAGGCCCGGACACTGTTTTCCTCACTGGGGTTCACGGCGGTATTTGTGGCCCTGCGGGACGGTTTCAAGTTGATCCCCGGGGCCCTTTCCTGGCCCGGCCTGGCCACCAGGAATATATTTGTCGGCCTCTGGCTCTCCCCCATGGCCCTGGCCATCGGTTATATTATCGGGCCGCTGTTTACCGGCGTGTGGTTCCTGGGGGCCGTGATATCACACCTGTTTATCGTGCCGCTGGGTCTTGCCGCTGGCTGGTTCACTGATATAGCCGCGGCCAATGCCTTCAAAGACAGCCTGGGCATCGGGCTGATGATCGGCACCGGCCTGGGTATACTATTCAAAGGCATGATCCGGCGGGCCCGGGAGATCTACGGGCCGATCATCAACAAAAAACGGGCTGAAGGCCGCAGCAGCCTGGTTCTCAAAATTTCGCCCCTCCTGCTGACAGCGGTGGCGTTTTTGCTGACAGTCTTCACCGGCATGGGGGTCTGGGTGAGTATCATCACCATCGCCGGTGTCTGGCTCACCACGGCCATGGCCGCCTCCATCACCGGCCAGACCGGTATTAATCCCATGGAGATCTTCGGCATACTGGTATTACTGGCGGCCAGGGCCATCACCGGTATCGGCGGGCCGGAGGCTTTTTTTGTGGCCGGGGTGGTGGCGGTGGCCTGCGGCCTTACCGGGGATGTGCTCAACGATTTCAAATCGGGGCATATTTTAAAAACCAGTCCCAGGGCCCAGATTGCGGCCGAGGCTGCCGGCGGCCTGGTGGGGGCTGTTGTGTCGGTCCTGGTTCTGCTGGCCATGCTCAAGGCCTTTGGCGCAGTCGGGCCGGGCAGCGAATTGATTGCACCCCAGGCCTATGCGGTATCGACAATGGCCACCGGCCTGCCCCACACCGGGGCCTTCTTCTTCGGCCTGGCCATCGGCCTGACACTTTACCTGTTCAATGTACCGGGCATGACATTGGGGCTGGGGGTATTTCTGCCCATGAAGATATCCGCCACCGTGTTTTTGGGCGGCCTGTTGGGCCTTATATTTAAAAAACGGCTGGCCCGCAGCCATCAAAACGATCACATTGCCATCATCGCCGCCGGCCTGTTAGGGGGCGAAGGCATCGCCGGTGTCCTCATCGCCCTCCTCCACCTCCTCACCCCGGGTTAAATAGAGATAATGGTAATCCCGGCTTAACGGTTACAATATTTATTTAATTCGGTTACCAGTTGGTGGACCGTAGTGGATGGATTGTCTTTTCCCGGATTCGGGGGATTGTAGCGGTTTAACAGCCTTTCGGCATTTTTTATTGCTTCTTTCTGCTTGTTTAACAATTCCCGGTACATGGATGGATGATTCTTTTTATAGGGATGGTTTAAAAGCTGAGAAAGTTTCTCTATATATTGTTGCCTGGACATGGCCGTCTGGTAATAATGAAAGTGCAGCAGGTACCACAACTCGAAGGCCTCGTTGGAGTATGCGACCTTAATGCCCTGCCTAACGGCAAATGTGATGGCTTCACTAAAATTCTCCAGGGTGAAACCATTGCGATCGAATACGCACCACACTTGATCGTAAACCTCCTCATTGATTCGGGCCCTGTCTCTGATCGCCAATGCCTTTCTTACCAGATTCACGGTATTATCCCCGGCTCCGATGACCTTGACTGTTGCCGAACTCAGCCGAAAAGAGTTAAAATAATTCGGTTCCGTTTTTTGCCCCTCGCAAACGATCAGAAAACTCTTTGGCGGCCTGCCTCTAAGCCTCGATTTTCTCTTAAGCGATCTGTTTTTTTTCTTCCAGAATAGGTTATCCGTTCCCATTAAACCTTATCATTATCAGTGCTGTCCTCAAACAGAGATTCAATATTACCGATAAACGGGATGGCTCCGTATTTTCCCATGATGTAATCTTTATTGAATGAGGCATCCTTGCGGACTTTGTATTCCTCCAGGGAGTAAAGTTCCGACGCCCCATATTCATCTTTCTGGATAAACCAGATCTGGTCTCTCCTGAAAAATTGATTGGACAGGATGTTGGTATCATGGCTGACGAATATGAGCTGTGATTTGGGCCTCCAGGCGTTATCTTTTTTTGGTTTGTAATGATGAAACATCTCGATGAGTGCCCTCGTTAAAAGAGGATGAAATTTCGATGTGAGTTCGTCTATTACCAACACATCGTCATTTTTTAAAGCTTGATAAATGGGCTGTGAGAGTTCGAAAAGAGCCTGAGTCCCGGCCGATTCGTCTCTAAGAAGGTCGAACTTTTCCTCCGATAACGGGTTGTTATGCTGATCGTATATTTGATGTATAACCCTATAACAGGATGACTGGTCATATACCCTGCCATCGTTTCGATCCTTCCAAATATCTTCCTTCTTGATGTTTTTTAATCCCATATCGGCAACCTTTAAAAGTTTTAGTACAAATTCCTTGAATTCATGATGCTCAAGTTCATAATCACACCAACAATCCGATTCAATATCAATAACAATAACAAGATGATCGAACCATTCCAATATCTTTTTGGCGGTCTGACCATTAAATTGATCGACCACAGAAAGGAAAAGGGCGTTTGCCCTTGTCTTGCTTGCTAATCCTTTTCCTTCTTTAAAACCGGGACCTATCTTAATTTGATCTTTTTCTCTGGTAAAAAGGGTGGCCTCCCTGATGGTGGGAACATAATAGAGCCATTCATGGTAAACCCGTTCCCTGTCTACCTGGAATCCATATCTATAGCGTATCCCGTCAATTAAAAAAGTAACCTCAAAGGTCGAAGGCACGGTCTTTGTTTCAGTACTTAATCGAAATTCATCAACCTTTTTTATTTTGTTTGCAGAACTTTCCTTAGAAGAAGTTAATACAAGCTCCTTCATTAATTTAAGGGCTTTAACCAGGTTCGATTTTCCACTGGCATTGGCCCCATAAAGGGCAGCACTTTTTAGCAGTCTCAGCTTATCGTTCACCCGGATAGTGTTGGTATCACGATGCTCTCTGTCTGCTGAAGCCACCATGCTCAGGGTAACAATATCCTTGAAGGAGAGGAAATTTCCTACTTTAAATTCTATCAACATCTTTAGCCTCTCTTTGTTCTTATAATCTATTATCAAATTAAAGTCAAGTTTTTTGAGAAAATTCCTCAAAAAAGTGTCTTTTGCAACCAAATCCTGCTGGCGAATAGGGCAAAGGAGTGCGGTTTGTTCTCATTTAAATCGGCATGGGGGGGTGATTTTCGGTATGGCGGTCGATTTTCAGGGAGGGGAGATCTATGGTGACATAGGTGAAATCTCGCAGTTGGCCCGGCTGGATGGAGAGGGTGTCGCCAATTTTGTTAAACCAACTGCCGGTCATCAGCGGCGACTCGTGGATGTGGCCGTGAAGCGACAGCAGGGGTTGATGGGTCTCCAGGAACCGATACACGGCTATAGAACCCACCTCCCGGCCGTCGGAGCAGCAATCCAGGCCCACAAAGGCGGGGGGCATGTGCATCACATATATACTGCGCCGAAAATCCGTCGGTTTTACCAACTGCCCCAACTCATCCTGGAGTGTGGCTAAGGTCAGGGCATAACTGAACCAATCGTCGATATAGGCCAGGCCGTCTTCCGTAGACAATACTCCACGGCCATGCTGCTGGGGAAAGATAAAATCCCGGGTATCCATGCGGCAGCGGTCCTTCAACTGGAAGGGATAATCCGCCACCCAGTTCATGCCGATAAATTCGTATCCCCCAATTTCCACCCTCTTCTGGGCCAGGTCTTTAACAAAGGCGTATTTCCCGCAGGTCGCCTCGTACAACGAATCGAATATCCGCAAGTCGTCGTTGCCCAGGCAGCCCAGGTAATAAATTCCCGCACTCTCTAATTTCTTAAAATAGGGGCCCAGGTATTCGACGATAAACTGGCTCTGCTTTTTCAACGCGCCGCCAAAGGGCAGGGCATCGCCGCCGTTGATTACGATGTCGGCCGCCATCTCCCGGGCCAGTTCAAAAAGCCGCTCGTATTTCCACCAACTGCCGTGCAGATCAGTCACATAAATGATTGTCATCGTCCCAAAAAGAGTACCATTCTACACCATCGTACTCCCCAACACAAGAGCAAAACCAACCAGAACGAAACCGGAGAAGCGGGAACAGATCCCGGAATGCTGGATTTGTGGAATTATTTTTCTACAACTTATTGAAATATTAGAATATTTCCTCTAAAATTAGACCTATGGAAAAAACGATCTTCCCGTCAGTTGTGCATAAAAATGGCTGGTAAATTAAAAGTAAAATGAGGGTAAATAATTTTAAATCTCTTAAAGGGAACAAAGACCTTTTAAAGGCCAAAAAAGTGGGCATTTTAGCATCCAGGCACATTCTCCCCGGTCTTACCCAATTTGTGATGGAGTCTATGCAAAGGCTAGCCAGATTGGAAACCGTATTCATTGGCGGCTGGCATGCACCGATTGAAAAAGAGATTCATAAATTTTTGGTTAAGCGTCAAGTATCACACATTCATGTTTGTGCCCAAACCGTTGATAAAACATACTGTGCTTTAAACCCAACTAAAACCCTGTTTATATCGCACTGCCATCCCGGTATTACCCGCATATCGAGGGAAAATGCTCTTAAAGGAAACAGTGTCTTATGTGAATTATCGGACGTTATGTTAATCCCCTGGTTAGATCCTTATGGCAAAACGCATAAAATTGTTCTTGACTTCTGTAACAGGATGCCGGTCTTTGTTTTTGATACAGAATTCAATTCTGGTCTAATTGAGGCAGGGGCCCTCTCTTATCATTGCAACAAAGTAATATCTACTCTGGAGAACGATCATGCGAACAATTGAAGAGATCATAAAAACTCAATCCCATCTGGTGGTGCGCCAGATTCGAGAGGCGACGAGCTGGACCGAATCCGAAGAGGATTTACGAATAGCAACAGAAAGAATACTGGGAGAATTCAAAAACCAGGCAAAATTACAAGATTTTAGAGGACATCACGAGGTTACGATTGGCAAGGGAAGAGCAGATTCTGTTTACAATTACGTGGTTATAGAATATAAAAAACCCAAACGGCTAAGTGAATCAAATACTGCCCCGGGAAACCGGGAAGTTATCGAGCAGTTAAAGACACGCCTGTATGACCTGGAAAAAGAAGAGAGGAGAAAAATCACGAAATTATTCGGCATCGGTTTTGATGGCCACTGGTTTATCTTTGTTCGGTTCCGAAATAACAGTTGGGAAATCAGCAATCCTCTTCCTGTCACCCCCCAGACTACAGAGAGATTCTTACGGGCATTGTTATCGCTTGCCGCAACCGGTAAAGCATTTCAACCGGCCTATCTTTCCGGGGACTTTGGTGCCGATTCGCTGTTATCGGGGGAAGGTATAAAGACATTTTATAAAGCCATCACCAACTCCGAAAATCCCAAAGCACAGGTTCTTTTTGATGAGTGGAAAATTCTTTTCGGTGAAGTGGGGGGCTATGACGTAAAAGCCTTTGAGGAAAAAATACAGGTTCTGGCCGATTTCTATCATATCAAGGGGAAACCCGATCCTTCCGCACTCCTCTTCTCCGTACATACCTATTATGCCCTATTCATGAAGTTGCTGGCTGCCGAAATCATGAACTACTTTAATCCCATGTTCCCATCTATTCTCAGTCGTCTTCATCAGATTGCCACCGGAGAAAAGCTTTTGCGCGAACTGCGAGAACTGGAAAAGGGTGGAATTTACCGACAGATGGGGATTACGAACTTCTTAGAGGGCGATATGTTTTTATGGTATCTGGAGGCCTGGGATACCAAAGATAAAAAAGGAGAAAAGATTGATCTGGAGCGAGTCATCCGTGACATGATCGGTAGATTGGATGAATATGACCCGGTAACCCTCTCTATCGAACCCGGCGAATCGAGAGACCTGCTTAAAGAACTGTACCAGAACCTCTTCCCCCAAAAAATACGGCACGATCTCGGCGAATATTATACTCCAGATTGGCTTGCCCAATGGGTGATTGAAAAAGTCGGGATCAAAGGAAATCCGGATGAACGCATACTCGACCCGGCATGCGGCTCCGGCACATTCCTGGTGCTGGCGATTCAGAAGGTACGTGAATTTGCCGACGAAAAAATGATACCGGAAAAGGAGCTTTTAAAAAAGATTAATGAAAATGTGATCGGCTTTGACTTGAATCCTCTGGCAGTTATCGCCGCCCGGCTCAATTATCTCATCGCCATCAGAGATTTAATTAAATACGGAAATCAGATCGAAATCCCCGTCTACCTGTGCGATTCGGTCATGACACCATCCGAATATGGAGAACTTTTTACAAATAACAAAGGCGTTGCTGCCCCGGGCGGAAGACGAGGGGCAGTGAAGGAGCTTAAAACCAGCGCTGAAACCTTTTACATCCCTACAGAGATCGCTGCCTCCCGCGGACTGGTGGCCAGATATGCCGAAGAGTTGGAATACTGTGTACAGCATGAATTTAGTCCCGAAGAGTTCATCCAGAGGCTAAAGGAAGAAGACCTGCCGGTTCTTCATGAAGATTTGCACAAAGATCTGTTCAATATGTTAACCAGTCTAAATAAACGGGACAAAAACGGTATCTGGGCGCGCATTATAAAGAATGCCTTTGCCCCCCTCTTCATCCAGCCGGTGGACTACGTGATCGGTAATCCACCATGGGTAAACTGGGAGAGCCTGCCGGGAGAGTACCGGCAGGACAGTAAAGAGTTATGGTTTAAATACAACCTGTTTCCCCACAAAGGCATGGATGCCATCCTGGGTAAAGGGAAGAAAGATATTTCTATGATTATGACGTATGTTGCCATGGACAAATATTTGAAGGCTCACGGCCGTCTGGGATTCGTAATTACCCAATCGGTGTTTAAGACCTCCGGGGCTGGCCAGGGTTTTCGACGATTTCGGATCAATAACGAAATCCCCATCGCACCGGTGTACTGCGACGACATGGTAAAAATCAAACCCTTTGAAGCGGCCAATCGCACCGCAGTCATCGTGCTGGAACGGGACAAAGAGTTAGAGTACCCGGTTCCCTACACGGTCTGGAAAAAGAAGGAGCGACAGAAAATAGACAGCCACACCCCGCTATCGGCTGTGCTGGAGAGGACGCTGAGAGATCCATTTGTAGGAAAACCGGTGGATGGCAGGGACAAAACTTCCGCCTGGATAACAGGCAAAACGAAGGCACTCGAGGCCGTAAACAAAGTACTCGGGAAATCCGCCTACAAAGCCCATGAAGGTGTAAATACCGGTGGTGCCAATGGAGTCTATTGGGTCGAAATCCTGCAGGAGTTGGCGGAAGGCAAGGTACTGGTGCGAAACATCACCGAAGGGGCCAAACGAAAAGTCAGGCAGGCAGAAGCGGTGATTGAAAAGGATTTACTGTATCCCCTGGTGCGGGGGCGCGACGTCAGACGCTGGCAGGCCAAACCTTCGGCCCACATCATCATGGTACAGGACCCCCAAAAACGGCGGGGCATCGACGAATCCATAATGAAACAAAAATACCCCCTCACTTATACTTATCTTAAACAATTTGAGAGAGTATTAAAGTCACGGGCAGCGTACAGGCGCTATTTCAAAGAGAGCGATCCGTTTTATTCAATGTTCGATGTGGGCAGCTATACATTGGCCCCCTGGAAAGTAAGCTGGCGATACATTGCCAGTGAATTCACCTGTAGTGTGATATCTGCCGATCAAGATTATAGCAACAATCTTATTATCCCGGATCACCGTTTAATTGTGGTCTCCTTTCAAACCCCAGAAGAAGCCCACTACCTATGCGCAGTATTAAATTCAGCACCGTCACGCTATCTGGTCAATAGTTATGTGATAAGCACCCAAATATCTACCCATGTTCTCCATAATATCTATGTCCCCCGATTTGATCTATCTGTTCCCGGCCACCAGGAACTGGCAAGTCTCTCAAAACAGGCCCACCAGGTTGCGAAGACAGGAGATGGCACCCGCCTGAGAAAAGTGGAAGCGGAAATCGATAAGCTTACAGCCCCATTATGGAATCTCACCGCGAAAGAGTTACGAGACATCCAGGCATCGTTGAAAGCAATAGTGAGTCAGTAAAATGGATGAAACGGACTTTCGGGAATCGGATATCGTTGTTTCACAGGACGATCTGCTGCGGCCCTACGGCAAGGCGCGCCTCATTAAAATCAAAAGAGGGTTGGCCGAAGCAGAGTACGTACCCCATATTTTCAGCCGGCCGCCCTACTTTACCCATATCAAATTTCTCCGACTGGAAGAGACCGAGAAGTTCCTTTCACCGGTTGACAGGTTACAAAATCGCCGATTCGAAGAAACCTGGAAATTTGACATGCGGCAAATGGCCGCCAGGTTTCTCACGGCCAACAAGGGCGGTCAGCTTTCCTGTATCCGCGCCGAATTGTTACCCCATCAAATCTTCACCGCCTATGAAGTCATCAAAAGTAAACGGCGCCGCTTTCTGCTGGCCCACGCAGGGAAAACGGGGAAAATCATAGAAGCGGGTCTGATCTGGGAGGCCCTTTTCCAGCGGAGAGTGGCAGACCGTACCCTGATCATTTGCCCCGCCGGATTAATGCTGCAGTGGCAGGAGGAGATAGAGGAAAAATTCGGTACCTTTTTCGAAATATTTAACCGCAACTTCCTTACCATCAATCCCCGCATGTGGGACTTAAAAACCACCGTCATCGTCTCTATCGAAGGTTTGAAGCAGGCAGAGGCAAAACTGCTAAAAGATCGCCAGTGGGATTTAATTATAATCGACGAGGCCCACAAACTGAGTGCCGGAGAGCATAGATCCACATTGGCGGAGCAGCTAAAAGACCACACCGATGCCCTGATTTTACTTACCGCCACCCCTCATCAGGGAGAAGACAACCACGCCCGTTTTATCAATTTGATGAAACTGCTGGATGAAGAGATCGACTTTAATCCCCTGTTCCATGGAGATCTCCCTCTTTTTAAAACGAAGACCGACCCGGGCAAGGTTCCCTTTTATCAGTATATCCTGGGTACCCCCAAAATGGCCGTGACCGACGCCTCGGGCCGCAAACTCCTCAAAGGGCGCAAAACCCATAATTATACATTTGAGATGTTCCCTGACGAAAATGAGTTTTATAAGGCAGTAACAAATTATATTAAAAAAGGCTATTCCTGTCTCGAACGGCTCAGGGATAAACAGGATCGCCAGGCCCTCTGCCTTGTCCTCTCCCTATTCCAGAAAATCGCGGCCAGCAGCACCGCCGCCATCAAAAATTCACTCCGCAACCGCAAGCTGGCCCTGGAATACAAGAACGGTATCGTAAGAGAAAAAAGTAAATTTGAAGATGAACGGTTCAGCGGAGAATACGAAGAGTCTCAAGTTCCATTTGAATTCGAAAAACAATTTATCAAAGACGAAGTCAAAGAGATCGATTCCCTCCTTGACATGGAAGTCCGGCAGGATACTAAATCCGTTGAACTTCTAAACCTCATCCACTCAATATTTGACCCGATAGCAGATGAAAAAGAGGGCAAAATTGTCATTTTTACCGAATATCTCGCCACCCAGAAGCACCTGGTGGACATACTGGAACATGAATATGGCCAGGATTGTACAATTACCATAAACGGCAACCTGGATGTGGACCAGCGGCGTCTCAATCAAAGAGAATTTCGGGATAATCCCAGGATTCATTTTCTCGTATCTACCGAATCCGGGGGAGAAGGCGGTAACCTTCAGTGTTCCCACATCCTGTTTAACTACGACATGCCCTGGAATCCGAGGCGGATCGAGCAGCGGGTGAGAAGAGTCTACCGATATGGCCAGGCGCAGGTGGTACAAATCCACAATTTTCGAACAAAAGGGACAAGCGAAGATAAAATTTATGGGTATATAGAGGAAAAAATCGAGCGGGCAGCCAGCGCACTCACCAGGGTGACCGGTGAAGATGTGGAAGGGATCATGGCCGCCATGTACGACGAAATGGAAAATGAGATCGATTACAATGAAATATACAAAAGGTCTCTGGTTGAAGGCGATATCGAAGAAGCAAAAGAGGAGATCGACCGGGGCGTTGCCCGGGCAAAGCGGGCGTATGAATTAGCCGCAGAGAAATTGTTTAAGGATGTCTCCGCTTATTCACCCGATTATTATGAAAAATACGTGCAGTCAGACATAACATTACAGGATCTGGCAGTATTCACCAGGAGATATCTGGAATCCAAACGAAAAAAGTCACAAAAAACAGACGGTATTTTTTCTTTTATCACTCCCGAAGAATTCTGTGATAGAGAAGTTAAAGACAGGTATGAAAATGTCACCTTCGACCGCAAAAAAGCCGGCGATCAGCCGGAATTAGAATTACTCGCCCTGGGTCATCCATTCATAGACAAAATGGTCAACTCATGCGGAACCGTCGATTTTGGTGGGTATGCAACCACTCGAATCATAAAAAATAAAAAATTTTCCGGCACAAAAGGAATTCAATTTAATTATGTTGTCTCTCATCGTATCGAACGAGGTGAAAAAGAAGAATATCTTTTTGATATGTATACCATTTTTATCGATGAATCTTACCAGATCAACGACGATATAGCCCATATCTGCCGGAGATACTATTCGGAAAATGACCATCCAATTGTGGACAACGGAATCGATGTCGATATAAAAAAAGCCGAAAAAATTGCCGAGAATTATTTGCGTAAAAATATCGACATTATCCGGGGCTGGCAAGAGGATGTAGAATTATTGAATGCAGCCCTTGTCCAGGTACAATAAGTTTCAAAGTCGGTCAAATCGGGTCTAGTGGCGGGCCAGTTGGATGGCTTTGTCGAGGAATTCGTCGCGGCCCTCTTTCACCCCTTTGATGGTTCTGTTGAGGGGGATGTGGGGGATGATGCCCACGCCGTGAGGTGAGGCTCCAGGGGTTCTAACTTCCAGGAGCGGTTGGCGTATGTGACCTGTTCATAATCGGGATAGGCGATTTTCCACCAACTGCCGTGCAGATCAGTCACATAAATGATTGTCATCATGCCAAAAAAAACACCATTCTACACTATCTAAGATGATCTAAGGATTATCTCTTTTCAGTATACTTAACCCCTTCAATGCCTTCAAAATCAGCATCTTGTGTCCACAGGACGGCACCGAGGAGCAAAGAGGTTGCCAATATTATACTATCTGCCATGGGCAATTGATGATCCACCGAGATTCGGGCCGCATGAATAGAAATTTCGGTATCAAGATCTATGACCTTGCCCTGCCGCATCAATGCTACCGCTTCAAGGGCTTGATTCTCGTCTCTCTGCTGAAGTACTCTCTTGAAAACTTCATATAAAGTAATGGAAGGGACCAATAACTCGGCAACATTTTCAATAGCAGGGATGAAGAATTCACAATTTGGACCATCGGAAAAATATTCCAGCCAACCACAAGAATCAACAATATTCATATTCGATCTTTCTCCCGGGTTACGGTGGTATCAATTCCCTTCAAGAATCCCCTCGCTTCCTTGATGGGTTTGACCGGGATCATTTCGATCCGATTCCCATATAAGAAAACCTGTACCTTTTGGCCGGGGAGAATACCTAAAGATTTCCGAATTGATCGGGGGATAACCACCTGAAATTTTGGCGATACTGTAATAGTCTCCATACGTTCTCCTTATCGATCAAGCTTTCGTATTACAAATAAATATATTATCACATAATTCCCCCCATTTCAAACACAATTCCTGCCCGCCGACTTCCTATCCTTCCTACTTTCTTGTTGACAGGGAAATTACTTTTATTTATAATGAATTTGATGGCAATACAAATTCACCCCCATGCTCTGGATCGAATGAAAGAACGCGGCACCAATGCAGAAGAGATAAAAAAAACCATTGAATTTGGAGAAAGTTTCCCGGCAAAATTCGGCAGAACCGGCTTTAGACGCAATTTCCCATTTAACAGCTATTGGAATCAAAAGAAATACAACACCAAACAGGTTGAAGTTATTGCCATCCGGGAAGACAATAATTGGATCGCAGTAACGGTATTAGTGAAATACTTTTAGGAGAAAAAAAATGAAAATAAGTTACGATCCCAAATACAACATTGCTTATATCAAAGTGAGAGATAAAGCCGCTGACGTCGAAACCCTTCGAATCAGCGATGAAATCAACATTGATCTTACACCTGATGGGAGGGTTTACGGCATTGAATTGATGAATGCCAACGAACAACTGGATTTTGAGAAAACCAGGGAATTGATATTCATCAATGAATCCACCGGCCAAAAAGCAGAGCTGAGGATATAATTTGACGAGTACTTAATCTTTGCCTGTCACCTATCTCCTACCTACTAATAGCTAAAACAAAGACAGCCAGATTTCCCCTTGTATGGGACGCAGTTCTGCGTTCCCCACAACAACCTTTCAGAGGAAAACAAGGGGGACGAAAAAAATGAAAAATTGTCAAAAGGAAAAAAGAATTTGCGCTTCTGAAATTCAAATTTGTTTGCTCCAGACTGGAAAAGACTGGATATTATTGAATTGTTAAATGTTCGCCTTCATGCACCTTAAGGCAATTCTACTTTTTATCTTTGCCTGTATCACTATATAATTTTCGGATATCTCCATATTCTAAAATATAATCATAAATATAATAACCTCCAACTTTTGAATTAAAATAATGCCCGGGACTCCTACCTGGCCATCTCCCAATAAAAGCGAACTTCTCGATTTTCTCGGGCCAGAGAAAACTATTATAACTTCCGATATATTTGTCATCAATATAAAACTTAACGAAATCATAATTTTTTGACCACATTACTGTAAATAAATGCCAGCCTATATCGATCTTTTTATCAGTTGAAATTGCATCCCTTCTTATCCCATCACTACTACCAAACCTCCAATAGATTTTGCCAGTTT
Source organism: uncultured bacterium (assembly GCA_965603365.1). Lineage (GTDB taxonomy): Bacteria > Acidobacteriota > Aminicenantia > UBA2199 > UBA2199 > JAHELQ01. The sequence goes on from CBFDCR010000014.1 coordinate 71,598, forward strand.
CTTTGTTATAGAATTTGCCTATATGACAGGCATTGATATATATTTTTTGAAATTGCGGATGACCATCTTCATCCTCATATTCAATTTTTTTCATCCGCCCCTTATTCCCAGAGTGACTTAAAATGTATTGATTATCTCTATTCTTAGTGTTATAGTGGTCATCGTTAATATAAGCCCAAATAGAAAATGTTCCCTCATTTCGCCCTAAAAAATCACACGGTATCCGCAATTCATTTCCTTTATATGCAGTTATATCATGCGTCTCTTCATCGCTAATAAAAGGCTTTTTAAAATCATCCAAAAATTTTCGTAAATAATTCTCAAAATTCAAAATCCCATCAGAATTAGAAAACTCGTATTTATAATATCTATGTGCTTTCAAATCTGTGGGTACATCATCACCATTTTGAGTAATTAACAGAACCTTCTTATTTAAAGCATGAGCTAATCCTAATTCATAGAATACATTAGGATTTCGATTAGTCAAATCTGCAACGATAATCCCGGCCTGTTTAATTAGATTTGCAACACCTTGCATTATTGTTGTAGAAAACATATCATCCGCTTTTAGAATTTCATATCCATACTCTTCAAATATTGGTTTTAAAACTTTTTCAAAAATCAATATGTTTTTAAAAGGTAGAATAACAAAGGCCAATTTAGGCTTCACTGTTATTTCTTCATATTCGAGCATGAAAAATTGAGTTTCTTGATAGTCCATTTTATGCCTCCATCAACGTATATTCTTTCCGAAATCATATTATATCAAAGTCTTTCACTTTCTTCTACTTGAAGAACCATGACTTCAGAAATAAACCTTAAATCAATTCTTTTTTTTCATCCTTCTGGCAATTTTTTTGTCCCTCTTTGGGTATGAAAATGTCACATGGTCAAATTTGGGTCTGGTGGCGGGCCAGTTGGATGGCTTTGTCGAGGAATTCGTCGCGGCCCTCTTTCACCCCTTTGATGGTTCTGTTGAGGGGGATGTGGGGGATGATGCCCACGCCGTGGTGCTGAGAGCCGTCGTGTTTGACCACCCGCATACCGGTAAAGGTGACGCGGTAGCCGCCGGGCAGGCGGATGGCATTCACATTGCCGTTGGTACCGGCAGTGGGCTGGCCGATGATGGTGGCCAGTTTGTAGTGTTCGATAAAGCCCATGAAGGATTCGGCATAACTGATGGCCCGGCCATCCACGATAAAAATCACTTTTGCCGTCAGGTGAGGCTCCAGGGGTGCTAACTTCCAGGAGCGGTTGGTGTATGTGACCTGTTCATAATCGGGATAGACGATCTGGGGAATCCGCATCCAGGAGGTGGAGGTGTCCTTCTCCTTGAGCAAATGGCAGATCAAACGGTGATTGCCCATGGGGTAGCCCCTTAAATCGCAGATGATGCTTTTGGCCTTCTCCAGTTGGGGCATCAGTTTTTCGATCTCCGGCCAGGTGATTTGCCCCAGGTTCAGGTACAGGATGCCTTCCCCTATTTTTTTATACCTGTCCTCCCGAAAACTGATCTGCCGTTGATACTTCCTGCTGCAAACGATCTCCCGCAGAAGGATTTGATCTCCCCTGAGGATCTTCAAACTCTTTTTGGAATTTTCTGTCCCCATCAGCAAATTGCCCAGTGTCCGGTACTGCTTCCAGCCGGGGGTGGCGGCGGAGATGTATTGGCCCTCGTTGGCCAGCGCATCGCCGGCTTTTAGGCCATCGATTTCCAGGATGATATCACCGGGCCTGATGTCAAGTTTCTGATCCAGCACCCGGGTCACCACCAGTTGCTCTTCCAGCCACTCCCAGTCGAGGGGCGCATAAAAAAGGCGGGGCGCGCCCTGTAGAGAGACCCGGACATGGCCGTCTTTCAAGGCGGCGGTGAATTTTTGCAGGGTTTTAAGGAAATCAAATTGATCCTTATCCCGGTAGGCCCATTCAAGGGCCCTGGTTAACTGGGCCGGCCAGTCGGCCTGGACTGCGTCGAAATAGGGAAAGAAGTGCTGAAAGATATTCCAGCTTATGACAATATCGGCCAGCCGGGTATACAGATCATCACCGGAAAACTCTTTTGAGACTTCCTGCTCAACCGCGGCACGCAGCCGGGCCAACGCCTCTCCAGGAGAGGGCGGATAGGTATGCTCCCGGCTGCCGTAGAGGGCCAGGGGCACGATGCACGATAGGCCGCCGCCCAGTTCCTTGCTCACCGTCTCCCCCACCCGGGGAACCTGTTCAAAAATGGGGTCCCGGTACACCAGGGTTTTGTGTTCGATCAACAGACTCTTATTTCCCTTGGCCGCCGTCTGGTCTGTGACCTGAAAAGAGTAGACGGCATCGGCAAACATCCACTCCTTGGGCGACCCGCCGGGGCCAGCGACTTCAAAATCGGCATTCGGTATTTCCACCGGCTGCCAGGCATCGGCCTCCTTGAGGTAAATTTGAAAATCATCGGCCCAGACCTTGCCCAAACCGACCAGGAAGCAGCCAAAGAAAATATCTTCGGCATCATCGGCCACCGTACCGATAATTTCATAGTATTGCCAATCGGATGATCGAATGGGGCGGTCATCCATGTTGTCAAAAAATCCCAACTGTCGCCCGGGGCGGTCCACCCGCAGCCACAACTGGCTCTGGCCGGCCTTTTTTTGTACCTCCGCTTTGACGGCGGCACGCAATTTGATCTCCTTTCCCCGAAAGGGGGCGGAGTCAACTTTGCTGCTGATAGCCCCAAAATCATTGGCGGGAACGATCACGTTTTCCCGGTTAACCCGGATACTCTTGTAGATACTCCGGGGCCTTCCCAGGGCCACGCCCAGGTGCTGCCAGGCCACCTCTTTCATACCTTCCATCTCCGGCGGGGTGATGCTGGCTTTAGAAAACGCCACCGACTCTTCGGAATCGTGGATCACCAGCGCAGGGGCAATGGGCATGAACAACCCCTGCAATGCCTGTTTAAGTTCGGCTCTATTTCGGGCCGACTCGACCGTTTTGATCCCGTAGACGGCAAACTTCTGCCAATCCATCCGGGCCGCCTCATCAGTGGGATGAAAGAAGCGCACATAGCCGTACAACCGGGCAAAGGTTTCGATGTTGGCCGCCGCCTCTTCATGGGAAGTTTGCCCCGGTAAATAACCGGCGGTACAAATCCCCATCAGAACCAGGATGAATAATACTACTCCGCTAACATTTCGCCTCATCTTCTTCTCCTTATCGTTCCATAGTCTTTAATATTTTAATACGTTTGCCCCCAAAAGAAAAGGATCGGGAATTTTTACTCCATAACCCAAATAGCAGGCTGTTTTTCTCTGTTTCGCCTTGACTTCAAGGGGAAAATAGGAGAGAATTACAAATTATTATTTAGCGGAGAAAAGAATGTCAGAAAAGAAAAAGGTAAACTGGAAAAACACGCTGAATTTACCTAAAACCAGTTTCCCCATGAAAGCCCGGTTAAACCAGAGGGAACCGCAACTATTAAAAAAGTGGCAGGAGATGAATATCTACCAGGCAATTTTAGAAAAGCGAAAGAACCGCCCCATACATATCCTCCACGACGCCCCCCCTATGTGCCCGGCCGGGAGTCTTTGGCGATTGGGCCAATGCCTACCCCGAACTCTGTCCCCGGTGTTCCCATGTCGCAGCATCGCAACGGAGATGAACATTGACGATTCGCTATAAAACAAAATATCTGGTTTTGATCGGTTCCATTATTTTCCTGGACCAGGCCACCAAGTTCATCATCACCTCGAATCTGAATCTCTATGACCGCATCGAGGTCATAAAGGGATTTTTCCAGATCATTTATGTCCGCAACTCCGGCGCCATCTGGGGTATCCTGTCCGATCACCCCAATGCCTGGGTCCAGAAGGTCATCACCATTCTATCTGTCGCTGCCCTGGTTATTGTGATCTACTATTTTCTAAAATTGCCCTCCCGCTGCCTGTCGGAACTGATCTCCCTCTCCTTTATCATGGGCGGAGCCGTGGGCAACATCATCGATCGCCTCTTTCAGGGCTATGTGGTGGACTTTCTCGATTTTTATATCAAGGGCCTTCACTGGCCCACCTTCAACGCAGCCGACAGCTTCATCAGCATCGGCGTAGTGATTCTAATCTTTTCCATATGGAGGGGAAAATGTACCTCGATATGACAACCTGGAGGACGACATGTTTCCGGTACTGATAAAAATAGGCCCCCTCACCATCCATACCTATGGTTTTTTGTTTGCCTTAGGGGTGTTAATGGCCATCCTGTTGATACTGAAGCTGGCCAAAGGGCAAAACCTGGACAGCAAAATCGTAGCCGATTTCATATTTTTTACTCTTCTCGTCGGCCTCTTCGGGGCCAAGCTCTTTTTATTTTTTGTTGAAATTAAATATTACCTGGCGTACCCGTCGGAGATTAAATACCTCTTGACCTCCGGCGGTACATTCTACGGCGGCCTGATCTGCGGTGCCCTGTTTGCCGTCTGGCACATCCGAAGACACCGGCTCGATTACAAGGTCATCGGTGACATCACCGTGCCGGCCATTGCCCTGGCCCATTTCTTCGGCAGATTGGGATGTTTCAGTGCCGGCTGCTGCTGGGGCAGACCTGCGCCCGATTCCATTTTGGGGGTCGAATTTACCAACCAGTATGCCCACAACCACACCGGGGTTCCCCTCAACACTTCTCTCTACCCCACCCAATTGATGGAAGCTGCCCTGAATCTTCTCAACTTCATTGTCTTGATGGTCTGGTACCGCCGGCGAAGATTCAACGGTCAAATTTTCTGTTTATACATCTTTAACTATTCACTGATCCGCTTTGTCGTCGAATACTTCAGGGGCGATCCGGACCGGCAATATGTTTTCGGCGGTATGGATCAGCCCTTCAACAGTCTATCGATACCCCAGTTGATCAGCATCGTCGGCGTCAGCCTGGCCATCATCCTCTACCGGATCTTTAAAAAAAAAGGTGAACGAACACAACAGCAAAAAAATAAGACTAAGGGCTGAGAAAGATTGGTCCCGCATCGATCTTTTCTTAAGCGCCCACCTGCACCACCTATCCCGCTCAAAAATCGAAAAGCTCATCAAGGCAGGCCGGGTCAAACTAAATGAAAAAACCGCCCCCAAAAAGAGCGAACCTGTTCACCTGCATGACCGGGTCGAGGTGGAAATCGTCGAAGACAAAAAGGAAAGTCCGGCCCCGCCGACCTCCTCCTTTTGCTTCAATAAACTCTTTGAAGACGGCCACCTGCTGATCATCGATAAACCCGGTGGCATCGCCGTTCATCCGGGGGCCGGTGAACCCGGGGAGACGATCCTGGATCATTTCAAATTTCTCTATCCTCAAGTCAAGGAGATGAGAGATGCGGAGCGTCCCGGCATTGTCCACCGGCTGGACAAGGATACCTCAGGCATACTGATCCTGGCCAAAGACGAAAAGACGATGAAGCGGATGCAGAAAAAGTTTAAGGGACGGGAAGTCAAGAAAACCTACCTGGCCCTGGCCCGGGGCCGGCTGCGCTATCGCAACGGCAGGATCGATGTCCCCCTGGCCCGCTCAAAAAAAAGCCGCTGGAAGTTCACGGCGGTGACGCGAATCCACCAGGAAGATAGGCCGGACGTCCGCTCAGCGGTCACCGAATTTTCGGTACTCTACGAATTTGACGACTTCTCCCTGGTGCGGCTCTGTCCCCACACCGGCAGAACCCACCAATTAAGAGTCCACCTGGCCCACTTCGGCAATCCCATCTTAGGCGACCGGGTATACGGCAAAGGCAGCGACTTTGAGCGCCTGGCCCTCCACGCCTCAGCCATCGCATTCAGCCACCCCATTAGCGCCCACCTCCTGACCGTCTCCTCTCCCCTACCCCGGGTCTTCCGCAGCCACATGATGCAGACCATCAAACACCACAAACAGGCCAAATAGGCAACAATCGTATTGCATTCCGATCAAAATGGGTTTATAATCGTATTGCATTCCGATCACAGGAGGCACCATGCTGGATTCGCTGTACGATTTGAGTCAACGTTTTCTAAAAATTTATTATAGGGACTACCGGCGATATTTCCTGAGGGATCACCCCCTGGAAAGCCGGTTTTCCATTATCCTGGGCCCCAGGGGCGTCGGTAAGACCACCGCCATGGTTCAGTATTTATTGGACGCGACAGACCATGATCGCCTCAATCCCCAAATACTCTATGTACAGGCCGATCACTTCATGGTCAAGAGATACTCCCTCTATGAAATCGCCGAAGCCTTTGTCAAGAACGGCGGCAAACTGATCTGTTTCGACGAAATCCACAAATACCCGGAGTGGTCCCTAGAGTTAAAAAGCATCAACGATACTTTCCCGGAATTAAAAATAGTGGCCTCCGGCAGTTCGGCCATGGAGATCGCCAAAGGCTCCCACGACCTGAGCCGCCGGGCCATTGTATACAAGATGACGGGCATGTCCTTGCGTGAATATTTAGAACTCTACCTGGGCCGGCAGTGGGAACCTCACCCACTGGAAGAAATACTGGAGAATCACCCCCAGATTGCCGAGGGGATTATCCAGAAAATAGAGGCAGCCAAAAAAAAGATCCTGCCCCTATTCAATCAATATTTGCAGCACGGTTATTATCCGTACTTTAAGGAGTTTGACAACATCGATCTGTTCAACATCACCCTGGAGCAAAATATTCACACCGCCATAGAGAACGATTTACAGGCCATCTTTCCCAATCTAAACGGCGTCAGCATTAAAAAGCTGCAGAAGCTGGTTTCGTTTATCTCCGAATCGGTGCCCTTTACCCCGGACTTAAAAAAGTTGAAACGGCTGCTGGATATCGGTGACGAGCGCACCCTCAAACAATACCTCAAATTCCTGGAAGATGCAGGTATCATTTTGACGGTGTCGAAAAAGGGTAGAAGTCTGAGTCTGCTGGAAAAACCGGAGAAGATCTACCTCCACAATACCAACCTGGCATATGCCATCGGCAGCCCGGACCGCATCCAGAAAGGGAATATCCGGGAGAATTTTTTCGCCAACATCCTGTCCGCCGCCCACCGCCTCACCACCGCCGACCAGGGTGATTTCCGGGTCGATGACACCTACACCTTTGAAGTGGGCGGCCCCAAAAAGACTTTCAACCAGATCAAGGATGTAAAAAACAGCTACCTGGCCATAGACGACCTCGAAACCGGCTACCGCCACCGCATCCCCCTCTGGCTCTTCGGCTTCCTCTACTAAAAAATCCCCCCAAAGGCCACTTTTCGCCGGTACAATACGACAGAATGCCGTTACAATGCGATATATTTCCGCTCCCCACGACATTTTTGCGGTACAACACGATAGAATGTCGTTACAACACGACAGGATGACGTTACAACACGATAGGTTGCCGTTACAATGCGATATATTTCCGGTCCCCACGATATATTTCCGGTCCCCACGGCATTTCACCGGAACAACACCCCATTTCGGCGTTACCACACGCCATATTGAAGGTCCCATGGAAACGAAAGGGGACATACAAAAAGTTGACAACCCTCCCCTACTACAAACAACCGTCGCAAAAAAAATAAATATTTTTATCAATGTACGGGCGTTTTATTAAAACGCCCCTACCGGAATATGCCCACAGGCAGTCCGACACCGATGGCTGCCGCTGTAAATGCAGATTCTCCCCTGCCCTACAGGGATATTCCCCCAGCCGGTCCGACACCGATGGATGTTGACGTCAACGCAACTGCGGCGGGTCCAGAGTTTCAGATGGACAGAGTATCAGAGTACCAACGGAGACCCTACAACTGGCACCGCACAACACGAAAGCCGATGCTGCTGCCCCAGAAAGGAGGGTCGTTGAGGCTGCGGGCGGAACAACGGAGGCTGCCCACACCGTTGATCCACGAGCCGCCGCGCAGCGCACGATATCCTTTTCTATCGTCAACCCAATTCTCCATCCACTCCCAGACATTACCGGCCATTTCCATTAAGCCTTCCGGCGTGGCCCCCTCCGGGTAGCGGCCCACCGGCGTGGTGGCGCCGACATTTCCGCCGTAATTGCCCAGATTGGGGTTGGGTTCGCCCTTATCCTTCGGCCAGGGGTACTTGCGCAGGGAGCCGTCCGGCTCTCGCCCGGCCGCGGCCCACAGCCACTCCCACTCGTTGGGCAGCCGGTAGAGGGAGGCGATTTGTTCAATATCCAAATCTTTCAAATCGCCGCGGCGGGCCGCGTCCAGGCAGGAGAGCCAGAAGCCGTAGGCCCGGGCCGCATACCAGGTGACCCCCACCACCGGCTGGTCCTCCCCCCGGAACCGTTTGTCCTCATCATATTGGGAACGGAATTTCACCGGCCACTCCTCAAAATCAGTACCCAGATACCTAACAAACTCTTTGATAGAACCGGCAAAAGGATTCAGTGCTGCCGAAAAAGTTCTCCTGGGCAGCCATTCTTCCAGTTTTTTTTCTTTGCCCGACAGGTAGGCGATGAAGCGGCGGTAGCACCTGTTGGTGACCGGGTATTTGCAGAAGTACATATCGGGTACGGTGATCTCTTTACCGGTGACCGAATAGTGATAGCTGCCGCCGGGGATCAGGATGTACTCCACGTTGTCCTCGAAGGGGTTGCGAAAGGACGACGGGCGTTTGGCCGGTACCTCGCCGGGGGCGGCCCTCTCTATCCCCGGCCCTGTTATGCCCAATATCCCGGCAGCGATGTCTTCCGCATAACCGCAATTGACTTCACTCCAATTATGCTTATCCGCCTGGCGGATCGCCTGTGCCGCCTCCGGGACAGCGACGATCCTCAGGCAGTTCAAGACATAACGAAGCCGGCGCTGATCCAGGTTTTTGTTTTCCAGACACTCGATTAAGCCGTCGAGTTTCCGCTGCGGGGCCTCCCTGACCAGGTTTTCCAGCAAGGTCTGCTGCCGGTTATCGAGCTCCCGGCTCAACGGTAATTTAAAAAAGAGACGCATAAAACCGTCAAATAACTCGGCATCGGCCTGGCCGATAAAGAAGCGCAGCGGCTCCTCCCACCACTCGTCAGCGAAATAACGGACAAACGCCTGCAGCCGTTTTTTTGACCTGGACGCCTCCTTGCCCATTTGCAGGGCTGCCAGGAATTCCCGGAAGGACTTGTGGCGGAATATATAGTGATCTTCGCCGTGATCGTCGAGCAGCCCGGCCCGGTCCCTTAAGTTGATACAGAACGCCTCCGGCGTGGGCTGCCCTTCCATGTCCTGTAGAATTTCTGCCATCCGCCGATGGACAGGGGTCCTGGGGGCCTCGTCCTGCCGCAAGGTCTCCTGCATCCACAGCGCCACCGGCGCCAGGGCCAGGACCGCCTTTTTGGCCGGCAGCAGCGGTTCCAGCTCCCGGTGGCGGTCCCGGTAGTCCAGCATATAATGCAAGGCCGCCTCAAATAGTTCCCAGCGGGTACCGGGAAGGTATTTACGGTAGAGCCAGAGAATGGCCATGATCTGCAGCAGCATGGGCACCCGGGCCAGTTCCCACAAGCTTTTATTATCCGGCTGTTTCAAAAAGTCGATGACCTTCTTCGCCCGTATCTCCGCCTGCTTCCGCTGGATCTCCCTCGACTCTTTTTCTCCCCTATCCCCATCGGATTTTTTGCTTAAAAAGGCGGCCCGGAACCACTTTATCAAAAACTCCTCCCGCTGCCGGGGTGAAAAATCCATGATATCTGCCCGCAGGTGAGGGCACTCCAGGCGGATAAAATCCCCTTGCCGGTAACCGGTCTCCCGCGAGGTCACCACGAAAAATGCGTTTCCTAGATTTCCCAGCGCACGTTCGATCCAGCGGCAGACCGTTTGGCGCTGCTTCGGATCGCTGACTTCATCCAATCCATCCAGCAGCACCAGGGTTTTACGCTTATTGAGCCAGGAGCGAAAGTCTTCGGCCTCTATACCCAGGTGGGCGGTTTCGGGCCGTTCCGCCAGGCTCTGCCAGAGCAAGGCCGGCTGCTGCTCCGGCATCTTCAATTCCCGCAGGGGAAGAAAGAGGGGGAATATTTTTGAGTTAAAACCCAGTTTTTTTTGCTCTTTTCTCAAGCAGCACAGGCCGTAATACTTCAACAAGGTGGTCTTGCCGGAACCGGGATCGCCGATGATCAGGAGCAGGCGGTGATCTCCCCGGATCGCCCGCTCCACCACCGCTTCCGCCGAGAGATATTGTTCCTCCCGGTCGTGCCGGGAACCGGTCTCGGCGATGCTTAGTGAGATAAAGGCATCGTCCAGGCGAACTTCGACATTCTCGATTGCCAGCGACCCCGGCAGCCCCATCTTGCCCAGCTCCTTTTCTAAGGCCAGACGGTACTGCTTCTCCGCCCGCCGTTTACCCTTCTTCCTGCCCCTTTTTTCAAAAATACCCTGAAAAAACCCCCTGACAGCAAATATAACACCCAGCAACCCCAGCAGCAAGGATACAATCGCAATCTTTAATTCCAGGCTGAGCCGACTTTTCGGCTCTGTTTTTTCCTGTGGTTGTGCCTCATCTGCCCCTTCAACCACCTTCCGGGCCTCCTCCTGTTGAGGAACCGGAGCGGATTCCTGGGCCGCACCCGGTACCCTGCCCAGGCATACGAGAAAAACAGCCACCACTACCAAGACAATTTTTCCTTTTCCCTTGATCATATTCATATTCATCGGTTTTCCCCAAAGACCAATTTTATAAGAATCCACCATCAAATGTCAACAACATACGTTAGAAAAATGGGGGCGGGTATTATTTGATAAGGCAGACTAACCTCTATTTATCATAGCTGGGTTTCGGGGTTTTGTTAATCTTCAATTGATTGTCTCACCGTTTTTCCATATTTCATATTCGCTCAAATCGAGATCATCATTCCAGCTTATCCCATAACCGCCGGCATCGACCTTTACCTGTTTGAAAAAACTCTCATTCTTCAAACCATAGAAAACCGGGTTATCAAAGTTTCTCTTGAAATCGTATTTCTTTTTCACACCATTGTCAAATTTCACAATCAGAATATAATCCCTATCTACCTCAATCTCTTTTATCTTTGGATACATTCTATCGCCCCATACCTCTTTATTCCAACCCCGGCAACTTTTTAAATTCTTTCGTCTCCCACATCCCAATTAAATCACCCTTATACATCTGCTGCCATTCCCTCACCAACTTGACCGCTCTCCCGGGCAAATCACCTTCTATCAATTCCATGGTATTTAAATCGAACACACCGTTATATTCTCCATAAATGGCATGAAAATGAGGAGGGAGATGATCACTGAAATACATTTTCACTACAATTCCATAAAACCTGGCTATTACTGGCACAACACTACTTCTCCTTAATGAATAAATAATAGTACACTTTTGAAATAATTTCAAGGAAAAAAATTGGACAAAAAAATTGGACTGTCCCCTTCCGCCCCCACCTGGACCAGCAGTGGGAACCTCACCCACTGGAAGAAATACTGGAGAATCACCCCCAGATTGCCGAGGGGATTATCCAGAAAATAGAGGCAGCCAAAAAAAAGATCCTGCCCCTATTCAATCAATATTTGCAGCACGGTTATTATCCGTACTTTAAGGAGTTTGACAACATCGATCTGTTCAACATCACCCTGGAGCAAAATATTCACACCGCCATAGAGAACGATTTACAGGCCATCTTTCCCAATCTAAACGGCGTCAGCATTAAAAAGCTGCAGAAGCTGGTTTCGTTTATCTCCGAATCGGTGCCCTTTACCCCGGACTTAAAAAAGTTGAAACGGCTGCTGGATATCGGTGACGAGCGCACCCTCAAACAATACCTCAAATTCCTGGAAGATGCAGGTATCATTTTGACGGTGTCGAAAAAGGGTAGAAGTCTGAGTCTGCTGGAAAAACCGGAGAAGATCTACCTCCACAATACCAACCTGGCATATGCCATCGGCAGCCCGGACCGCATCCAGAAAGGGAATATCCGGGAGAATTTTTTCGCCAACATCCTGTCCGCCGCCCACCGCCTCACCACCGCCGACCAGGGTGATTTCCGGGTCGATGACACCTACACCTTTGAAGTGGGCGGCCCCAAAAAGACTTTCAACCAGATCAAGGATGTAAAAAACAGCTACCTGGCCATAGACGACCTCGAAACCGGCTACCGCCACCGCATCCCCCTCTGGCTCTTCGGCTTCCTCTACTAAAAAATCCCCCCAAAGGCCACTTTTCGCCGGTACAATACGACAGAATGCCGTTACAATGCGATATATTTCCGCTCCCCACGACATTTTTGCGGTACAACACCCCATTTTGGCGTTACCACACGCCATATTGAAGGTCCCATTACCCCCACCGAGGCAGATATCCAAAAAATAAATCAGCCACAGATGCGGCATAAAGTAATGAAGTCTTGCACCGTGCAGAGTTTCGGTTCCCCCTTCGGTTGCCATAGGGGGTGAACGAGGGGGAATGTAGAAAATAGATTGTGGTGGGGCCCACAGAAAGGTGCGGCAGATTTAGATGGTAGGGGACGCAGATCTGCGTCCCCTACATCCCGCCCCTTTACTATTACCTATTTGCCTATTTGCCTGATGCCTGGAGTGGCATTCCGGTCTGTCCCCTTTCCGGTTCGTAAACAGTAATTGTCTTTGGATTGGGGGGCAAGGTTTTGGTTTTTTATGCCGGGTTGTTGAAAATATCGGTTGTTGGTGTATAATATGGGGCATGGAGATTCATGATAAAGAGATTATGCAGATACTTGGGCAGCATAGGGATATATTACAAAAATACCGGGTAAAAAAAATCGGTTTATTTGGATCTTTTGGGCGAGGGGACGAGAAGCGGCAAAGCGACATCGACCTGTTGGTAGAATTTGAGTTATCTAACTTTGATAAAAATTTTTCCGGCTATTACAACAATTACCTAAAATTACGAAGAGCCCTGGAAACAATCTTCCAGAAAAGGGTGGACCTGGTCACAAATGATATGATCAGCCCCTACATCGAACCACTTATTCAACATGACATCCAGTACCTTGAAACAGCTTAAACCTTTCCTAAATCACATCCTGGACGAGGCCAGTTATCTCATTCGTCATTCAGCAAACATTTCCTATTCCAGATTTTTTGAAAACGAAACTCTTAAACGAAGCTTCGTTCGCTCGCTTGAGGTCATCGGGGAGGCGGCCAAAAATATTCCAGATGATTTCCGGGATGAACATCCTGATATCCC
>CBFDCR010000015.1:0-83328 GCA_965603365.1 uncultured bacterium
GGGGCCAGATCTGCGCCCCCATAATAATGTGGAGATGTCCCCCCAGAGGCAACCGAATAGCTATCGATCAAAGATATAATTTTTAATTTCCCGGTAAGGCAAACATTTTTATGGTTGATTCTAAAATATACCGTAACCGGCCGGCCCGGAAGTAAGTCAAAAAAGTTGTCGCTAAAAAATCCCTCTACCCCTTCGACACCCAGGAATACATTTCTGGCCAATTTGTCGGTGGATAGGGAAAGGGCACAGCCGCCGGGCTGCGGTAACACCCGATAGGTAATACAGGGAACGGCTAAATCCAGTTCTCCGGCAGGAACAAAATAGAGGAGGTTTTGCGACACCACTTGCCCTTTAACGAGGAGTACCGCTTCCAGTACCACCCGGCGTTTATCTCTTCCTTCCAGTAGCTCCGGCAGGTGAATTTGTTGGTAAGGGCGGCTGGAATTTCCCCTGATCACAACCTGCGAATCTTGCCGCCATAGGCTCTCTCCTGAAAAGTCCAGCAGCGCCGATGTCAACTGGGCCGCGATAGGTTCCAGGAGATCGGAGATAATAAAAATTTTCAGTTTCCCCTGATCCACGAAGGGGGCAACCAGGAGCGGCTGGTATGCTTTTTTGACGTAGTAATGCAGCGCCTTCCGGCGGCCAAAATAATCGATGCCCGACCACGAGGCCACCGGCCAGCAGTCATTCAATTGCCAGTATAGAGTCCCCATACACCCGGGTTTGGCCCGCCGGTGGGCCTCGATGGCGATCTTTATACCCTCTGCTTGCAGCACCTGGCTTACATAGAGAAACGATGGGAAATCTCCGGGAGTTTTGTAATACCTTCCCATGTAAGTCTGGATCAGTCGGTTGCCCCGGGGATGTTTCTGGTGGGCCTGCATGACCGGCGAATCGATGGCTCGGTCCTGGGGCAGGGTGAAACTCTCTATTGTCCGAAGCGTCGGAAAGGATTGAAAGCCGTACTCACTCATGAACCGCCCGACTTTCCGGTTGAATACTTCAAAGGGCTCGCCGTCGTGCCAGACGCCCCAATAGTGGGAATCCCCCTGGGTCAGGCTCCTGATATCGGCCCGGCCAAATTGGGGGGAAGAAGGCCAGTAAAACCGGCCGGGATCATATTGGCTCACCACTGCCGGCAGGATTTTATGAAACAGCGTCTCATAATCCTGCCATATTTTTGCCCTCTCTGCCGGAGAATAGGCTTGCTGCCAGCCCCAGTTATGCCAGGCCTCATCAATCTCGTTGTTTCCGCACCACAGGGCCAGGCAGGGGTGATTCCGCAGCCGCCGGACATTGTCGATGGCCTCTGCCCGGACATTTTCCTGAAAATCTGCATCACCGGGGTACAGGGCGCAGGCAAACATGAAGTCCTGCCAGACCAGGATGCCCATCTCATCACACAGGTCATAAAAAATGTCGTTTTCGTAAATCCCCCCGCCCCAGACCCGCAGCATGTTCATGTGGGCGGCCGCGGCAGCCTTCACCAGGGCGCGGTATTGTTCGGGGGTGACCCGGTTTGGGAAACTGTCCTGGGGGATATAATTGGCCCCCTTCATAAAAACCGGCAGACCGTTGAGTTTAAAGTAAAAGCTCTTGCCCAGCCGATCCTCTTCCTGGACCAGTTCCAGGCTGCGCAGGCCGGTGCGTACTTGCCTGTGGTCAACGGCATGATTGCCGGCGTTCACCATGCCGGTGAGTCGGTATAGATAAGGTTCCCCCAAACCGCGGCTCCACCACCGCCTCGGTTTCGGGATGACAAAATCCAGGGAGACCGTATTTTTGCCGGCTGCCAGCAGCGTATCTTCGGCATAGAGAACCCGATTTCCCCCCGGCCGGGAAATGGATAGGGAAGCGGTCTGAGACCCGGTAGAAACGATCTCAAACACCGCGGTCATTTCTGCCTTATCTTTAGTCAGGCCCTTCTGGATAATATGCAGGTCAACGAGCCTGACCCGGTCCCAGGCCCACAAATAGACCGGCCGCCAGATGCCGGAAGTCACGAAGCGGGGCCCCCAATCCCAGCCATAGTGGTAGGCAGCCTTGCGGGTTACCACCCGCGGGCCCCCGGGTAACTCATGTCCCAATTTTTTCCAGCGGGGAACCGCCATCTTGATGGGGGAATGAAAATGAACGGCGAGGGTATTTTCACCCACTTTCAACAGGCGGCGGCAGCTCTTTCGCCACTCCCGGAACATGTTATGGGCCGAAAATAACATTGAACCGTTGAGATACACATCGGCATAGGTGTCGAGCCCGGCGAAGACTATTTCCAGGTTTTCCCTCTGCAGCAACTCCTTATTTACCCGGAAATGGGTGACGTATTCCCAATCCCTCTCTTCTATCCATTGGAGTCGCTTCTCATTGTCCCGGGAAAAGGGATCGTCGATCAGGCCATTGGCCAGCAGGTCGGTGTGCAGGCAGCCGGGAACTGCGGCCGGATACCACCGCTCTTGACCGTCTTGGCGAAATTGCCAGTTGTCCTTTAACTCTATTTTCTGCACCGAAGATGACGGCGATTGAAGGGCAGGAAAGACCAACAGGGGAATCAACAAGATCGCCGCTACCGCCGTTAAAGTTCCCAGGTATCGCCCCATCGTTGTGATTGTCTTAATAACCGAAAACTTTAACGGTGATTTCCGGTTCGTTTATATGATAAATCCTGTCGCCCTTAAAAAATAACTTCTCCTCCTGCACTTTAAGATAATCGTACCCTTTACAAATGTCCAGTTTTACCCTCTTTAAAAATATCCCTTCCTTAAAAACATCAACCAGGAAGTCGTATCGATTCGTCTCATCTCTTTCTAGCGACGATGCCACCAACAACCTCCCCTCTTTATCGCAGTATAGACCGTTTATCGATTTTTTATACTTTTTTTTGATGGGCTGGAAATTCGATCTTCCGGCTTTTTTATAGAAGGCCCTCATGGTGTCGTTGAGTTCATTTAGCTCATCTTGCCGGAACGCTGTCCTTTGATAATCCTTCTCAATACCATACTGCCGTTCCCCGGAAAAGTCAAAGACATCTATTCGATACCTCTCTTCGCTGTTCTGGGCCACAAATATTTTATCTTTGCCCACCGCATAGTGGGTAAACCGATCTAAGACGTCGGGAGTAGAGGGGTCGAACTTCCTGGTGTACTTCCTCAAGACGGCGATAGGCTCAAAATCCGGATTCATTAATACCAGGTCGTACTTAAGATAAAGGCCATCTTTCTCCTGTTTAAACTGGGTCATAAAGGCGATAAATTTTTCGTTTCCCACCGACTGCAAAAAATTCGGCAGTCCTCCTTTCAAGTAAATGTTTCCCCGAAAATTACCTTCGGTATCAAACGTCACCATCCTTTGAACATAGGGATCGGTTACATAGACAACATCATTCAAAATAGCAAGCAAGTAGGGGGATTTCATCTCACCCGGTCCATTACCGTTCCTGCCGAAACTTTTAATAAAATTTCCCTCCCTGTCGAACTTTTTTACCGAAGCGCTAACCAGGTCCAAAATAAATATGTTGTTCTTGCTGTCTATATCGAGAAACCGGGGCCACGAAAGCTCCCGGCCCGGATTTTTAATATCCTCATCCGCGGCATCAATGTGAAAGAGCTGCCTGGGGGCTATAGTCAGATCATCCACCGACGGTCTGGCCCTATTATTGTAAACCGTAACACCATTTACTTCCGAAACCGTATAATTTTTACCCCCGTTTTTTGAGCAGCCGGTCATTAAAAGAAAGCCAACAGCAATTATCACAAATCGCTTCATGCTTTTTACCTCCTCGATTTTTCAAAGGACTATTATAACCGATTAAGCATTGTCGGTTCAAATTTTTTGGCAAACTCCGCAACTTCGGGCTTTTCAAAAATGGAAAAGTGGTCACCGTTAACATGATGAAATTTAACCGGTTTACGACAGTAATGGCGCCACCGGTCCCTATTGGTGATTTCTGAGCGGCTGGCACAGAAGAAATTTAATTCCGTATCGATTTTTCCCTCCGGGATATACAAATTCCTGGCCCGATCGAAAGACCTGACAATATTCAAATAATATATCAACTCCCGGATTCCGAGTTGGCGGAAGTTGGGAATGGCCATAGCAATATTTTCGGGGATCAATCCCCTGATGGTCCCGGTGTCGGTAAAATCCCTTTCAAAATATTGCACGATCAAGGGCCACAACCGATCCAATTCCTTAACATTACGCACTCCTTCTTTGATCTTTTTTTGGGGCAGATAGTCGCTCAGCCATGACAACTCGGACTCTAAACTGAACTCTTTAACGCCATTGCCCAGTTCTTCCTGGGGCGCCAGTGAATTAATCAGGCCCAGGAAGCCAATCTCTTCTCCCCTACTCTCCAGTTGCCTGGCCATTTCAAAGGCAATGGTCCCGGCAAAACACCAACCGGCGATATAGTAGGGGCCTTGTGCCTGAACTTTTTTAATCCTGTCTATATACTGCCGGGCGATATTTTTTATGCTTAAATTAAGGGGGCTGAAATCTTTTATCCTATCGGCCTTGATGCCCCAATAGTTAATCCCGGCTTTTAAATGATTACAAAACTCCACAAAAATATCCACTTCACCACTACCGGCATGGACCAGGAAAAGGTTTTGGCCGGGACCGCTGCCCTGCCTCAACAGCACCAAATTGGAAGGCACCGACGGCATGACGCGGCCTCCCTGGCGTTCAATATTCTCCGACATTCCCCTGATCGTGGGCATTTTAAACACCTCGGTCAGCGAGACCGATACATCAAACTCACTCTTTATCTTCGATACCAATATCGTTAATTTTAACGAATGTCCACCCAATTCAAAAAAGTTTGCCTCGATACCGATCTTACTTGATTCGATCCCCAACACCTGGGACCAGATGTCCACCAATCTCCGATCGATCTCATTGCGGGGGGGGGCGAACTGTGTCTGCGCCTCTCTCTCATCTTCGGCTTTTGGTTGGGGCAGTTTTTTCCGGTCGATTTTTCCGTTGGCTGTTTTAGGCAGTTCCTTCAGGATTACAAAATGGGCCGGCAGCATATACTCCGGGAGCCGGTTCAAGAGGTATCTCTTCAATTCCGGCTGGAGGTGAGACTCGTTTTCTTTTTGCCGGCAGGCACCGGATACTTTGTACGGCTCGCCCTTCGCTAAGAGAGTCAGGATATGCACCGCCTCTTCTCCCGCCTCTGTCGAACTATAGAGTAAGTCGGCATCTTGCCGGAGGTCCGGGTTTAAATCCAGGTCTGACTCACCCCCGTCCTTATCTAAATCACCATGATTTAAGACCTGGATGTTCCGATTAACTCTATCCCTGAGCCGTACCGCCCTCTCCAGGTGGCCGTCATCGGTTATTAGTATCCGGGCCCCGGAATCATCCAGGACATACTGTAATCGTTCATCGGAAGAGTCGGGGTCTAAAATGAGCAGGCCCTTGTCCGATTTTAGTATACCCAGTATTCCGGCAGCAAAATCTTCGCCGGGGTTTAATAGTAAAGCGACCACCTGTTTGTGTTCTCCTTCCCTTTTAACTGCGGGAACCGTTATTGATTTTGCTTTTTGCCCCGCCTGTGCGTTTAGAAGCGGCCTGCCCCCGGGATTTTGCCCACACAGGGGGCAATCGGTATCTTTACGGATATCGAGTTCTTCAAGGAAATTACCCCGATAGCCTACCTCCCAATCAAAGCCCTGCGATTTACATCCAGACTTGAAATGGTCACTGAATGCATAGGTCATCATCTTGCAGCCGTCCGTTTCGGCGATATGCGGTGTGGCCTTCTGGTTAAAAAAGAAAAATTTATTATACGCGGGATTTTCAAAGCCCAGTACGATCTTAATCGCCTCTGTGACCACAAAGCCGGTACCGACAAAGAGGGAGGAGGCCAGCACATGCAGCGGATTTTCCTTATACTCCCGGACTTGACTGCGCAAGTGGTTCAATTCTTGAAACTTCGTTTTATCAAACAAACAGTGAAAGCAAGGAGTAAGGGGCGGATAAAACAGGACAGCATAGGAGCTAATCTCCATCATTGCCGCCACAACGTGTAGAATCCGCTTTGACGCCGCACACTCGGACAAAATGAATTTCCCCTCCAGGTCATCCAGCATATCGAAGATAACGGCAGCATCCCCCACCAGTTCCATTACGTTTTGCCGGGTGATTTTTTCTTTTAGGGCCACTATGTCGATATGGGGATTCAGCCGGGCGATGGTCAGTTTGGCCGATTCGGCTTTATTCATGCCGATCCTCGACTCATCATGCAAAAACTGCCGGTTTAAGTTGGATAGTTCCACTACATCAAAATCACAAACGATAATAGTACCGAAACCCGCCAATGCCAGTTGGGTAACGACAGGGGAAGCACCGCCGCCGGCACCGGCCACAAACACAGTGGTACTTTTAAGTTTCTCCTGGGATTCTACTCCCCAGCCATCCAGCATCATCTGCCGTTGATACCTGATCCGTTCCTGGCGGGATAATTGGAACCGGTCATCATAACTTTCTGCCACCCACGCGGCAACCCGGTTGGCATACCGGTTCAACCGGTCATAGGTCATTATCTTCCCTGGGGCCGACTCTATGGCTACCTTTAGCGGCTGACGGGCCGCCCGATCCTCAAGCTGCCGGATAATGGTCCGGTTCACAGCAGCAGCGGCTTGAGAAGACGCCTCTAACCGTCGGCCTTGACCGGGTACGGGACCTTTTAAAACCAGGTAAGCACAAAGAGATCTGTTCCCATCCGGGTCCTGCCTATCGACAACGGCGGCATTGTCTACCCGGGGGTGATCCAGCAGTTGGTGCTCGATTTCCGCCAATTCGATCCTATAGCCCCTGATTTTAACCTGGCTGTCGATCCTGCCCATAAATTCAAACGTACCACCGGGACGACACCTGGCCAGATCCCCCGTTCTATAGACCGACTCACCCGGCCTCAGCGGATTCTGTATAAACTTCTCTGCGGTTAAGCCGGGCCGGTTAAGATAACCGGCGGCCAATCCTGCACCGCATAATCCCAGTTCACCGGGCACCCCAGCCGGGAGAATTTTTAAGCCCGGATCAAAGATGTAGGCGCGGGTGTTGGAAATCGGCGTGCCGATTTCGGAATGTCTGCCCGGCATCTCACACTCTTGCGAGTCGATAAACTTCGAAACCGCGCCTATCGTCGCCTCGGTAGGGCCATAATGATTCATGATTCGAAGATGCCCGCATAGCTCCTGGGCCCTCTTCACATCGGCAATGTTTAAGGCTTCCCCCCCTAAAACGATCAATCTCAATTTTTGACACCTTTTTTCTGAAAAAAGGCGGCTGTTGACCAGGGCAGCGAAGAGGGAGGGGGTGAGTTTAATATAGGTAATGCCGTTCTTCCAGATATAATCGATCAAATTCTCGGCATGTAAATATATCTCCCTGGGAATCACATGCAATTCACAGCCCGTCAACAGGGCAGAGAAGAGGGAGGTGTAACCAAGATCAAAGGCAAAGGATGATAAAAGCAGGGCCGCATCATCCGTTTTTAAGTCGGCCTGCCGGGAAAACCATTGGATGTAATTGAGAAGACCGCTGTCTTTGACCAGTACGCCTTTGGGCTTCCCCGAAGATCCCGAAGTATAAACCGCATAGCTCAACTCCGGCCGCCGCTCAGCCGGTGCCGGAGCCCGGGCCGGCCTTTCGGGTAAAATATCGTCTATCTCATCCATCAACACGATCTCCCGGCCTCTTTGCCGGCCGCCATACTCCTTACCGGGAATGAAGGCAATACCGGCAATCTTCTTTAGAACCTTTTCAGCCGGAAATTTCCCCCCATTGTTTAAGACCGCCTCTATGATCTGGCTGAATGTGACTTCTCCCTCCCCCAGGACAATCAAGTCTACATTTTTATCCTGCAGGATGGCGGCATAATCGCTGGTGGCATAGGGGCCGCCCCCGATAATCGGTGCCGTAATTCCCCACGATCTAATATTGGCCACTGTTTTGTGAAAAAAATCTTTGTAGAATGTTAAGGTTCTGATTCCGATTATATCGGGTTTGAACGCCGCCAATATTTCTTTTAACGCCGGATAATTGTCAAAGTCGATCCTGGACCTGGCAATTTTGCCCCTAATCTTGCTGCCGAACTGCTGCTGCAAATAAGTCATGATACACACCAGGCCCAGCGGGGGTTCAACGACATCGTAAAGCATTTTGCTGTCTTTGCTAAAAGACTGCGACAGGTCCAACAGCAAGATTCTTAAGGCATCCTGTGAGGGTTCCGGCGAACCAAAATGCCTCTTAAACTTCTCATTCAGGTGGGGAACCGAAACCGAACTCTCATCTATAAAACCGGTGTCCGGGGGAAAATCTCTTTCAATCCCGGCAAAATGCAGAATGTCGCTGAAATTATTGATAGCGACCGGCAAAAAACTGTCGTATTTTTGCACGATCTCATCTTCTGTCAAGACCTGCATCTGCCTGGGCAGCACATGCAGCAGCCGTTCTTTTGCCAGGAAATAGTCATTTAGATAATTGGCCTGATAATTCAAGGTGAAATTCTTATCAAATGTCAATGTGGTCGGCAACTCATGGGCCGCCAGCCGGTCCGATTTCTCTATATCCTCGGGGGAGATGCCGCTCTCCAGGGCCAGTTTTTCCATATCGGTATTGGGAAACACCACCAGGATATTAATATAGGCAAAGTGGAGCCATTGAATGCTTTTAATAAAATCCAACGTCAGCAGTGCCTCGTCTTCGGTTTCGCCGGGCAGTCCATGCATGGTCTGGAGCTCTAAGATGACATGGGGATAGGTGCGGCAAATATATTCAATATTCCGACGGAGCTTTTCTATATCGAGATTCTTGCCGATCAGTTTCTGCAGTCTTGGGGAGGCAGTCTCCAGGGCCAGGGTCAAATTGACCACACCGGCCCGGATCATGAGATCGATATAATCCCTGGTCAATATGTCGCCCCGCATGCCGTTGGGAAAGAATAGTTGAATATCTAAACCGCGGCTGATCACCAGGTCAAAAAATCTCCGGCTGTTCTCAGCGTTTAAATTAAAAATATCATCCACAAAGGCAAATCGCCGCATCCCCATATTGTAGTAATCCTGTATCTCGGTCAGGATATTCTCGGCCGAGCGTACGACATGTTTCTTGGGCCAGATCTTATGGCAGTAGGCACACCGGTAAGGACAACCGCGGGTGGCCTGGAGTGACAACCTGTGTTTGGCCGGGGTCTGCCCGATATAACGATTGTACTTTTCATAATCCAGCAGTGACCGATTGGGAAAGGGCAGGCGATCGAGGTCTACTATCTGGGGCCGCGGGGCTGTCAGGTGAGGTTCCTTTCTATTAACGAGTGCCGCCTGGAGAGCGGTATAGGAGTATTTTTCTATAATACCATTTTGTGTTAACAGCAGCGAAGCCTGGCTGTCCGAAAGCATCGACATAATTCGTTTCTTCGGTGACTCCGGGTCTATGGGCAAAAAGATCCCGCCGACTTTTAATACGCTTAGAATGCCGGTAACCATCTCCGGCGAAGGCGCGGCCATTATCCCCACTACACTATCCCCCCGGATTCCCTTTGCCTGCAATACCCGGGCCAGTCGCCGGGCCTTTCGGTCCAATTCCCGATAAGACAGCCTCTCCAGGATCGAAAGAGCCCTCCGCTTCGCGGCCTTATACTGCTGCAGTTTCAAATTACTCTCTAAATAAAACCGGCTCACCCTGGAATTCAATTCATCTTCATTAAAGTAGATATATGGATAGGCAAAATTCTCCAGGTTGGGATATGGGGACCTCGGGTTGAAGTTATCCTGGCTGTATTTTAAAAAATCTTCAAAAGTGACGGCAAAGGACTTCATGTTGTACTCGGCGGCTTTCTCTACCACCGGGGCACCGGGCTGGGCATGCAGACGGGCCCAGTGGAGCTCGCTAAAGCAGGGATACTCATTCATAATATGGGTCAATGTCTTCTCACTAATGGCGATATCTTCTATCCGAAGATAGGGAAGCCCGGTGATCAGGTTGAGCCTGACTTCGGCATTATTATAATCATCACAATTGCCCAGGAAAGCGAATATTTCTTTGTCGGAAGGCTGGGGCTTTACCAGGCCGTACTCAAATATTTGCTGCCTGTGTCTTTCGGACAACGTTAAAATATCGATATCCCAATAAACATACTTAAAGGTCCGGCAGACAAAATCTACCAACCGGGGAGAGGGAAGAATTAAACTGTTAAAGACACAAAAATGATTGGAAAGATCGATGTCCGCCCATATGCGGCAGCAGTAATCCAGGAGGTCGCGGTCGGGGGCCTCGAAGTCGAAATGGAAAGTGGAGGCGTATTTAAGGGCTGCCTTGATATCTTTCCTTACCTCTTCGACCCCCCTTCTAACGACTCTATCCCTGCCGAAGGTTTTACGCTGGGCCGGCAAACAGCCGCCGCAGTACAAACAGTTCATCCGGCAGCCTTTATGGGTATTGATGGTGAAAGTCCCCGGGAGGGAAGCGTATTCGGACAACATAACCTCGTCTAAATGAGACAAATATATGTCCCGGAGAGTGTTCTCATCCTGGACATAGCCAATGGCCCCGGTTGTGATCTTGCCATTCCTTTTGGAGACACAGTTGGGGACATCCACTTCTCCCCGGCACAACTTCAGCAGCGGCACCTCCCCGTCGCCCCGGATCACGTAATCGACACCTTCACAATTGATAAACTCTCTCCAGTAATAGGAAGCGGTGTCACCCCCGATGACCACCCTTGTTTTGGGGGAGATCTTTTTTATTAGTTTACATATGTGTAATACCCGGGCTATGTAGAGAAACCACTTCATACTGACAGCAACAATCTCCGGTTGAATTCGTTCGATGAGTGTCTTTAGATTTTGTTCTAAATCCCGATCGTTTCCGGCGGCATCGTAAAACTGGCAGTACGCCTTAATGCCGTTTCTCATTAGATAGGCGGCCAGGTAAAGCAGGCCGGTGGAGGACATTCCGGGGGTATCTCCCAACAGCAGTACATCGGCCCGCGACAACGTTTCGTATCGGCTGCGATGCAGCCGGGCATTCAAATCAAAATCGTTATCGAACGTCCCCGGTTCATCAAAGTCTGCCCTCTCCAGCCTATCAATCCGGTATGGTTGGGGGGCTACGGCAACCAACTCAATCAAATGGTTGTCATAGAGGACCTTGATCAAGCGGACAAGATCCGCGAAGGTCCTGGTGGAGAATATTCCCGGTTTATCGTGGAAGGTACAGGTTATCTCCAGGAGATCGGTTTCTTTCATGGTGAACATTGCCAGGTGCACATTCACCGGTTCCAGTTGTCGAAATATTGTTTTCAGATTTTTCGTGCCATCCAGAAGATGGAGCAGCCGGGATACGTGCCGATTGACCACCACACAGTTATGGCGGTGGGATTTTAAAATGATCCAACCGTGCCTATCTATCCCTGCCCGGAAAATATAGCTGGATTGTCTAAAGCAACACTTTTCAAATTTTCCCAATAATTCAAAACCGATCTTTTCCGCTGCCAATCCTTCGTAGACATCGGTTAAATTTATAGGAAAGCTAACGGCTGTTTTAGCCGGTGTGCGTTCCACTTGCTCCTCAAAAAGTTGAATGACCGTTTTATCCTTCGGGTACCGAGCGCCGGTTTTATTGAAGCCGTATAAAATCCGCTGCTTCTCTTTCTCCGATAAAATACTTATTTCGTCCAACCGCACATTTATATCGGCCAGGACGCTGCGGGTCAGCGTTTCGATATGTTCGGCCATCTTCTCGATTGATTCCCGGCGGTAGAGCAGTGAGTTATAGGTCAATGTCCCCTGAATCTCCTCTTCCTCTCGCCGGAAAGAAAAATCGATGTTGTGGTGAATATTCTGGCTGTCTTTGTTGTCCTGGATGTTTGCCAGTAACACCACCACATCGAATAGGGGGAAATCGTGTCCCGGGGAGAAGGGAATATCCAATTGGAAGAGCAGCGTCTCCAGGGGGTAATTTTGGTGCTCTGAGGCCGCCAAAACCGTCTGGCTCACCTGGAGTAAAAGCTCCTTAAAAGTCCGGTCCCCTTCAAGCCGACTTCTAAGCGGCAAAACCGTGTTAACAAATTCACCCTGTATATCCTGCTTGTAAATAGGGGTTCCCACCATGAGGTCTTTTTGCTTTACATATTTATTCAATAAGATCATCACCAGCGTGACCAGGATGATATGTAATCTTACATCCGAGCTGTTGCTCAATTTCATGAGCCCAGAAAAAATCTGTCCACAAAATTTAAATTTTAAGACTTTAAAATCCCGGCGATGGGAATCGGCGCCCCGGTAATCATAGGGGAAGCAGGTCTTCTCCGGTGTATCGGCCAATTGGGTCAGCCAAAAGCTCTTTTCCTCGATACTCTGGTTGGCCGCGATCAACTGTCTCTCGGAATAAAATTTTCCTGTCATTGTATGATCCTCATTCAAATATTCCATTAAAATCCCCAATCTCCATCATGGCCCATCAATTTAGGGGCAATGAGTAACTGTTGAATCCCTTTACATTCATCTATATAGACATCCTTTCCCTGGAAATCCAGCAAGGAGGGAACAGAGTTTTTATGTAGTCTTTCCCAGCGCTCATCGGCCTGGGAAATATCTTGCAGGGAGTAAGGATTGGGAATACCCAATCTTTTAGAGTGGCTCATAAACCGGCAAATCCGCCGGTAAACCTCCCGCCGGTTTGGCTCGCCATCCAATGTCCATGGCTGGGCGATCAACAAATCTTCAGCCCACTCCGGGAAAAGAGGAAACGCTCTATTCGCCCATCCTGCCGAGTTCACCTGTCCTCCCAAGAAAAAGTTAAAGGGATTACAGTCCGCCTCATAGATATCATCCTTTAAAACTCCCAGGAGTTCCAGGGTTTGTTGAAAGTCATCTTCCGTCTCCCCGGGAAAACCGATAACCCAGTAAGTAGTGGTCTTGATCCCCACACTGGCGAGGCTGCGTATGGTCTCTTTTATTTGCCGGATAGAGATTTTTTTATTCATCGAATCCAGGACCTGCTGTGAACCGCTCTCAACCCCCAGCCGGGCACGGTAAAACCCCCCGCGCCTCCAGGCTAAAGCATTCTCAAGGCAGCAGGCAGCTTCCCCAACTCTCAAGTACCCGTCCCAATACACCGCCCACTTCTCCCTGAGCAGACCGGCAGCCAGGGCATCGATGATGGGATTTAACAACGAATCCCCCATCAAAAATAGCTGGAAACCGTACCTCTGCCGCAGCTTCCCTAAATCCTCGACAATCTGCCCTGCACTTTTCTTTCTATAACTTCCCCACTGCACGGTCTCCGAGCAGAAGGCGCAGCGGAAGGGGCAACTGCGTGAACCATAGGCGGCGATGCTGGGATAGTGTTGCAGGTCAAAGTCTGAAAAATCCGGCACCCCAATCGACGACAGATCCAGGGGCTCGGTTTCGACGTCTTTTAAACTGTAAACCCTGCGAGAGTTGTCCAGTTCGCCGATAAGCCATTTAAGGAACAACTGTTCCCCTTCTCCGATGATAATTTTATCAATATAGGGGGTCTTTTTCAAAAAGAGCTGGAAGTTGGGCGTACCGCCAGCCAATTGATCGGCAAACACACCGCCTCCCATCACCGTGGTGATGTGGGGATACTTCTGTTTTACGGTCTTAAAACCGAACAGGGAGGCCGGCAGATTCCCATTGTAAACACTCAGACCCAGTACCGAGGGCTTTTCCGCCCTTATCAACCCACAGATGTACTCTTCCAGCCTCAGAAAGAATTTGCCCACCAATTGATCCAGCACCAGCAGTGCCTCGGCATCGGCTTCCTGGAAAAAGTAGTTGAATACGATCGACTTTACCGGGTCGAAATACTGTTTTTTATCTTCCAGGTTGAGATGAACCATCAAATGATGCCGCAAAACATCATGGCCGGTGTTGTAAAAATTGCCTCTATAAGAGGCGGGGACGATATCTTTCAAAACTTCAAAATAGTTATCGTAGATTTCCCTGAATGCCTCCACTATATTGGCATCCACGGCTTTGACTATGAAGCCGTGCTTCTGCAAATAACTTTTAAGACAGGAAATTCCCAGGGGAGGAATCAGGGTCGTCCAGAAAGGCAGCAGTACCAACAAAATTGTACGCTCCTTGCCGTCACTCTCCAGCTTTTTTTTATCTACTTTCATAAATATGATTTTTCTTTAATTCTTAGTTAGAGAAGCCAAAATCACTAAAACTATCTGCCGGCACGTTCAGTTTCGCCGACAAAAAGCCCGATGAGATCGAAATATCTTGCAGTGTGATTTGAGGGTTTATCAGTATTGCCGAGACAATTTCCCTGTAATACGCCACATATCTTTCGATGGTATCCCTCTTAAACAATTTGCTGCAGTGTTGAACGGTAAAGAACAGTTGGCCATTGTCCAGGGCTGCCAGCCAACAGATATCAAACCTCGATATTTTGCGATTGTAATCCAGGGGGGTCGCTTTTAAACCCGGTATACTTACTTCCGGCAGGTGACCGGAAAATACGTCGATATTTTGGAGTTCAAATACGACCTGGAACAGTGGATTACGGCTAAAATCCCGGTTTTTCGCTAAGTTCTCAACCAGGTCATCGAAGGGATATTCCTGGTTTTCGAAGTCCGACAGCGTTCTCTCCCTCACCTCCCCCAGGAAAGCCATGAAACTTTTTTCCCCTGTGGGGCAATTTCGTAAAACCAACATGTTGATGAACATACCGATTATGGGCTGTAAATCGGCATGGCGGCGACCGGCTGTCCCGGTTCCCACCACGATGTCTTCCTGGCCGCTTATTTTGAAGAGTAGAATATTAAAAATAGTAAGCAGGACTATATAAAGCGTGGCTTCTGCGGCTACGGCCATCTCCCTTAAAGCCGCGGTCTCTTCTATATTCAATTCAAAGTGAACACAGTCTCCTGCAAAACTCTGCTGGCCCGGCCTCTGGTAATCGGCTATAATGTTCAAAGTGGGCACTCCCTTTTCAAATCGACCCAACCAGTATTTTTCCTGTTCTCTCATCTCCTGCCGTACCCGCCCGGAATTCTGCCACTCGGCAAAATCTTTGTAATGAAGCGTCACCGGTGGTAATACTTCTCCGGTATATAGAGCCATAAACTCTCTAAATAATATTCCCACCGATATGCCGTCGGCGATGATATGATGGATATCCACCAACAGGGTATACCTCTCATCCTCAAGCTTTATCAGTCCTATCCTCAACAACGGCGGCCGGGCCAGATCAAAAGGGCGAATAAACTTTTTCAATATCTCCGCCAGTCCACCGTCCAGGGGGTCGGCCTCATAGTAATCCACCTTAAAATCCACCTCTGTATGGATTTTTTGTACCGGCTCGTTTTTCACGATCAGGAAGGAAGTTCTTAATCCCTCATGTCTTTTTATTAAATCTTCAAATGCTGCGCTCAGCCTCTCCGTGTTAAGAAGGCCTTCCAGTTGAACCAGGCTGACCAGGTTATAGCTCGTGTCCGCCATCCTGATCTGCTGGTGAAAAAATAACCTCTTCTGGGATGCAGACAGGGCGTAGTATTCCCTGGGTTGTGCCGGCTGGATTGCCCGGAATTCATCTTTGTCCAATCCCTTGATATGCCGTGCCAGCTCCCTTACCGTCGGTTTTTTGAACATTACCCCCAGGGAAAACTTCACCGATAAGTCTTGTTGTATCCTGGCGATCAGCACAGTACCTTTTAATGAGTGGCCGCCCAACTCGAAAAAGTTATCGTCAACACCGATTTTGGTTTTATCTATTCCTAAGATTTCGGCCCATATCTCTACCAGTTTCTCTTCTACCGGATCTTCCGGTGCCGTATACTGCCGGGAGAAAAGGGTTTTGGGAAGCGCCAACGCTTTCCGGTCTACTTTACCGTTGACCGCGATGGGCAGGGCCTCTAAATGGAAAAAACCGGAAGGTATCATATATTCCGGCAAATACCGGGCCAGGAAGTTCCTGAATTCGGCCTCTTCGATATCTTTATTTCCGACCCAGTACCCATACAGGCGGTTCATACGCCCTTCGTCGGCCAAAGGACCGACGTTATTCTCACCGATGAGGGGGGGACCGGATACCACCACCGCCTCCTTTACACCATCGTATTTTATCATTTGACGTTCTATCTCCGTCAGATCAACCCGGTTTCCCCTTATTTTGACCTGGTGATCGAGTCTGCCTAGAATTTCCACGTCCCCATTGGGCAGCCAGCGTCCCAGGTCGCCTGTTTTATAAATCCGCTGTTTATCCTCTAAAGGGCTTAACAAGAATTTTTGGGCCGTCAATTCCGGTCCATTCAAATAGCCCCACGACAATCCGACCCCCCCCAGGCAAATCTCACCAGGCAGGCCGATGGGGGCCGGCCCCAGGGAGCCATCGAGGATGAACATGCGGCTGTTCATGATCGGTTTTCCCACAACAGTTGTGTCCCGGTAATCCATCCCCACCTTTGCGGCCGCGGTAACGGCGGCCTCTGTGGGCCCGTACTCGTTTATCAACTTAATATGGGGGTGCGACTCAACGCTCCTTTTTACAAGTAGGGCACCTGCCCCCTCCCCTGCCAACACCACAAACCGCAGGGATTCTAAGTCTCCTTTGCAGGCCCCGTCGAGGATAGCCTCATACATTAGCGGAATCAAACTCACATTGGTGACCCGGCAATCCTTTATTATCTTCCTGATATAATCAAAATCCCATTTTTTACTCTCGGGGATACAGACCAACTTCCCTCCCGACAGCAAACTGGAGTATAAATTGGAGCCAAAACCGTCGAAACAATAGGTCAGGGGCTGGAGGGTAATGTCCGAACCGGTATATTCGCAGGTCTTGTGCCGCCAGAGTGTATAATTAACAACCCCCCGATGGTGAGCCAGTACGCCTTTTGGCTTCCCGGTAGTCCCCGATGTATAGATGACATAGGCCAGATCGGAACTGCTGTTTAGCCGGACGGGGTTTTGTACGCTGTTTGGACCTTCCGTCTCTTCGTCCAGGCAGATGACAGTACCGGTGAATGCACCGGCAGGAAGCCGACACCCCACGGTTTTTTCGGTCAACAATATTTCCGCTTGCGCTTCCTGAAGCATAAACCGTACCCGTTCACCGGGGGTCTCAACATCGATTGGCAGGTAGGCACCGCCAGCCTTAAGTATGCCAAATAGAGCGACTATCATTTCGATGGAACGTTTCACCATAACAACCGCAATCGTATTGGGCCCGACATTTTCCTTTCTCAAAACTGCTGCCAATTGGTTGACACGATGATTTAACTGCCGGTATGTCAGGCTCTCATAAAGAACCAATCTCCGCCGCCGCGCCTCTTTATGTTGGCTCACTTTCAAATTCGTATCCATATAATGCCGACTCACCCTGGAATTTAGATCATCGTCTTTGAAATAGATATACGGATAATTAAGATAGTCTAAGGCCGAATAATCGCTGTCCGGTTGGAAGTTGGCCCGGCTGAATTCCAGGAAATCTTCAAAAGTAGAGGCACGAGAATACATATTATACCGTCCGGCATGACCGGTGATGGGCGCACCGGGTTGTGCATGAAGACGGGCCCAATGCAGTTCACTCAAACAGCTAAAGCGCCTCATCAAGCCGGCTAAAACCCTCTCACTCTCCCTGATGTCCCCCGGCGTAAAATAGGGTAGACCGGCAATTAAATTAATGCGGACTTCGACGTTGCCGTACTTTTCACATTCGGCCAGGAAAGCCTCAATTTCACGGTCGGTTGGCTGGGGTTTAACCTGGCCGGTCTCAGACAACTGCATTCTATGCCTCTCTGAAAGGCTGGCCACATCAAGGTTCCAAAAAACGTATTTAAACGTTTCCCGGCTGTATTCTATCAAATCGGGTGAAGGGGGGGTGAGGTTGCCCAGGATACAAAAATGAGAAGAGAGATCGATCTCCCCCCATATCCTTTTACAATACGCCAATAGATCCGAGTTAGGGGCATCAAAATCAAAAAAGAAGGTGGAAGTATATTTTTGGGCCTCTATAATATCCTGACGGACCTGCCGGGCATCTCTCCTAAAAAGAGTCGAACGGCCGGAAGTCTTCCGGTGAGCCGCACGGCAGCCGCCGCAATAAAGACAGTTCTTTTCACACCCCTTATGGGTATAGATAAAAAAAGAACCGAAGAGGGAAGAATGGTCAGAGATCAATATATCATCGAGATTGGATAAAAAGATAGCGGCGGCATTCGTCTCATCTTCTTTGTAGGTTATGGGGGTATGGATGAGTTTCCCATTTCTTTTGTAAAAACAATTTTGAATGGAATCGTTCCCCCTGCATATCTCCAGTAACGGCACTTCACCATCTCCACAGACCACGTAATCGACAGTTTCGTATTGAGATATCTCCCCAGGATAGTAAGAGGCCGTATTCCCCCCCAACACCACCTTAATTTTATTAGAAAATTCCTTAACGGTATGACACATTTCAAGTACCCGGGCGATGTGGGGAAACCATTTCATGCTGATGGCAACAATTTTCGGCTTGACCCGGTTCAAAAGCCCTTTGATATTTTCCCTGAGAGCCTCTCCACTCCAATCGGAATCATAAAACCGGCAGTAAGTTTTAATACCCCTCCGATATAAGAAGGAAGCCAGGTACAACAAGCCTGTGGTAGGCATGCCCGGCGTATCTCCCAGAAATAATACCTCCGCCTCCGCCAACTTCTTGTTCTCCATCAGGATGTCCTGGGGAGGCACTTCATGTCTATGGGCAGCATCATCGCCGAATAAATCTACCGGCAGGCTTTTAAGTCGCGATGTTTCCATACAAAAACCGGTCAATTCGATCAGATGGCAGCGATAGAGCCATTTAATGACCGTGACGAAATCTTCAAACCGGCCATTTAGGCTGATTTCTTGTTTTTGATTAAAGTGAACGGCAATTTCCAGGATATCCTCAACCCCACCGGCGTACAGGGCGACCCTGATCTTCACATCCTTTAAAAAGCGCCAGAGCGATTTTGCATTGGCCCGCCCATCGAATAAGCTTAACAATTTAAATAGACTCCCGTTTAAGAGAACGCTATTGTGCCGGTGGGTCTTGATGAGCTTATAGATAGTTTCCCCTCCTCCCTTCGGTTTTATTTCCGCTACAAAAATAAAGGGATTCTTTTGAAAACAACAAGCCCCTATTTTTTCGAAAAGATCGGCATGAGCGATCTCCGATTCCAACTCGTCATAAATATCCCCCAACTCAACCGGAATACACACGGCAATATTGTGGGGAGTTCTTTCGACCTGATCTTCAAACCAGGCGTTAAGGGTTTTATCTCCAGGGAACCGGGCTGCCGTTTCATTAAAATCGTGCAGTACTTTTTTCCTTTCGTCCCCTGAAATGAGTTCGATCTCCGCCAGCTTATTCCCCGGATGAAGAGAAACGCGGTCTAAAACCCGCAGATAATATCCTGAAATTTTCTGGATGGTCGATCGTTTGAAGAGCTTCGTGTTATAATCGATGACCCCCTCCAGGCCGCCGGTAACTCTCAAAATCGAAATGGTCAAATCGTTGGCCGATGAATGAATGGTGTCGGAAACGAGCGCCTTTTGGTGAATATTCTCTAATAAAAACATCATCCTGGTAAATGAGAAGTCTGGGGCGTCCAACCCGGGAACACTATCGAGGCGATAGTGTTGATTCTTGAAGCCATCGATAAGCGCCTGCTTAACCTTCACCAATAAATCCTCAAAAGAGAGTTCATCGTATAAAACCACCCGGGCTACGATGAATGTATTAAACTCATAAGGCTCACCGCTGCTGGAATAAACCGGGACAGCCGTCATGATGTCATTTTTTTGTGTATATTTAAAGACCAGTATTTTAAAAGCAGACAACAATACGACATAAAGGAGTAGATCCACCCCGCTGCTGAATGCCAACAGCCTGTCGGCTAACGCCTTAGGCAAGGAAATGGGAAAGCTCCCCCCCGAGTAATCCGCCGTCCGGTGAAAATCGGTAGGCAGACGGGTTTCATCGATTTCACCGGACAATATGCTCTGCCAGTACCGCTTCGCCCTCTCAAATTCCTTTATTGAAAATATCTCTTTGGCCATGTTAACTTTCCCCTGTCACACAGTCAACACTCTTAATGAAATCTACACGCTGAAGCCTGTCAAAAAACGATTCGTCCTGCCTGATTTTGGAGACCAGTTTACTCTTTTCCCGGTCTGTCAAAATCTCTATTGTCCGAATTTTTATGTGGTGATTATCCAGCACCGAAGTGACGATCCTTTTAAAATAACCGCTAAACCGTTTTATCGTCTCTCGCTTGAATAATGCTGTGCTGTACTGGAGGGAAAAACCGAGGCCAGCGGCAACCTCTTGCCCCATTAACGTCAAATCGTAGAGAGAAATGTTCCGCTGCAGCGGATATGGGGTAACCGTCAATCCTTTAAGTTTTAACGGCGGGAACTCCAGGTTTTGCAAACCGAACATGACATTAAAGATCGGGTGTTCTCCGCTGTTCCTGATCTTTACCTTGTTGGCCAAAAGGGCCTCAAACGGATAATCCTGATTGTCGAAGGCTTCCAACGTTCCTTGCCGGACTTCTCCCAGGAATTCTATAAATGATTTTCCCGGCACCGGGAAGTTCCGCAGAGCCAGTGTATTAACAAACATGCCAATGACCTGCTGTAACTCCTCATGGTTTCGTCCGGCCGCTGCCGTGCCCACAACGATATCTTCCTGGCTGCCGATCTTATGCAATAGGATATAAAAGATGGTTAACAAAACAACAAACAGAGTTGTTCCCTGGTCTAAAGCCATCTTCTTCAACCCTTTTGTCTTCTCTTTACCGAGTCGAAAGGAGACGACATCCCCTGCCAGTTTGCCCGCTGCCGGTCCTGGATAATCGGTCGGTATCTTTAATACCGGGATGGCCCTTTCGAATTGCTGCAGCCAGTAGGTCTGCTGAACCTCCAGGGCAGCTTCCTTTTGGGCACCGCCCTGCCAGACCGCATAATCTTTGTATTGAATTCTTAAAGGAGGCAGAACCCTTCCATCGAACAATCCTGTAAACTCCCCAATAAGGACTCCTGCCGAAACACCATCCGAAATAATATGATGCATATCGATTGTCATCACATATTCCCTTTCCGCCATATCGGCCAGCCCCACCCTCAGCAGAGGCGGCTGCTTTAGATCAAAAGGCCGGACAAACCGGTTCACTATGTCCCGATGAAAAGATGAGTCGAAATGACCGCCACTGCGGTTCAGCTTATAGTACTCAATCGGGAACTCGATATCCACCGGCGCAGCAATTTTTTGGACCGGTTCATCCCCCACCACTAAAAACGAAGTCCTGAAGCTTTCATGCCGATTGATCAATCTACGAAAAGTCGTTGCCAGTTCATCTACTTTCAAGTCCCCCTTCAGGACCAGTGCAGAAGTAATATTATAGCCGGTGGATTTTTCATCCACGTGGTGAGCGGCAAACAATCTTTTTTGAGCAGAAGATAAAGGGTATACTTCTCTTTTTTCCACCGCTTCAATAGACGAATACTCACTTTCAGCGGTATTTCTGATATATTCGGCAATGCCCCTGATCCTGGGATTTTTGAATACCACCGCCATTGGTAACCGGGTTTGAAATGCCTTATGTATCTTCTGGATCAACACAGTAGCCTTCAAGGAGTGTCCTCCCAGTTCAAAAAAATTGGCGTCTGTGCCAATCAACTCTTTTTCGATCCCCAACACATCGGACCATATTTCAGCCAACCTCTCTTCTATAAAATCAGCCGGTGCCGCATATGAGGCCTCGGGTTTCACTTTTGGATCGGGAAGTCCTCGTCTGTCTACTTTCCCGTTTGGGGTCAGGGGCATCTGTCCCAGATGCACAAAATAAGAAGGTATCATATAATCCGGCAGCTCCCTAGACAGGTACTGCCTTATCTCCGCGGCTCCCAACTCCCGGTCCGCCACCAAATAAGCGCACAGGTATTTATCTTTATGCTCATCCGTCTTTAACTGAACCACAGCCTCTTTGATTTCACCGTGATTCAACAGCAGGCTCTCTATCTCACCCAGTTCGACTCGAAATCCTCTTATCTTTACCTGGTGATCGATTCTCCCCAAAAACTCTATGCTGCCATCCGGCAGCCATCTGGCCAGATCCCCGGTTTGATAAAACCTCTCCTCTCCATGCAGTAAGCTGCTTGCCACTCCCGGCAAAATCGAAATAAATCTATCATTGGTCAATTTTTCCCTGCCCCAATACCCCCGGCCCACCTGTTCGCCCCCCACGAACAACTCCCCGGCCACTCCAACAGGCTGAAGCTGTTTATGCTTATCCAGTACGTATATGCCGGTATTCAATATGGGCTGCCCGATGGGTGGGAGATCGGGTATCGGGCCTTCCGGATTCATCGTTAAAGCAGTTACTACATGGGTCTCCGAAGGGCCGTAATGATTGTGCAAATAGACATTTTGTTCTTTCAAAAATTTCCTGAACCTCCGGGTAACCACTACCTGCTCTCCAGCCGTCTGGATATGCCTGGCACAAGAGGGGAAACGGTGAATATAATCTTCCTGGCCAAAAACCACATTTAGAAACGACATCGGCAGGAACAGGGTCTTGATGTCACCCTGCTCTACTATTTTGAAGAGATTCAAGATATCCCCTCTTAACTCTCCGGGAATCAAGAGCAATTCTCCTCCTGCCAGAAGTGCGGAAAAAATCTCGTGGAAAGAGGCGTCAAAACTCAGAGAAGCAAATTGTAAAACACTCCGGCAATCGATATTGGTATACCGGTGGTGATGGGCCATCAGGTTAACGAGATTGCGGTGTTCCAGCATCACCCCTTTGGGCCTGCCGGTGGAGCCGGAGGTGTAGATAACGTACGCCAAATCACGGCCTGTACTCGTATGCCCCATGTTCGTTGTAGGTAAATCACGCCACCTATCGGCAGCCCGGTCGACCGGGACAATCTCCCGGCAGGCCCCTCTCAAGCGGTTCCGGTCATCTTCATTTAAAAAGGCAATGCCATGAATTTTCTCCAGGATATCTTTGCCGGGGAGTTTGTTGCCGTTCTCCATTATCTTGTCGATGAGTTCACCAAAACTGTACTCCCCCTCCCCCAGAACCGCCAGATCGACATCCGGGTCTTGAAGCATCTCCCGGTAATCGCTGGTGGCGTAGGGCCCGCCGGCAACAATGGGAACATCCGGCTGCCATTGTTTGATTAGAAAGACGGCGGTATGGAAAAAATCTTTATCATACGACAGAGTCCTGATTCCTATTACATGGGGATTTAAATCGGCAATGATCACCCTTAACTCTTCAAAGCTGTCAAAATCGACCCTGGATTTCGCCACCCTTCCACGGATTCGAGTTCCAAACCGATCGTTGAGATAAGACATTAAATACATGAGTC
Organism: uncultured bacterium; assembly: GCA_965603365.1. Classification (GTDB taxonomy): domain Bacteria; phylum Acidobacteriota; class Aminicenantia; order UBA2199; family UBA2199; genus JAHELQ01. Next base: position 23,385 of record CBFDCR010000015.1, read on the forward strand.
CCAGTGGTTCCTCTACCATATCATAAAGCATCCCTTGACTCTGACTACTGAAAAGCAGGGATAAATCCAGCAATAAAACCCGGAAGGCATCAGGAGACTCATCCCTGGGGGGAAAGTATTTCCGGATCTCTTCGTTAAATTCAGGCACCGACATCCAGTCGTCCGGTAAGAACCGGGCCTCACCAAATTCGTCCGCCGAGATTCCGGCCAATTGCAGGATATCGGAAAACTTACCAATGTCGGCGGGTAAATAGCTGTCATACTTCTGAACCAATTCGTCTGCCGTTAAAATTTTTAATTGATTGGGCAACAGACACAGCAACCGCTCTTTATCCAGAAAGTATTCGCCCATGAACTGTGCCTGATACTGCTGCACAAAACCTTTCGAGAAGGGCAATGTTTCGGGCAGCTCGTGGTAGGCGAGTTGAACAGACCTTTTAATGCGCTCGTCAGAGACGCCGTGCTCCAGGGCCAGATTATACATAGCGGTATTGGGATAGATCTTCAAAATATTCAAATTGGGAAAGTGGATCCATCTTAACTCTTTCAGAAATTCCAGGGTCATACGGGCTTCGGCCTCCGTTTCCGTGGGAAAACCGATCATCAATTCCATTTCCAATAACACCCGGGGATAATTTTTTACGATATACTCCACGATATCCTTAAACTGTTCCAGGTTTAAATTCTTATTGATTAACTTCTGAATCCTGGGGGAAGCAGACTCAAGAGCCAGGTCGATGTTGACCGTACCGGCTTCCATCATCCGGTCGATGTACTCCCTGGTCAGGATATCGCCCCGCAGCCCATTGGGAAAAAACAATTGTATATTGAGTTTCCGCCGGATGATCTCCTCGAATAAGCATGCGCCGTTATCCCGGCTCAGGTTAAAAATATCATCGATAAAGACAAATCTCCTAATCCCGGCATCGTAACAGGCCAGGATTTCTCGAAGGATGCCATCTGACCCCCGACTGACATGCCGCTTTGGCCAGATTTTATGGCAAAAGGCACAATTAAAAGGGCAACCGCGGGTGGCTTGCAGTGAGACCGAATGTTTCACCATGGCGATCCCAATGTGTTGGTGGTACTTCTCATAGCTTACCAACGTTCTATCGGGCAGCGGAAGCCGGTCAAAATCTTCAATTTGCTTCCGGGGAGGTGTCACAATTGGAGAAAACCCAGGAGACTGATCGGCTTTTAAAGTAAAAGCTGAAAAACGGTTCAGGCTTTTTTCTTTTAAAAATAGAATCGATGCCTCAGAATCCTGCAGGTAGTATAAAATCCTCCTTTCCGGATACGCCGGGTCTAAAGGTAGACACGCCCCCCCAGCCTTCATGACGGCCAGGACAGCAGTCACCATCTCCGGTGAACGCTCTATCATTAGGCCGGCGATACTGCCGGGTTCCACCCGGAAACACAGAGACAACCTGGCCAGTCGATTGGCCTCTTCGTTTAATTTTCGATATGTCATTTTTTGGTCTTTGTATATCAAGGCGATACAACCGGGGGTCCTGGCTACCTGCTCTTCAAATAGTTCATGAAGAGCCTTATTGCTAACGTCATCCGACCTCAAATTATTAAACTCATACAGCAGTCTTTGTTTCTCCTCAACCGGTAAAATTGAGGCTTTATCTACCAGGCATCCCGGCTCACCTATAAATATCTCCAGAATCCTGGTAAAATAGCCCATCATAATCTCCATCCCCTTTTTCCCAAACACAGCGGAATTGTAGTTGATAACCGCCCGAAACCCGCCGAAGGTCGTATCAATGGTAAAGTCCATCAGCATATTGGTAATCGCCTGCCCATAGACAGAAAGGTCTTCCTGCCAATTATCTTCCGTATCTTCCTGTCTAAGCTGGCGATAGACATGGAAATCTATAAAATTAAACAAAGTATCAAATACCGGATTTTTTTCCTGGGTCTTCTCCCCGATAATCCTCAATATCTCAAACAAGGATATCCTGTCATGGCGCTTCAACGCCTGCATCTTCTCGTCTATCACTGCCAGGTAATCCGACCATTTTAACCGCTCCGGGATTTTTATCCTGAAGGGCACTGTATTTAAAAAACATCCCAGGATCTTCTCGCCATCTTCACAAAGGGGCCTGTTATTGGCCACCAATCCCACCACCAGGTCGCTCTCAAATGAGAACATATTCAACATATATACATATGCGCCAAAACATAGATTCTTGACTGTCGTATTGTGGGATTCGGCAGCAGCCTTCAGCCGGTTTAGCAGGTTCCGTTTTAGATTATAAGTGCAGGTCCTGGTTTCCGGTAAACCATTTTCTCCGAATACAGTTGAGATGTCCAGCCTCCTATAATCCATTAGTTCGCTGCGCCAGTAATCTATGGATGCGTTCTCTTGTTTTTCGACAATTTGCTCAACTACAAATTCCCTGTAATCAGCCTTTAACCTCAGGGGCACAAAACCTGGATTTGACTTTAATTCCAGGTAAGTATTGTTGAGCTCTGTCATGAAGAGGGCGACACTCCAACCGTCGAGAATGGCATGATGTGCCACCAGCACCACACAGATATTCTCCTGATCCAGCCCGAAGATTCTCAACCGCCACAACGGTGGGACAGCCAGATCAAGGGGGTTTTGCCTGTCCTGTTCTAATAAATTCTGCAAATAGGCTGCCTGTGCCGACGGTGCCATGTATGAGATATCGAAATGTTCAATGTCCGGCAAAACGTCACGGTAGACGATTTGTACTGGCTGCTCGAAGTCTTCCATATTAAAAGCTGTTCTTAAGATCGGGTGTTTATGTATCAACAGTGTCAATGCCCTCTTAAAATCCTCAAAGACAAACCGGGGGTACTTAATTTGATAGACCAATTGGTCATGATATACGGCAGAGCCCGGATCTTTTATTGAATGAAATATCATCCCTTTTTCGACGTCGCTCATGGGGTATAAATCCTCGATATTTGTCCTGTCTTTAATCTCAGTCAAAATTTTCTTTTTGAAGACCTCCAATTCCGGTTCAATACTGCGAGACTCTTCGTCGCTGCGGATTTTCCGATTATGGGTGACAAACCCGGCCAATTCCCGAATCGTATTTTTTAGGTAGAGGTCAGCCACCTTTAGATCTATATCGAACGCCGTCTCTAACAAATTGATCAGGTTGATGGCCTTTATCGAATCCCCACCTACATTGAAAAAGTTCTCCCCGGTGCCAATGCCCTCGACTCCCAGCACCTCTTCCCAGATTTCCAGTATTTTTTTCTCCACCTCATTGGTTGGCAATGCCTCTCGGGCAACGTCCTTCAGATAATTCTCAAAACTCTCGTATAATACCGCCTTGTTTAGTTTCCCGTTGACGGTTAAAGGTATCCGCCCAAGCTGTAGAAAGTAGGCCGGCAGCATATAACCGGGGAGTATTCCCGATAGATAGTCCCTAATTTCAAACATATTGAGTTCTTTACTTGATATCATGTAGGCGACCAGGAAATTGCCATCTCCCCCTTTTTGAACTTCCCCACCTCCTCGAAGTAGAACGACAGCCTGATCTATATCCTGGTGTGCCAACAGTTGATTCTCAATCTCCCCCAATTCAACCCGGTATCCCCTGATTTTAACCTGGTGGTCCAACCGTCCACAATATACCATTTCCCCATCTTCAATCAACCTTGCCAGATCCCCTGACCGATACAATATCTCTCCATGAATATAAGGGTTCTTAACAAATTTTTGAGCCGTTAATTCAACACGATTCAAATACCCCCTGCCAACCCCCTCACCGCCTATACATAACTCCCCCATTGCCCCCAAAGGCAGCAATCTTAGATCCCGGTCCATAGTGTATCCCCGCAGATAAGGTAGAGGCTTGCCTACGTTAGCGGTATTTAAATCAATCTCCTCTTTCCCGATCTCTTTATAGGTGACATGCACGGTGGTCTCGGTTATACCAAACATATTAATGAGCCTGGTTTGGGGATATTTTTCCCGCCAGCCCTTCAACCGATGAGGCATCAAGGTTTCTCCCCCAAAGATCACATACCGTAAATTCAACATGCGCTCCGGGCTTTTTAATTCCTCGTTCGCTAAATGATAAAAAGCGGTGGGAGTCTGGCTTAACACCGTGACCTTCTCTCTATTCAAGACTTTTAAATACTCCCGGGGATCCCTGGACACCATCTCGGTTAGAACCGTCAGTTTTCCACCATATAACAACGCCCCGTACATCTCCCATACAGAGAAATCAAAGCAGTAGGAGTGAAACAGGGTCCACACATCGCGGTTGTGGAAGTCAAACCGGGCGCCCCCATGTAACATCAAGCTGACAATATTGCGGTGTTCGATTAAACAACCTTTGGGGCTGCCGGTGGTACCCGATGTGTAAATGATATAAGCCAACTTTGCCTCCGGCTGCGACCTCCCGGATACTGCCGCCCGTCGCCGATACAATTCTCTCTCATCCAGGCAGATTGTCTTTCCCTTAAAGGTTATCCGATCACGTAAATCCCGGCCGGTAATTAATATCGTCACCCCGGCATCCTCCAGCATGTACTTTTTTCGCTCATGCGGGTAAAGGGGATCAATGGGCATATAGGCACCACCAGCTTTTAAAATTCCTAAGATCCCGGCCATCATCTCCACCGAGGGTATTACATTCAAGCCGGCGATACCGTTTACTTCCAATCCCTCATCCCTCAACACAGCACTCATCAGTTGAGCCGTTTTATCCAGATATCGATACGTTACCTGCCGGTCCTGGCAGACCAGTGCAAGTCTTGCCGGTCCCTTTTTGGCCTGGGCCTCAAACAGATCATGCAACTTTTTCTCGTTTAAACACCCGGTCTCTCCAAAATTGGCTGAATACAACAAATGTCTTTTTTCCCCAGCGGACAGGATATCTAAGCTTGAAAGCGGTACATCCATATTATCAAGTACCGCGCGCAGCAGTTGCCTAAAAGTGTGAATGACCCTTTCGACAGTCGTCTGTTTATATTTAGATTGGTTATAATCCAGCCTCCCCTCCAGGAAATCCTCACCGCTAACAAAATTAAAAATCACACCAGGTTTGAAGTGCTGCAAATAACTGCTCTCCTGGATATTTTCGAGTAATATGGCCACGTCAACAAGAGGACAATCCCTATTCTCCGATACCATATTTAAATCTTGAGCCAGAACCTCAAACGGGTAACCCTGGTGTTCAACCGCCTCTAAAATGGTCGCCTTTACCTGTAAGAGCATCTCCTTAAAGGTCATACGGCTTTCGACTCGATTTCTTAATACCAATACGGTATTGCTTAATTCGGCATCGGTGGCCTGTTTGTATATGGGTGTTCCCAGGATAATATCCTGGTTCCGGCTGTATATTTCAAGTAGTATAACCAGGGCGGTCACCAGGACCATGTGCAGCCTCACATCAGATTTATTACAAAGTTTCCTTAACTTTTTTAAAGTTTCCGTCTCCAATCGAAATGCCATGAAGTTGGGGTCACTGCTTTTGCCATTGGCTACTTCAAGGTCAACCGGGAAAGCTGCCGCGGTAATATCACCCGACAACTTTTTCAGCCAATACTCTTTCTCTTTACTGTACCGGCTGGCAAAGACGGCTTTTTCTACAGGATTGCTTTTAATTTCCAAACTTTATCTCCTTAAACGTCTGCCCCACTCTAAAATTCAAAGTCCCCCCTCTCTTGCAGCAGGATGTCTGCCCGGGGAGCCTCGAGCTCCTGTGGGAGATCGAGTTCCCCCAGTTTGATACTTTTATTTTCCATAAGTTTTCCCAGGATTTCTACGTATCGTTCCGCAACTTTTGTAACTGTTTCTCTCTTAAACAACTCACTGGAGTACTCCAGGCTCATTAAAATGTTATTCTTTAGTTCGACGGCTCCAAGAAGTAGATCAAACCTGGCGACCCGATTCTTTATAGATACAGGCGCCCCATCCCCGTCTTCAAATTCCAGATTTTTCCCTCTTATAGTATCGACATTGTTTAGCTGAAATCCGACATCAAACAATGGATTCCGGCTTAAATCCCCTTTTATGTTCAAGGCCTTCACCAGATCGTCGAATGGGTAATCCTGGTTCTCGAATACCCGGATCGCGTTCGCTTCCACTTCACCCAAAAACTCTCCAAAAGTCTTATAATTGGCCGGCCGGTTCCTGAAGGAGACCATGTTGACAAACATGCCGATGATGTCTTCTAGATCGGCATGGGTCCTGCCGGTCACCGGGCTTCCGACAACAATATCTTCCTGGCCGGTGTACATAAACAGCAAGACGTTGTAAACCGCCGACAATACCATGAATAGAGTCTTTCTCCTTTCATGTACAAATTCGTAGACCTTCGCCGTCAGGCTTTGCCCCAGGGCAAAGTCTATGTTATCACCTTCAAAACCCAAAACCGGGGGCCGCGGAAAATCGGTGGGGAAGTTTAAAAGGGGGAGATCTCCCTTAAATTCTCCCAACCAGAATGCTTCCTGTTCTTTTAATCTTTTGCCTGCCCTCTCATGACCCTGCCATTCGGAAAAATCTCTATATTGGAGCCTCAATGCCGACAAATCCTCGCCACTATACAGGGCAGCGAAACCCCGGGCCAAAACATTGTGTGACACCCCATCCGATATGATATGATGTATATCCACTATGAGGAAATCCCCGCTGCCGGCCGCATGGAGCAGGCCAAAACGAAACAGCGGAACTTTTGATAAATCAAAGGGCCGGACGAAATCCCTCAAGATTTCCTCCTGATTTATGTGCCCCCCCCATAGATCAAAATCTTCTATCTCAAAAGTGACGTCATCGTGTACGACTTGAACCGGTTCACCATCCACAACGGTAAATGAGGTTCTCAAGCTTTCATGCCTTTCGATCAATTTATTAAAGGTTGCAGTCAACCTTTTTAAATTCAGTTTTTCCTCCAGCCTGATAATCTGGGGAAGATTGTACACCGTACTCTCCAGGGCTGTTTGTTGAAAAACGTACAGTCTCTTTTGGGCAGAGGATAGGGGATAATATTTTTTCTTTTCCACCTTCCTGATTGATCGAAACCCACCGGAACCGGCCCCGCCAATGTATTGGCAAATTCCCCGCACAGTGGGTATATTAAATATTTCGCTCAAGGGTACCTTTACATTCATCTCTTTGTGTATCCTGACTGCCATCCTGGTTGCCAATAGGGAATGACCGCCCAATTCGAAAAAGTTTAAATCGATTCCGATATTGTCTGCGGGTATGCCCAATATCTCCGACCATATTTCTATTATCTGTCGCTCCTGCCTGCTTGCCGGGAGGCTGCGGCGGGAACCGCCAATTACAGTGGGATCGGGCAGCGCCTTCCAATCGATTTTCCCGTTGGCCGTGAGTGGAATTCTGTCTGTCCTGACAAAATGTGAAGGAATCATATACTCGGGTAACTTCTGTGCCAACCAACGACGTAATTCCGATGTTTCAAACTCCCTGTTTGTCACCAGGTATGCGCACAGGTATCTCAGACCGTTTTGATCGCCCCTGGGGATGACAAGGGCCTCCTTGATACCTTTGTGCTTTAAAAGCCGGTTCTCTATCTCTCCTGACTCGATCCGGTATCCCCTTATCTTAAGCTGGCGGTCCATCCTGCCTATAAATTCAATAGAGCCATCTGTGGTAAGGCGGGCAAGATCGCCGGTTCTATAAAGCCGTTTACCGGATGCAAACGGATCTTTTGTAAATTTATCGGCAGTCATCTCGGGGTTGTTTACATAACCCTTAGCCAGGCCGTGGCCGGAGATACATAGCTCGCCGGGAGTACCGTAAGGCACCAACCGATCACGGGAATCCAGTATTAGCGCACGTGTATTGGCCAGGGGTTGACCAATCGGGACAATTTTTCCCCCCGGTTTACGGGACTCATATATATACCTGGTAGAACAAATCGTGGTTTCGGTGGGCCCATACCCATTGATTACCTGTAGATCCTGCTTTAGGCTCAAAAAATCCTCCAACACCTGGTCTTTAATGGGTTCCACCCCCACAAGCATTTTATTTAGAGCCAGCGCCGACGTGTATGGCTTCAAGGCGGAGCACACATCCTTCAAGAGGATCGGCGGCATATAGGCAAACGTAACGGCATTGTCGACTATGATTTTTGACAGTTCGTCGGCCTGGAATACCTTCTCCTCCGGCACCAATACAACGGTCGAACCGGAAACTAAAGGAGCAAAAATTTCACAGACACTGACATCAAAGGAGATATTGGTCAAACTCAGACATCTATCCAGGGGCATGAAATCACTTTGATAGTCGGCTTTCATCGAATAGATAAAATTGACTAACGCCCGGTGCTCTATCAACGTGCCCCTGGGATTCCCGGTTGATCCGGAAGTAAAAATCGTGTAGGCGATGTCTCCCGGTTTATTCATCCGACTAAGATTGCCGGCAGGTTCCCGGTCCGGCCATTCAGCCCATTCGTTTATTATGAGAATCTCCCGGGCAAAATTTTGAACCCCCTTCTCGCTGCCGGGAATAAAGGCAATACCGGGAATCTGCTCTAAGACATTATCCCCCGGCAATTTCCCACCGCTCTTTATAATCTTCTCTACCACCTCGGCAAAGGTAACTTCTCCTTCCCCGATGACTACCAGATCCACATGAATGTCTCTCAATACCTCTTCATAAGCACTGGTGGCATAGGGACCACCGGCAATGATGGGTGCCTCATATCCCCACTGCCGGATCATGGCCACTGTTTGGTGCATTAAATCCCGATAAAAGGTGAGTGAACGAATCCCAATAATATCCGGTTTAAATTCAGCGAGCAGTTGCTTCAAGCCGGCAAAGTCATCAAAGTCGATCCGTGATTTGGCAATTTTCCCATCTATCCGGCTGCCAAATTTTTGATCCAGATACGTCAGCAGGTAAATAAGGCCGGTTGGAGGCTCAACCATATCGTACAGCATATCCCCGCGGCTGCTGAAAAACTGGGAAAGATCCAGCAGTAATATTTTGGCGGCACCTTCGGCAGGGCATTTTTCGGCGAAGTAAGCCTTCAGTTTCTCATTTAGATCCGGTGTCAGGATGGAGGACTCGTCTAAAAAGTGGGAAATCCCCAGCTCTTCTTCGGTGATCCCGATAAACTCGAGAAGATCCCCGAAAGTATTGATATGAGCCGGAAGATAGCTGTCATATTTTTGCACCAACTCCTCTTCGGTGAGGAGTTTCATCTGGTACGGCAGGACATGTATTAACCGCTCCTTTGACAAAAAATATTCATTTAGAAATTCAGACTGGTACTTGAGAGTAAAATTTTTATCAAATGGCAAAGTCTCGGGCAGCTCGTGATAGGCCAGATCCTCGGAATTTTTGATGGCCTCCCTGGAGATTCCATTTGCCAGGGCCAGTTTCTCCATATCCGTCCTCGAGAATATCTTCAATATATGAATATAGGGGAAGTGGATCCATTCCAGGCTTTTTACAAATGACATAGTCATCTTCGCTTCTTCCTCTGTCTCGGTGGGGAAACCATGCATCGTGAAGAGTTCTAAAATGACCTGGGGATAGGTTTTGATGATATATTCTATATTATCCCGCAGGCGCTCTATGTTTAAATTCTTTCTAATCAATTTCTGCAGCCGGGGAGAGGCGGTCTCGAGAGCTAAAGCAAAACTGACGACCCCGGCCTCTACCATTAGGTCGATATAGTCCCTGGTGAGTAAGTCTCCCCGGAGCCCCGGCGGAAAGTAAAAATGCACCTTCAGGTTATTCTCGATAATCAACTCGAAAAACCTCCGGCTGTTTTTAACAAAAAAGTTGAAGACATCATCTAAAAAGGCAAACCTCCTGACCCCGACGTCATAATAAAGCCGCACCTCCTCATATAGACTCTCAGCCGAACGGGCCGACATTTTACCGGGCCAGATTTTAAAACAATAGGCACAATGGTAGGGACAGCCGCGGGTACCTTGAAGAGAGATACAATTCTTGACCATGGCATGCCCGATATAACGCTGGTATTTGTCATTATCGATCAATGTGCGGTCGGGAATAGCAAGATTGTCAAAGTCGTCGATCATTGGGCGAGATGAGGTCAGGTACGGCTTCACTGCCCCCAGGTGAAGCCCTTGCAAACGGCAAAAGGAGTGAGAGACGAGGGCAGAGCTTCGGGTCAGCAATATGTGAGATCCGCAATTTTGCAGCATAGCCAGAATGCGTTTTCCGGGCAACCGGGGATCGATCGGCAAATACGCACCGCCGGCCTTCATAACCCCAATCATAGCGATCACCATCTCAGCCGAGCGTCCCATCATAATTCCTACAACAGTATCACGACACACCCCTTTTTTCCTCAGCAGGTGGGCCATCCGGTTGGCCCGGTTATTTAGCTCACCAAAGGACAATTGACTGTCCCTGAATATCACCGCAATATGGTCCGGGTATGCCAATACATTGGCCTCAATCAATTCGTGGATTGTGCGGTCCTGGGGATAATCTTTTTGGGTGTTGTTAAAATCGTGCAATATCCGTTTTCTCTCCTGCTCGGGCAATATTTCAATTTCACCTATCTGCTGCTGCAAATTCGAGATCGCATCGCTCAAGGCTACCTTAAAATAATTAATCAACCTCCGGATAGAATCTAACTTAAATAAATTGGTACTGTAATCGACTATAAATAACAGATCGTCATCCTTGTTGTCTACGGTGAGGGTTAAATCAAACTTCGTGGCCATGCTCTCAAAGGCATACTCTTTTATGCCTGTCATCGTTCTCCCGGATTCTTCCTGGGTGCCGATATTAAAATCCTGGAAGGCAAACACGACATCAAAGAGAGGATTGCGGCTGGTGTCTCTATTCACTGCCACCCGCTCTACCAGATCCTCAAATGGGTAATCCTGGTTCTCAAAGGCCGCTATCGTTCTCTCCTTTATCTCTCCTAAAAATCCGGCAAAGGTCTTCTCCCCCGCGGGGTAATTTCTTAAAGCAAGGGTGTTGACAAACATCCCGATAATTTTCTCTAAATCAACATGTTGACGCCCGGCTACTGCGGTGCCGATTACAATATCCTCCTGGCCGGTTATCCTGGACAGCAGTACATAATATATCGCCATCAGCAGAATGTAAAGGGTAACCCCCTCGTTTAGAGTGACTGTCTTTAAAGTTTCGGCGACCTCCCGCCCCACCTCAAAACTCACAGTCCCCCCTTCGTAACGCTTCACCACCGGCCTCGGGTAATCGGAAGGAATATCGATTACAGGTATTTCCCCGGAAAACTCCTGAAGCCAGTATCGTTCCTGGTGTTCTAAGCCCCTCATTTCTCCCTCAGAATTCCGCCACTCCGAAAAATCTTTATATTGGACCCGCAGCTCTTCTAAATGTTCTCCTTTATAGAGAGACATAAGATCGTGTTCCAGTATGATATGGGATGCGCCATCGGCTATAATATGGTGCATATCCAGAAACAATAGGTGTCGAGATGCATTGATCTTCAGCAATTTTATCCTTAAAAGAGGCGCATCTCCCAGGTCAAATGTGCGTACGAAGTTTTTTATCACGCCGTTTACCAATTGCGGCAATTCATCGTCCCGGGATGACTCTTTCCGCGACTTTGCTTTCATTTCCCGCGTCCCTGGATCCAACTTCGAGTAATCGATCTTGAATTTTAATTCCCGGAACCGACGAACTGTTTGGACCGGCTGCTCTTCCACCATCTTAAATAGGGTCCTTAAACTTTCATGCCGCTCTACCAACTTGTTAAAAGCCTTTTCCAACTTCTCCCTGTGCGGCTCTTCATCCAAAAAGATAAACTGGGGAATGTTGTAGGCCGTGCTGCTCAAAGCCATTTGTTGAAGAATAAAGAGTCTCTTCTGGGCAGCAGAGAGAGGATAATAATCTTTCTCTTCCACCGGCATCAGCGCAGCATAACTGACCTGGGTCGCTTCTTTTATGTATTTCGACATCCCCCTAACGGTGGGGGAGTTAAACACCACTGTTAGGGGAAGCTTTACCTTTAATTCTTTATGCAGCCTGGACAACAGGATAGTGGCCTTTAACGAATGCCCGCCCAACTCAAAAAAGTTATGGTCAATGCCGATAATCTCCTTATCCACCCCCAATACTTCCGACCATATCTCCAGCACCTTTTTTTCCACCAGAGTCTCAGGTGCAGCATATCCCTCAGGCACCGAAAGTTCACGGCCTGATAATGCTTTGAGATCCACCTTACCGCTGGGGGTACGGGGAATTTCGTCTAACGACACCCAAAAAGAGGGGACCATATATTCGGGTAATCTTTTTAATAGATATTCCCTTATGTCTGCTGTATCAAAGCTCCGGTATGAATCCTGCTTTTCCCGGTTTTGCTCTTTCTTCCATACCACGTAACCACATAAATAGATTTCTCCCCTGTCATCCTTCCGGGTGGCCACCACTGCATCCTCTATATGCTCATGGCCCAATAACCGGTTTTCGATCTCCCCCAATTCTATTCTGAAGCCTCTTATCTTTACCTGTAAATCGATTCGGCCTAAAAACTCTAAATCCCCCTCCCTCTGCCAGCGTGCCAGATCCCCGGTTTTATAAAACCTCTGCCCTTCTCCTACCGGGAGTCCGCGGAAGGAATCCTTTGTCAACTGGACCCTGTTCAGATACCCCCTGCCGACTCCCTCACCTCCAATATAAAGCTCCCCCATGACACCAATAGGCCTCAGTTTCAAAGACTCATCCAGAACCAGCAATTTAGTATTGTCAATCGGTTTACCGATAGGGATCACCGACGGTTTTCTTGCCGGCATACACTCATAGTAAGATACATCCACGGTGGCTTCGGTCGGCCCATACAGGTTAATCAGCCTGGCGCGGTTTTGTCTATAAAAAAGTCTATTAAATCTCTTTACCATGTCTAATTTCAGTGCCTCCCCGCTGGCGAATATCCGCCGTAAACTCGCCAGTTGGCGAAATCCCTGCTGCTCCTGGACATACTCCAGAAAAACGCTGAACATGGAAGGGACAAAATGCAATGTGGTAATGGCGCCTCTGGCAACAGCCGCCGCAATTGCCCCCGGTTCTTTTTCCATTCCCGGTGCCAGGAGACATAACTTAGCCCCCGGGATTGTCCACCAGAACAACTCCCAAACCGAAACATCAAAAATCACCGGGGTCTTTTGCAAAATAACATCCCCTCTATCCAGGGGGTAAAATCTTTGCATCCAGTTTAACCGGTTCACTACCGAGCGATGTTCGATCAAAACACCTTTAGAGGCACCGGAAGAGCCGGAGGTATAGATGATGTAGGCGAGTTGATTGGACTTTCCTTTAGAGATCGCTTTTGCCGTACCGTATTTAAGCACCGACGATAAATCTTCCTGGTATTTGTGACGGGGACTCTTTTTAGTCCTGCGAATATCCTGGTTGTCTACCTGGATAAGGACGTCGTAGCGGAACTTTGTCAGCTCGTTCTCAATGGTATGAATCCTGGGACTGAATTCGATGTCCCGGATCTGGGGGAAATCTACAGACAGATCTTCAAAAAACCCCCGTGAGACAAAGAGCTCCGCAGACCAATCTGTCTTGGTTCTATAGTCGGTATCCCGGTGAGACCGTTTAAATGCCTCCAGGTCCTCCACAAGCTGCTGTTTCCGCTCCTGATCCATCAAATCACCAATAAAAAGATACCCCCGGTTTGCCAATCGATCCATCACTTTACGGATGACCTCCCGCAGGTAATTATGTCCATGGAAACAATGGACGACGCTGTTGATAATAACAAGATCAAAATCCTTTTGGTCAATTTTATCGATCTCGTGGGCCGCCGCGCAGGCCAATGCGATATTGGCGTGCCCTTCTGTTTTGACCCTCTCTTTGTTCCTATTGATGATTACCTGGGATAAGTCTATGCCATAGTAAAAGCCCACCAGGGGGGCGAGCCTGAACATCGTAATGCCGGAGGCACAGCCGATCTCCAATACCCGCATATCCTGATGAAGTAAGGGCTGCAGTTTTTGTTGAACATTGTCTCCGTATTCATCCATCTCCTTTTTACTAAACGGTTGACCGGTATAACTACTTATCCAGCCGCCGGCAGTGATTTCATCGGTGGCCGCCTCCCCCACATATTCCCATAATTTTTTATCCATCAATTGGCTTTTTTCCGTTTCCACTTCCCCGAGGACATCCAGGGTATCCAGGCAGACAAAGGTATGAAAGTGCTTACATTCCCACTGCAGCCGGTTCAAAATTCTAATAAATTTTTTCTGCGCTATTACCGTCTCGATACCGGCATCTTCAATGATATGACGAATCCGTTCCTCGGGAAACGCAGGGTCGATGGGTACATAAGCCCCCCCGGCTTTCAGAATTCCCTGCAAGACGACAATGAGGGCAGTCGACCGTTCCATCAAAAGAGCCACCATATTTTCAGGTCTTACCCCCTTCTCCATCCGTAAATACGAGGCCAGTTGATTCGACGCAGCCTCCAATCGAGAGTATGTAACCAATTCGTTTTCCCCCATCACGGCAATACGGTCCGGTACTTTTTCGGCCTGATCTTCCAGCCATTCATAGACCATTCGTTCCCGGGGGAATTCCGCCCCGGTTCTATTAAAGTCATATAAGTGCTGCATAGCCTCCTCTTCCGTTATCATCTCTACATCAGCCAACTTTCTTTTACAATTTTTGATCAGGGAAGATAGAATTTTATTAAAATAGTTGGCGAATCGATCAATCGTCTCCGATTTAAACAGTCGGCTGCAGTACTCAAAAGTGAAAAGGAGACGTTGACCAGCTTCAATGACATCCAGGCTAAGATCAAATTTCGACGTTTTGTTTTCATAGGCAAAGGAGGTCAACTTGAGGTCCGGCAGACGGAGTTCAGATGACTCGAAATTCTGAAGCACGAACTTAACATCAAAAATAGGATTCCGGCTGGTATCGCGGTCTACATTTAAAAGCTCTACGAGATCCTCGAACTGGAAATCCTGGTTTTCGAAGGCCTGCACCGCTTTCTCTTTAACTTCTTGCAGGAATTCCCGGAAGGTCTTTTGCTTTACCGGGAAATTTCTTAAGGCCAACGTGTTGACAAACATACCCAGCAGGTATTTGAGGGCCGAATGCTGTCTTCCGGCCACCGGAATCCCCACCACCACATCTTCCTGTCCACTCAATTTAAAGAGAAACACATCAAAAACAGCCAGCAGGACCATAAACAGGGTGGTCTTCTCTCTCTGGGCCAAATCTTTGAGTGCCGCTACTTCTCCCTGGCTGATTTCAAAAGACATGTGACGGCCTTCATAGCTTTGAACCGGCGGTCTTGGATAATCGGTGGGCAAATTTAATACAGGCCGATCCTCTTCAAACTCCTCTAACCAGAACTCCCGCTGTTTTTCAATCCCAGCGGTGACAATAATATTGTTTTGCCATAGGGCAAAATCTTTATATTGAATTTGAAGAGGGGCAAGGTGTTCACCCATATATAGCCTGGTAAAGTCACCGATCAAAATACCTGTAGAAGTACCATCCCCAATGATGTGATGCATGTCAAACAACAGCAAATGCTCTCTTACTGAAAGCATTCCTATTCCCACCCGCAGCAGGGGGGCCTGGGCCAGGTCAAAGGGCCGAATGAAATCGCCGATCACTTTGTCTATAACCTGTCCATTCACATCTTCTGCCCCGAATCGAATCTTTTCCGTTTCAAAATCGACCACCTCCCGTACCCGCTGAACCGGTTCGTTACCAATAAGGTGGAAGGAAGTCCGTAAGATCTCCTGTCTTTTTATTAACATTTTGCAGGTTTCATCAAACCGTGACAGGTCCAGTTTTCCCTCAACCTTGAAGGCCGCCGGGATATTGTAGCTTGTCCCGATGTCTTCGAACTGATCCAGGAAGAACAGACGCTTCTGAGCCGAAGACTGACGATAGTATTCCCGTTTCTCCACTGGATCGATGGCCGCATGCTCCTCCTTCCTCCTTGACTTCAGGAAATCCGACATCTCCCGCAGTACAGGGATCTTAAATATCTCCGTCAATGTGAGCCGGATATCAAAAACCCTATGGATCTCGGCTATCAATGTGATGGCCTTTAAAGACTGGCCGCCGATTTCAAAAAAGTTAGCCTCTATACCTATCTGCTCTTCATCCAGCCCAAGTACTTCGGACCAAATGTCCACTAATTTTCTTTCGTGTTCGTTTCGGGGTGAGACAAATGTCTCCCCGGAAAATAGCGAGGGGGCAGGCAATTTATTGCGGTCAACTTTTTTGTTAGAAGTTAGAGGTAAGTTCTTTAACCTGATATAGTGCGAGGGAATCATATAGTCCGGCAATTCTCCGGACAAATACTCCCTTAAACCGGAGGGCGACAATTCCCGATCAGCCACGAAATAGGCGCATAGGTGTTGGCCCCCTGTTGTTTTGAGCGCCACGGCACACTCACTTATGTATTTATGGTTCAACAGCTTTTCCTCGATTTCCCCCAGTTCAACCCTGATGCCCCGTATTTTAACTTGTTGATCTTTCCTGCCGATAAACTCAACACTGCCATCCAGAAGCCACCGGCCCAGGTCACCGCTCCGATACATTAGTCTATTGGGCGAGAAAGGATCAGCCATAAATCGTTCGGCAGTTAAACCCACTTGATTTAGATATCCCCTGCTGACCCCGGCACCCCCGATGAAAATATCTCCGACTACGCCTACAGGGACTAAACGGCAATGCCGATCAAGAATGTAGCAGCGCATGTTGGCGATCGGTCGGCCAATCCTTACCTTACCGTTAGAGCATCTCTCGGTTAGGGCATCGATGGTAGTCTCGGTGGGGCCATATTGATTAAACAAAGGATACCCCTTCTTAACAAGCCGGTACTTGAGCGATTCTTCGAGCCTGTCCCCGCCGCAGATTACCGCCTGTAGGGTCTCCACTCTTTTCTCGCCACCAAGTAGCTCTTTGATCACTCCCGGGATATGGTTGATAATGTGAATTTGCCGTTGTTCTACAAACTCAAGAAACCTGTTTTTATCCCCGATTAATTCTTGATCTGCCAGGTAGAGGGTTCCCCCATAGAGCAGGGTCGCAAAAATTTGTTCGACGCTGGGATCGAAAGTATAATTTGATAGTTGGATCACGTGTGTCCCAGAGCCAATTTGGTAGCTGTTGGCAAAAGAGTGCAATACATTGACAACACTGCCATGGTTGGTCATTACCCCTTTGGGACTGCCGGTAGAACCGGAAGTGTAGATCACATAGGCCAGATCGGATGGCTGGCAGCATCTGCTTAAATTCTCAAACGATCTCTCCGCCAGGCTGGCAGACCATTCGTCCATCATAACGATATCCAGGGCAAATTTACCGGAGCTCCGTTCGGCCTCCGGGACAAACGCCAGGCCGGGGATCTTTTTTAATTCCTCCTCGTCCGGTAATTTGCATCCATTTTTTATCATCTTCTCAATCAACTGACAGAATGTAACTTCCCCCTCCCCCAATACCAGTAGATCAATATGCTTGTCCATCAAAATCGCGTCATAATCAACCGTCACGTAGGGACCGCCGCATACAATGGGGACATCGATTCCCCATTGACGTATGGCGGCGATGATCCTATGGAATAAATCTCTATAATAAGTAAGAGTACGAATACCGATAACGTCGGCCTTATACTCTAAAAGTAACTCTTTCAACCGTTCATAAGAATCGAAATCGATCCTGGATTTCAAAATCTTCCCCTCCACCCGGTCACCCAACTGGGCCTTCAAATAGGTCAGGATATACATCATACCCAGTGGAGGCTCCACCACATCATACAACATATCGCCGATATAGGAGAAAAATTGGGATAAGTCCAGCAGTAAGACCCTGATAGCCTTTGGGGAGGCAGGCTTTGCCACAAAATAGCGGCTTAGTTCATTGTTTACCCGGCAAAGTATCTCCGCATCTTCACGGTCATCCAGGCAAACCGTCTGCCCCAGTTCCGACCGCTCAATACCGGTGAACTTCAGTAAATCGTCAAAACTCTTTATGTTGGTTGGTAAATAACTGTCGTATTTTTCTACCAGTTCATCTTCCCTCAGGATCTCCATCTGGTAAGGCAGCACCTGCAAGAGACGCTCCTTTAAAAGTATGTAGTCATTTAAACATTCAGCCTGGTACCGGGATGTAAAAGTCCGAGCGAAGGGCAAGGTGTCGGACCACTGGTGCCAGGCCAGGTTTTCGGATTTTATAATGGCCGCCCTGGAAACGCCGTGTTTTAAGGCCAGCTTCTCCATATCGGTATTGAGATAGATCTTTAAAACATTCACATAGGGGAAGTGGATCCACTTCAAACTCTTTAAAAAATCGAGGGTCATCAAGGCCTCTTTTTCCGTTTCTGTCGGTATACCGTGCATAGTAAAGAGTTCCAGAATAACCTGGGGATACTTCTGGCAGATGTATTCCAGGTTTTTCCTCAGCTTCTCCAGGTTCAGGTTTTTGTTGATCAATTTTTGCAGTCTCGAAGATGCGGTCTCTAATGAAAAAGCGAGGTTTACGGTTCCCGCCTCCACCATCGAGTCAATATATTCCCCTGTCAGCAAATCGCCCCTGAGACCGTTGGGGAAAAATAGCTGGATATTCATATTATCCCGGATAATTAACTCGAACAGACGCCTACCCTGCTGGATGTTCAGCATAAATATATCAAACTTCTTTATCCCCATTTGGTGATATATCTGTATCTCTTTGAAGATATTTTCCCCGGAACGGGCCACCTGGTTCCGGGGCCAGACCCGGTAACAATAGGCACAGTTGTGGGGACAACCGCGGGCGGCCTGAATGGAAATGCGGTTTTTGATCATCGCCTGTCCGATATGTTGATTGTACTTCTCATAATCGACCAGAGAACGGTCTGGAAAGGGCAGTCGATCAAAATCCATCTGATGCCGGGAGAGCGTACGGTAGATTTTCAATCCCCTTTGTCTAAAACCTTGCAATTCGGTAAAAGAGTATGTATCGGCGATATCGCCTTGAATGAGTAATACTGAAACATCGGCATCCTCCAGAATTGAAATGACCCGCTTCAGGGGCCAATCGGTATCGAGGGGCACATAGGCGCCACCGGCTTTTAAAACCCCCAAAATTCCCAGTACCATCTCAATCGAGCGTTTCATCATCAGGCCGACAATGGTATTGGCACCGACCTCCCTCTCCTTCAACACCCGAGCCCATTGATTTGCCCTTTCGTTCAAGAACCTGTAGCTCAAGTGTCGATCGCCATATACCAGGGCGATACAATCCGGTATACATTCTACCTGTATCTCAAACAATTCATGGATCGTCTTATCGGCGGGGTATTTGGCCTCCGTGCGGTTAAAACCGAGTAATTCCTCCTTTTGCCGGGGGCCGACAATTTCTATCTGTGATATGGCACGACCTATTTTTTCATCCAGGTTGTGAAAGATATGGATCAAGTTTCGGCAAAACCGCCGGGTTAATCCTTCACCGTAAATCGCCTTATTGTATTCTGCCTCCAGGTACAGACACTTCTCATTTGTCGATAAAACCAATACCAGATCGAATTGAGCCAGGCCCCTGACTTTATTCTGGAGTCTATCGTATATAAAAGCGATATTAAACAATTCCGGTTTTCCCGATGGGTGTGCCTCCATCAACTTTTGATAAATATCACCAAATGAATAATCGGCATGGTTAAAATCTTCCAACACATTTTGTTTTATCTGCCGAATAATCTCCTTGAAGGTCAAATGCCCGGGGATACGGTTCCGACAAAAGAGTATCTTATCCCTGACCACTCCATTATCAGGACTCACTGTACCCACCACCAGATCGTCTTCTTCATTGTATCGGCTTAAGAGAATATTCAAGCCGCCAAAAAACAGTATAAACAGCCCCATATCCGAATCATTACTGATTTTTCTTAAATGGTCGGCCACCGGTTCCGGTATCGGCAATGAGAGGTGTCCCGGTCTTCGAGACACACTCCCTTCATGATTCTCATGGCTGTCAATCATCTGCGGCAGAAGCAGCCTGGGCGGGCCAGCAGACAGTCTATTCAACCAATAAAACTCTATATACTTCTTTCTTTCTTGATCTTTCATGGGAACCTCGTACAGACCTAAATTTTCTCCCAGTCAAGCCCAATCTCGTCTCCCAGGCGCTCGAGTAAACCGGCTGGGGAATTAAATTCGAGATCCCTCAAGGCCTGATCCCGGGAGATTTCGCCAGCCCGGATCAGGGTCGAATATTCATCGTGGTAATGGGTATATCTTCGTTTCCGCAGGTCCCGGTAAGAGTTGAGCCATATCATCTGGCAATTGGTCGTTCGAGCAGGGTAACTTGTTTCCATGGGCTGCCACTGGAACCGCTGCCGACAAATCTTCTCTAATGCCTCTTTATCAGTCTTGTAGAATTTGAATACAAAAAACGGAATAAACAATATTTTCTCCGGCTCAGCCCCCCTCTCCAGGTCCTGCCTCGTATGATAGATGGTCTGTTTATCCAGCAGCTTCCACTTCCGGCAAAAATTATCAAAGAAATCTCTATCCCCGGTCTCCAGGATGACCTCAAGCATTTTCCCATATAACTCTCTTGCCTTTTCCTTATCGTGCATCATCGCTGCCTGGCCCTTGGAATAGCCATTAAGCACCAGGGGGATATTGAAATGATCGGCCAATTCCAGCCCATTTAAGTACAACATATTTCCACAGACAAAGCAGGCACTCAATTCGGTTTCATCGGATTCGTTAAAGTATTTAAACAATCTTCTCATAAACGATAGATCATTCTTCCAGATTAACAAATCAACATTTAGCTCTCGACACAATTTCTCCACATTACAGAGAGCGGTCCGGCTATCCCAACCATGGTCATTATGAAAAACCAGGGGTCTCATTTTAAATTTTTCAACCAGGGTAATCAGGGTAAAGCAACTGTCCACCCCACCACTCACCGGTACCAGGACATCGTATTTCTGTTCCCGATCACAGTACTTTCTAATACATCCCGACAGTTCACCTTCATCCAGGAAATGTTGATGGGAGGGGGCCTGGGTTTGCAGGGAAAACTCATGGCAGTAATTACATACACCTTCCTGATCAAGCTTGATCCCTGGATAGGTGGTGGGTAAAATACATCGTTGGCATTGTTTTGTCATTCTGTTCTCACTTATTGGTTCAATTTCTTGATTTAAACCCAAAGGCATCGTATTCATTAAAAATTAAACTCAACATCGTCCACCTTCTTTAGTTCCTTCTCAAATTTACTATAAACCAGATCTTTGATTTTGCAATGTTCATCACCGAGAATACCATCGATCAAACTCAAATAACCATTCACAAACAGTCGAATACTGACCTCACTAAACAAGGTGGTCCTGTAAACAACAGTAAACGATAAATCCTTCCCATTGTCTATCCCAAACCAGTCCAGGTCAAATTTAGTGGTCTTTAAATCCCATTGATAGGGACGGGCGTTCAATTTAGCGGCCAGTTCATCAAATACCTCCCGCTCTTCACCGCTGTCGGTACGGATTTCAAACACAACATCAAACAGCTGGTGGCGGTTAGTATTCTCTCTCTTCCAGACTTTTTCTACCAGGTCCTCAAAGGGGTAGCCCTGGTTCTCGTATGCGGCCAGGGAGTTTTTTTGGACTTCCCCTAAAAACTGGAGAAAAGACTTCCGGCCTTCCGGGAAGTTTCTCACTGCCATCATATTTACGAAGACACCGATCATTTTCTCCAGGTCAGGGTGGGGGCGACCGGCAATCGGTATGCCGACAATAATATCCGACTGACCGGTTATCTTAGACAACAGAATATAGAATATGGCCAGCAGCGTTATTTGCATGGTCGTTTTTTTCTTCACGGAAAGTGCCCTCAAAACCTCGGCATTTTGCCTTCCAATTTTAAATCTAAACGTACCCCCGGCAAAATCCGGCACCGGCCGTCTCGGGTAATCTGTAGGAATATTTAGCTGAGGTAATTCTCCCGATAGTTCCTCTAACCAATACTCCCCCTGGTTTTTAATCTTTTCCAGCCTCCTTTTGCTATTTTGCCACACCGCATAATCCTTATACTGATGCCTTAAGGGAGGGAGTCCCCCCCCTGAATACAGAGACAAAAAATCCCGTATCAATATTCTATTGGACACGCCATCCGATATAATATGATGCATATCCATTACCAGTATGTGGCGGCTATCAACTGTATTAATCAAGCCTACTCGAAGCAAAGGTGCTTTTGATAAATCAAAGGGCCGGACAAAACACTCTAAGAGTTGCCGGACCACAGATTCGGTGTCCACGGCTCCCCCGGTGATCTCTGCCTGTTGCCCTTCTTTTCCATCATAATATTCTATTTCAAAATCGTCCTCACTATTTTCATGAATCCGTTGAACCGGTTCCTTATTAAAAACATAGAACGAGGTTCTCAAACTCTCATGCCGTTGAATTAAGTTCCTGAACGCCTCTGTCAATCTGTCCCGCTCCGGATTCTCCATCAAAATGACCCCCTGGGGCATATTGAAAGCGGTGTTGTCTAACGCCATTTGTTGGAGTACATAAACTCTCCGCTGGGCTGGAGAAAGCGGGTAATAAGGTCTGGGAGGGGAGGGTTCGATATCGGCATAAACCTGCCTGGCCGCTTTTTTTATATATGCCGACAACCCCTTGACTGTGGGCGACTCGAACATAACTGCCAGGGGGACCTTTACATTAAATTCTTTGTACAGCCTGGCCAATAGGATCGTGGCTTTTAGCGAATGGCCGCCCAGTTCAAAAAAATCCGAGTCTAAGCCGATGCAATCCTTTTCCACTTTTAATAGTCCTGCCCAGATTCCTGCGAGTTTTGTTTCTACTTCATCCCTCGGTTTGACCTGACTCAACTCATGATATATTTCAGGCAGCGGTAAAGCCTTTTTATCGATTTTCTTGCTGGCCGTAAGGGGAATTTGTTTCATTTTTATAAAATGGGTCGGAATCATATAACGGGGAATCAACCGGGCCAGGTATTCTTTTAAGGTGGATATGTCAAAATCATTTTTGGGAACGATGTAGGCATGCAGGTCGTTCCCTTCTTCATCTTCCCTGGACAAAACAACCGCCTCCTTGACATCACCATTTTTTAGCAAATGGCTCTCGATTTCACCCAGTTCGATCCGGTAACCCCTGATTTTTACCTGATGGTCAATACGTCCCAAAAATTCAATATTCCCATCGTTTTGCCAGCGGCCAATATCACCGGTTTTGAACATTCTGCCCCTCGGTGCCGGTGATACGGATTTTTTAATAAAAGGCTCTTCGGTAAATTTTTCCAACGTTAGCTCCGGTCTATTTAAATACCCTTTGCCAACACCATCGCCGCCGATAAACAACTCCCCCGGTATCCCTATAGGCTGCACCTCCCCGCCTCCGGCCAGGATATATGTCCTCTCATTGGGCATTGGGCGGCCCAGCGGAATACGATCGAACCGGCAGGTTTTTCCCTTTGTGATGTCGAACAGGCTAGAATCCACGCAGCACTCGGTGGGCCCATAGACATTGGCGATCCTGGGGGCATCCCCCTCACAAGCCTCAAAAAGGTCGTCCACCACCTGCCCCGATAACGCTTCCCCACCGATAAGGAGATGCTTTAAAGAGAGCCGTCTGCCGCTTCCTTCTATATTTTCCAACAAAAGACGAATAAACGCCGGCGTACCGTCCGATATTTCAACCAGGTTATTTCCATAGAAATCCAGTAATTTTCCCATGTCGGTTCTCATATTTTCGCTGACAATGTAAAGCGTAAGCCCCTGAAGCAGCACGCCAAAGATTTGCTGTACCGAAGCATCAAATACATAGGGGGCGATTAAACCGACATGTGTACCGTCACCATATTGTTTAAAGATTTTATCATGCAGCCCCGTCACCAGGTTACAGACATTTCGATGCTCTATTATCACACCTTTCGGTATGCCGGTGGAACCGGATGTATAGATGACATAAGCCGGGTCCCCGGACCGGTTGAGAGGCTCCGGATTTTCCCCCGCAATTTGAATCGTATCATGGCTTCGCTCATCGAGAAACATGATATCACGGGCAAACCGTCCGCCCTGACGAACTTCTGTCGGTATAAACGCGATTCCCTCAATGTTTCTTAGTACCTTTTCGTCCGGTAATGATCCTCTATTATCCAGTACCTTTTCTATGACATCACCAAAGGTCACCTCTCCCTCCCCCAGGACAGCCAGGGAAATATTAAGATCTTGCAGCATCATTTCATAATCGCTGGTGGCATAGGGGCCCCCGGCAACAATGGGGGTATTGATACACCACTGCCGAATCACGGCAATGGTTCTGTGGAAAAAATCTTTAAAGAAGGTCAAGGTCCGGGCACCGATAATATCCGGTTTAAACTCATCAATGATGCCTTTTAAGTCTCTATAATTATCAAAATCTATCCGGGATTTGGCGATTTTCCCACTAATTTTATGGCCAAATCGCCGGTTTAAATAGGTCAAAATATACATTAACCCCAGGGGGGGCTCCACCACATCGTACAGCATCCGGTCCGCATCTTTACTAAAAAATTGCGATAGATCCAGTAGTAAAATTCTCAACGCCCCATCGTTCACTGGACTGCCGGGAAAACACCCTTCCATCTTCATGTTTAATTCAGGAACCCGGCTCCAGCTCTCATCGAACACATGCTCTTCCGTCAAGCCGGCCTGGTGAATGCCTAAATTTTTTAACAAATCGCTGAAATTATTAATGTCTACGGGCATATAACTATTATATTTCTGCACAATCTCATCTTCGCTCAAAACATGCATCTGGTAGGGTAATACTTGCCGTAATCGCTGTTTTGACAGGAAATAGGAGTTGAAAAAATCGGCCTGGAACTTAAGAGTAAAACTCTTATCAAATGGTAAAGTATCGGGTAATTCATGGTATGCCAGATTTTCGGAATCACCGATGTTGTCAGCAGAAACTCCCAGGTCCAATGCCAACCGTGCCATATCGGTATTGGGATAGATTTTTAAAACAAAAACATAGGGAAAATGGAGCCACTCCAGGCTTTTAATAAACTTCAAAGTTAACATCGCCTCTTCTTCCGTTTCGGTGGGCAATCCGTGCATGGTAAAGAGCTCCAATATAAGTTGAGGGTACTGCCGAATGATGTATTCAATATTATTTCGAAGTTTGTTTAGATTCAAATTCTTCTTGATTAATCTTTGTAACCTTGGGGATGCGGTTTCCAGGGCCAGGGCGAAATTGACGGTTCCCGCCTCTACCATCAAATCGATATATGCCCCGGTTAACAGATCCCCCCGGAGGCCATTGGGGAAAAATAGCTGTACCTTCAATCCATGTTTGATGATAAGACGGAAAAATTTTTGGCTGTTTACACTGTCCAGGTTAAATATGTCGTCTACAAATCCAAATCTCCGGATTCCCATTTGGTAATACATTTTTAACTCTTCGAACACATTCTCCGGGGAACGGATTACGTGCCCCTTTGTCCAAATTTTGTGGCAATACAGGCATTGATAAGGACAACCCCTGGTGGCCTGTAAAGAGATACAATTTTTTACCATTGCCTGGCCGATACAGCGATTATATTTATCGTAATTTACCAGGGAACGGTCGGGTATCGGCAGGGATTCAAGATCAGTGATTTGAGGGCGCGGTGAAGTAAGCTGCGGTTGAATCCGAAATTTCAATTCCCGCAGATTCTGTAAAGCGGTAAAAGGGTGTTTTTCTACAGCGTTATGATCTAGCAACAATAGAGTGGGATCACAATCAGATATTATAGTCGCGATTCGCTTTAAGGGGTAATTGGAATCTATCGGTAAATATGCACCGCCGGCCTTCAATATCCCCAGGATACCGGTTATCATCTCTGTCGACCGCTCCTTCATCAGCCCGACGATATCTCCCACCCCCACTCCTTTTACCCTCAAGTCCCAGGCCAACCGGTTGGCCTGGAAATTTAACTCCCGATATGACAATGACCGATCTTTATATACAACGGCAACGGCGTCGGGCTTCCGGGCCGTCTGTTCTTCAAATAATTCTTGAATCGTTCTATCTTTTGGGTAGGGCAGCCTGAAACGATTAAACCCAACCAATACCTGCTCCTTCTCTTCAATGGAGATCATCTCTATCTCAGACAGCCGGATTTGCGGATCCTTTGTGATAGAGGAGAGTATGTTTTCAAAATAACGAACAAATCGTTCAATCGTCTCATCTTTAAACAAGCTTGTGCTGTACTCCACAGTCATCAGCAGCTCACCACCGGCCTCAACGCCGGTAAAAGTCATGTCAAACTTCGAAATTTTATGTTTGTACTCATGTGGTGTGAGCTTTAATCCCGGTATTTCCAATTCCCGAATCTCGACATTTTGTATGGCGAACACCACATCGAATATCGGGTTTCGGCTGACATCCCTCCCGACGGCTATATTATCCACCAGGTCTTCAAACTGGTAGTCCTGGTTTTCAAAGGCTTGTAACGTATTTTCTTTCACCTCCTGCAAAAATCCGATGAACACTTTATCTCCCCACGGCCTGTTCCACAGCACCAGGGTATTTACAAACATACCTACTATCCGATGCAGATCCGCATGGCGGCGCCCGGCGATTGGAGTTCCAACCAGGATATCCTCCTGGCCGCTCAACCTGGAAATAAATATAGTAAATATTGCCAGCATAACCATGAAGAGGGTGACCTTTTCCATCTCAGCAATCTCTTTTAGCAATTCCAGTTTTGCTTTCTCTATTTCAAAGCCTATGGTATTTCCCTCAAAACTCTGCACCTGCGGTCTTTTATTATCTATCGGTAAGTTCAGCAGGGGAATCTCTTCTTTAAATACATCCTGCCAGTAGGCCTCCTGGGCTCTGATTTTGCCCGAAGATTTCTGTCTGTTCTGCCACCCGGAAAAATCTTTGTACTGCACCCTCAATTGCGGCAATTCCAGACCTTTGTACAGATTCATGAATTCCTCTACAATTATCCCCATTGACGTCCCGTCCGTAATGATATGATGCATGTCGATCAGCAGCATATGCTTCTTTTTTCCTGTTTTAAGCACTTTTACCCTTATCAAAGGCGCCGAGCTCAAATCAAATGGCCGGATAAACCGCTTAATCAGTTCTAATGTGTCTACCTGGTCGGCCTCAACATAATCAAAGATATCATCGACACTCCCATTAATTCTTTGAACGGGTTCATCATCTACCGTTTCAAAGCCGGTCCTTAAGCTCTCATGCCTGTCTGTCAGCCTGTTAAACACCCACTGTACACGCTTCCCGTCGAGATCTCCCTCCAATTCAAATGCAATCGGGATATTATAACCGGTAAGGGTGGGTTCCATCTGTTCCAGGACATAAATTCTCTTCTGGGCCGAAGACAAGGAATAATACTGCTTTTCTTCAACACTTTGAATTTTAGAAAATCCGGACGAATTTTTTAAATCGACATTTTTTGTCAACTCCCTGATGGTAGGGGTTCTAAATATCTCAACCAGCGGAATCTCCAGGCCCAAAGCTTTATGGAGATTTGACATGAGAATAGTCGCTTTCAAGGAATGTCCCCCCAATTCAAAAAAATTAGCATCAATGCCGATGAGGTGCTGCTCCACCCCCAGTACATCCGACCAAATTTCCACAAACTTCTCTTCCAATTCATTCCTGGGGACTACAATATTCTCTGAAGCATGTATTTCAGGGGGTGGTAATGCTTTCCGGTCCACCTTGCCGTTCGGGGTTAAAGGAATCTTCTTCAGCATTACAAAATAGGAGGGAATCATATAGTCGGGTAAATTCCGGGCCAGGCTCTCTCTCAATTCGCTTACGGGTACTGCCACCGGCGACTCATCCGCCACTGCGTAAGCGCACAGATACTTCTCCCCTTCTTCGTTTACCCTGTCTATGACGACGGCGTCTTTGATAAAATGAATCGCCGTAAGCTGAGCCTCGATCTCTGTCGGCTCGATTCTAAAGCCCCGGATTTTTTTCTGCTGATCCAATCTCCCTAAAAATTCAATATTCCCATCTGGCTGCCATCTTGCCCGGTCTCCAGTCTTGTATAAGGTGTCCCCTGAAACAAATGGATTTGGTATAAAGTTGTCATGGGTCATCTCAGGGCTATTTAAATATCCCCTCGACACTCCGTCCCCTCCGACTGCCAACTCCCCCACAGCATTGATGGGCATCAACAAAGCTTTCCGGTCTACAATATATGCCGTGCTGTTGGCCACCGGTTTCCCGATGGGGATGTTGTTTTCATAATCGCGGTCGATACGGTGAGTGGTCGAAAAAGTAGTGTTTTCAGTCGGGCCATAGCCATTGAGGACGTTTAATCCCGGGAACCTTTGCCGTAAGCGAGAAATGTGAGAGGGTGACAGCACATCGCCTCCAATCAATATGTTTTTGAGGGGGCTGAAGATTTCAATGTCCTGGTTTAACATTTGATTGAACAGAGGAGAGGTCATCCATATCGTGGTGATTCTATATCTATGAAGGAGGGTCTTTAGAGTTTCAGGGCTGAGGATATCGGGCTGACTGACCAGGAATAACTGCAAGCCGTTTAACAGAGCTCCCCAGATTTCAAAGGTGGAGGCATCAAATTCCAGGGCTCCGGTTGGCATGATTCGTTCATCCTTCTCAAACCCGGTAAAATTCGAGTTTTTTACCAGTCTTACAACGCTGCGGTGCTCGACCATAACGCCTTTGGGCCGGCCTGTGGAACCGGAGGTATACATTATATAGGCCAGATTTCCGTGGCGGTGACTCTTTTCCAGTAGCCCGGTTCCGTTCCGGATATTTCCGGCATTGAGATTCAGAACGTCGATGTCTAAGTCAACCGTTTCCCCTACATTCGTTAGCAAGACCTGTGCATGACTATCCCTCAGCATAAAACTCTTCCGCTCAGAAGGATATTCGGAGTCAATCGGTAAATATGCCCCCCCTGATTTCAGTATCCCTATTAAACAGATTATCATGCCGGGACAGCGTTCCGCGGCCATGACTCCGACCGCGGTTTCACTCTTTACGCCTTTACGCCGGAGATATAGGGCCAATTTAACCGCATCTCCATTTAATTTTTCATAAGATATTGAAGCGTCGCTCCAGACCGATGCTACCTTTGTTGGATAGTTGGCGGCCGCTTCTTCAAACAAATCGTCTATTGTTTTATAGCGTGGATATTGGGTTTCGGTCTCGTTAAAATCAAAAATTAATTGTCTTTTCTCCCTCTCGGATAGTAGTTCACTACACGACAGGGGGATATCCAGATTGTGAAGAAGATGCCGCATCAGTACTACGAAATGTCGGGCAATTCTTTCGACCGTTTCAGGATAATACAGCGGAAAACTGTATTCCAATGTCCCACCCAGATACTCAAGGCGGCTATTGAAGACAAAAATCATATTGTGGTGAATATGCCGAAGGTACTTCTTACAGTGAATATTCTCGAGCAAAATCGATATGTCGAACAGGGGAAAATCGTCTTCCGAAAAGGATGCACCCAATTGATACACCAGTGTTTCAATCGGATAGTTCTGGTGTTCAATCGCCTTCACAATCGTCTGTCTTACCTGCATCAGTAGTTCTTTAACAGTCATTTCATCGCTGATTGTGTTTCGTAGAGCCAGGGCAGTATTTAAAAAATCCCCCTCAACCTCCTGTTTATAAATAGGCGTTCCCACTATGATATCGTTTGTGTCGGTGTATTTTTTTATTAAGCAGACCAGAACAGCCGTCAATACCATGTGCAGGGTATAATCGGAACCTCTGCATACCTTCATGAGCCGTTCAAACAGGTCGCCGTCAATCCGGATCTCTGCCTCTCTAAATCTTCCCCCTTTCAGGTGGTTATCGAAAGGGAATTGGCTTTTTTCCCACTCCCCGGCGAACACATTCATCCAGTAATCTTTTTCTTTCCCGTATTCGCCAGCTCCGGCGGCAAATGCAAATTTCCC
The DNA here is from genome assembly GCA_965603365.1 of uncultured bacterium. Taxonomy (GTDB): domain Bacteria; phylum Acidobacteriota; class Aminicenantia; order UBA2199; family UBA2199; genus JAHELQ01. The sequence goes on from CBFDCR010000015.1 coordinate 53,260, forward strand.
GGGATATTCTCTCTTGTTCACATCTAACTCCTGTTCAGTTTGTTGTCCCGTTATCCAATCTAAAAATCAAAACCTTCACCCGCCAGGTCTCTCTTTTGAGCAGTCATAAAATTTCTAACCTCCCCACACTCCTGGAAGTAAGATCCCTTCTTTTTCAGCTCAACCACCGAAGGCACGGCATTCTTATGGAGCTTTTTCCAGCGTTCATCCGCTTCATAGATTTCACCTAAAGAATAGGGATTGGGAATTCCCAATCTTTTGCAATTCTCGACAAATCGGTTCAGCCGGCGGTAGGCCGTTTCCCTTGAAGGTTCGCCATCCATCACCCAGGTTTGGGACAGCAGCAATTCTCTTGCCCATCCCGGATAGAGCAGGGAACTTTTGCCGCTTTTTTCCCATTCCGGCGAATATGCCTGCCCATTTAAATAATAGTTAAATACATTGCAGTCGGCTTCATAAATGTTATCTTGACACTCTGCGAGAAAATCCAGTGTCATCCGGAAGTCTTCTTCAGTCTCTCCGGGAAAACCGAATAACCAGAAGGTTGTCGTCTTGATGCCGGCCATCGCCAGGCTGCTGAGGGACAATTTATATTGTTCTATTGTGGTCTTCTTATTCATTAGATTCAAAAGCTTTTGGGAGCCGCTCTCAAGCCCCATTTTGGCCCGGTAAAAACCTCCACGCCGCCACAAGAGAGTGTTATCGGGATCACAAACATGGGGGTCGGCTCTTAAAAAACCATCCCAATATACCGACACATTCGCCTCGATGAACGCCTTAGCCAGACCGGATATGATAGGATTCAGCGTTGAGTCGGTCATTAAGAACAACTGGTACGCATGTCGATGATATAGTTCTTCACATTCATCAACAATTTGTTTCAAATCTTTTTTTCGATATTTTCCCCAATTGATCGTTTCGGAACAAAACTTGCACTGGTAAGGGCAACTGCGGGCACCAAAATGGGCCAGATGGGGATAGTGTCGAAGATCGAAATTTGAAAAATCGGGGATTGCCAGATCAGAAATATTTAAGGTTTCCGTCCCCAGGTCGTTGATCGTATATATCCTTTGGGTTTCAGGCAGCTCATTTCGCAGTAGTTTCAGGAACAGCAGCTCCCCTTCCCCAATGATGATTTTATCGATATATTCCCTGGTCTGCCGGGCAAAATAGTCTAAATCGGAAGAGCCTGGCGCCAATTGGTCGGCAAAAATACCACCTCCCATTACAGTTTTAACAGAGGGGCTTTTCAGCCTGGCCTGCTTAAAGGCAAATATCGATGCCGGCAGTGTGTCTCCGTATACCGACAGCCCGAGCACAGCCGGATTTTCCCTGGCCAACAATTCCCGGATATAACGCTCCAATCGGCTGTAAAATTCTTCAACGACCCCATCCAATTCCCCTACCTGTTGATCGTTAAAACTGTAATAAAATGTATTATAAACCAATATTTTCACCAATTCTTTATAACTCTTTTCATCTCTGCGGTGTTGATGGGCCATTAAATGATTCCGGAAGACTTGATTTCCGATGTTGAAGAGATTCCCTTTATGCTTTTCCGGGACGAACCGATTTAAAATTCCGAAATAACGGTCATGAAGCTCCCGGAATGTCATCTCCAGGTTCGCGTCCACCGCTTTTACATTATAATAATGATGCTGCTGCAAAAAACTCTTGATACAGGCCAAAGCCAGCGGTGGGATCTGGGGATCCCAAAAGGGCATCAGGGCCAGTAGTATTTTATCATGTCCGCGCAGATACATCTTACCTCCCTTCTAATCAAATTCAAAGTCGGTCTCTTTATCGGCCAGTATATTGGAAGATGCCCTCAGAAAATTGTCGGTTATTAATATATCATGCAGTTTGAGGTTACTATTTCGGATAACCTGTTTTAAGATTGAGAGGTAGCATCGTGACATCTCCTCAATAGCAGCCCTTTTAAACAATGAATTTCTGTATTCAAGAACCACCCGCAGCATGGCCTCCGATTCGGTGATATGAAGCATCAGGTCGAAGTGTGATTTTTGCTCTTGAAATTCAAAGACAGTGAAATTCAATACCCCTTGACGATTCTGCCGGGCTGAAGTTATTCCCATATCCTCCTGGATCGCCAGGACAGTCTCTACCAGGGGATGTCTGCCGGCTATTCGGGGCACCTTCAATTTCCATATCAACTCGTCAAACTGAGCCTCCTGGTTCTCATATGCGTTGATGGCATTTCCCTTAACTTCTTCCAGAAATTCTTTAAAGGTCTTATTCGGGTTTGGCCGGTTTCTCAGTGCCAGCATATTGGAAAAGAAACCTATTGTATTTATAAAATCATTGTGGGTCCGGCCGGAAATCGGCATCCCCACCACGAAATCCTCTTGCCCCGTATATTTCGATAATAATACATAGTAGGCCGACAGCAGTACAATATTCAGTGTAACAAATGACTTTACGGCAAACTGTTTTATCTGGTCCGACAAGTCTCTATCTATCTCGAAACGGACGACATCTCCCTTAAAATCTAAAAGGTCAGGCCTGGGATAATCGGTAGGCAAATTGAGGACCGGTATATCGCCCTCAAATTGTCTCCTCCAGAAATCCTCCTGCTGCCGACGTCTCTCTTGCTGTTTCCTGCTGCTCTGCCATTCTGAATAATCCCTGTACTGCAATGTCAGCGGCGGCAGTTCCTTCCCATCATACAAAGCCGTCAACTCTGTAATGAACAGGTTAAAGGAAATGGCATCGGATATGATATGGTGCATATCCAGCATCAATATATGCCTTTCATTCTCTACGATTATTGAGCATACCCGAAATAAAGGCGCATTTTGAAGATCAAAAGGTTTTATAAATTCATATAATATCTTTTTGACTGCCTCCAGAGTTTCTTCGTACTGCTCTATTGAGAACTCCACCTCCCGGTGGATCCTCTGGAATGATTCCTTTCCCAAAATCCCGAAGGAAGTCCTTAAGCTTTCATGCCGCTTGATTAACCTGCGAAAAACATTCTCCAATCGATCTATTTCCAATGGCCTTTCCACCATCACGGCATTTGAGATGTGGTAGCCGGTACTCTCCCTGTCCATTTGTTGAAGCACAAACAATCTTTTCTGGGCCGATGACAGTGCATAGTATTCCTTTTTCTCTGTCCTTTCTATCGATTTATAATCACATTTTATCTCTCGCTCCGTTAAATAATGCGCCAATCCCCTGATGGTGGGTGTCTGGAAAATCCTGGCCATCGGGACTTTCACCTGCAATTCCCTCTGTATCTTCAGGACTAATTTATTAATCTTTAAGGAATGCCCTCCCAACTCAAAAAAGTTGGAATCCATACCGATCGCCTTTTCTTCAATCTCAAGTACCTCTGCCCATATTTCAGCCAATAACTTTTCAAGTCCGGCAGTGGGGGCCACATATTTCTTACCGGACTCGAACACGGGCACCGGTAATGCCTCCTTATTGACTTTGCCACTCGCCGTTAATGGGACTTTCTCGATTGGTATAAAAATAGACGGGATCATGTAAGCAGGCAGCGTATCAGCCAGTTTCTCCCGCAGTCCGACAGTTTCCAACTCGCCATCGGTGACCAGGTAGGCACAGAGATATTGTTCCTTGCTTCTTTTTTCCTCCACGGAAAGTACGACTGCCTGTCTAATTCCATCCAAACGCGCCAGATGACATTCAAGCTCGCAGAGTTCCAGTCGATTCCCCCTGATTTTAACCTGGCGGTCTTTTCTTCCTAAAAATTCTATGTTTCCATCAGGTAACAGCCTGGCTAAATCACCGGTTTTGTACAGCCTTTCACCTTTTATGAAGGGGTGATGGATAAATCTCTCTGCTGTTAAACCCGGCCGGTTCAAATAGCCCCGGGCCAATCCATCACCCGAAATGCACAGTTCACCCGCAATCCCGATGGGCTGCAATTTACCGGCTTGACCGAAGATATAAATACCGGTATTGTAAATGGGCTTTCCGATCGGGATGTTCTCGAACCCTGTCTCCACCTTGAAACTCGTGGTCACCACGGTATTTTCGGTGGGTCCGTAATGGTTCGTCAATGCGTAATCCCTTCGGACAAATTTTTTCAATTTATCTCCGCCGGTCAGCAGTAATCTCAGGGAGCTGTTTTCCAAATTTATGAATTGCTCACACACCTGGGTGGGCAAAAATCCAACCGTTATACGGTGGGTCTCAAAATACCTGTTTAACTCACCAATATCCAATAAGAGGTCCCCCTTTATGACATCGATACATACACCTTTGATTAAGTAAGGGAAGATTTCCCAGACCGAGGCGTCAAATCCAAATCCCGCATACTTCACGGTATGGTCGGACGAAGAGATCGAATAATGCAAATTGTGCCACCAACACAAATTGTTCAACGATTTATGTTCCACCATTACGCCCTTGGGCCGTCCGGTCGATCCCGAGGTATATATCACGTAGGCCGGGTCATCCATGCTGTTTGCACATTCTAAATTTCCGGCATCCCCTCGAAACAACCGGCGCGCTTCCAGATTGATGGTCGGAAAATCCCGGACCAGATCTTTCTCACATTTACTGTGAGTCAACAGCAGCCGAGATGAGCTGTCCTTTAAGATATACCTTACTCTCTCCTTCGGGGTCGTTGAATCAATCGGTAAAAATGCCCCACCTGCCTTTAAAATTGACAATACCCCGACAATCATCTCTATTGACGGTTCCACCCTGATGGCAGCAATCGAACCGGAAACCACCTGTTTCCGTTGAAGTACCCTTGCCAACCGGTTGGCTTGCCGATTGAGAAGCCGGTATGTCAGGTGCACCTCTTCATACAAAATTCCCACTGTCCCGGCATTTAGCTCTACCTGTTCCTGAAATAGTTCGTATATAGTCTTATCTGCCGGGCAGTCTATATCGGTGTCGTTAAAATGTACGGTTATCTGCCTTTTCATCTCTTCCGGTATCCATTCCAGTTGCGATATTTTCCGATCAGGTCGTTCTAAGAGAGAGTCAACGATCTTCCTGAAATATTGTACAAACCTCGAAATCGTGGTGCTCTTAAATAACTTCACCCTGTACTCAAAGGTAAAAAGGAGTTTCTCACCCGTTTCTACTCCCCACAGGGTTAGATCGAACTTCGAGTCTTCCCTTTGATAATCGTAGGATTGGACGTTTAATCCCGGTATCTCTATATCGAGGGTACCGTTATTCTGCAGGACAAATATGGTGTCAAACAGGGGATTTCGGCTGGCATCTCTATTCAAGGATACCGTCTTCACCAATTCCTCAAACGGGTAATCCTGGTTCTCAAATGCCTCTAAAACCGTTGACTTTGCCTCCTGGAGAAAGCCACTAAACCTTTTTTCCCCTACCGGTTTACTCCGTATGGCCAGGGTTTTCACAAACATCCCGATCACCCTCGACAACTCTTCGAGATCTCTACCTTCGGTTACGGTGCCGATTATGATATCTTCCTGGCCGCCGATCTTTGCTAACAATACAATATAAACAGTTAGCAGCAGCATATACAGGGTTACCCCGGCTTCCCTTGACAATTTTTTTAATCCCTTTGTCTGCCGTTCCTGTATCGAAAAATTAACCCGCTCTCCCTGGAAACCTTGAACAGCAGATCTGTGAAAATCGAGGGGGAGGTTCAAGACCGGTGGTTCGTCCTCAAATTCCTTCAGCCAGTAGGCTTCTTGAGCCTTCAAGTTCTCTTTACCTTCGGCAGTTGTGTTTATGCTCTGCTTCCACACTAAATAATCTCTGTACTGAATCGACATGGGGGGGAGTTTTTCACCACCGTATATTTTCAGCAAATCCTCCACAAATATATTCAGCGATGTCCCATCGGTAATGATGTGGTGCATATCCACCAGTAAGACGTTTTCCTCTCGTCCCGATTTGATCAAACCGACCCTCAGCAGCGGTGCCTGCGATAGATCAAACGGTCGGATAAAAGCCTTTATGATATGCCGGACTGCGGCTTCCCTTGCATCCATCCCGCGGCCTGACTTTTTCCCGGCAGCTTCATCGAAATACTCGATTTTAAAACTCACCTCCCCGGATATTTTCTGAAACGGTTCCCCATTTATTGTATTAATAGACGTTCGCAGGCTCTCGTGTCTTTCCGTCAACCTCAACAATGCTTTCTCCAACTTCCCGGCCCCAAGATGCCCTTCTAACTTCAACACCACGGGCATGTTGTAACTGATATTTTGATGCTCCATCAGGTGTAAGATGTATAACCTTTTTTGCGCAGAAGATAACGCATAGTAGTCTTTTTTTTCGGTTGGCCTGGGGGCGGTATATTGGTAGTACTTCCCATTCTTGATCATTTCAACCAGACACCGGATCGACGGCCCTACGAAAATTTTCGCCACCGGCATCCTTACCTTTAACTCATTTAAGATCTTTGCCGCCACCGCCATCGCCTTTAAGGAATGCCCCCCTAAATGGAAAAAGTTGGAATCTATACCAATGAGTTCCCGCTTTACACCCAGGGCTTTGGCCCAAATCTCCACCAGCTTTTTTTCCATCTCATCCCTGGGAGCCGTATGTAGAGACGAAGGTGCGATCCTGGGTGCCGGCAATTTCATCCGGTCGATTTTCCCGTTGGGAGTCAGGGGGATACGGTCGATCCGCATGAAATGGAATGGTATCATATAGGCCGGTAATCTCTGGCCCAAGTAATCTTTCAACTCATTGGGGGTTATTTCTTCTCCGGCTCCGGAATTTTTTTCATAGTAAGCACACAGAAAGGTATCTCCGTCACCATGTGTTCCAGCCACGACCACGGCTTTTTTTATTCTATCGTGATTCCGCAGTTGACTCTCTATCTCCCCCAATTCGATTCGGTATCCCCTTATTTTCACCTGATGATCCTGTCTGCCCTTAAAGTCTATTTGTCCATTGGGCAGCCACCGGGCGAGGTCACCTGTCCGGTATAGATACCCGGATTGCTCGAACGGATTGGCGCTAAATTTCCCGGCAGTCAGGTCAGGCTTGTTTAGATAACCCCGCGCTAACCCCACTCCCGAAATGCATACTTCTCCATATACCCCTACGGGCTGGGGCGTCAAATATTGACCCAGAATATATATTTTAATGTTGTCAATCGGTTTTCCAATGGGGATAGGTTCGACTTCCTCGCCGGTGGGGCAGTTAAAATAAGTGACATCCACAGTCGCTTCGGTTGGGCCGTATAAATTGACCAGCCTGGTTTCGTGATCCCTGAATAAGCGGTTAAAGCTGCGAACCTGCTGCTTTAGGAGTGCCTCTCCGCTGGAAAAAATATACCTCAGACTTGAAATCCTATTTGTGCTATCCAACTCTTCAACATAATCTATAAAGAAATTCAGCATAGAAGGAACAAAATGTATGACCGTCACCCGATACCGCTCTACAGCGTCTATGATGGCTGCCGAATCCTTCTCTTTACCAGCCCCCAACAAAAATACCGAAGCACCGCAGAAGAGCCACCAGAATATTTCCCAGGCCGAAACATCAAAGAATAAAGGGGTTTTTTGAAGTATCATATCATATTCAGTCAAAGGATAAGATCGCTGCATCCAGTTTAACCGGTTAACCAGGGATTTATGTTCTATCAAAGTCCCTTTAGGCCTGCCGGTTGTCCCGGACGTATAGATTATATACACCGGATCCCCGGGTGTGACGGCAACCTCCTCCGGCTCATGACTATCCCCCTGACACGAAAGAAGGTCCTCTACCGTCAGGCATTCACAAATTTCGTCCCAGTTTTCCCGGAAGGGGGACCGGGTTAACAACAACGATACCTGACTGTCCTCGATCATATACCTCTTGCGTCCGTGGGGGTATTCCGGGGCGATGGGCAGGTAGGCACAGCCGGCTCTCAAAATGCCGAATACGCCGATTAACATTTCCAGAGAACGCTCTAGCATTAGGCCCACGGCTTTGCCGGGAATCGCACCTTTATGTTTTAGCACTCCCCCCAATCGTTGGACTCTTTCATGAAAACCCCGGTAGGTGAATTGCCTTTCTTCAAAGACTACGGCTGTGTTATCGGGAGTTCGGACTGTCCGGTTCGCGAACAGTTCATAAATGGTTTTTTCCCGGGGAAAATTTTCCTCTGTACAATTCCATTCATATAACAATCGCCTGATTTCGGATGCTCCCAACATCGGCAGCAGCGATATTTTCTTCTCGGGTTGAGTCATGACCTCCTGAAGCAATTTTTTATAATGGTTCAGAACCCGCTCTATGGTACCGGCCTCAAATATATCCGTATTGTACTCCCAATCGATTAACATCTCCCCCGCTTCTCCCTCTACCGGCAGAATGACCACGATGTTCATGTCGAATTTCGAGGTCCTGTTGTGAGAAGGTTCGACCGTCAATTCGAGATTCGGTAGTTGTAAACGCCCTGTCGGTGTGTCCATAAAGCTGTATAAGACCTGGAAAATTGGCGTATAGCTTAAGCTCCTCTCAGGTCTCATCACCTCCACTACCTTTTCAAAGGGGGTGTCCTGGTGTTCGTAGGCTTCTAAGCAGGTCGTCTTCACCCGTCGCAAGACATCTATAACCGGCATATCTCCCGAAATCTGCGTCCTCAAGGCAATGGTATTAATCACCATCCCCAACATTCCCTCCAGCTCTTTAACGCGCCGGTTCGCGATCCCGGTTCCTATGCACAGATCTTCACTGCCGCAATAGCGGAACATGAGCACTTTAAACACCGCCAACATCGTCATAAATAACGTCACATCGTTTTCTTTACTAAAATTTCGAAGAGCGGCGGCTAAATGGGCCGATAAAACAAGCCTTTTCATCGTCCCTCTCCCGCTTATTACAGGGGGTCTGGGACGGTCGGTGGGCAGTTCGAGCAGCGGCGGCAGCCCCGCTAATTTTTTCTGCCAATAATCGAGATGCCGTTTTAGCCTCTCTCCGTGTAAATATTCTCTCTGCCGGATGGCAAAATCCGCATATTGAATGGGCAGCTCCGGCAGAGGTGATGGTTCCCCGTTTAAATACGCCGTAAAAATGACAATAAACTCTTTTAACATCACCCCCTGGGTCCAACCGTCGTGAACCAGATGATGCTCTGTAGAAACCAGTAAATGTTCATCTTCCTTTAATTTCAATACCGTGACCCGCAGCATCGGGCCATGCTCAAAATCGAAGGGCCGCTGCCCCTCTTCGATGACAAACGCCTCAATTTTACGTTTCTGGGCAGCGGCATTTAAATCCCGCAAATCCAGAACCGGTATCTTCAATTCAAAGGGTTCCCCAATGACCTGCACCGGTTCCCCATCTATTGTGGGAAACACGGTGCGGAGTATCTCATGCCGTCGAATGATTTCACTAAACGTGCGCTCAAACAACGATACATCCAGGTCTCCTTTTATCCGCAGAACGCGGGGCACATGATAAGCCTTATTTTCTTTGTCCAATTGTTGTAAGAACCACAGCCGCTCCTGGGAAAAGGACAACGGGATTTTTCCCGTCCTGGAAGCTCTGGACATCCGGGTGATGCTATCTTGCTTTTTTTCTACCCATCGGGATAATGCTATTATGGTGGGATTCTCAAAAAAACTTCGCAGTGAGACATCTCCACTGCCGGTCTTCCTGACCCGGGCAATGATCCGGTTGGCCAGTATAGAATCGCCTCCCAACTCGAAAAAGTCATCCTCGATACCAACCGGTTCGAGCTTGAGAACCTCCTGCCAGATAGATACCAACTGCTTCTCCGTCTCAGTGATGGGGGCCACATACCCGGTTCCTTTTACCATCGATCTCTCGACTGGCTGCGGCAGTGAGCGTCGATCGATCTTACCGCTCGTTGTGACCGGCAGCTCGTTTAGCACCATAAAATATGCCGGCAGCATGTAAGCGGGCAATTTATTCGACAGGTATTCCCGCAGCCCTGCCGTAAAGGAGTTCCGATCTAACCGCCCTGCATATGAGGGCACGAGATAGGCTGCAAGATACTTACTTCTACCGCCATCCTCTATGGCTTCAACAACTGCCTCCTTAACCGATTCGTGACTTAACAGATAATTCTCAATCTCTCCCGGCTCGATTCTGAAGCCCCGGATCTTAACCTGGTGGTCGATCCTGCCTAAAAACTCTATATTCCCGTCGGGCAGCCAGCGCGCCAGATCCCCCGTACGATACAGTGGGGTTTCCGGGCATTGGTCAAATGTGATGGGTGACTGGTGAACAATGGCTGGCGGTAAGCAGGGATTTATTACGAATTTTTCTGCCGTTAACTCCGGTTGATTTAAATAACCCTCCGAAATGCCCTCACCGGCTATACATAGTTCACCAGGCACACCAATGGGCTGGGCCTTGAGATTTTGGTCCAGAATATAGACCCGGTGCAGGGCAGATGGCCGGCCGATGGGTATGCCTTCACTCTCTTTAAAATTGCCTGCCTCACCGGCTTTTAGCGAGAATATCGCCGTGTTAATCGTGGCCTCGGTGGGACCGTACCCGTTATAAATCATACACCCTGGAGAGACAAGTCCGACCGTGTCGTTGACAAGCTTGCCGGTCAGTGTTTCTCCCCCCAAATGGACAATTTCTACCCCCGGTATCCTCCTGCCCGAAGATACGGTTTGACCGAAAAGGGTGGGTGTGGTATGGAGTGTATTGATATCATGCTGCACGATAAAGTCGGCATAGGAAGTTAAACCGCCGAGTTCTGTCCGCTCCAAAAAGTAAAAAGTACCGCCGAACAAGATGGTGGTCAATATCTCGAACACTCCAAAATCAAAGGAATAGGACAGGTTCTGCACGACCCTTGTATGGTTTCCCAATTGAAAGTGATCACGAAACCAGGTTAGCAGCGGTGTCAAATTCCTGTGGCTGATGGGCACCCCTTTGGGTTTACCGGTAGAGCCGGAAGTATAAATTACATAGCAGGTCCGCTTCATCTCGGAGGGGGATGCCACGTCCGAAACCTCTGGCCGACCGACTGCCTGGCCCTCCGGAAAAGAGACCCTTTCGGTGTTCTCAATATGATGGGAATCAATGCACAGAAGGTGTTTGACGGGGGAATTGCGGTCTGCAATTTGTCGGGCCTTATCGAAGTTGGCTCTATCGGTCATCAGAACCTCGATATTGAGATCATTAACAATATAGTCGATGCGTGCGCAGGGATGGGAGGGATTAATGGGCACAAAGCCATTGCCGGACTTTAAAATACTCAAGATACCGGCAATCAAGCCGGGATTGTCATCCATCATGATGCCGATGAAACTGTTTTTCATTTTACCCTATAGAGTTTAAAAACGGATTGTAGACAATGGCCTACGGAGGCTTGTCAGGGCGATACCTCTCTTTAAGGCCAGAACAACACCGGCTGCTTCGGCATAATTGCTCACCTCGCAGACATTTTTTAAGTTCAACCTCGATCCCGTAACCTCCAGGATGGTCTCATTTTCCCGAACTGCTATGACGGGAATTCCATGCTTCCGGGCATACAACATCGGAATCCCCCCCAGGGCACTGGCGGGCGCCACCACTGCCAGGACATTGTGGATGTTAATCACATCTTTAATCCGGTAGTTACCGGTCTTCTCAATCTGAGGTGCATGACACAGCCCAATTAGCACACAGGCCAGGCCGCAGGTAGAAGAAAATTCACCCGCTCCCCTGGCGTCCACCACCTTACTTTTCAAATTCAGATCTTTGACATTCAGCAGCGGAGCATGGGCGGCAGGCAATCTATACCGTCTACAGATCAAGTGGGAGATCAACGCCTCTGCGCCGCCGATGGGATTGGGGTGATTGCCGTCAAAATGTTCTGCATAATCCGGGAGCGGCAAATCTTCGATGTTCGATGTCACCGCTATCGCACTCACCCCCCGTTCAATCAATTGATTACAGGCTTTAAACAAGACCTCCGGCCTCTCGATATTACCCACATAAGCCCCGGATTTACTCCTCACAGAGGAACCTCCAATCGACTCGTCGGTAATCACGTAGTCTTCGATGTCTATGCCGTGAACCGCCCTGACTGCATTGATAATGTTAAATACGATCTCCAGCTCCCGCCGGTTGGGTTTGTTGATGATCAATCCCACTTTGTTGGCATAGGGCCGATATAAATTCACCAGACCCTTGCAAAACTGATCGATAATGAAGCCTTCGGTATACAATACATTATCAGCCTTGAATATAAAATTGGAGCCATTCACCGCATTGGGATTGGTAATAAGATAATCGCAGGCACTGGCCAACACCGCAGTCGCCGGTGCTGCATCGGCGGCGAAACCGCCGATCGTGCAGCCGATTCCTGTTGGGATCACGCTTAAGACAACGCTTTTGTCAGGATAAAGGGTCTCAATCGCGCCTTTGGAAGAATCTCCCTCTGTCTCTTCAAACAGGGTGATTTCAACCTGTATGTCATCTTCCGTTACCTTCGAGATAAACCAACGGAGAATTTGAGGTCCGAATTCCGCATCCAGGAGTTCCGGCAGCCTCTCAATCTCTTTCAGTTCCGACTTCTCGATGATGTATTCCTGGTTTTTTACCATCTCTTAAAGCTCCTCGATCACTTTCGATAAAACATTCACCTGTTCGTCCAATTCGGCATAGGTGATCTGAAGATTACGGATGAAATCCTTGTCTTCATATCTCATTACGACACGATCCCCCGTCCTCTCTACCTGTTCCGCAAACAGTCGTTGCACCGGTTTATGCCCGATGTACCCTGACCGGTTAGATGTAACGGTGTCCCCGGCGACGCCGAAGGCTTCCAGAATCGTCTGCCGCTCCCCTCTATCAATCATCTCTATATCGGCTAATAGAACCTGGGGACTCTTAACCGCCTCTTCCAGTATATTGATAAAATGCCCCGCCAACCTCTCTACCGTCTCCCGTTTATATAAATCGGTACAATATTCGATATGAAATCTAATTTCTTCTCCGACTTCAACTGCCTCCACTGTTAAATCCACCCTGGAACCCCGGGAGTGATAATGCACCGGGGTAAATCGCAGCCCCGGTAATCTCAGATCAGCCATATCCATATTCTGTACAATTAACATCACATTAAACAGGGGATTCATGCTTAAATCAGTACCTTCCGGTGTCTCCTTCTTCTTCATCAACTGGCCAAAGGGATATTGCCGGTGCTCGAATGCCTTTAATGTATTTTCTTTCACCTTCTGCAAAAACCGGGCGAAGGTCATGCCGTATCTGGGGTGATTGCCCATCACCAGAGTTTCAATGAACAACCCGATGATGTCACCCATATCCGGATGATCCCTGCCGGCTACCGTTGTGCCGATCAGAATATATTCCTGGCCGGTATACCGGAATAACAAAACATTCAGCACTGCCAGCAATAGCATAAATAAAGTCGTGTTTGTGTCCCGGACAAATTCATGCAGTTGCCGGCTCATCTGTTCATCCAGTCGGAAATATACCCGGTCTCCGGCGAATCTCTGGATAGGCGGCCGGGTAAAATCGCCGGGTATGTTTAACAATGGCAGTTCACCGGATAGCTGTCGAAGCCAGAATTTTTCATCCGGTTCCAGTTCTCCCGATGCCAATCGCCGGTTTTGCCACCGGGAAAAATCTTTATAACGGTACTTTAATGCCGGCAATTCCCCACCACTATACAGGGTTGTAAATTCTTTAATAAGAAGATCCATCGATACCCCATCGGTGATGATGTGGTGTATATCTAACATAAATATATGACTCTCCTCGCCCACTCTCGCCAATCCCGCCCGCATCAACGGTACCTGTGACAGATCGAAGGGACGCACAAAATTTTGGATAATCCTCGCCTGCTCTTGCCTTTTGCCCGAGTCAAAACACTCTATTTTAAAATCTACCTCCCTGTGGATTTTCTGCACCGGTTGGCCATCTACCTGCACAAACGACGTACGAAAACTTTCATGCCGGTGAATCAACTCTCCTAAGCATTTCTCCAACCGGCCTCTATTCAGCCTGCCCTCTACTTCCATGATTGTGGTCACATTGTAGGCGGTATTCTCCGGCTCCAACTGCTGCAGCATATAAAATCTTTTCTGGGCTGAGGCGGCTGCATAGTACTCTCTTTTTTCCGAAAGCTCCAGCGTTTGATATATATCCTCACCGGCAGCTAAAATATACTCCGACAATCCACGAATGGTTAGCCGGTTGAACACTTCTGCCAACGGCAGCCTTACATTTAACTCCCGGTGTATTTCGGTAACCAACAGGGAGGCTTTTAACGAATGCCCACCGGATGAAAAGAAATTATAATCAATCCCAATCTTTTCTATATCTACTCGCAGTACCCTCGACCAGATCTCCACCAGTCTCTTCTCCAATTCATTTCGAGGTGCCGCGTATTCGACCACCTTACCCTCACGACAGAGATCTTGCCTCCGGATCAAATCCTTTTTTATTCTATCCCTCTCTTCCTTTGTCAATATTTCGATCTCGTTTACTCTTTTTTCAGGTTGACTCAACACCTGATTGAGTATCTCTCTAAAATGGCCGTATAACCTTTTTAACCTCTTGCGATCGAATAACATTTTATTGCCCGTAATGCTTGTTTCAAAAGGGGCAAAAGGAGTGATAATCACCGTTACATCATGGTGAGTCGTCTCGACTATCGAAAAGCAATCGACCCTTAATTCTCCTTTAGACTGCAGCAACCTCTGCTCTAACGGATAGTTTTCCAATACCACCACCGAATCAAAAAGCATCTCTCTATTCGCCTTTTCTATACATTCATTGATCGCTAACCGTGGGACAGTTGTGTACCCTTCACACTGCTGCAAGTGTTCCTGGGTTCGCCTGAGTAAATCCGATATTGTCTCCTCCGGACGGGTTCGTACCCGTACGGGCAATGTATTGATAAACAATCCCACCATATCCTCTATCCCCCGGATATTCGCCGATCGCCCCGATATGGTGGTATCGAAAAGCACATCCTCGCTGTCATTATACTGCTGGATTAAAATCCCCCAGGTGGTGTGGAACAGGGAGGCCAGAGAGATTTTGTGGTGCCGGGCAAAGCCTTCCAACCGTTCTCTCTCCTGCCTGGGAAGTCGGAAACGATACCCTTCGGTACTTTTTGCATCTCTTTTTCTCAACCTTCCCGGCCGCGGTGTTTCAGAACGATGAGAAGAGCCAAAACCTTCCATATAATCTCTCCAGAATTTTTCATCCACATCTCGACTCTGATCCCGGATATATTTTACAAATTCCTTAAACTTCGTCTTAACCTGTCTCTCCGGTTGTTTGCCCTTTGATAAGTCACGGTAAGCATGTAAGAACTCCTTAAGAATGATCCCGTTACTCCAGCCGTCATACAAAATGTGATGATTGCCGATGATCATCTCATACTGCTTTTCATCGAGTTTGCATAAAATCACCCTAAAGGGTACCCGGTGCAAATCAAATCCCTCTTTTTTATCGTTGTCCTTAATGTGGGCCGCCAATCTCTTTTTTTCCTGTTTTCTTTTCATTGAGAGATCGTGATATTGGTGTTCAAGTGAAGAGGATGTTAAGACGATTTGCAGCGGATTCTTGATATCCTGCCAGCGATATACCGTTCTCAGCAGCTCGTTTTTCTGAACCACCGCATTCCAGGCCTGCTTAAACCATTCCACATCAATCTCTCCCAATAGGATTAAACTTAATTGTTCAAAAAAGGAATCATCGGTTGGGTCCCTTAAATATTGGAAAAGTATCCCCTCCTGCATGGGGGTCAGTGCGACAATATCTTCTATTTTTGTTTTATCTAAAGTCTTCATCCCGATCATCCACCTCGAAAATCACACATTTCTGTGCCCCCTGCCGGGAATTCACAACCTTTTGCTGCCCGCCAAAAGGCAGGATTCGCCCGTATCCTCCGGCAAGCTGCGGCCCAAAGACAAAAAAGCCCCAAACCGCACAATACTGACCGCAGCCTTCATCACCCGTTTGAAATAAATAGGGATAGGATTCAACATATTCTTGCACCACCCAGCTCTTTACCCCAAGGGCCCTGGTACTCAACTCTCTCCACTGCTTCTCGGACACATCGAAGTCTACTTTTAAATCTTGCCAGTTCGTTCCCTTTAGAGCAGTATCCACCAGCTTGCGCCACTCCCCGGGAACCGTATTTTTCCCGATATAGATACCTTCCCCACCGGAGCCCAATATCGGTTTCAGAACCATTTTTTCTCGATTGGATAAGATAAACTCCTTCAACTTGATTTTTTCACCCCCATACGTGCTCTCTCTATCCAGGATTCTGCGGGTCCAGGGAATATATCTCTTTATCACCTCTCTCTCCTCACGGTCAAAGATGCCCGAATCTTCATGTTCGGACAACAGGGCCAGATTCAATTTGTTCGAAAGCAGCCAGGCGACAGCGCCATTGTAGACCAATATATTCCCCCTTTTGAACACATCCATTATTTTTCCGGGAATAAAGCCATCGCACCACTCGATAAGTGAGCGAATCTTCCTGTCTCTATAATACACGTCTCCGTTGATTACCCTCAGGCAAGAAAAATCACATGGCACCACCTCTCCCTTCAAGTGTTCTCCCGAATGCCTTAAAGAATTGTTATAGACGGCATTCAAATACTCTTTTTGGGCGGATGTCGGCTCACCATGAAGGCCCCTGGAACTCACCAATGCGATATTTAACCGATCATTTTCTTTCTTTAACCTATTTAAAGCGGAGCGAATTAAATGGTCAAATAAAATAAAAAGTGAATCGCGGTTGATAAGCTTGACCCGGCTCTCTTTTAGAAACCTTGTGATAACCGGGTTTCTCAAATATGCTGACTTCCATAGAGCTTCCTGTAACCCCCCGAGATTGGTGTTAACGTTATATTCTATGCATTTAAGACCTGCCGGCGAGAATATAAAATCTCCCCTTGCCAGGAGACCGGCTAAATGTTCCTTACTCACACCGTCTAATAAATATGTCAGCAAATCTGCGGAGATTCCATAATAGTTACTTATTTTTTTATGATTGTAATCAAAAAACCGTCCCGGTACACTCTTAATTAAATCCAATACCTTGAGGGCCGCCCTACTCATTTCATCCCGCAACCGTCGGCCCATGAATACCGGCCAGGGCTGCATTCTATCCAGTTCACTGTTTAAGGCCAATATGTCCCGGTAAGAAGACCTTTTCAGTGCCCCGGAATTCTCTTTGACGAAATTCAGAAATTGGACACTACATTTCGATAATTCCTGATGGGCATCTTGTAATTGAGGTGTGATCATTATCTGAAGTACTTAGAGAGGCAGGCTTCCGCCTTAAAATAACATTTGAAATCCGAAACGGAAGAACATAAAGAAAGAAGGTCTCTTTATGACACAGTAAAAATTGTTTGAAAATACAAAAAATAATTACTTTTCAAAAAAAGAGATCTAAGGATTAAAAAACCTGTAGATCATTCATCCCCGGTTTTAAAATAAAAAACGCTGACTGAATTCGGTCAATTTTGTTTATTTACGACATTTTTTTATCCTTTTTGCATCTTTATTTTCACAAAAAAATGAACCGGGATACGAAATGATTCGAGGACACCCCATAAGGCCTAATCGACATTACTCACTTCGAATGGTACCTTCTTTGCTATTTTCAATAAGTCTCTGCCATTTTGATTGTGAAGAGAAACCGTAAGGGTCTTCGATTTCAAATTCAGTTTGCCTAGAACCCGGTAACCGATCAATTCGGGAGTTAATTCAATGTCGATACCCAGAATATCGACGTATCCGGTCTCTGGCCCCCCGTTCTGTCCCGCTACTTTTCTAACGATCCTTAAAAAATAAATTCTACTCTCCGGTAATTGATCGATATTTCTATTTTCGATGTCCCAATACTTCAGGACTATTTTCGGAATGGAACTCGCCGCCGTTTTCCCTGTCGAATGAATATCCGGTTCTCCACTGTACCTCAAAAAAAACCGTTCTATTTTTATGTTTTTTTTGTGTTTACCATCACTCGATAATGTTCTCCAGAACCCATCAGAGAAAATTCTATCGCCTTCCCTCTCACTTTTTTTCCTACACTCCCTCTCACTTGACGTATAAAACGGCTTGATTCCGAGGTTTAGTAAAAAAAGCGTGACTTTGCCTATACATCTTCGCTGTGATAAATTGGCACCAAAGGCAGGGGCATAATTCATTATCACCAGATCCGGGACTGCGTGGTTGTTCCAGATCGTCTTTAACACCCTGATCACTTCGCGGCTGGTTTGTCCCGATACCCCATAGACAAATCCCAGATCATAAGGCCGAATATATCGGCAGGATAAAAAAGCGGCCCGGCGGGCTGATCCTTTGAAAGGCTGCATTTCAAAAAACTTAACTTTCATAACAACCTTTCCCAGCTTTTTCCAGCTATTCTCCGGATATCCTCTGTCTTTAATTTCGTCCTCCCCCCGTCCGGATGTAGAACCGACTTTCGACTCCCCGCATTCCTTCATGACAGCCCGTATAAACCATTCGGGGATATCTCCCTGAAATTTTCCAACGTAATTTTCCTTTACAACCCTGGGAACCATATAATATCCATTTTCATCATTTAATTGCTCCAGGAGTTCCAGAACCCGCCTTTTCTCCTCTTCACTATGTTTTCTCATCTTGCCTCTGGGCCAGCCCCTTTTATCCTGCTCAATTTCCTCGTCGGTCATTTTAAGCCATTTCGTGACGTTGTCTTTTCCCGCCGCCAGATACCGTGCGATTTTACGAATGCTCCATCCCTGCGCCCTTAGCTGTTGAGCCTTTTTCCTCTTTTCAATCATCAAAGTTTTCTTCATCGTGACAATCCTCTGTACACCTATAGCGATAGTGTCCATAATTCATTTGAATTAAGGCTTGCATTAGAATTTTTTTTCTTTCTAAAATAGAGAAAATGTAACAATTTTGACTATGTTCAATTCAGAATAGGCGATTTGACACCTAAAATTGTATATAAATTTCTTTTAGTTTCTTACACTTAAAATCACATGGGGACTACATTTCCGACGAAATCACTTATGAATCCGAATCAACCAAAAGCAGAATATTACCATACCCCTAAATATCGATTAAATCAAGAAGATTATTGAGAAATCTGGGATTTTCCTTTCCGCTGCAAATAGGCAAGCATTGATTCCAGGGCGGGAATGATCATGACCTCCACCTCGGCCCGGGGTTTACTGGCCTGCTTCAGGAACCGGCTGCTCTCCTCGAGCCAGGCCATATCTATATCTTTTTGGGTAGTCATCTGTTCCAGGGCGCCTAGCCCGGTCTCCCCCAGCCTGGACAGATCCCGGGAAAGGTCTTCGATCTCCCCTAATATGGGGGAACGGCAGATTATCTCTTTCAGCCGCCGGTGATTGGCCTGCCACAGGCTGAAATACTTTTTTAACTCGTTGGCGATATCTTTATTTTCCCCTCTTCCTTGAAGAAACCGCTCGACCTGTTGGCGAAATTTCCGGGCCACCGGGGCATCGGGCACGGCAGCATCCACCAGCCGGGTCAGGGGTGAGCGGGAAGTATAGGTCTTGCCCAGCTGATGGCGTCGATATTTTTTTACCGGTTCCACCACCTCCACCAATACTTTTAAGGCAGAGATGTCGGCTCCCCCGGCCAGGCGCCGCAGCATCATCTCGGGGTTCTTGATATGCATGAGCCCCAGTTCTTCCAGGTGCAGATTGACCACCTCCAAGCGTCGATACATATCGGCCGTATCCCGGACAGAACCCGGTGACCACAACCGTTCGGCAATGGCCGCGGTGCGGGGCCATATCCGTGAATCCACCGTCTCTGGCGAAACGAGCTCGGCCCACATGGTGGCCTCGCCGCCGTAAATCAGCCTTCTCTGTTTTTTGGTCAACCTCGAATCCGGCGGCACAGGATCATTCAGGTAGTGAAAATCTGCCGGCTGGCACAAATCAATATAATAGCCGTTGGACAGGACAGCGGGATACCCCTTTTGGGCCGCCTGCCGCAGAAATTCCCGGCCCCGCCAGGATTGGATCATCACATTTCTGGGCAGTTGGGGCTGGAGTATCTCATCCCAGCCCATCATCTTTTTGCCGTACTTAGCCAGGATCTCCTGGATTCGCCGGTTAAAATAGGCTTGCAGGCCATGGTTATCGGCAATGTTATTTCTCTTCTTAAAGGCCTGGATACCTGGATTGGTATCCCATTGTTTACCGTTATTTTCATCGCCGCCGATGTGCACGTAGGGGTCCGGGAATAGGGCCGCCATCTCGGCAAAGAACCGGTCAAAAAATTGATAAGTCTCCTCAATGGTGGGATTAAAAGTGGGATCGAAGATTCCCCATTTGCGCTCTACCCGGTAGGGGCCAGGCGCGCTGGCCAGCTCGGGATAGCCCACCAGCCAACTGGTGGAGTGACCGGGAATATCGAACTCCGGCACCACCCGGATGCCCCGCTCGCCGGCATAGGCGATCACCTGCCGGACCTGCTCCCGGGTATAATAATCACCGTCGGAACCGAGTTGGTGGAGCCTGGGGAAAGTCCGGCACTCCAGGCGGAATCCCTGGTCATCGGTCAGGTGCCAGTGCAGCACATTCATCTTCACCGCGGCCATGCCGTCCAGGTTCCGTTTGATCACCGCCAGCGGTAAGAAGTGTCGGGCCGCATCGATCAACAACCCCCGCCAGGGGAAACGGGGTTCGTCTTTGACGGTCACCGCCGGGAGGTAGTAGCCCTCATCGTCCACCGACAGCAGTTGCAGCACTGTCTCCAGGCCCCGCAGGATGCCGATATCGGTCCGGGCCTTCAGGCGAATAGTGCCGGGCTTAATCCTCAACACGTACGATTCATCCTCCCCCGGTTCCAGTTTGCCGGTTCTTTTAAAGCGAATCTGGAGATCGGCATCTTCCGCTTCCTTTTCGGCCCGGACCCGGTGCGGTTGAAAAAACAGGCCGGTTCTGCCGGACAGCCGCCGCAGCAGCCGATCAACTCCCCGGTAGACTCTTTGAGTGCCTGTCTCCTTCATCCCGACCCTGAAGGAATCGGTCAGGCGAAACTTGCCCTTCTTTTGTATCACCTTTAGCGGTTTGGGCAGCACATCCAGGGCAGCCGAATGTTCGCTGCCAAAGCCGCAGGAAGCAGCCAGATACATACACATGAAAGCGGCTGCATAGCCTTGTCTTTTCATCATACACCTCGGTAAGATCTTTCAGGCGACCAGATCCCGTTTTTCAAAGAGCAGCGCGGCCAGGACAAAAAACAGGATCGTAATGCCCAGGAGCACCAGGAAATGGCCGATATCCAGGCCGTAGATCACCGGCGAGGCCCCATTGTAATAGTAGAAAAGGGAAAAGGGCCGATACGATTTCAATAGGGTTACCATGGGGGCATAGGCATTCACCAGGTAAGCCACGATGGCATAACCGCTTACGATGCCGATGCTCATCTTCTTTTTCAGGGTCAGGGAACCCAGGGTCATGGTCAGGGCAGTAAAGGCGGTGGAGAACATGAAGCAGCTCAAAATGGCCTCCCCTAAGCGCAGCGGGCTGATGGCTATGGAGAAGACCGTGGAGGCGAGCGTCATGCCGCCCCAGAAGATCACGGCCAGGAATAAACTGGCTGCGGCAATGGCGCCAAATTTCTCCGCTGTCACTCGCCGCCTGGAGATGGGGCTTGACAGCAGCAGGTCTAACGTACCCTTCTCATTCTCGCCGGCAACGGCCTCTGCCCCCTTCGATATACTAAAGATAAGAAAGATAAAGGGTGCAAATATGGAAAAGGGTTGAATATGGAAAAACCCCTCCGGTGTGGCCAGTTTGACAGTATCGCCCATCAGGTTCTTGATAAAGGCGGGCATGTTGTCCAGCACCTTGAATATCTCCTGCTGCCGGCTGATATAGGGGAAAAAGTACATTAAATAAAACGAAATAGCCACCAGGCCGACGGCGTACCAGAATATTGTCCAGCGATTGTCCCGCAGCGTTTTGGCAAAAATATTATTCAGCATGGTCTGCCTTCCCGTAATACTCTAAAAATATCTCCTCCAGTCCCGGCCGCTGACTGGTGAGGGAGCGGATCTTAAATCGGGCCGCCTGCTTGATCAACCGATCCATTTCGCCGGACACCCGGCACTTCAGGACATTACCCTCGACCGACACACCGCTGACATTGGCCACCGGGCCAAAGGCTTCGGCAGTAACGGGGTTTGATTCGGCAAAACGGATCTCCACCCGCCGCAGGCTGCGCTGCCGTAAATCGGCCACCCTCTCAACAGCCACGATCCGTCCGCTGCGGATAATGGCCACCCGGTCACACATCTTCTCCACCTCCGGCAGTACGTGGGAGGATAGAAATACCGTCCTGCCCTGGTCCTTGACTTCGGTAATCAGTTGATAAAACACCTGCCGCATCAGGGGGTCCAGGCCGTTGGTGGGTTCATCCAGGATCAGCAGTTCCGGCCGGTGCATCAGGGCCTGGATCAGGCCGACCTTCTGTTTATTGCCCTGGGATAATGCCCGGATGGGGCGGGCCAGGTCACACTCCAGTTGCCGGGCCAGCTCTTCCACGACATGCCAATCGATACCGCCCCGTAAACTGCCAAAGTAGCCCAGGTACTCCTGGACCGTCAGGTTGTCATACAGCATCAGTTCGCCCGGCAGGTAACCGAGGCGGCGGTGGATGTCCCGGCTCCCTTTCCGGGAATCGAGGCCGAACAACCGGGCACTGCCCCTATCGGCCCGTATGAAGTCCATCAGAATGCGGATGGTGGTGGTCTTGCCGGCCCCATTGGGCCCCAGGTAGCCGAAGATCTCACCGGGAAATACCCGGAGGCTCACGTCCACGATGCCCCTCTTCTTGCCGTAAAACCTGGTCAGGTCTTCGGTGTGAATCACCACATCCTGTGCAGCCGCCTGCATATTCATCCGTATACCTCCTGGCCGAAATCATTGTCAACGATTCCCCCCCAAAAGTCAACCCCCCAAAAGGGACATGCCGGTTGGTGGTGGAAAATGTTTTTACAGTTGTCTACTTGCTGAAAAGTCGATTTAATGGGGCTGCGTGGGGATCATCATAAAGTGTAAAGAACTTTTACATCCCCCCTCAAAACCGGACAGTAACCGGTATGGCTGAATATTTAGACTTTTCTATAAAAATGACATGTACAGGAACTTTACACACTTCAATGATCAATAAGGCAACAATATGTTTGTGAATCCCGAAAACTACCTTAAATAGAGGATTCAGCCGGCTCCCCCAATACTGGCATAAAAATTGCTGTTCACCCAATGTATGCTGAAACAGGAACAAATGTAAAAGGCCCATGGAAGTGAAGCGAATTGGAAACAAAATAAAATAAGGAGGTCAGGATGCTTAAACAGTTGGGGTTAAGAGAAGACAAAAACGGAATGAGAAAAATCAGCGAACGGATTGCCAAAGACCAGTGCCAGTCGATCTGCAAACAACATTGTACAGGTGTTTTTCCGTACACCACGGTGAATTGCGAAGTCCTCCACTTTGAGGAAGGTTAACTGTAATTTTCAATCCGATTGTTTGAAGTTCACGGCACGCGGCATCCACTGAGGTTAACCCCACTCAGGCGAGTGTGTCACAGCCTAAGGTTGGTACACGGGGCTTCATCCCCGTGTATCGCCTCTATTAAATCCCCATAAAACATGAAGGAAATTTACCTGAATCATAATCGGTACGTATACCTGGGTCCATATAATCACCTCATTAATTGTGAGCTCAAAGAGCAATTTTTAAATGAGGCGGATGAGCGAAGAGTTCAATTTGCGGATGAGGATTTGAGTAAGGCGAAGATTAAGAAAAACGTAAAAAAACTCAAACAACTCACCTTTGAGATAACCCAGGATTGCAATCTGCGCTGTAGGTACTGCAGCTTTAACGGCCTGTATTTATACCATAGGCAGAGGAGCCGGAAAACCATGAGCCTGGAGGTGGCCTTGAAGGCCCTGGACTATATCCGGGATACGGTTAAGGGGAGACATAAACGAGAATTTGCCATCGGGTTTTACGGCGGTGAACCTTTACTGCATATTCCCCTGGTAAAAAAAATTGTCGAATATGCCGAAAAGCTCTTCGCAGACTGGGATCTTACATTTACACTCAGTACCAACGGTACGCTCATCAATGAAGAGATCGTCGCATTCCTGGCGGCCCATCATTTCAAGCTGTTGATCAGCCTGGACGGACCGGCGGAGATCCACGACAAAAACAGGCAGTTTATAAACGGCACCGGCTCCCATAAAACGGTTATGGCCAACCTAAGAAAGATAAAAAACATCAATCCGGAGTTTTTTAAAACTATATTCTTCTTATCCGTTTTTTCCAGGGAGTTACCCTACACCAAAATATACAATTTTTTCGTGGAGAATGAGTTGGTCAACACCAATCCGGTTAGATCCAACAGCGTGAGTGAACTGGACGGTGAATATTATCTGAAATTTTCTCTAAAAAAGAGTGACGCCTTTAAAACCGGTGACCAGATCCTATCGCTTATTAAAAACAAGAGGGAACTTACCCCTTTTGACCGGCAATTTCTCAAGAAATACAGCCAGATCCAGGATTTTTTAAACATCAGCCGGGTGTCCAGCCTGGGCACTTCATGTCACTTTGACAGCAAGTTATTTGTCGACGCCGGCGGGAGATTCCACATTTGCGAAAGGGTAAATGATAAATTCCCCATCGGTGACGTATACTCCGGGTTTGATTTCGATAAAATGGCACAAATGGCCCATGAATACGCCTCTGAAATCAAGAAAAAGTGTGCCCACTGCGACTATAAGGCCCTGTGCGAAAGATGTTTTGTACACCTGGGGAAAAACGGCTATTTTACCATAGAGGATAAGTTCTGTGAGAGCCAGAAGAGGTCCATCACTTTTAAGCTGGAGAAGTTGGTTGAGTTAAAGGAGGAAAATCTTATTTAACTATTCGTACATTTAAGAGATTGAGATGAAGAAGAAGAGATTTCATCAATTTGTGGTCATTGAAAAGGGCCCCGTTAACAGCGCAGTCATGGATTTCTTAAAAGGACGGGTCTATCAGGTGGAAAATGAATTCATCATAAAGTTTGAAGAGGCGAAATACGAGGAGATCCCCGATTTTATCCGGTCGCTAAAAGAGGAGGGATTGATCATCGAGGTTGAAGAGAGAACCTGGATTCCCGTGATCAAACCCGATGATGATGAAGACGAGGAAATGTCCTTTATGATCGAGATCGAAGAGGGGGCAGACCTGGCGCTGGTAAAGAGGCGTTTTTCCGATTTTACCCTGTCCGGGATCAACTATTACGGGCAGGACCCGCCTGCTGAAATTATACCGGGTGTTACCGTGAGTCAAGCTGCCGAAGATTTTGACGCCTGTCTCGATTTATCCAGGGTGACTGCCGAATTTGTCAAACTAAAAGAGACTCACTATAGATTTAATAGAGAATTTAATTCCTGCTGGGGTAAAAAGATTGCGGTAATGAGGGACGGTAAGGCCAGACCCTGTATCTATTCGGAAATCGTTATCGGGGATCTAAACACAGAACCGGCGGCCGATATCCTGGAGAGGGCCCGAAGCTATTGGGCGATCACAAAGGATAAGGTGAAAAGGTGCCGGGAGTGTGAGCTGCGATACATCTGTTTCGACTGCCGGGAGATCGCCAGAAGGGAGGAGAATGACCTGCATGCCCCCAACCCCCACTGTAGCTATGACCCATATACCGGGAAATGGGCCGACGAACGTGACCGATATTGAATCCAGGACATTATTTTGATACAATGGGGATATGGAAAACACAGCCCGAAAGCTAAGCATCCCACAGGCGGACCGGTTGGATATCCAATATTGGAAAACCAGGTCCCCGGAAGATAAGCTGGATGTGCTGCAACATTTGCGGGACGAATACTATAAGTTCAAGAATGAGAATCGAAAAGGACTTCAAAGAGTTTATCGCATTATTAAATAAAAATAAACTTTTTCCTATAAACCGGCCCCTGTCAGCATTCGCAGGTTATTGTACACACTTTACACACGCTGATGTCGGCTCCTTCACTCTTTATTTTGGCCTTAACACTTCCGGGTGATTGACTTCCAGGCTAAAAGATATTATATTAATCCGGAAGGTTAAAACAATGGAAAATATAGGTGTGAAGCATGACTGAAAAGGAATTAAGAGAGCGAATCAGAAAAGGAGAGAATTACCATACGGAATTTAAGGTCAATCTGGTGGATAAAAATAAAATTGCCAAAGAAATTGTCTGCTTTGCCAATACAAATGGCGGACAACTGATCTTTGGTGTCACCGATGACGGCGAAATCTCCGGCATCGAAGATATAGATAGAGCCATGAAAGTCATCGATGATGTGGCCTATCAAAACTGCGAACCTCCGATTACGGTGATTCAGGAGACATTAGAAATTGATGGTAAAGTCGTTTTGATTGTTCAGGTGCCCACCGGCAGCCAGCGGCCCTATAAAACCTTCAGCGGACAATATTATATTCGATCCGCCAATCGCTGCCGTCAGGCCTCCAGGGAAGAGTTATTGCGGCTGTTTCAGGCCAGTGAGAGTATTTACTTTGATGAAACCACATTTGTAAAGGCCGAGTACAGCGATCTAGACCTGTATGAGGTACAGCGATTTATGGGAGATTTCCTGGAAATCAAGGCCAACGAGTCGGAAATCAAGAATTACCTTAAAAATCTTCACCTGACCGATAAGAGCGGCCAGCCCACCGTAGCCGGGGTTTTGTTTTTTGCCCGTGCCCCCCAGCAAATGATTCCCCGCTCCCGGGTACTTTGTGCCTACATTGAGGGAACCGATATTGCCACTCCGCCAATGGATAAAGAAGAGATCAACGGTCGAATCCCCGATCTGCTGGACAAGGTCCAGAAATATATGAAGTTATATTTAAGGGAGGAGCATGTGATCAAAGGATTTGAACCGGAAGTCAGGCATGAAATCCCCGAAGTGGTACTGCGTGAGTCCATTGTAAATGCCGTGACCCACAGGGATTATACTATAGACGCGCCCATCCGGGTAATTGTTTATACCGACCGGGTAGAGATTCGAACCCCCGGTAAACTGCCCAACTCCGTCACCATCGACAGTATCAAAATCGGTGGTTCCCATGTACTGCGAAATCCCACCATTTACAACATGTTATACAAAATGGGCATGGTCACGGATATGGGCAGCGGTGTCCGCCGCATGATTAC
Organism: uncultured bacterium; assembly: GCA_965603365.1. Classification (GTDB taxonomy): domain Bacteria; phylum Acidobacteriota; class Aminicenantia; order UBA2199; family UBA2199; genus JAHELQ01. The sequence goes on from CBFDCR010000015.1 coordinate 80,382, forward strand.
CCTGGTAAAAAAACATTCCGGTAAAGAGGTGGGCCTCCTGGAAACAACCAACGAATTCATCCTCACCCTCCCCCGCCCATAACAGTAAGGGGGAGACCAGGAAAATCCCCCCGAACCTTTTTCCCAATTTTTTATGAATTTAGCCAAAATCGAAATGCAATCATTAACCTGCCATCTAAACTACAGATGACGAGGTGTAGGGGACGCAGATCTGCGTCCCCTACAAACAGACAATCAGGGCACGGAACCCGGAGAGTTGGATTGGGGGGCAGGGATTAGGGGGAAAAACCTGGAATGTGGAGGAACAGAAAGGGGACAGCCCAAAAATCCCCCCTTTCCGGGTTTTGGCACTCATTTTTTAAATCGGGAAGTTGTATCCATCTGAATGCACCCTTTTAATGACAATATTCCTGCTTTTGAATATAAATTTGCAGAACTCTTGATATTTTAAAGTAGACTTGAGATAATTGTTTTGATGTGGTAAAATTTAAGAACATGCATTTAAGATGGCTCATCAAAAGGAGGAAAAAAAATGAAAATCAGGATACCAATGGTTTCTGCATTATTTATTGCATTAATATTTTCTGGTTTGTTTTTTTCATCTTATGCATCTGTTGATGTTGCTACTTTTAAAAGAGAACCGGAATATATTTACGGCACAGGGAGTGGACAGACGAAAGAAGAGGCAAAAGAAGCTGCCCGGAATGATCTTATCGCTTCTGCCCTTGCTGAAACACAAGTAACTCAGTCCCATTTAAGGTCAAAACCAGTTATCACTTCTGAAATGGCAGAATCTTTTAATCTGCCTAAATTATCTCCATATACTAAGGAAAAAAAAGCAGGAAAGATTTTTGTTGTATTTCGCCTGAAACGGTCCCAATGGAAAGAAATTTTAGATCGCCGGGAAGCGATCCTGCGGTCAGAATTGACAGCCGAATTTGGGGATTCGGTGCTCAGTAGTGAAAAATCCAGTCTGGACCGCCTGAATGTTGCAGTTGCTATTTTAACCCGGCTTTATCGTGAGGGTCTTTATTCCTCCTTGACAACAACCAAACAAGGATCGGTTTTATTTTCTGATTCCTTAATAAAATGGTTCAAAGAACATCTGTCCTCAATTCAACCCAAAGTGATGCTTGATAAGAACTTTATCAATGATGATTCAGTATTGGAAATCGCCTTTCTTTCGGCTGATGGAAAACCCATAGGGTCTCTCCCTCTTTCAGCCAAATGGCAAGCTCCTGACGTAGAAACAGAGGAAGAAATATCCCTGACGGATTCCAAAGGGATGGTCTCTCTTAAATTTCCCAATGACCCTGACCTCAAAGATAAATATGTTACCCTCGTTCTGACCCCCGCTTTTTCTAAAAAAAGTGATGATCCCCTTGTTCTTAAATCTTTAGACACTGCCCTGGACTGGGAATTTCAATTCCGTCACTTTACGGATATGTATAAATTCTTTAATAATGAAATAGAAATACCAGGGGGAGAATTCACTGCCGGTGCGGTTGAACAGGACAGACGTGCCGAACTGGATGAAGAGCCAAGAACAGTAGAAGTTCGTGCTTTTTATATTGACAAGTTCCCTGTAACCAACGGGATGTACCGTGTATATCTTGAAGACATGAAAATACCCAAATCCGAATACCCTGATTTTTGGGATGATTCTGCAGATAAAGAGAACCATCCTGTGGTAGGCGTTTCACAAAAAGAAGCCCAGGCCTATGTCAAATGGTTAAACACACTTTTTGATATCAAAAAACGTCTCCCTACTGAAGATGAATGGGAAAAAGCAGCTCATGGTGGCATAAATGGCATTTATCCCTGGGGTGATGAGTCACCGGAAGATAATGTCCGGGCCAACTATAACGGAAACAACCGTTACGATGGCACATCCCCTGTGGGCAGTTTTGAAAATGGCGTTAATGCCTTTGGGTTATATGATATGGCAGGTAATGTATGGCAATGGACATCAACATCTTCCGGAGAGGAAACCGGTGAAGGACCGGCAAATATTATTGTCAAAGGTGGATCATGGATGGATGGACCCAATGAACTTCGAATTTCAAACCGCAAAGAGCTTGATCCTTCAAAACAGTATGGAGATGTTGGATTCAGGCTTGTAAGGGAGGATTTAAATGAATAAAATTATACAACTTACGCGTATCGGTGTATTATTTTTAATACTGGTGTTTATCGTTTCGTGTGCAACAACAGGTAAGAAGAGGATCGGAAAACAAACGATACTGGACATGGGTATTTCTGCCTGGAACAGGCAGGGTCCTGATGCAGCAATCCATTATTGGTCACAGCTTAAAAATAAAGAACAACAGGAGGCTTATATCGGCTATGTTGATCAATATAAAAAGGCAACAAAAGATCTGGATGATATTGTGTCTTCTCCTCCAACAAAGGAATCGCAATACCTTGCTGCATATAACACATTACACAAAACCTATGCCTCTCTTCCAACAACCCTGAAAATTCCAAAACACACCGCCAAAAAGATGTCGGTTATGGCATCCGGTCGTACAAGAGCGCTGCTTGACAAATATAAAATTGATATGGCCCGGGAAATCATCACCCGGGCTGCAGAACTTTATGGTCAATCAAAACAAACAGAACACCTGCTTACTGAAATTGAAATCCTGACGGAGTATAAAAACACTGAAAGGGATGTCAATTCAAATATCCAGAAGACCCGTTCCATTGAGAATTTTTACGATAAAATTGACGGGTATGAAGGTGCGATTATCTCGATTAAAAAGAACAGGGAAGAACTCAAAAACCGGGCTGCTGATGAGGATCTGGAGGAGAGTAAACCCATAGCTTACATAGATTCCAGACTAAAGAAAAAAAGCCAGAGAGTCCGTCTTGAAATGGAACGAACACTGCGGGAACGTCAATATTCTTTCAAGGATCGTATTGGTGAAGAATTTGCCCGGGTCCC
>CBFDCR010000016.1:0-81037 GCA_965603365.1 uncultured bacterium
GAGGTGTTGGGTAATTAAAATGATTTTTTGTCCGTTTTTTCTTGACCTAGAACAATGTTGCCAAAAATCCGGCAGCGTTGAGCAAAAATGCCGCAGTGTTGCCAAAAAAACCCCGACGTTGCGGAAAAAAGGCTCAACGCTGCCAAAAATCTGGCGGCGTTTCAAGATAGAAGCCCGTTTTTGCCAAAAAACTCGAAACGTTGGGAAAAAAATCCCGGCGATGCAAAAAAAACCCCGACATTGCCAAAAAAGGGACAGCATTTCGGTTTCACCATTAAAATGAAGCTGCCATATTTCTTCAACGGTATTTTCTTTTAATTAATAATATGTATTGCTTTTTATGGTATAGATCTCATAAATCTTCCATGCCGGTTTCTTTGGGGGTGTCGCTCGCCCTTCTAAAGATTATCTTTAACTCCTTGAATTTGGCGAACATCAACTCCTCCATGTCCGGGTTCTTCGTCATGTGATTTAATAGTTGGGTGTAACGGGCATCCAGTGGTTTATCGGATTCAATGACATTCATGTCGATGACAAACATGCCGCCCTTGCCGGTGAGCAGCCAGGTGACGTTGACCCGGTATTCGCCGGCTAAGGTAAAGAGCATGAAGTTATTGGGATAGATGGCGCCCCGTTCGATGTTGGCGATATTGGACTGGGTGGTGGCCAGTTTAGAGGCCAGGGCCTTTTGCCGCAGACCGAGCCGTTGCCGGGCCGCCTTCAACCGGCCGCCGATCTCTTTGCGTAACGTGTTTTCATCGATGCGATTGGACATGGGGCCAATATATACGATTTTGGTCTAAAATTCAATTGGAGGGGAGGATTTTTGTTTTTTGGCCTGGAGGGTGAGGTGGATGCTGATGACGTTGATGGCGGCCGGGGTGACGCCGGGGATGGCCAGCACCTCTTTGAGGGTAGCGGGGCGTCGTTGGGAGAGTTTCTGGCGGATCTCGGTGGAGAGGCCGTCGATCCGGAAGTAGTCGATATCGGGGGGCAGCTTGACCTTCTCCAGGTTCTTCAGCTTCCGGATATCCTTTTTCTGGATTTTAATGTAGCCCTCATACTTCACCTCCGCCTCGATGTGGGAGACATCGGCCAGGGTCTTATTTTTCAACAGGGGCTGGCCGTACAGCTCTTCCAGGGCCGCAAAATCGAATTCCGGCATCCGCAGCAGGTGAAACAGGCTGCGGCCCTCGCCTTTATACTTGATTTTCAATGTCTTCAACTTCTCTATGGTTCTCTGCCGTCGATTGAGTTTTCGCATCTGCTGCGCATACGACTTCCGGTCCAGCAGGCCAAATTTCAGGGCATACTCCCCCAGCCGTTCAAAGGCGTTATCTTCCCGCAGTTGCAGCCGGTACTCGGCCCGGGAGGTAAAGAGGCGATAGGGCTCGTCAAGGCCGCGGCTGACGATATCGTCTACCAGGACCCCGATGTAGGCTTGATCCCGACCGGGGATAAAGGGCTCCTGGCCGGTTCGTTTCAAGACCGCATTGATACCGGCCAGCAGACCCTGGGCCGCGGCCTCCTCGTAACCGGAGGTACCGTTCACCTGACCGGCGAAGTAGAGGTTCTCGATCTCCTTGCTTTCCAGGGTGTGTTTTAACTGGGTGGGCCGGATGGCGTCGTATTCGATGGCATAGGCGGGCCGCATCATGACGGCCCGCTGGAGGCCGGGAATGGCCTTCAAGATCTGCTGCTGCACCGCCACCGGCAGGCTGGAAGAGAGACCGTTGGCGTAGACTTCCTTGTTGTGCAGCCCTTCGGGTTCCAGGTAGAAATGCTGGGTGTGGCGGTCGGGGAATTTCACGATCTTGTCCTCGATGGAGGGACAATAGCGGGGGCCAACGCCCTCGATCTTGCCGGAGTAGAGGGGGGATTGATCCAGGCTGTCGTTGATGATATTCCTGACTTCCGGGGTGGTGTGGCCCAGGTGACAGACGATGCGATTCTTCACCTGGTAACGGCTGAAAATGGAAAAGGGAACCGGCGGCTCATCCCCGGGCTGGGGGGTAAACCGCTCCCAGTCGATGGAGTCGTGGTGCAGCCGCATGGGGGTGCCGGTCTTGAGCCGGGTCACGGCAAAACCCAGGTCCCTGATGTTTTTGGCCAACTGGGTGGCAGCCGGCTCGTTGGCGCGACCGGCGGTATAGACGGTACGGCCGATGTAAATTTTGCCGTCCAGGAAGGTGCCGGCCGTAATGATGACCGCATCGACGGCGATCTCATTGCCTTCCAGCAGTTTCACCCCCCTGACCTTGCCGTTCTTGACCACAATTTCCGAGACAACAGACTGGTAAAGGGAGATGTTTGGTTGTCTCTCTAAAAAATCCTTCATGAAGAGTCGGTACTGTACCTTATCGTTCTGGCTGCGGGTGGCCCGCACCGCCGGGCCTTTGCTGCGGTTCAAAATCTTAAAGTGAATGCCGGTGGCATCGGCGGCCCGGGCCATGATGCCGCCCATGGCATCGATCTCTTTCACCAGGTGTCCCTTGGCAATGCCGCCGATGGAGGGGTTGCAGGACATCTGGGCAACGGTCTCCAGGTAGATGGTGACCAGGACTGCTTCGTGCTGCATCCGGGCCACCGCACTGGCGGCCTCGATACCGGCATGACCTGCGCCTACAATCGCCACCTTCATGTGCTCACTTCCCCACGCAGAATCTTGAAAATATGCCGTCCAGGATGTCGTCGCTGCTGATCTGGCCGGTCAGTTCGCCCATGATGTGAAGGGCGGCTCGAATCTCCTCGGCCATGATCTCCACCTGATTGGACTCTTGCCGCACCATGTCGCAAACCCGCTTGATCACTTCATACAGTTGGGCCAGGTGCTGCTTTTGTCGATGATTGACGGAAAAATCAGCCGCCTGGGTCTCGATATTGTTCACCAAACCCTTTAAAAACAGGCTCACCACCTCGGTATTGATGTTTTCCTGTACCGAAATTTGGTGGAGTTCTTCACCCTTAAACCGGTCCTTGATGGCCGCCAGGCAACCGGCGTCGGCAGTATCGATCTTGTTTACCAGGACGATCTTTTCCCTATCCTGAATCGACTTGTAGATCTCCAGGTCGCTGTCGTCTACCTCCCTGGAGGCATCCAGCATAAAAATAACGGCATCGCTCTTCTCTATCTTCTCCAGGCTCCGGCGGATTCCCTGGGTCTCGACATGGTCGTTGGCCAGATGGCTCATGCCGGCCACATCGTTAATTTCAAAGGGGTAGCCGTCGATATAGAGTTTTTCTCTAATAAAATCCCGGGTGGTGCCGGGGGTGGCGGAAATGATGGAGCGTTCCTCCATGAGCAGGTGATTGAAGAGCGACGATTTACCCACATTGACCTTACCGGCGATCACGATATTGAGCCCCCGGTCCAGGCTGTCGTTAAACCTGGCCCCGGTCAAAATCCTGTCGATCACCCGGGCCGTCTCTTCCACTTCACCGACAAGGTTTATAGGCCCTAAGAATTGATCTTCCTGGAATTCGATGATGGATTCCACTAATATACCTAACTCGGTGAGCTGTCCCCGTAATTTTTTCACCAACCCGGAAAGTCTGCCTTCTAAATTGTCGAATTTCATCAGGGCAAAGTGCCGGGAATTGGCATTGATCAGTTCGTCGACCGCTTCGGCCTGGATCAAGTCTATTTTTCCATTTTTAAAGGCCCGGTAGGTAAACTCACCGGGCATTGCCTGGCGGGCCTGATGCTCAAAAATCAAATCTAAGATCGCCTCGATGACAAAAGGGCTGGAGTGAATCGATATTTCCGCCAGATCCTCACCGGTATAAGATTTCGGTTCCTTAAAATAGGTGACCAGGCCCTCATCGATTTTCTGGCCCTTCTTGTGAATAAAGGCGTGATAGGCGGTGCGGGGAACGATTTTTCGGGGCAGGCCCCGGGTAATTTTTGCCAATATGTCCAGGGTATTTTGACCCGACAGCCTGATAACGGCAATACCCCCTCTTCCCAACGGGGTCGAAAGGGCGGCGATTGTATCATGCCACATAATCCATCTTACTCCTAAAGGGCTGTATACTTATCTTCTTTTGCGAATGGTGATGACTTTCAGGAAGCTGTCGCCCTCGCTCCTGGATTCCAGGTCGGTATATTTATTGATGGTCATATGGACAATTCTGCGCTCGAAAGGATTGAGTTCATTAAGATCGACGGGTCTCCCGCTCCTTCGCACTTCCTTGGCGAAACGATGGGCTAAGGTAGTCAGTTCCCGTTCCCGGTTCTTCCTGAAATTCTCACATTCACAATATATTTTCTTGCCAATTTTGTCGGAAAATAAACGATTCAAGAGGTATTGAATGGCATTTAGCAAGGTACCGTTTTGATACAGAAACAGCCTGAAATCGTTCCCCCAAAAATTCGTCTTCAGAAAGGCCCTCCTATTCACAACTTCAAATTCGATTTCCAGCTTCATAAGTCTCAACATATGGCCGACAAACTCCTCCATTTCCTTCTCTTCGCTGCCGTCGGAAATCCAGGCCCGGATATAAATTTCCCTCTGCTTATGGCCAAAATACTTTGTCTTGCCGGTTATGATCTCGTATTTTATTTCATCTTCATCGGCATTAAACTCCGCTGCGGCCAGGACCATTGCCTCCTTCAAAGAGGAGGCACTAAATTCCTTTTTCTCGCTCATCTCTTCTTAGACCCCTTCTTACGTTTTAAAGTTTTTTTCTCCTTCTCTTCGGCTCTCTTTTTTTTGTATATTTTATCGTTGATGATCTTCTGCTGTCCCATCTGGAGTACATTTGAAAAGGCCCAATACAATGTCAGGCCGCTGGGTAAATTCATCACAAAGATCACAATCACCACCGGCATGATGTACATCATCTTCTTCTGGGCCCCTTCGGCCGCGGCCGGGGTCATCTTCTGCAGCAGGATCTGGGTAATACCCATCACGATGGGCAGTACATAGTAGGGATCCTTGACGGAAAGATCCGTGATCCACAACAGCCAGGGTTCGTGCCGGACATTGATGGAAACCGCCAGCATTCTGAACAGGCCCCAGAGGATGGGCAACTGGAGCAGTAACGGCAGGCAGCCGCCGGCGGGATTGACCTTCTCTTGCTTGTACAGGGCCATCATCTCCGCATTCATGGCCCGGCGCTGCTCGGGATCCCGTTGATTTTTATACTTCTTGCGGATGGCCTTGATCTTCGGCTGCAGGGCTTGCATCTTGCCCATCGACACACTGGAAGAATACGTTAACGGAAACAGCAGGATTTTTAAAAACAGGGTAAAGAAAATGATGGCCCAGCCGTAATTGGGCACGAATTTATGAACCAGGACGACGCCCTTCAACATGATCTTGGCAATCGAGCCGAACCAACCGTACTCCACCACATTGTTGATATCGGCAAATGAATCTCCGATACCGGCCAGGACCTCTTCATCCTTGGGCCCCATGTAGACCCGTCCCGGATTGGTCACGATCATATAGGAATACAGACTCTGCTCCTTACCGGCCTTCTCTTTTACAATATAGTACTTAATATTGGTGTCCGCCTTAGCGATTCTAAAAATGGCGGCAAAATAGGTGGTCTCATACGCGGACCAGTAAAAATAGCCGCTCAAGGTACCCTCTGCCACCTCGATATTCTGCTGCCCGGTGGGCTGGGTCTTTTGTTTACGAAACTCCACCGATCTTATATCTTCTCCATCATAGGCGCCGATCTTCAGCCCCGCCTGCAGGGCCCTGTCGGTGCTGACATTGTTTTCCAGGTCCGGGCCAAAAATAAAGGGGGCATCCAGAACCTTGCCGTCCTTCAAAATCCGGTACTCCACATTCATCACATAACTGCCGTCGGCAACGACAAATTTCTTTAACACATAGAGATTGGTATCCTTCTCCGCATATTTAAACACGATCTCTTTGCGCCCCCCTTTGCCCACCCTCACATTCATATCCCCGCTGTAGACAAACCGGGCACCGTTCAATTTCTTGTAAATTTCATTTTCCTCAAAGGGGGAAAAATAGAAGGGATAGAGGCCGAATCGCTCAACCTTAGCGGAAATCAAATCCAGCGGATTCTGTTTATCATCATTGTATTTCTTGAGAACAAAGGATTTTAACCCGGCCCCCTTATTGGTAAAGGTTGCGGTAAACAGGTCGGTCTCCACCACCACATCCTTTACCTGCTGTTCCTTCAGATCCTCGCTGACCGGCTCAACAGTAGGCAGCTTCTCCTTCTGCACCGGTTCTTTCTTTTTGGAAAAAATATCCGAAATATCCTGGCCCTCTTTCGGTGCAGCCCCCTCCTCCAGCGGCAGACTTTTGACGCCCTCTATAGACTCCGGGCCGTCAACGGTTTTACCCACTTCGGCCGGCGGTATTTGGGGACGGGGTGTCGGCTTAGGCATGAAAAAATATTGATAAATGACGATAACGATAATTGACAGCGCAATGGCTAAGATCAGTTTTTTTGTATCCATCTTAAACTCACCTCAAATTTTTCCGGAACCGGATCCATTCCCCCCGGATGCAGGGGATGACACTTTAACAACCTCTTTAAACCTAAAAAAAATCCCTTGACCACACCATGTCTGTCAATGGCTTCATAGGTATAATGGGAGCAGGTGGGATAAAAGCGGCAGTGATTACCCAATAACGGCGAAATAATTTTTTTATACAATTTCAAAATTAGCAGAAAAGGTTTCTTGATCATTGTGCCCTGCTTATCTTCATCAATGCACCGGTAAACAATCGTTCAATCTCATCGCTGTGAGTATTGTCGAAACGCTTTTTCATGACGACCCAAAAATCAAATTTATTTTTCACCATGTTCTGTTTAAGGCGGAAAAGCTCTTTCATTTTTCTCTTTATATAATTTCGCTCAACAGCCTTGCCAATTTTTCTATTTACAGAGATCGCAAACCGGTGGTAGTGAAATTCATTCCTGACATAGTACAAAAAAAAACCCCGTTTTTGATTTTACGGCCATGTTTTAACATAAACCTGAAGTTCTGGCTCTTCCTGATTCTCTGGTACGAAGGAAATCGAAAAGACAATCCGCCCACCATCAAACGGTCAAACGCTTCCTGCCCTTTCTTCTCCTCTGGCTCAGCACAGCCGGCCCGCCCTTGGCAGCCATTCTGGCTCTAAAACCATGAGTTCTCTTTCTCTTCAAATTATTAGGTTGATACGTCCGTTTCACTGCAACTCCTCTTTGACATAAACATCAAAATTGTCCTCCTGCCTCCACATAGGGATAACAATTTTGTATACCTCTATTTTCAAATAAAGTACACTATATTAAAAAAACGTCCAATTGTCAAGAAGATCCCCCATATCATCCTTTTTTTTTCCAAAAGGGATAAAAAAAGGGGGGAAAGGCCGGCTCTATTTTTTGACCGGATGCTTCCCGGGGCAATAAGAATTGATGTGGACAAAATATCGGGATAAACTGCCATCAGGGAGGGGGAAAGTACCTTTTGAGTTGACAATAACGGCGTATTATTATATAAATGTAATCGAGTAAGGTATTATGAAAATAATAAATGGAACGTAGTAAAAGATGAGAAAGTTTTTCTCCCGCTTCAAGGCAATTTTTTTTATAACCGGCTTAACGGCAATCGGAATCGTGGGGATCATCCTCCTGTTTAACAAATCGAATCAGGACAACATCAACTTCATCGCCCGTTATACCATCCATAAGGCGGAAGAAAAATTCAAGGAAGTCCAGAAGAACAAAATTGACACATTGGCGGCACTCTTGCCCACCCTGATGGAGATCGAGGACATCAAAAAAAACTTTCAAAACAGCGACAGAAAGGCGCTCTTACAATCGGCTCTGCCTCTATATGAAAAATTTAAAAATAATTACTGCATTACCCACTGGTATTTTTCATACCCCGAACCGGACAGTAGATGTTTCCTGCGCATCCACAGCCCGGAAAAACACGGAGACTTGATTACGCGAGATACATTTAAACAGAGCGTTCAAACCAAAAAACTGGCGGTGGGAATCGAACTGGGTAAGACCGCTTTTGCCATCCGGGCGGTGCAGCCCTATTACGATTACGGTAATGGGAAAAACCTGCTCGGATACATGGAACTGGGCATAGACATGGTGGATTTTCTGGGTTGTTTAAAACAGAGAACCGCCCTGGAATTCGGGCTGCTCATCAAGAAAAAGTATCTGGACAGAGAAAAATGGGAATCGGTGGTGACGAAAAAAAATATTCGCAACAACTGGGACGATATGAAAGATACATTACTAATGTGCAACACTTCGGGAGCCAGCGATTTAATCAATTTTCAAGGACAAGTCGAGGAAGTGCCGGACGGCGGGCTGCTGTTAGAAAAGGTCAAAAAAGACGATCGTGTATTTGTGAGGGGGATCTTCCCGATCTATGATGCCAGATCACGAAAGGTGGGGGGCGTATTTGTTCTCAAAGATATCACCCACATATACAATGCCCTGACATCAAAAAAGCAGAATATCGTAAGATTAATTATTTTATTTATGGGGATTCTCACCTTCTTGATGATTTTCTTGCACAAACGGGCGGAACGGGAACTGCGAGAGTACCGTTCCCTCCTCGAAGGGATGATTGAAGAGCGAACAAAGGAGCTCAAGGTTCAGTTCGGTGCCCGGATGGAGGCGGAAAAAAAGCACAGCGAAGCGGTTCAACTGACCGAACAATCGGCACGGTTGGCTTCCGTCGGCGTCATGGCTGCCGGCATTACCCATGAGATTAATCAGCCCCTCAACGCCATCAAGGTAACCGCCGACAGTATTCAGTACTGGCACAAGCGCAATCCCGGTAAGCTGCCCGAGCCATTTATCGAGCAGTTAAAAAGCATTTCCAAAAGCGTATATCGCATTGTTGAAATTATTCAACACATGAGAACCTTCTGGATCCAGCCGAATTTCCCAAAAATATCGCTGATCAACCTGAACCAGGCGGTTAAAAATGCCCTCTCTTTAACCCGCCAGCAGTTGACGGCCCACCATATTGAACATCAATTCGTGTCGAAATCCAACCCGGTCCCGGTCAAAGGAAATCTAATCCACTTTGAACAGATTGTCCTCAATTTAATTTCCAATGCCATCCATTCGTTGGATGAAACCGCCAAAGATGACAAGTTGATTCAATTAACCACCGCCTCCGTCAACGGTTTTGCCACATTAACCATCCAGGACAACGGAACGGGGCTGCCGGCAGACAACATCGACAGGTTATTTAATCCCTTTTTCTCCACCAAAAACAGCGGGGAAGGCATGGGGCTGGGTTTAGCGATTGTGAAAAACTACATCGATAAGTATAATGGCAATATCACCGTTAACAATAACCAAAAGGGCGGGGCGACCTTTATTATCCGCTTTCCCATCTTTCATCGCAAAGATGCAGGAGAATGAAGAATGAGGATTTTGTTGGTTGAAGATGATCAGATGAGCCGAAAGGCAATCGCCGAATTTTTAACAGACCAGTTGGGACACGATGTGAGGGAGTGCGAAAACGGCGGCGAGGCCCTGAAAATATTCAAGGCCGAGCCCTTTCCCCTGGTCGTGTCCGACATCCGCATGCCGGGAATCAGCGGTATCGACCTGACAAACTACATCAAGAAATTACCGGGAAGTCATTTGACCGATATCGTGCTCATCACCGGTTACGGCAATATGGATTCCGCCGTCAAGGCCCTGAGGGCCGGTGCCTACGACTACCTGCTGAAACCCATCGATGTGGAGGAACTGGCCCTGGTGATCATGCGGGCGGAAGAACACCTGTCCCTGGTCCAGGAAAACCTGGAATTGAAACACCATTTCAATAAAAAGGTGGATGAGGTCACCCACGACATCAAAAATCGGTACGACCGGATACAGGACGCTTACAACAAAATCGTCGGCATCGGTCGAATCGGCTTTTTTTCCGAGATCATGAGAAAAAATAGAGAGTTGGCGGAAAAGCTCCACCGGGACCGGTCGATACCGGTGCTGATTGAAGGGGAGACCGGCACCGGCAAGGAGATTATTGCCCGGCTGATTCATTACGGCAGCGGCGGAGTCACCACCCCCTTCGTCTCCATCAATTGCACCGCCATCTCCCCCAACCTCTTTGAAACCGAACTGTTCGGTTATGAAGAGGGGGCGTTTACCGGGGCCAAGAAGCAGGGGTCCATCGGTAAATTTGAGCTGGCCCAGGGAGGAACCATCTTTCTCGACGAGATCGGCGACCTTCCCCTCGACCTGCAGCCCAAGCTGCTGCGGGTATTGGAGGAGAAAGAGTTTTACCGGGTGGGGGGACTCAAAAAATCAAAGTTGAATATCCGCATCATATGTGCAACCAACCAGGATCTGCTCAAAAAAGTGGAAGAGGGGGGATTTCGCCAGGATCTCTTTTACCGGCTGAAGGTGGGGCATATCATTGTTCCACCGCTGCGGAAACGGAGAGAGGAGATCATGCCGCTGGCCCGGATGTTTCTTTCCCAACTGGTCCAGGAAAAGAAAAAAAGATTTAATCACTTTCATGAAGAAACAATAAAAATTCTGGAAAATTACCACTGGGCCGGAAACATTCGGGAACTAAAGAATACCATCGAGAGTATTGTGCTGCTCTATGACGATACAGAAATTTTACCCGAACATCTCTTCTCATTAAATTCCGGCCAAAATCACTCCCCCTGCCGGGGTACTCCGCCTATTGTGAACGGGAAAGTGAACCTGCCGGAAGAGGAACTGAACCTCAAGGAATTGGAACGGGAGATCGTCAGGGCCGCCTTAGAAAAATTCGACGGCAATAAAACCCAGACTGCCCGATACCTGGCGATGACCCGCAGTGCCCTGAGAAGTAAAATCAAAGATTTAATGTAAAACTATAAATTTTACACATTATGCATTCCTGGTATTTTTCTTGCTACAAAAATTTCAACCAAGATATATAAGATATATTTAAGATATAAGAGAGCAGCGAGTTCTACAATGACTGTAATGAGTGTAATGGTGATCGATGACGATGACATTGTGCTGGAAAGCCTGAAACATGCATTATCGTTAAACGGCTTCGTAGTCTCCACGTTTCTCTCCCCCCGGCAGGCCTTGTGCGAGTACGAAGCGGACCAGGATAGGTACGACATCGTCATCTCGGACTTTCATCTTCCCGGGATGAACGGCATCGAAGTGATGAGTGAAATCTTAAAAAAAAATCCCGGTGTACCGGTGATTATCATCTCCGGTAATGAAGACCGAGAGCTGCTGCCGAAGTCGCTGCAAATGGGGGCCTGCGCATTTTTTTACAAGCCTCTGGACATCAATCAATTGATCGACAAATTGTATGAACTGGCGGGCATAGAAAATTAACCACCCGCAAGCCGATAGAGTACAAGGTTTTTTTGATGCACCATTTGGCGCGGTTCAGATTGAACAGCCGTTCAAAACGGAACGTCACTTCTTCGTTCCAGAGGGGTGGAGACTCCTTTCCTTTCAAGTTCCAGCCGGCAGGCGGTATTGGCACTATTTTTGCTTATGTAACTAATGTGGTAATACATTACATTACATTTTTTATATTTATAACAGGAGGTTAAGAAATTGGGAAAAAAAAAGCGAAGCAAGAGTACATTACTCTTCACCCGATCCTTAAAAATAGTCAGCACCGTATTCTTTGTCCTTATTCTTTCCGGATTCATGATGGGCATCACCACACCGGAATCCGGCGAGACCGCCGAGAACTGCGGCGACTGTCACGAAGAGCAGGCGGCGGCCTTTAAACTTACCCCCCATGGGGCAGCCAGTTGCAGCGGCTGCCACGGCGATGCCGGCAAGCATATCGAGGAAGGTGGAGGTAAAGGCACCATTTTTGCCTTTGGGCCGAATGAGACGCCCATGGCAAAGTCAAAAAGGTGCATCGGTTGTCACCAAGAGGGCAATGTCAGGTTTTTTGCCAGTTCCCACGGCAAGGCATCCATGGATTGCACCGGCTGCCATATGGCTCATCCAAAAAAGGGAATGGCGCACAAAACCAGCGGCACCAAGAGCTGCCTCGCCTGTCACGAGGATGTATTCGCCCAATTCAAACTCAACGAGCGGCACCGCCTCCAGGAGGGAATCCTGGAGTGCACCACCTGCCATAACCCCCACGAACCGGCACTGCGGGAACGGCTGGCGGGATTCAAACACGAGGCTTGCCTCAAGTGCCACAGCGACAAAGGCGGCCCCTTTCTGTACGAACATGCCGCCTCCCGGATCGAAGGCTGCAGCGCCTGTCACGAAGTCCACGGCTCTGCCAATCGTCACATGCTGCTCCACCAGAGCGTTGGTGAGTTGTGCTTTAGCTGTCACGGGCAAGCCCCTGCCTGGCACGCACGATTCCAGACCGTAGAGACCAACTGCGCCGTCTGCCATTCGACCATCCACGGCTCAAACCTGAGCAAACTATTCTTAAAATAGGAGGGAACGATGATATTGCAAAACAAAAAAATCCTTTTATTCATAACGTTGATCCTCGCCCTTTCCCTGTTAAATTCTCTCCGGGCTGAAGACAAGGATGATCATTTCTACGGCAGTTTCCTTCTGGGCTACAGGATGGTCGATACCAGCGGAGTGGAGACCAAGTATAAAGAGGACATCAACCTGGAAAAGGGCCCCCGGCTCTTTCACTTCAACCTGCATTACCTGCCGGACGGTAAGTTGAAGAAACTCTTCGACCGTCTCGACCTGACAGTCCGCAACTTCGGCGGCGATCCTTTCGAAACCTTCGGCCTGTCGGTCATCAAGTACGGCACCTATGATTTTAAATACAACCGCCGGAAATCCGCCTACTTTTACAGCGACATCCTCGAAGGCCACGACTTCCGTACCTTCGATTTCGATCGCATCACCGACAGCGGGCTGCTCAAGATCTGGCTGGGCAACAAAATCCAGTTCTACGTCGACTTCGACCGTTATACAAAGACGGGCAACAGCACGATCAGTTACGATATCAACCGGATCGAATTCGAGTTCGACAAGCCGGTGGAAGAAAAATCCAGCGAAATTGCCGTCGGTCTCGATCTGGACCTGAAATGTTTTAGCCTCGTCTTAGAGGAGAAGATCCAGGAATACGAAAATACCCACAGCCTGTTTCTGCCCGGTTATGCCGACGGCGGAGCCAACGCCAGCTATCCCTCGTCCCTGGATTACTTCTACCTGGATCAGCCCTTTGACTTTACCAGCTATACCCACACCGCCCGGCTCAACGCCAGACCCTTCTCCAACTTGCTCATTCGGGCGGCCGCCGTGCTCAGCACCCAGGATACCGACGTCTCCTATTCCGAGGAGGCTGGCGGTATCGACTACCTGGGCAAGGAGTTGGCCTACAGTTACAGCGGCGGCGGCAACTTTGAGCGCAGCATCCAGTTGTACGACTTAGACCTTTCCTATCTTCTGGGCAGCAAGCTGGCAGTGGTAGGTGCGGTCCGTTATCACAACTTTGACCAGGACGGCTCTTTTACTGTTGACGGTAAAGAAAAATCGGCCGCCTGGGAGTTCAACACCCTCGGTTTTGAAGGGGGATTGCAATACCAGGCATCGTCAAAGTTCGGCTTCACCTTAGGCTTCCGCCGCGAGCAAAGAGAGATCGAGCAAGGGGTGGAGGAACTGGTCAAGGATACCACCCAAAGGACCGGCTTTTTCGGCAACCTCAACATGAAGTTCTCGAAAGAGTTCAAATTGGGCGCCGACTATCAATACGGCTCCTATAAAGACGTGTTCACCCTGATTTCCCCCACCGACTTTCACCGCTTCCGTCTCAGTGCTAAATACTGGAAAAAACCCTTCCACCTGACCGCCTCGTACCTTCTCAACAAATCCGAAAGCAGCATCGACGACGATCTGTGGAAAGCCGATAAAAACCAGCTAAATCTGCGCTTTGGCTACCACCAGAAAAAGGTCAAACTCTCCCTGGGTTACGGGCTCATCGACATCAAACGGGAGGGAGACCGCACCGTTGCCTATCCCCCCTCCTGGAGCGGACCCGCCGGCACATTCCTGTGGGAAATCCTCTATGAGGGTAAATCCCACCTGTTCGACGCCTACCTGCATCTGAAGCTAAATCCCCAATGGGCCGTCGGCGGTTATTTGAACAGTTACCAGAACAAGGGCTCCTGGGAACTCTCCCGGTTCATGGGGAAGGCCTTTGTGGAATACACCTTTGCCGAGGGCTTTATCCTGCACCTGGGCCACCGTTATGTGGACTTCCAGGAAAAGGTCTCTGGCTACAACGATTATTCGGCCAACATCACCGAGATTTCCTTCGGCTATCGCTGGTAACCCACCAAAGGAGGAGTTTATGTCAAAGAAATTTAAAATATTTGCCATTGTTTCGGTCTTTATCATATTTTCCGTCGTTTCGGTGATTCACATCACCGCCGACTCCGAGTATGATTCGGTAGAAGAACTGCGCTGGTCAGGCTCCGGCCATGCCGACGAGGCTTCCGAAGCCTTCAGGCATTGGGACGAGGACGCCCCCCCACTGGTACCCACTTCCTGTGCAAAATGCCACAGCACCGGCGGCTTCCTGGATTTTGTGGGCGCCGACGGCAGCAATCCCGGAACCGTAGACAATGCCGCCCAACCCGAAGTCATCACCTGTAAGGTGTGCCACCAAAATGACGGCAAAGGCGCAACCCGGGACTTAGGCAGCGTCACCTTCCCCTCCGGGGCCACTGTCGACGGCCTCGGTCCGGAAGCCATCTGCATGCAGTGCCACCAGGGCAGGGCCTCCAGCGACAGCGTAGAGGATAGAATCGCCGGTGCCGGAGTGGCCAATGATGATGAAATTAGTGACGCCCTGGGCTTCATCAACATCCACTACTTTGCCGCAGCCGCCACCCAGTTCGGCACCTTAGCCCGCGGCGGCTACCAGTATGCCGGTAAAGCCTACGACGGCCGCTTCGCCCATCTTACCGGCTACAACGCCTGCAACACCTGTCACGATCCCCACTCCCTGAAGATCAACCCCGAACGCTGCCATACCTGTCACACCAATGTGGAATCCGAAGAGGACTACCACCACATCCGTTACTACGGTTCCCTGACCGACTACGACGGCGACGGCGACATCAGTGAAGGGATCTACTACGAAGTCAAAGGCCTTGAAGATAAGCTCTACGCCGCCATGCAGGACTATGCCACCAATGTCATCGGCACCGGCATCATCTACGATGCCAACACTTACCCCTACTTTTTCATCGACACCAACGGCAACGGCACTGCCGATGACAGTGAAGTCAATTCCGGTAACCGTTATTCAACCTGGAGCGCCCGCTTGCTTCGGGCTGCCTACAACTACCAGGTCTCCCAGAAAGATCCCGGCGGTTTTGCCCACGGCGGCAAGTACATGATTCAACTGTTCTACGACTCCATCGAGAACATCAACCAGGCGCTGGCCAATCCCTTAGTCAAGCTCGGTAAGTTAAAACGCGACGACGAGGGCCATTACGACGGCTCTGCCGAAGCCTGGCGCCACTGGGACGGCGACGGCGAAGTCCCCGGCTCCTGTGCCAGATGCCACAGCGCCGAGGGCCTACCCTACTTCCTGGAAAACGGCGAAGATATGGAAACCGCCGCCATCTCTAACGGCCTGCTCTGCACCACCTGCCACTCCTCCCCGCCCCGCCCACGAAGCTCCCCCCCCGTGACCTTCCCCTCCGGCGTTACCGTGGACATGGGGGACAGTTCCAACCTCTGTCTCCACTGTCACCAGGGCCGGGCCTCCAAATACTCCATAGACGGCGCCATCGCCTCGGGACCGAGTCCTTACGGATTTACCAATATCCACTATTACCCCACCGCCGCCGTGTTGTTCGGCACCGTGACCAGGGGCGGTTACGAATATCCCGGCAAAGTCTACAAAGGACAGAAAACCTTTGCCAACCACGCCGGCAGATTCGACACCTGTGTGGAGTGCCATATGGGCACCAGGGGTGCAGACTTTGAAAGCGCCCACAACGTGGCCAGAGTCAATCCTGCCGACTGCGTCTACTGCCACGGCCAGGATGCGGCCCAGCCCAATCCCGGCGCCGACCCCGCAGGTTTCAAATTCAGCGGCATCCGTCCCGCCTCCATTCCCGACTACGACGGCGACGGCAACACCGCCGAATCGATTAAGGACGAGATCCAGGGACTGGAAGCGGCCCTCTACGCCCGGATTCAGGCCTATGCCTTCAGCATCGGCAAACCCATTATCTACGACGCCCATGCCTATCCCTACTTCTTCAACGACTCCAACGGCAACGGCCTGGTGGACCCCGGCGAGGCCATCTATCCCAACGCATATAAATTCGATGCCAAATTACTGAAAGCCGCCTACAACTACCAACTCAGCCGGAAGGAGCCCAACGGCTACATCCACAACTCCCGCTACATCGCCCAGTTGCTGGTGGATTCCATCCAGAACCTGGGCGGCAGTATGGCGCCATACTGGTGGCGTTAAACAGACCACCCTTTAGAATCGAAGATATAGAGAAAATAGAGGGAGGCAGCCTCTCGGGCTGCCTCCTTTCTTTATTAAAGACCACAAGGAGGACCGATGATTTCTATACGCGACATTTTAAAAGAAAAGGATAACATCATCTATTCCGTTAGCCCAGACACCACGGTGTATGAAGCACTGGAGAAGATGTCGGCCCACGATGTCGGCTCAATCCTGGTGATGGGAAAAGACAAATTACTGGGCATCTTCACCGAAAGAGATTACTTAAAAAAGGTGGTTCTCCACAAACGCTCATCCAAAACCACTCCCATCAAGGAGATCATGACTCCCAACCCGGTGTGCATCGGCCCCGGAGATTCCCTGGATGATGCCTTAGCCATCATGACCAAGCAGCACTGCCGCCACCTGCCGGTCATCGAGGAGGGCAACCTCACTGCCATCATCTCCATCGGCGACCTGGTCAAGAAAAAGATCAGCGACATGGATGCCACCATCAAGTACCTTTCCGATTACATCTCGGCTTCCAATTACCATTAGTTGGCCGTAACTCGTCACCCGCGTTTCTTGAGTCGCGATCACTACCCGTCCCGACTCCCAGGACCAATCTGCCTCCGTCTCCACCAAGGTAGGTTAAATAGGTTTTTTGAATTTACGCAAGTGAGGGGCCGATGATTTTTAAAAATGGGGATACTTTCATCTATAAATATTTGCATAAATATTTTGTTTGTGCTACACTCCAGATCTGTAAAATAGTGTGAAACCTAAAGGAAACATTAATTAAGTAGATCTGTAAAGGAGGTTGACAGTTTGAGACCAGGTATGAAAAGTAAGATATTTAAGGGGTGCTCTCCGATGTGTGTTGATTTTCCAGATCTGGGGTGTTTTTTTGTTGTTTTTCGATTTTTCCCTGTGCTATAATCCAATCATGAAACACCCACAACAATGGGGAATGTTGAACTGATAAAATTCTTTTTAAGGTAAGATATATTTATATTTTTTGACTGTATGGCCGGCCAGGTGGACAAGAACCGGCAGCACCGGGCTGTGGATGTGCCGGTAAAAATCGACTTTCTTGATCACGAAGAATGGCGAGAAATCTTGCTTTTCAGACCACCCCTTGATATCATCCAGCCGGTCATGGACGGCAACGGCAATACAGTGATTCCCGGAATCTTTAAGCGTTTTTAAGTCCACCAATCCATTGTAAATACAGGAGTAGCAACTACTCAACTCAAACAGGAGGCAAAAGCTGGAATCATGATGACGAAGCAGACTCTCCAGGGCAATGCCGTTTCCGTCAAGATCGGTTAAAACGATCTCTTCGGTATTCTCTAGCCTGAATTGGTTTGGGTTGTCTGCGGGGATGATAAATTTGAAGACGATGACGGCGGAGATGGCAGCCATAGAAAGAGCAACGGCGGCGTAATAGATCAGGTTACTTTTTTTCATCCTTCTCCTCGAAGCGGTAAATGTTGATGATACACTCATCGGTATCGTCATCCCAGCCGGGATTGCCGTTGGCAAAGAAATAGTATTTGCCGTTCTTGGAACCCAAAAAGAGATCGTCGATGAAAACGGTCTTTGCCAGTTTGAAATTGTGGTCTATATCATAAAACAGCAGGGCAAACTTCTTTCGTTTATCGGTACATGTCCTGAGTTGAACCACCAGGTGAGAACCTTCCACTGTGACTTTTGTGATGGCCGAGTAGGAGGTCTTCCAGTATTCCGTATCTCTGAACAAACTTTGAGCATCGCCGTGCTCTTTTTTGTTGAGAAAAAAATCTTCGGGCATCTTCTTATAGAAAGCCGGGGCCTTGAGGGGAATCTCTTCCAGTACGGTCAACTCTACCGGAGAGATCACCTTGACTGCCAACCGGTTTTCCACCATATAAAATATGCGCTCCCGGTGGGGCAGGAGGAAATACTCAAAATCTCCATACCGTTTAAAATCTGGATAATTAACTTTGAGGAGATGTTTAATAAAATTTCCCTTTTCATCCAGTACCCTTATATGGGCCACCTTGAATATTTTGGTGTTGTAATCTAGACTCTCCACCCCGGCCAGGAACCATTTGTTGTGAGAAAATATCCCGTACCGGATCATCTGATAATAGCGGCTGCGCTTGAGCCAGACGGTCTCTTTCCAGACATAGGTGCCGTCCTTTTTGGAAAAGATTTTGACCTTGTCCGGCCGTTCGACAAAAGCCATGTTGTCTTTATAAGGAAATATCGCATAAAGAGTGGTCAGATCACTGGGCCCCTGGCCAAGCTTGCCATAGGGCACTGCCCGTTTTGGCGAAATCACGTAACGGCAAGGGCCGAAGGCACTGATCACCACATCTCCGTCCGCATCGATGATCGACCGATTTATAAATCCGAGAGGATCGATATCATGTTTCCACTGGTTTACCCGTTTAAATGACGATGTGCCCACTAAAATGGAATTCAAAGCCAGTAAAAATATTAAAGTCACATTGATTTTGATTCTCACGGCGCTGCCTCCTCATTTTTTTTATCTTATCGTAATAATCAGCCAGGCTTTACAAGGCTAATTACATTTAAACATTTTCACTCTATTGGCAATATAATGTTACATCCACAGTTAGCGTATGGGAGGGGACAGGCGCAGATGAAGATATCGCCCTGGTAACCTCCCCACCCCATAAGGAAGATGGCATCCATTTTTTTAGGTACAAACAGGAGTACCATCAGGCCGACCAGAAGAATAATCAAGATCAATGGTTTTAGTTTCTTTCTCTTCATGTTTACCTCCTTATCATAGTCTCCTTGTAATTTATATCGCTTCATAAAGCCCGGCTTCTTCCTTTGACCCTTCATTAAAATCATAATATCTCTTGATCTTTCTGCACCTGGCAGATAATTTATTGTAAGTCAAATACATCATGATGTCAACAAACTCCAGGGGATCGATTTTCTTTATCTCGATATAAAGAAAACCGGAACACAGACGATTGAACCACTACCCCACCCTGCCGTTGGTGGAGATTGCCCGCCTGCCGGTCTCCCAGGTAGCGGCCCCCCGCAGTCATCTCTACCTGTGGGTGCCCAATGCCCTGCCCCCAGGAACTCTACCACCTCGTCGAACAATGCAGCCGCGATTCTTCGGCCCCTACCTGGAACTCTTTGCCCGCCAACATCGCCCCCACTGGCACCAATGGGGCAACCAACTACCCATAAACCGATGAAGAACCAAAAGACGACACAAATAAATTTTTATAAGGAGATAAAAAATGGCATATCACAACATTTCCGCTGAAATCACAGAGACTTTGCTTTGTGGAAAAGGTTAAAAGTGGTTACCGAATCCCTTGAAAAATTGACAGAAAAAGTCAGAGATACTTTCATGGGAGTCGGCTCTGAGACATTATCGGAAGCAAGGGTGTATTACCACTCTGTCAAGGGAGCAGCCAAAGCCGATGTTCCGGGAGCGGAGACTGTCGCCCGGGAGTTGGGAAAGACGTACAGGCTCGGACCACGCAAGGAAGAGGAAAAAGACAAGGAGAACGAAGAATAAAATATGGATGTCGGAGAAAAATCCGTAATTATCGGACAAAAATCTATGATTTGTGAAGACAAATTTATGG
Source organism: uncultured bacterium (assembly GCA_965603365.1). Classification (GTDB taxonomy): domain Bacteria; phylum Acidobacteriota; class Aminicenantia; order UBA2199; family UBA2199; genus JAHELQ01. The sequence goes on from CBFDCR010000016.1 coordinate 20,029, forward strand.
TTTTTCGACAAATTTTCTCGATTCGTCTTTAAAGGTCCGTGATTTGTCTTTAAAATTCTTAGAAAGTCGGAGAAAAATCGGTCGTCTTTCTTGAAGAATTCAAGAAAATCTATTAAAAAAGTATGAAGAATTGAGAAAAGTTCTTGACGAATCTTTAAAAATCGTCGGACAATCATAAAAAACTCTTCATGAATCATGAAAGATTCGTCACGAATTATAAAAAAGTCTCCGTGAATCATAAAAAAGTCTGGTCAAATTACAGTTCATTTGTCGATAATGACAAACAAACTGTCGATGACGAGTAAAATTCATCCAAATTCAGGAGTTATGAAGGATGCCTCCATCACCCTCAAGTCGGCATTGGGATTAAAAGGCAGGAAAACCGGGGATGGCGAAGTCTTCACCATATTGATTTTTGCGGGGTTATCTGGTAAGATTTTGCTGTTTTTTTGGGAAAATGGGTATCCAGGTTAGACAGGCAGTCGAAAGTGTTAGGGATTTTATCAAGAATCACGGCCACCACCTTACCTTTGGACTCTCGATCCTGTCCATGACGCTGCTCATCGCCTGGTGGTCCGTTTTTCTTCACTCCTCCATCAAACTCCACCGCAGCGACCAGTATCGACAAATCCGGTTAACCCTGGATATTTTTTCTCTCAAACTGGGGATGGACCAAAACCAATCACCGGAAATCGGTGTCCTGAAGCAGGACGAGCGGTTTGAAATTGTCTCCTGTCAAAATCCCGGAACATTTTCACGGTCCCTGGCCCCCCGCTGGGGCGGCTACTGCATTCGGGTCAGGGAGGCGGCACTGGCCCAGATCGAAGAGGAATTCAGGCGAAAAAAATTGATGCTGGCCGGGGAATCGGGGCTGCTGTTTTTGCTGATACTCCTGAGTATTGTTTTTCTTTATAAATTTATTCAACTGGAGAGGCGATCCACCCGGGAGATTACCGAATTCTGGGGCCGCACCACCCACGAGATCAAGACCCCCATTACCGGCATCAAACTCTTCCTGCAAAGCCTGAAAAACCGCTCACTGGACATGAATGACCTGACACCCTACGTAGAGCTGGCGCTGAAACAGGTGGACAGGCAGGAGCAACTGGCGGAGAACATTCTGGCGGGGTCACACCTCAGGGGGAAGGACGCCGGATTAAACATGACGGCGGTAAATCTGGAGATATACATCCAGGACTACTTTCACCACGCCCTGCACCTGGCCAATGCCGCGGTTAACCTGGACATCGGGGAGAAGGAGAGAGGTGCTGTCGTCGTGCTGGCCGATGTTTCCGCCCTGAAGGTGATCCTGGACAACATCACTGAAAATGCGGTTAAGTATGGGCCCGCCGACCTGAAACTGCAAGTCCACGTGCATGCCGATGGGAACCGGGGGCAGGTGACAATCGCCGACAACGGCCCCGGGTTTCCGCCGGGATTCAAAAATAAGCGCCAGAGCACCGGCCTGGGACTGTATATTTCCAGAAAGCTGGCCCAGAAAATGGGCGGAGATTTAAAGGCCCTGGATGTGGCAGGAAAATCGGGAGCTTCTTTCCTACTACAGTTGAACCGGCTGAAGGGGTGAGGTGGCATGAAGTACCGGGTGGCGGTGGTGGAAGACGATGAACTGATCTGTCAGATGATCCGGCTCAACCTGGAGAAGAGTGGTTTTGAGGTGGAGTGTTTCGGCAGCGCCGAATCCCTGAAAGAGACAATCGAAACCCGGGTGTATGACCTTATTTTACTGGACATTTTGCTGCCCGGGATGTCGGGACTTCAACTGTTACAAACGATCCGGGACCTGGGTATCAACACACCCATCATGATGTTGACGGTGGAGCAGAAGGTGGAGAGCAAGATCAATGCCCTCAATACCGGCGCCGACGACTATCTGGTCAAACCCTTTAATGTGGAGGAATTGCTGGCCCGGGTCCAGCGGCTGATCCTGAGGAGCACCGGAGAGAGGGTGATCCCGTCGGCCCAGATCCTGGTGATCAATAGACACAAGATCAACCTGTCCACCCATCTAAGCGAAAGCGCCCTGGGAGAGGTGGCCCTGTCGGAAAAGGAGATCAAACTGCTGTCATACTTTGCCCTCAATGCTGGCAAGACCCTGAAACGGGAAGATATTTTAGAGGAGGTCTGGGGCATGGATGTGGATCCCACTCCCCGGACGATCGACAACTTTGTGGCCAAATTCCGTAAGCTCTATGAAGATCGGCCAGAGAAGCCGAAGCATTTTATCACCGTCCGAAATCAGGGTTACCGCTTCGAACGGTAATCATCCTTTCACGTTTCCACGTTTCACGGTAAGTTGTCATGGGATTGTCATGAAGGCTTGCCTTCGGGGGAGAAAAAGATAAAAATCAATCATTAAAATTTAATAAAAAAAAGCGAGGCAACCATGACGAGTGGGAAAAAGAGCATTTTAACGTTATTGATTATTACAGTCCTGATCATGTTACCCTTCGGGATAATCTCCGCCGAACAGCAAGAAAAGGCCAAAGAGACTCCAAAAAAAGAAAACGAGGCCACTCAGAAAGAGGAGATCCAGGAAGAAGAGAAGGTATGGAAATACGAAGTGACGGTAACCGCCACCGGGATAAAAAAGGAGACCTTCGCGACCCCTAAACCGGTAAGCATCGTCACCGACAAAGAGATCGGCAAGAGAGCCCCCAACAATATCAGCGAATTGATGACCCAACTACCGGGCCTCGACACGGTAGGGGTAGGGGCCAACCAGAGTCGGCCGGTCATCCGGGGGCTGCGGGGCCAGCGCATCCTGCTGATGGAAGACGGCATCCGCATGAACAACTCCCGCCGGCAGCAGGATTTTGGCGAGATCCCGGCAATGGTCGATATATCGGAGGTATCGCGGCTGGAAGTGGTCCGGGGACCCGCCTCCGTATTGTACGGCTCGGATGCCATCGGGGGCGTGGTAAACATCATCACCAAAGTCCCCGAGTTTGACCCCGAAGGCACGGCCATCCACGGTAATATCGGCTACCGATTCGGTTCCGCCGATACCCAGCACAAGGGTACGGTAAACGTCAACGGCCATGTGGGTAAACTGGGCTTTGTGGTAAACGGCAATTACCGTAAATCAAACGATTACACGGCACCGGCCGGAACCTTCGGCCAGATCGACTTAGCCGAAGACACCACGGTCACCGATACCGGTGTTCAGGACAACGGCATCAATATTTTACTGGATTATTGGTTTTCCCGGCAGAGCAACCTATCTTTCAAATTTGAGAACTACCAGGCCAACGATGCCGGCTTCGGCTACGTGGACCCCGCATTATACGATCCCGGCTCCACCACTATCCGCATCCTCTACCCCTCCCAGAGGGTCAACAAATACACCGTACGTTACGAAAACAGCGGTTTGAATTTCCTGCTGGCAGATCACCTTAATTTCACGGCCTACCACCGCCGCAACAAACGGAACCTGGCCATGAATGTCTTCGTCCCCTTCAATATTCCCTATCTCCCCGATGCCGGCCTCGACTTTCAATCCACCAATTTCACCGATATTAAGACCACCGGTTTCCGCCTGGAATTGCGGAAAGTCATCTTCCGCAACCATGTACTTACCTACGGTGTCGATTTCTTCAACGACGACACCTTCAACACCGATACCAATACCAACACCGTCGTCGGCTTTGGCCCGCCAACTCCGCAGGTGGACAACACCCCCGAGCTTCCCAACGCCCGGTACAACAGCCTGGGATTCTTCATCCAGAACGACATACCGATTTCCCGCAGCAGTTCCCTGGTCTTCGGCCTCCGTCACCAAAGTGTCACTGCCAGGACCAGGGAGACCGCCGGGCTGGAAGAGTACTCACCGGTCAGCAGTACCGACCAGACCCTGGTGGGGGCAGCCAATTTCATTCAAGGTATCACCGACAATTTGAACCTGTTTGTCTCGGTAGGCAGGGGATTTCGCTCCCCCAACCTGATCGAGCGATTCTACAACGGCTTCACCCCCGAGGGCAGTGCCTTTCAGTCCCGAAATACCGAACTTAAGGCTGAAACCAGCCTGAATTTCGATGTAGGACTGCGCTATCGGCTCAAAAGCCTCTACCTGGAATCCTCCTATTTCTGGAACACCATCAACGACGGTATCCGGGTAGCCCGTACCGGCAGTGAGGTAAACGGTCTACCGGAATATCAGAATATCAACGTCGATAAACTCCGCATCCAGGGGATCGAAATGCTGGGGCGGCTGCTATTTAGATTTGGACTCTCCGTGTCCGCCAACTACACCCACATCACTTCAAAGGACATCGGCAACCCGGAAATGCCCTATACCGACACCTTTTCTTCCAAATTAAACCTGAACCTCCGCTTCGACGACCCCCGGGGACTGTTCTGGCTGGACTACAATGTCCGCCACCATGGGGACCAGAAAGATGTGGTGCTGGGGGATAATCCCATCGGCGACATCATTCCCGGTTTTACCGTGCATAATGCCGGCGTCGGGCTAAACCTGTTTCGGAAGTCGGCAACGCCGATGCAACTGGGCATCGTGGTAGCCAATCTGACCAACGTCCTCTATTCGGAATTTGCCAACGCCACCTTTTTCAGGCCCGCCCCCCGCCGCCACCTGGTACTCACCTGGTCGCTGGGATTTTAAGAGAAAAGGCGCCGCGGCCTTCGGATTCCGGTAATCCTGACTGTTGAGTGTTGAGTATTGACATTTAGTTAAAATATTGTTACTTTTTAACAGAGATTAAAGATAATAACTTACATCTCTGGAGGTTGTATGAACACCGAAGAAGGAATCGTCACGAAGGTCGATCAAGATAGAACCTGGGTACGGGTGCGGCGCAGTTCCATGTGCGAGGGCTGCAAGACCCGGGGAGCGTGCTATACCCTTTCCGGAGACAAAGACATGGAAAGCGAAGTCAGCAACCCCATCGGCGCCCGGGTGGGGGACCGAGTGGTGCTGCAAATCAGTTCCGGCTCGCTGCTGAAAGCTTCTTTCCTCTTTTACATGGTGCCGGTGCTCTTCCTGGTAGTGGGAATCGTCCTGGGCATGAAACTGGGCAGCCGGTATGGCGGGGACCCCGAAATCTTCGCCGCCTTAACGGGTATCGCCGCTGCCGCCCTGTCGTTTCTCATCATCAAAATATTTTCCCGCCGCTTCAGGGATAACGAAGCCTATAAACCGGAAATCATCAAAATCATCAACTCAAAAAAAAATTCTTGACTTCTTCAATTCTTAAATTCTTAAACATTTTCCACTTGAACTTCTTGCTTTTGTATAATAGAATAGGAATATGGAAGACAGACCCCTATTTGTATCTATTGGCAAGACAAAAGATGGTATCACCAAAATTTGGAATAGAGGAGAGAAATATGAAAAATAAATCAGCAATTAAATGTACCGTGTTTGTAGCCTTTTTCTTCATGATGCAATTTTTCAGCCTCCAGAACACCCTGCCGGCGGCAACTCCTGACGAAGATCGGTTGGTTTACAGTTGCTCCTCCCAGGTCTACGATGCCATTGAGGTTGAAAGGCTGAATTTATTCACCCAAAAAACCGGCATCACAGTCGATCTCATGGTCACCACATCGGGCACTGCCATTCAACGACTCAAGTTTGGTTTCAGCGGCCTCTCCAGTACGGCCAGGAAAATTGACTATCGGCTTAAGGAAGCAGGATATGTGGAAATCCCTTTCTGCAAAGATCCTTTGGTGGTAATAGTCAACGAAAATTGTGAGATAAACGATATTTCCACAGAGCAGCTCCGGCGAATTTTTATTAAAGATATCACCAACTGGCGTGAAGTGGGTGGTCCTGATCAGCCTGTCATTGTCATTACTCCCAGAAAATTCACCGCCGCCTTCAGAAACTTTACCTACCAGGTGATGGAACAGCGTGATCTCCAATATGATTTTATGGCAAACCTGTCTACCATGGTCATCGACGGCGTGGGCCATATACCCAACGCCATATCTTTTACCACCCAGGGCGCTGCCGTCGGTAAAAAAGGCATCAAGATCCTCAAAGTAAACGGTATATCGCCCATAGATAAAGATTATCCTTATTACCAGATTTTTTCCTTTGTCACCGCCGGGAAACCCGCTGGACTCATAAAAAAATTCATCGACTTTGCCCTATCCCCTGAAGGCATTACCCTCATGACAAAACGGGGGATTGTTCCTATTCAGTCGATTCACTGAAGCAGGTATCGCCGCGGCTGCCCTGTCGTTCCTCATAATCAAAATTATTTTTCCACGGTCAACGGATGTAAAAGTGTTTCTTCACCAGCTTGACCCACTGCTCCCGGGGTAGGTGACGGGAAAAATCGCTGCTGAGCACTCCCCCATCCTGCATGGCGGCCCCGGCATCGGCCAGCACAGCCTGCTTGAGAAGTTCACCCTCTTCATTCGTCCAGGCTTTTGCCTCTTCATCCTTCAACAGGTTTTTCAGTCCCTTGCGGATGTTGGTGGGATCGATGGTGATGAGCCAACCGTCGGTGTAGGGCTGCTCGTTAACCAGGTGGGGCGTATCCAGCAACTTCTGGTTGACCGAAGCCACCACTCCCTCGATGGGAGACAAAAAATCCAATTCGCCGAAATCGTGGTGAATGGTCCAGGCCTGCTCCTCAAAGTCCACCGACTTGCCCACCGCCGGCAGGGCGATGCGGTTGATCTGTCGCCCGATTAACCGACGGGCAAAGTCATCGAGACCGATCCTGACTCCGCCCATTCGCTCCAGATACAACCAGGTATGGTTTCGGAAATAGTGGAGGTGCTCCGGCAGATAAAAACCGGTCACCCTGGGGTAGGTCTCCATATTGTGGGCAGCAACGGGCTGGACACGATCCTGCATCATCTGATCGAAAGAGCATTCGCCGCAGCGGAAACTGTTTGGACAAATTTTATAGGATACCTCACCCATCAGCATGTAGCGACATTTCCGCTGGTCCGCCGGCAGGTGGCGGAACTCCTCCATCCATTCGTTGATCTCCCGCTTCCGGGTCATTGCCGTTTTTGCCACCTGTTGATCACCATCTTTTTTGACCCTGCCCGACATGGCCTGGTCGAATTCGCAAGACGTGCATTGAAATCGATTGGTACACAACTTGAACGACATGACCCCGGCCTCCATCCAGATGCATTTCCGTTCGCCGTTGGGAATCACTTTCATTCCCCGTTTACCCTGTAAGCTCTTTTCTTTTTCTGCCATAATGTCCTCCTCTATTTGCATTTTGAAGTTGTTTGTTTATACTTCATATTTATACCCAGCAAATCCGCTGCCAGATCTTCAAAACCCGGGGGTGCACTCTCTTTTACAAATCACAAAAATCACGAAAAGCCTCGAAGGCAGGGGGTTTCGGATTCCCATTTTTACAATGAAAACCGATAAGATAGAAAGTTAAACCTCACATTTAAGGATGAAGGAGTGTCGAAAAAACCCACACCACCGTTGAATCATTCCACATTCAACTATTTATTTTGAATGTCCCTCTTTTTTTTTCTCCTGGCGGCCCTTAGCGTTCTTAGCGGCTTGTATTTTAGATCTCAAAGCCACTACACAATCGGGACAGAAACACGAAGAGCGGGCATCCACCTCCACGATGCTGTGGGCCGAGTACATGATACAGTTTTTATCCCGGCAGTGCACCAGCCCGAAGGTATGGGCCACTTCGTGGGTGGCCACCTTTTCGCATCTTGACAAAAAAAGTGCCCGATCGGGGGCAAGATCATAGTACTCCTGGCGGAGCCGATGGAGCGAAACCAGGGCGCAACAGCCACCCAGCAGGGCCTCGCCAAAATAGGCGGTAAAAATGGGGGAGTAGAGATCCCGTTCGCTTAAGGCCAGCAACTTGAGGGCATCTGCCGGCGCCAATGGGGAAAGAACTTTCAGTACCTGGGTCGAGTGGCAGCGGCCGCCGTAGAGGGGAGGGGGAACGACGGCGTGAAAGCCCTCGGCCGGGTTCACTACAAATTGGAAGGGGAAGGTACGATTCAGGACCACGGTGAGATGTTTCAGGACAAAAGCCTCAATATCATCGAGGGGAAGGAGGGCAATGGTTCCGGTTGGGGCCGACATTCATTTTTTCAATTTTTCGATGTTGTACTTCTTAATTTTGTTGTACAGCGTCCCCCGGTCGACGCCCAACGCTTCGGCGGATTTCGATATGTTCCCCTCATACTCACTCAGGATGCCGACAATATGCCCTTTCTCAAAGTCTTCCAGGGTGCGCGGATGAGGGGCAATACCCGGCTCCCCTTTCTTGATGGCATCGGAGAGGTCGTGGGGGATGATTTTAGGCTCTTTGCTTACTACCACTGCCCGTTCCATCACATTTTCCAGTTCCCGGACATTTCCGGGCCAGTGGTATTGAATCAGCATCTCCATGGCCTGGCCGGAGATGCCTTCGATTCTCTTGCCGTTGATGACGGCAAACTTTTGCAGGAAGTGGCCAGCCAGCAGGGGGATGTCCACTTTCCGTTCCCGCAGCGGCGGCAGATGAATGGTCACGACGTTCAAGCGGTAGTATAAATCTTCCCGGAAGGTGCCGTTTTTGATGGCCTCTTCCAGATCACGGCTGGTGGCGGATATAACCCGGATGTCGATCTTGACGGGTTTTGTGCTGCCCAGTCGATGGATCACCTTTTCCTGGAGCACCCGCAGCAGGTCCACCTGGGTCTTCTGGCTGATATCGCCGATCTCGTCCAAGAACAGGGTGCCGCCGTTGGCCATCTCGATCCGCCCTTTGCGGCTGTACTGGGCACCGGTGAAGGCACCCTTTTCGTAACCGAAGAGTTCGCTTTCCAGCAGGGTATCGGGCAGGGCACCGCAACTGAGCGCCACCAACGGACCGTATTTGCGGCCGCTGTTGGCATGAATGGCCCGGGCCACCAGTTCCTTACCGGTGCCGCTTTCGCCCCGGATTATCACCACCGCTTCGGAATCGCCCACGGTGCGGATCAACTCGAAGACCGCCTGCATCTCCTGGCTCTTGCCGATGATCTCGTCAAAGCCGTACTTTTTCTCCAGCTCCTTCTTTAGCAGATAATTTTCCCGCTCCATCAGCTTGTATTGGACGGCCCGCTGGATGACCTGGCTGACGTTTTCGGGATCAAAGGGTTTGACGATGTAATCGTAGGCCCCCTCTTTCATGGCGGCAACGGCCGTGTCCACCGAGGCATAGGCGGTCATCATCAACACCTGGATCTCGGGAGTCATCCCTTTGACCCGCTTCAGCAGTTCGATACCGTCCATGCCGGGCATTTTGATATCCACGATGGCCAGGTCGTAGTGGTTGGATTTGATTTTTTGCAGCGCCGCCGTACCACTGTCAACGGTATCGACCCGGTAACCGTCCTCCCTCAGCCAGTTGGCCATGGACTCCCGGACGATTAATTCGTCGTCCACTACCAGTACGTGAATCTGTGACTCCACTGATATCTCCTATCTCCTTTTCACTCCATGACCCCCACCGGCAGGGTAATGCGGAAGGTGGTACCCTCCCCCACTTCGCTGTCCACCTCGATGGTGCCGTTGTGGTCCTGGATGATACCGTAGGCAACAAACAGGCCCAGACCGGTACTCTTGGCAGATTCTTTGGTCGTAAAGAACGGGTCAAAGATATTCTTCAGATGTTCCCGGGGAATGCCGGCACCGGTATCCCGGATAGTGACCTCCACCCCCCCGTCCTCCAGGCAGCGGGTAGCGGTAAAGATTTTTCCCCCTTCAGGCATGGCTTCGATGGCGTTGATGATCAGCGCCAACATGGTCTGCTGGATCTGATTGAAATCGCAGTAGATACTGGAAATCTCTTCCTGGAGATCCAGGTTCACCTCGATGTTCTGCAGCCGTACCTTATTTTCCAGCAGCACCAGGCTGTTTCTGATGATAGCATTGACGTCGGCCTTCCGGATTTCCGGTTTGGACTGGCGGGAAAATACCAGCAGGTTCTTGACCATGTCCCCCAGTCTTTCAATCTCGTCACCCATTAAATGGAGGTAACTTTTAAAATCCTGCAGACGATCCGAATTCGCCTTATTTTTCGATATGATCTTCAACATGAGCTTGATATAATTGAGGATTCCCTGCAGGGGGTTGTTGATCTCGTGGGCCACCGACGAGGCCAGTACCCCCAGCGAGGCCATCTTTTCAGACTGCAGCAGTTGCTCCTTGGCCATCTGCAATTTCCAGGTCCGCTCTTCCACTTTTTTTTCCAGCTCGATATTCCAGGAACTGATCTCCTGGTGGGCCTTTTTTAGGTCCTGGATCATCCGGTCAAAGGATTTGGCCAGATGGCCGATTTCGTCACGGGTCCTGGGAGTGATGCTGACATCCAGGTCACCGTTGGCCACCTTCCGGGTGGCCTGGACCAATTGCTTGACCGGTTTGATCACCATACGGTGCACCAAAAAGGTCAATATGGAGGCAACGCAGAGGATCATGATCACGGAGAAAATAATAATAGTCAGGCTGTTGCGCCTCAATTCGTTGTCCACTTCCACCAGCGACATGCCGATATCCAGCACCCCCAGTACCTGTTGGTCAGGGGAATGGGCATGGCACGAAGAGCGATAGCAGTCGGGCTCGTTATAAATGGGGGTAATCATGGCCAGGACACGGTGGGCCCTGCCCTGAAATATGCGGCTTCGCTCCGTGGTGGTGAGGCGTTCCAGGGGCTTTTCGGCGGCATGACAGATGTAGCAGGCTTCGGCATTCTTATCCACGTAGTTCTGTATCTCCGCCTTGTTGGTGGAAAACATAATCTTGCCCTCTTTGTTGAAGATACGGACAAAGTCAATACCTTCCTGCTGACCGATGGTCTCGATCATCCGATGCACCCCCTGTCGGTTGCCCACCAGCATGTCGTATCGGGTACTCCGAAACACGGTATCGCTGAATATGCTGGCCCCCCGAAAGACTTCGGAGATAAGCTGCTTATTTTGATGCTTCAGAAAAACAAAGAAAAAGACCACCGTAATGACCCCGCTAAAGACTCCGATGGCCAGAATGAGTTTAGAATTGATTGACTTAAACATGACAAATCAAAATCCCGGTATAAGTATAGGCGTTATTCATGGGACTATTTTATAACAGACTGATGAATATTTCAACACCATTGGTTCTAATTTTTTTTAAGATGTCGAAAATTTTAACACACAGACAATTGGGAATACGGACGGCTGCATTGACTCCTGAGCCGATCCGGTGCTATAATGAAGGAGATGAAACAAAAATTTATACTATTAGGTGTGCTTCTCCCGGTTATTTTTGCCCTCCACTCTTGCTCAACCGGTTCGGATGAAACAAAAAAAAATGAATACAATATCATACTCCTGACCGTCGACACTCTGAGGGCCGATCATTTGCACACCTATGGCTATACATATCAGACCTCACCCCACATCGATGCCTTTGCCGACCAATCGCTGTTTTTCGAGTATGCCTACTGCCCCATTCCCAAGACGTCGGCCTCCTTTGCCTCCATGATGACCGGGCTTCATCCCTTCATCCACAAGACCCGGCCCAACCGGGGGTACTTAAAGGAAAAATACCTGACACTGGCGGAGATCCTGAAATTAAAGGGATACTACAATTATGCGGTGGTAGACAACGCCAACCTGGCCAGGAAATTCCTCTTTCACCAGGGATTTGATGAGTACATAGAGGTCTGGGACCACATCGAAGAAAAAGAGCAATCCACCCCCTTCATCACCCAAAAAATCCTCTCCTTCTTAAATGATTACAACCAGGAGAGGCCCTTCTTCCTCTGGGTCAACTATATCGAGCCCCACACCCCCTACGTGCCGCCGGCCGAGTTTGTAGAAGAGCGACCCAAAGGCCGGGATATCGGCCAGGTCAAGCCCAAGATCATCGCCGCCATGCGCAGGATCATTAAGCAGAAAGACATCTATGACGAGGGCCACTATATCGGTCTCTACGACGGCGCGGTGAAGTACGTAGACTCTGAGATCGGTAAAGTCATCGACCTGTTCTTTGAAAAAGGTCTCCAGCAAAATACCATATTCATCATCACCGCCGACCACGGCGAAGACCTGGGGGAACGTAATTTTTACTTTAATCACGGCCCCCTGACTTTCAGTGCCGCCTCAAGGGTACCGTTGATCGTGTATATACCAGGCCTCAAATCCCGGCGGGTCAAGACCCCTGTCAGCATCATGGATATCTGCCCCACCCTGCTCAACCGCCTCGATCTTAAGGCCCCCTACCCGCTGCAGGGGGTGGATCTTCTCAGACCCATGAAGAACCGGGCCCTCCACATGATCGGCCAGGTGGGTTCCTACGGAGTGGTGGAGAACAACCTTCACTATGTCAAGGTCTTCCCCAGGCTGGCCAAAGCCCTGGGTATCGAGGAGACCCACCTGTATGAGATCTACGCCGATCCTTACGAACATACGAACATATTTTCCCAATACAAACCCCAGGCGACCGATCTGAACAAGAAGTACCAGCGTTATTACAAGACCCACGGCTACCTGAAAAAAGGGCAACAGCAAGAGGAAAAACCCCTGTCCGAAAAGGAGAAGAAGAGCCTCAAAACCCTCGGTTATCTATAACCCTTTCGGATCGATTAAACCGGAGATATGTCTCTGGGCCTGAAATAGATCGGGGGCGATAAAATCGGCCCGGGAAAAGTCCTGCTTTTCGGTATATGCCGAGGGTACGGCGATCACATAACAGCCGGCCCCCTTACCGGCGGCCACACCGTTCTCCGAGTCCTCCAGCACCACACAGTGGGCTGGCTTAACCCCCAACTTTTTACAGGTGGTCACATAGCTCTCGGGGTGGGGCTTGCCCCGTTCGATCTCATCGGAACTCTGCAGCACCGCAAACTTTTCCCGGATTTTCAGCTTATCCACCGCGATGTCCACAAACTCCCGGGGGGCACCGGTGGCAATCGCCAGCTTCAGCCTCTTTTCAAAGGTCCCGATGATATGGTCCAGGCCGGGCATGGCCACCAGGTCGGTCTGAAGTAATTCCCGCATGAGGCGGTCCCGCATCTCCAGCACTTCCCCCGGCGCCATGGGAATCCCCACTTCCGCCACGAATATCTCGATACTATCGGCAGGCTTTCGCCCCATCATCTTCCACAACGTCTCCTCGGACACCTCCCTACCAAACCGCCGCCCAATCTCCCTCTCCGCCTGAAAATAGAGCCTCTCACTATCGATCATCAACCCATCCATATCAAAAATCAACCCCTCCACCAAAAGCCGCACCACTCTACCACTCATCACACATCCTCCTCACTATACGGTATACTCCATCAAATAAAGAATAAAGTATATTAAACGAAATCAACCTTTCGTTCAACACCCCCTCACCCGATTTCTTCATAAAACAAATAGGGAATGCAGCGGCTCATTCGTTTATTGATATTTTTTCCGCTTAGTACCCCCACGGGGTCAGGTCTGTGCCCCGGTCCAGGTAGACCTGGATGAGGGTCAACTGCTGGAGGCAGCGCAAGGAGGTATGTGGGTCGGTGCAGCCCTGGAGACGGAAGGCCATGTCGGTCACCGGCAGGGAGAAGTGAACCAGCAGGGCGGCCAGTTGTTTGTCTGCGGACCCCGCCCGCTCCAGCAGTGTTAACTCTTTTAGCCAGTCGGCGTGACCCTTTTGCAGGCAGAAGCATTTTAATTGATCCCGCACCGCGGACAGGCTAAAATCCTTGCCCTCCTCGTTGTAGATGAAGGGCACCAGGCCAGGCGGACTTGAGGGCCGCCGCCTGTTTAGCCCCAATGTCGAGCTCGATCTTCTCGAAGATCATGGGCCCGCCTCCACCGCTATTCCGGCTCGAAGCCGAAGCCCCGCATCACGCTGACATCCGGCTCCAGTTGGCCCTCCACCGTGACCCGGACAAACTTATCGCAAAAGGGGCAGTAGGTCTCGACATGGCTCTTTTTCTCCTTCTCTTCGCTGCCATCTTCCATCTCCAGCACCACCGGGAAGCGGTGCCCCGGATCAAAGGGACAGATGACGGTGTAGGTTACGCTTTTCATGACTGCTCCTAAAGGGAAATGAGGTAGAGGATGGCCAGGATCAGCAGGGGGATAAAATAGAGTACCGCGGCCAGGATGAAGCGCACCTGCTTGGTGCGGACGATCTTGACGTGGGCCGCCTTGATGCTGTCTACCGAACCGGAGTGGAACCGGTATGTACGGGGAAACAGCACCAGGAAGGCGAAGAACAGGGCCCCCACCCACATGAAGAGCACGATGAAGACCCACAAGGGCTGGGCCAGCGCGGCCTTGAGCCGGTCCAGAGCGGTGACGATGATGGCCATGGTCAGGGAGATGATGGTGACCAGGAACTTGGCCGCATCTTCCAGACGGTTGGGCACATCCTGCTGCAATCTCCACGAATACTCAAACCAGCTCCGGGTATCCGGCGGCGCCGGCTGCCCCTGAATTTCCCGCTTCTCTTGTTTGCTCATAATCGTTTCCCTATTTCCTTATCTCTAAAGTAGGGGACGCAGATCTGCGTCCCTATACCACCATACCAAAAACCCTCAAAAAAATCAAGTCAGCATTGAATTCTTGAACCTAAAAATGGGAGGATAGCAGAATCTGGTTCCAATGACTTGATATTTAGTGAAAAATTATATAATATAATACAGAGTCAGGAGATTTTTAAATGAATATAGACGATCTTCTCAAAATTGCAGTTGAGAGATACGCTTCGGATTTACACTTAAAAGTGGGCAACCACCCGATCCTCCGGATTGACGGCATGCTTCATCCCCTGGTCGAACTGAAGCGGCTCATGCAAGAGGATACCATAGCCATGGCCTTCTCCATCATGAATGCCGAACAAAAAGATAGATTTAAGAAAGACCACGAGATAGATATGTCCTACAGTGTCCCGGGACTGGGGCGATTCCGCTGTAATGTGTTTCAGCAAAGGGGCGCGATGGGATTGGTTTTAAGGGTCATCCCCACGCTGATAAAATCCATTGCCGACCTAAACCTTCCCCTGGTCCTGGAAAAGATTGCCGATGAAAGGAGGGGGATGGTCATCGTCACCGGCACCACCGGCAGCGGGAAATCCACCACCTTAGCCGCCATGATCGACTATATCAATACCCATCGTATCGAACATATCATCACCATCGAAGACCCTATCGAATATTTACACCGGGACAAGAAGAGTATTATTAACCAGCGGGAGGTGGGCTCGGACACCAACACCTTTTCCAAGGCTTTGCGAAGCTCCCTGCGTGAGGATCCGGATGTCGTACTGGTGGGCGAGATGCGGGATCTGGAGACCATCGAAACGGCGCTGCTAGCCGCAGAGACCGGCCACCTGGTTCTGTCCACCCTCCATACCCTGGATGCACCGGAGACCGTCAACCGCATCATTTCCATGTTCCCGCCCCACCACCAGAAGCAGATCCGTATCCAGTTGTCTTCGGTATTAAAATCCATCATCTCCCAGAGGTTGATCCCCCAGACCGGTGACCAGGGCCGTGTGCCGGCGGTGGAGATACTGGTCAACACCCCTTTTATCCAGGACTGCGTGCTGAATCCCGAGAAGACGAAATTGATCCGGGAGGCCATTGCCCAGGGCGTATCCCAGTACGGCATGCAGACCTTCGACCAATCGCTGTTTTTCCTATTCGAAAAAGGACTCGTTGATTACGATGAGGCACTCAAATGGGCCTCCAATCCCGATGAGTTCAAGCTCAAAAAAATCGGTGTCCAATCCACCAAAGACATGGCCCAGGCCGAGATGGAGAAGCGAATATCGGATATAGCAGAAAAGGAAAAAGAAAATAAAGATATAGGCGGCAGTTTTGACGACCATAATTTACTCGATATCGATAGCCTATGAAAAATTTAAAAAATTCAGAAATCAGACAAACCTTCTTCGACTATTTTCGCGGTAAAGATCATTATAAGGTGATGTCCTCCCCCTTGATCCCGGCCAAAGACCCCACTCTCCTCTTTACCAATGCCGGCATGAATCAATTTAAGAGTGTTTTCCTTCGGGAAGAGACCAGGGAGTACAACCGTGCCGTCGGCATTCAGAAGTGCATGAGGGTTTCCGGCAAACACAACGATTTTGACGAGGTGGGGAGAACCGAGTATCACCATACATTCTTCGAAATGATGGGCAATTTCTCCTTCGGCGACTATTTCAAGGAAGAGGCCATCGAATTTGCCTGGGAAATCTTAACCCGGCACTACCGTTTTAATCCCGAACAACTGTGGGTATCGGTCTTTGAAACCGACGATGAAGCTTATAAAATATGGGAAGATAAGATCGGCGTCCCCCCCCATAAAATTATCCGCCTGGGGGAAAAGGAAAACTTCTGGCAGATGGGGGAGACCGGGCCCTGCGGTCCCTGTTCCGAGATTCACTTTGACCGGGGTGAACGGTTCGGCCCGCCGTCGTTTACCGAAAACAGCCGGCGATTCATCGAGGTCTGGAACCTGGTGTTTATGCAGTACTTCAAAGATGAGCAGGGCAAGCTCCATCCCCTGCCGGCCCCCTCCATCGACACCGGCATGGGCATGGAACGGCTAACCAGCCTGCTCCAGGGGGTGGACAGCAACTATCAAACCGATCTGTTTCGCCCCATCATCGAATGTACGGCCGAAATGGCCGGAGTCGATGCCGATGCCGATCGCTACCAGGTGGACCTGAAGGTCATTGCCGACCACATCCGGGCATTGTGTTTCCTGATCGCCGACGGTGTCCTGCCGGCAAACGACGGCCGGGGCTATGTCTTAAGAAGGCTATTGAGACGGGCCGTTAAACACGGTAAGTCCCTGGGATTTCCTTCGGTTTTCCTCCACAAGATCAGTGCCAGCGTCATCGATACCATGAAGGCATTCTACCCGGAACTCGATTACAATCGGGATTTTATCTCCCAGGTACTCCTGTCCGAAGAGGAGAGATTTGACCGCACCCTGTTCCAGGGCTTGAGAAAATTCGAAGAACTGGTGGAGCAAACCGCCGACCAGAAGGAGAAAGTGATCGGCGGTGAGGCGTTGTTTAAGCTCTCCGACACCTATGGTTTCCCGCTGGATTTTGCCCGGGACCTGGCCCGGGAACGGGACATGGAGATCGACTACCCGGGATTTCAAGCGGAACTGGAAAAACAGCGGGAACGATCCAGACTCAGCCTGGCCCAGCAGCAAAAGTTCCGGCAAACTGTAGCGGGCATCGGCCAATATACAACAAAATTCAGCGGCTACGACCATTACGAAGACGAGGCCGTGCTGCTGGCCATCTATGTGGGCGGCCAAAAGGCGTCGTCCATTCGGCAGGACGAAAAAAACGTCGGTTCCCCGGAAGCGGTGTTGGTATTTGACCGTACCCCCTTCTACGCCGAGTCCGGCGGACAGGTGGGGGACAGCGGAACCGGCCAGAGTGACAGCGCCTTTTTCATCATCCATGATACCCAGAAGAGCGGAGGCGATGTTTTTCTCCACTTTGGGGAAATCAAAAGGGGGACGCTGGCGGTGGGAGACACGGTCCGGCTGGCCATCGACAAAGCCAAACGGCAGCGAACCGCAGTACACCACTCCGCCACCCACATGCTCCAGGCCGCCTTGCGGGAAGCCCTGGGTCTCCACGTCAAACAGGCCGGGTCCTATGTGGGCCCCGATAAGCTGCGTTTCGATTTCACCCACTTCAAAGCCCTCGGCCCGGACGAGATTGACAGAATCGAGGCCATTGTCAACCAAAAAATCCGGGAAAACCTGCCCATCAAGGCCGATACTCTCCACTATGAAGAGGCCATCGAACAGGGGGCCATCGCCATATTTGCGGAAAAATATTCCGATATTGTCCGCACCATCTCCCTCGAAGACTTTTCCAGAGAGCTGTGCGGCGGTACCCACCTGGATTATAGCGGTGAAGTCGGTATCTTCAAAATTATCGGCGAATCATCCATTTCCGCCGGAATCCGCCGAATCGAGGCCCTGGGCGGCGAACCGGCATACCGGTACATCCGTGAAAACCTCAAAATTTTTGCCGACATTCAACACCACTTCGGCCAGAAAAGAGAGGAAATATTCGATTTTTTGCTGAAATGGGAACGCCAGCTCAAGGAACAGGAGAAGAAATTAAAACAATCGGGTGATCACCTCCAGAAGCCGGATATCGATAAAATCATCGAGGGGAGTGTTTTGATTGATCACATTAAAACCGTGGTCGAATATGTCGCCAACCTCAATCGCAAACAATTGAGTCTCCTGGCAGATCAAATCAGAGACAAAACCAGAGGAATCTCGGTGCTGCTGTCCAACAGCAACGGTAAATCCGCCATCGTGGTATCGATTTTCAAAGATCTCACCGGTGAATTGGATGCCAACCGCATCGTCAAGGAGATCGCCCAACTGGTAAACGGAAGCGGCGGCGGCCGGCGGGATTTTGCCCAGGCCGGCGGCGACACCATCCGGGATGTGGGCCACTTTAAACGCAGCACCATCGGCATAGTCAAAAAGTATGTAAAATGAATAAAAAGATTTTTGTCCGGTGTGTGTGCTTAAGTCTGATCCCCTTAATATTCTCTTTATCCGCAGATGCCGATATCGTTGTCAAACAGGACAAAGATGGTAAAATTATCGTCTCCAACGTGCCCTCCGCCTCCTCCTCGCTTAATGCCAGGATCCGATTCCTGCGCTCTAAAAAAGCCGCCTCCGCCCCTACTTCCGTGCCCGCCAGTTACTATACCAAAATCAAGAGGCTCTCTAAAAAGTATCAGCTCAGAGAAGACTTGATCGTCGCCGTGGCCCGGGCAGAATCCAGCTTCGACCCCTTTGCCGTATCCCATAAAGGGGCGGTGGGGCTCATGCAGTTGATGCCCGATACCGCCCGGAGATATGGGGTAATCAACCGGTTCAACGTAGACCAGAATTTAGAGGCCGGGGTGAAACACCTGAGTTATCTTTACGAAAAGTATAAAAAGAACATCTCCCTGACCCTGGCCGCGTACAACGCCGGCGAAGAGGCGGTCAAAAAATACAACGGCATCCCCCCCTATCGGGAAACCCGCGCCTATGTACGGCGGGCCATGAAATACATGGGGCTGACATACAGCAGTTTTTTTGCCCGGAAGCCCAACTCCATATTGTACAAGTATACCACCGCCGACGGTAGAACCGTCATTACCGACACTCTCCCCTCCGGGACAAAAGCAAAAGTCGAAGTTATCCGTTGATATCAGCAAAGGAAGGTATAATATGATCATGAATAAAGTCCACGTCATTGTCAATCCCCTCTCCGCCAGGGGAAAGACCGAAAAGAAATGGCAGATCATCAAGGAGGCCATTAAGTATTACTACCATGAGTTTAAATATATATTTACCGAAAAGCCCAAACAAGCCACCGAAATTGCCCGCTCTTTACTGAAAGACGGCTTTGACCTCATCATCGGGGTCGGCGGCGACGGCACCCTCAACGAGATCGCCAACGGTTTTTTCCATCAAGACGAGCCAACCCCCAGGACCATCAACGAGGAGGCATCGCTGGGCATCATCCCCTCGGGCACCGGTTCCGACTTCATTCGCTTCCTGAAGATTCCCCGGGATTTTTCCAAATCGGTGGAGCTCATAAAGAACTCCAAGACCCGGAAAATCGACGTGGGCAAGGTGACCTTTCATAAGGCAAAAGACGAAAGCAAAACAAAATACTTCATCAATGTCGCCGACTTCGGCCTGGGGGCAGAGGTCATCAAAAACCTCTCAGAGGTTCCCTCCTTAAAAAGAAGCACCTTTCACTATTACAAAGGACTATTGAAGACCCTGAAGGGTTATCGCAGCAAGTATGTCCGCATCGTCATCGACGATACCCAGGAGATCAGCGGCAAATATTTAATCGGCGCCATTGCCAACGGCCGGATCTTCGGCGGCGGCATGATCATCGCGCCGGAGGCCGAACCGGACGACGGCTACTTCGACCTGGTGCTGGCCGAAGACATGAGCAAACCGGAAATTATCGTCAACTCCCCCCGCCTCTATACCGGCTCCATCCTGAAACATTCAAAGGTGTCGATCCGCCGGGTCCGCAACATCAAGGTCTACTCCGACGACCCGGTCAACATCGAGTACGACGGCGAGATGGGCCAAACCCTGCCCGCCGAATTCCAATGCCTCCCCCAACCCCTCAACTTCCGCATCTAACCCCCCAACACCCCCCAAACAAAAACATCGTCCCCAGGTCGCCTGAAGGGCAAGCCACCCTTTGCCCCTACAATACCTCCAATTTTTCTTCTCTACATTTTGAAAAAAAACTAAACTTGTAGTTTTAATATGTGAAAATATTTGACTTATCTTTAGCATTATTATAAAAATATCCTATGAAGAAAAATAGTACTAAAGCAGAAGAGACTTTTTCAGAAAAGGCGTGGTATCATCCGGGTGGGAAGTTAAGAGAATTGGGGGCTGAGAAGCTAACGGATGCGGAATTACTCTCAATATTAATTTCCGCCGGGATAAAAGGAAAACCGGCCGAAAAGATTGCCGAGGAAATTCTCCAGAAGTTTGGTTCCTTTAAAGGTATGGCCAATCAACCCTTGAAAAAATTTCTTGAAATAAAAGGGTTGGCGGATGTTAAAATAACACGAATCGCCGCCGCGTTTGAAATCGCCCGGAGAATCGTAAATGAAGTTTTAGAGAAGAATGAAGAAGAAAAGTAAAATCACCGATCATTCGACAAAAGTTCCCAGCCCATTTCAGCCTATTTCTCACAAGACTGAGAGAAGCGCAGTCGCTGTTATGATGCATTGGATGCGTGAGATTATCAAGGCGGCACAGATTGATCTTGGGCTGCCCGATGTGGAAACCTCATCTAAAGATAGAAAAATGCCTGATTTGATTATTAATGAATCAAGGCGAAGTCAGCAAGCGCTCTGTGTTATTGAAGCCAAACCTCCATATTTTGATGTTTTTGACGAGGATGGGTTGAAAGAACCCGCCCGAAGAAAAGCAACTCACAGAAAGGCCAGATATTTTGCCACCACCAATTTCAAAAAATTAATTTTGTATAACACTGAAAAGGCAAACGCCCTAAAACCTGAGGAAGAACAAATTGTTGAAAAATATCATTTATCAACCATCGAAGACCTGAACGATATCGAACATATTAGATACAGAGATTTCACCAAAGAAGCGTTAGGAAATTTTTTAGTAAGACTCTACAACCTCAATATCGGCAAGGAATCTGAACCCAAACAGCCGATTGATGAGTTGCTCATTTTTAGAATCCATGAAAAGATAAGAATTTTAGCTAACTTTTATTCCGATATTATTGAAAATAACTGCCATAAGGATACAGAATTTGCCAAAGAACTGAAAAAATGGTTCTTCGACCAGGGATGGTCCTTTGCCTGGCAGTCTCATGACTTTGACAAAGCGGCCAGACAAACCGCTTATCTTCTGGTTAATAAAATTCTCTTCTACAATTTATTACAGATCAAAAGACCCGATGAATTAGATCCCCTCGAAATACCCGAAAGTCTCACCAAAGGAGAGATGCTTCAGAGTTATCTTCAGGCCTACTTCAAAATGGTTTTGAAAATAGATTACGAGACTATTTACACCACTGATTTTATCGATGTAATTGCCTTTCCCGATATTAGAGAAGTGGTCGGGGAGATTAAGAAATTAATAAATATACTCAAGAAATATGATTTTTCAAAACTCGGCTTCGATGTAATCGGGAGAATTTTTGAACGATTGATTCCCCAGGAAGAGAGACATCATCTTGGGCAATATTTCACCAACCCGGATGTAGTGGATTTAATACTGAATTTTTCTCTCCACCATGAAGACGACAAAATCCTTGATCCTTCTTGTGGGGCAGGAACTTTTCTTGTTCGTGCCTACCAGCATAAAAAGATGATGAATCAGCGGAAAGGGCATAAAGAGATCCTGCCAACGTTGTGGGGGAACGATATCGCCAAGTTCCCCGCCCATCTGGCTACGATTAATCTGGCCATCAATGATTTGGGAGTTGACGAAAACTATCCCAATATCCTTCACGAAGATTTTTTTAAATTCGTGGTTGGTGATGAAGGTTTCGTGCCTGATAAATGGAGAAAAGCAAGGGCCAGGACATTAGGTGTAGAGGAAAGGGAATTGGTTTATCCCCGTTGGTTTGATGCTGTAGTGGGTAATCCCCCATATACCAGGCAGGAAGAAATCGGTGAAATCTCCCCCGAAGACTTAAAATATAAAGACAATATTATCGAGAATTCTCTATTATTCCACAACGTAAAGATTGCCAACGTCGGTAAAAGGGCGGGGATATATGCTTACTTTTTTGTTCATGGAACAAAGTTTTTAAAAGATGGGAGTTATTTTGGTTTTATTGTCTCCAACTCCTGGCTGGATGTAGATTACGGAAAAGGCCTCCAGGAATTTTTTCTGAAGTACTACAAGATCGTCTGCATTATCGAATCAAAAGTGGAACGCTGGTTCGAGGATGCAGATATCAATACCTGTATAGTCATATTGCAAAGATGTAAAAACAAAAAAGAGAGAGACGAAAATATTGCCAGGTTTGTCTATCTGAAAAAGCCGCTGCGCCATTTTATCCTACCGGCTCAGGATATCTGGGAAAAACAATTAGAACGATTGAACGAGATCGAAAAATTAAAAAAGACCATTATGGCCCATAATGATCTTTATGAGAATGAAGACCTGAGGATTTTTCCAAAAGTTCAGAAAGATCTCTGGGAAGAGGGCTTTGATGACGAAGAAAAAAAATACCTGGGAGCCAAATGGGGCAAATATTTAAGGGCACCCGACATCTTCTTCAAAATCCTGGAAAAAGGTAAAAATATACTGGTCCCTTTAAAAGAAGTAGCAGATGTAAGAAGAGGGTTTACCACCGGCGCCAACGAGTTTTTCTATCTAACCGAAGACGAAATTAAAAAATGGGGAATCGAGAAGGAATTCTGGATGCACCAGGACGAAACGGGAAACTGGATCCCGAACAAAATTATACTGAGTCCAAGGGAAGCCAAAAATGTTTTAATTAATCCGAATGATTTAAAGAAAATACTGCTGTCAATAGGAATTGAAAAAAGCGAATTAAGGGGAAAGAAAATTCTGCATTATATAAAAAGAGCTGAAAAAAAGGAATTTCATAAAAGAAAAACTTGTAGGTCGAGAAAATTGTGGTATTCCATTAAAATCAGGGAAGCGTGGCCAATCCTTTTCCCCATGATCCATCATGACAGACAGACCGTCATTCTGAACAAAGCAAATGTCCAGGTAGATCATAATCTATTTGAAATTAAGCCAAAAGACAAAGGGAATATTTCACTATTTTTCGCTTTTTTGTTATCTTCTGTAAGTATGTTAATAAAGGAATTCGCCGGCCGTTCAAATCTTGGTGAAGGCGCATTAAAAACAGAAGGTATTGATGTTGAGAGAATGCTTGTTCCTAAAATCTTTTCAGAAGAACTAAAAGTAAAAGTATCTACATATTTAGAGAAATATCCTGCATTAACAATAAACTCTATTTTCGAAGATTTAAACGCAAATCAATCAGATGATGTCTCAATTGACAAGATAAAACCAGAACGTAGAGAGTTGGATGAAATTGTTATGGGGAGATTTTGGGGTTGACGGAGGAGGAACAGTTGGGGGTGTATCGGGCGGTGGTGGATCTGGTAAGATCGAGAATTGAGAAAGCCAGGAGCTTTGATAAAAAGAAGAAGACCAAAGAAGGAATAGACATCGATTCTCTGAAAGGGACCATTATCGGTCAAATAAAAAAGGAAGGTAAAAGATGAGAACGATAGGAGAATTTTATAGGGAGGAGATTTTGGTGCGGGACGATCTTATAGATGCCCAATTTCCCGAAAACGACGGGGAGGCACAGGTTGTCAAAGATCTATTTGGCTGGAAGCTGTATTCCGGCAAGAACTTCATCGAATGCCGCTCCGAATATGAGGCCCGCTATTTAAAGGTATTCTTCGACGCCGGCATGATGGAGGTCAAAATTCCCAAAGATGATAATTATCTCAAGGAGATTACCCCTGAACTGGAACTTCTAAAATCCAAAATCGACGACATTATCAACAGGTATATAGATACCGTTATGAATCGTAAAATAAGAGAAAAAGTCAGGCATGAAGTTTATCAGGAAATCACAAAGTGAGGGCACAACAGTAAGTCCCCCGAGGTGAAAGGGGATTTATTTGTTTTTGGGGGAGGTCATTTGTTTTACTTTCTCAACTGTTTTTAAGATAAATGTCTGATCTTTGTTTAATTTTAAAGAGGCGGCGAAGGCTTTTAGAGCCTCCTCATAATCTTTTAGATTGAGAAAGGTAAAGCCCAGCAGGTTCAGCACCCTGACGTCACTATTGTAGATGTCGTTTGCCTTTACCAGTTCTTTGAGTGCCTCTCTATAATTTTTCTGGCCAAACAGGGCGGTGGCCCGGGCCAGGTGGTAGTCGAAGGCAAATTTTTCGTCCTGTTTCAGGCTCTCCGCCGCCGCCAGGACTTTGTCGTATTTTTTCACTCTGTTCAGGACATGCAAATAGGGTATATATCCTTCCAGAAATGTCGGGTTACTCTCAATACTTCGGGCCAGGTACTGCTCCGCTGCAGTTAGGTTGCCCACCTTTTCATACTGGCTCCCCAGTATATGGTAGAAATAGAATGGGTTCAGGATGCTGGACTGTTTAAATGCTTCCAGGGGATGGGCAAAGGAACTCACCGGCGATACGGCAAATTCGGCCCTCTGGGTCGCCTGGATATTCCCGGACTCATCGATTAGACCGATGATCAGGGTGTAGTAGTCGGGTTTTAAGTCCTCTCCCTCAAGGGGGTACAAAATATTCAAATCCTCTTTGTAAGCATAACGATTCAGCGGTAAAACGAATTTTTTCTTAAAGTTTGTCCGATCGTTCATTCCCCTTAAATCGAATTCCAGTTTCCCCTTTTCCCACAACTCTTTATTCAGATTGTAAATCCCGGTGTGAATGACCGGCTGCTCCTTTAAGCGGAGATTTCTCTCCGGGTCCACGTATAACTTTTTGTCGTTGAACTTGTAGGGAAATAAAAAGTGGTTCCGCCGATCTTCCGCCTTGAAGCCGATGATGGGGACGGACAAAATCGTGCGGTTTCCTCTGGGCCATACCGTTATGTCTTTGTCAAAGTAGGCAAATTCTTTGCCCACCGAATTCATGGCAAAGACCATCAATTTGTATTGACCGGGAATCACCGGGAATGAGTCGTGGATGACGATGCCGTTGCCCCTTAAGGAATCTACCCGATCGGGGTCGATGTAAAAATCGAAGTTTTTTTTGTACTGGTATATGAACGCTTCGCCCCTCTTCAGGCTCACATTTAATTCATAATTAAAATAGTATTTATCTTTTTCATTGCTGTAGCCCAAAGAGATCCTTTTGGGTTTTAACGAAATGTTGACGAAGGAAAAGTCCAATCCTTCGTACCTGGTAATGGAGACAACTCTCGAATTGTCCACGTAGTTGACCGATTCCTCCACATTCACAAAGCCCTTGAAATTCAAGAAGTGGGTGGCATAGGAGAGGTTGAGCTTCTTGGTGGGGGCCTCCTCGATTTTGGCGAGGACAATGTTATTCATCAACGGCGGCTGGAATCCCGGGGCTATCTGGTTGGGGATCATGGTGATGGCCGGCATGGCCAGTCCGGGGGCCAGTTCCATGATCTTATTGTACAGAGCCTGGTAATCCTGTTCGTTGAATTGCTGGGTTTTAATCAGCAGCGAGGCCGGGCCATCGACATTGGGATGGTAGAGCTTCCACTCGGTGGTGTTGTGGGGTTTATAGAAGGTGATGTTGAAGTAGGTGGGCAGTCCCAACGATTTATCGCCGTGATAGTACCAGACCTGGGCCGGATACAAACCCGCCTCGCTGTCAAACCTTTCGATACTGGTGGGTTTCCCCAAAATCATATAGAATCTGCCCATATCGGTCATCCAGCCGGGCCGTCCGACCCCCCTCTTGAAGTATTTGTTCACATAGGCAAAGCGTCTTACAATTTCATCCTTGTACTCGTTGTCTTCTGTGCCCGGCGTGGAGTCCCGCAACTGCCAGAAGGTGTTGACGAAAATATCCCGGTCCCTGTTGCTGTCCAGCAGAAAAAATACGTCCCGTTCATCTTCGGCGCTGATGTAGGCCGCCATGTCGATGAAGTGCTTGTAACGATCCTCAAGTTTTTTGTACTGTTGAGTCCTCTCTTTCCGGGAGAGTTTCAGTTGATGGCCCTGGGGATCGCCATAAACGGAAAAAACAAAACAGATGATGAGTAATGCACCAGGTAAAATTCTTTTTTTCATGCAAAAATTTTATCTTAGTGCACTTTAAAAGTCAAAGCCTATCTATAAATTATCGGTAGCTGGTGCTGATATCGATGGGATTGTTAAGCAAAAAGTCCTCGGTAAAGATCTCCCGGATCACCTCCCCCTGTAGATCTTTCGACAATTGAAAGCCCGAATAGTAGAGGAGGGTGGGGAATATGTCGAAGATAGAGATGTTTTTTATGGGATAATCCCTTTTTAAGGCATTTTTTTCGTACAGAAAGATCGTACCCTGGGAACTCAGGGATTTGTAAACATATAGATCTTTGTCCCCCCACAGGTTCACCAGAATCCGCCGCCAGTAGGGCATGGGTTCGTATTCGAACAGGCTCATAATCATCAGCAGTTCGTTCTCGCCGGTCGTACTGATGAGATTTCCGATGATGGAGTCGCAGTATTCATAATATCTCTCAATGACCCAACCGTATTTTTTGATTTCCGGCTCCGGAATGTTTTCGAACAGCCGGTTGTGGTAGTACTGGTAGAAATACTTACTGATGGTGCCCAGGCCCTTCATCTGGATGATGAAATAGTGGAGGTCGGCGTCTTTGAGTTCCGGGATTCTATTTTTGAGATAGTCATCGAAAAAGAACGACTTCCTGATGATTTCGTACTTTCGGTCATTTTTTTTAAGAATATCGGAAAAAAGAGGCACGAAGCGGGGGTTGTAATGGAGGGACCTTTCGGTATAGATCGGCGTGTAACGGGGATCGATGAGCTGCAGGGTTTTGAAGTGATTCAGCCTGTAATATTTATTAATGTGGTCCAGCGCTTCCACATTTTGCCTCTTGTAAAAGGCGGTGATGTTTAGATTGGCCGAATTTCTGAAGAGTATATAGCGCGGGAAGATGTTAAATTCATGTTTCAGGTTGGAAATTTTAAATCGGTAACTGGAATGCCAGCGAAACTCTGCCGGTTTTAAGCCCGACAGGGCGGCATTTAATAGGGAGAGATCCATGTTGGGCTTGAAGGTCGAGACCTTGCCGTGAACGCCGTTGCTGATCAGGTGGTTGAAATTCAGCAGCTTTTGCTCGGAAGAGAGGGAGAGTATAAAGTTTAAAGAGAGGCCGTCCATGATGATAATACGCATCTTACGGGGTTCGATTTCCTGCCGCTGCTGCCTCTCCGCATTTACATCGAAGAATTCGTCTCCCCCGTATATGGTGGATGTATAAGAGGTCAGCAGGTTGTATGATAACAAAATTAAGAAGAAAATTTGTATCCATCTCTTGTTGATTCTTTTAGAGGTGACAAAGAAGATGCTGGACACGATAAGCCCCAGGTTGATGAGGAGAATCTTGATGAATTTGGATTTCACCGCAGGGGAGAGGAAATTGAAGTAGTAATCATAGTTAAAATACAATATGACCGAAACGATCAGTACCGTAAAAGATAAGAAGTAGGTGATGGTAGGGGGGTTGAAGATACCGATGGGATATTTTTTTTCGGAAAAGAATTGGATAATGTAAAAGAGAATTCCGATTAGAATAAACCACAACGTGCCGTAAAATAACAGGAGATTCAGGTATAAAGCAAAGAAATCTTCGTTGCTGGCGGAGATGTGGGGGTTGATTAATAGTATGAGTATTAAAACAAAGTAATTGAAGATTAAGGCGGCAATCAGAAAATTAAAAAAAAGTTTTATGGTTTTCCACAATTTATTTATCAAATTCTTTATTTTGAGGGGTGGCGATGAGCATCAATGTCGTCTGACCGACCCTGAATTCGCTCTGGTCGTAAATTTCGGTAATGGAGACCCGCTTGTCATTTATAAATGTACCATTGGTACTCCCCAGGTCCCTGAGAAAAACTTTATCGTTCCTGACCTCAATGGCCAGATGTTTCCGGGAAATTTCCTTATCCGGGATGATGAGATCGACCTTTCCTCGTCCTACCAACACATAGGGTTTTTCCAGTTTATAAATGTAACCGGCCCTGGCCCCCTTGATGACAGCTAAGGACAATTTTTTATCACCGGGTAATTTTAAATTTTCATTGGTCCACAGGGAATCACCGATATTTTCCTGTATGATTTTGGCGGTGTCTTTTTTGCTGGCGGATTCTTCCTTGGCGGTGACCGAAAATACCGCCTGACATCTGGAGCATTTTACTTTTTTCCGGCCGTGCAACTTCCCATCGGGCACATTATATTGGGCCTTGCAATTCGGACACTCAATGATCATGCTTTAATTATATAAATAAAACAAAAAAAGTCAATACGATTTAGCAAATAAGACCGTTTGCAGCGCCTCTTTGCCGCATACCCCGCATTTCTTTAAATGGGGATCTTTTTCGTCCAAGATGGCCCTGATGGTGGCCGCCGCCTTTTCTTTGGCCTGCTGCTCACATGCCGGGGAGCCGCACCAGCCGGTCTTGACCAGTCCCCGTTTGCTTTCGATGGTCTGGACCATGTCGTCGAATTCTTGGGTGGTATACGTATTCCGGTCCCGGAAATCCCTGGCCCGGTCGAACAGGGTTTGCTGAATTTCCTGGAGCAATGTCTTGAGGCTTGATAGCAGACTGTCTTTGCCGACAAAGAGTTTCTTGCGATCGATACGGTTGACCAATACCACCTGCTTTTTTTCGATATCCTTAGGGCCGATTTCGATGCGAACCGGCACCCCCCGCATCTCCCATTCCGAGAATTTCCAGCCCGGGGTATAGGTGTCCCGATCATCCAGATAGACGCGCAAGCCATTTTCCTTGAGCATTCTGTAAGTATCGTTTGCTTCGGGCAGCACCGTCGTTTTCCAGTCGCCCCTGGAGATCGGTATAATCACCGCCTGGAAGGGCGCCACTTCGGGCGGCAGGATCAGGCCGGAGTCGTCGCCGTGCGTCATCACTACCCCGCCAATGAGCCGGGTGGAAACCCCCCAGGAGGTCTGCCAGGCATATTCCAGTTCCTGGCTCTTATTCTCGAAACGGATATTGAAGGCCTTAGAGAAATTCTGCCCCAGGTTGTGGGATGTCCCGGCCTGCAGGGCTTTGCCGTCGGGCATCAAGGCTTCGATGCCGTACGTTCTTAAAGCCCCGGCAAACTTTTCGCTCTCCGATTTTAAGCCCGAAATGACAGGTATGGCCAGATATTTCTCGGCAAAGGTTTTGTATATATTGAGTATACGTAATGTTTCCTCCTCTGCCTCATCATGGCTGGCATGCACCGTATGCCCCTCCTGCCATAAAAACTCGGTGGTTCTGAGAAAGAGCCGGGTGACCTTTTCCCAGCGCACCACATTGGCCCACTGGTTGATCAGCAGCGGCAGGTCGCGCCAGGAGGAGATCCATTTGGCATACATGGAACAGATGATGGCTTCAGAGGTGGGGCGTACCGCCCATTTTTCTTCCAGGTTTTCGTCCCCCCCTTTGGTAACCCAGGCCACTTCCGGGGCAAAGCCTTCGACGTGTTCGGCCTCTTTTTTCAGGAAACTTTCCGGGATGAACAGGGGGAAGTAGGCGTTGCGGTGGCCGGTCTCCTTAAACATCCTATCCAGGTGTCCCTTGATTAGCTCCCAGATCTCATAGCCGTAGGGTCGAATCACCATCATGCCCTTCATGGGCGAGTAGTCCGCCAGCTCGGCCCGGCGGACGATTTCGGTATACCACCGGGAAAAATCTTCCGATTTTTTGGTAATTTGTTGGACAAAATCGTTATGTTTCTCCATGGGAACTCCTTTCTGTTGACTTTTCCCTTAAAATTTCAATCGCCTTTTGGGTCACGGGGTCTGATTTTAAAAAGATCCCGGCTCCCTCCAGGGAGGAAAATTTATTGGTCAATACGTCTCGTTCGATTTGGGATTGAATGGCTGCCAGGTGCCGGTTAAATTCAGACGCGTCGTAGTGGATATTGTTTTCCTTCAGGAAATGTTTAAATTGTTCCAGCACTTCTGTATCGGCCTTAAAATCCTTCTCGATTTTTTTATCACTCTCGATCAATTTCCGTGAAAAACTGAAAAATGCGCCTTTAGAGATCAGATCGATGATGAGGGGTGGAAATTCATTACCCCGGACATAGACGTCCGGCATCACTCCCCCTTGAATGTCCTGGTTGTGGTCGTAGTTCGCCTGGCCCAAAAAGAAAAGATAGTCGTCCAGTCTACTGAAATCCCGCTGCAAACATTTCTCGGAGGCGGTGTAATATCTGGCGGTGGTGAGGGCTAAGGCACTGTTTAACGACAACTGGTTTACCGATTCCACCAGCCCCTTTCCCCATGACCTGGTTCCGACGATGGTCGCCCGCTGATGATCCTTTAGGGCAGAAGCCACGATCTCGGAGGCGCTGGCGCTGGTGCGGTTAATCAAGACCGCCAGAGTAAGATCTTCAAATTGATTGTCTTCCCGGGCACTAAAGCTGTGCTCGATGGTTCTGCCCTTGATAGTCACAATGACTTTACCTCTGGGCAGGAAGAAGTCGGCCACATCCACGGCAGCATAAAGGGAACCGCCGGTGTTTCCCCGCAGATCGAGAATCAGGGCATTGATGTTGTTCTCTGCCAGAAGCTTCTCTAAATTTTCCTTGAATTCCCCCGCCGTCGTATGGCCGAAGGTGCGGATACTGATGTAGCCGATTTTAGGGGCATTGGGCACGACCAGGGCATAGGAGATGGAATTTAGCGGGATTTCGGCCCTCTTGATGCGGAAGGAGATGGGCTTAGCCAACCCCTCCCGGAAAATCTTGATGTTGACATGGGTGCCTTTATCGCCCCGCAGTCGTCTCAGCACCTCATCCATCCGCATCGTTTCCGTACTCTGGCCGTCGATTTCGGTGATCACATCTCCCGGCAGGACGCCCAATTTATAGGCAGGGGTGTCTTTGAGGGGGGTCACGACAGTGAGACGATCTTCATATTTGGTGATGCGGATGCCGATGCCGTAGTAATTACCCTGCTGCTCTTCGTTTATGGTTCGGTAGGTGGCGGGGTCCAGGAAGTAGGAGTGGGGGTCCAGGGTCTGGAGTAATCCTTTGACCGAAGCAAAAACCAGCTTCTCAACGTCCACCTCCCCCGGATAGATCTCTTTAATCAAAGAGTAGATCTTTGCATATTTTTTTAATTGCCGGTCCCACTGATCGTCCGGTTGAGACGCCCCCTGAAAAATGAACAGCAGGGCAACAATCAAACCTAAACCGACAACAAATCTTTTCATGCCCCATTTATAGCAAAATTCCCCCCCCCCGTCAAATACAAAATAACAAGAGGCAGGAGGCAATAGGCACGAGCAACATTTTGCCTGTCCCGTTTTCCGTTTTCCCTTCCTCTGTATTTTCAATCTTTTGGGTGAAATTTTTAGGCAGAAAAATGCAATTTTTTTTCATCCGGAGCGTATGTATTTATAATAGGGTCCATGATGAAAGAAGAAGACGCGGTCGCCTGTATTACCCAGTGCCTGGCCGGTAAAAAGGAGGCTTTTGCCCGGATTGTCCGGGGCTTCCAGAAGCAGGTCTATCATCTTTGCTTTCATTTTACCGGCACCCACCAGGATGCCGAGGACGCCGTGACGGATATCTTTGTCAAGGTGTTCCGCTCCCTGGGCTCCTTTAATGCCAATTACAAGTTTTCGACCTGGTTGTACAGGATCACCTACCACCACCTGGTCGAAATAACCCGCAGAAAGAAGAGGGAGCGGCAATACCTGGAGAGTGCCGGTCTCGACCGGGCGGAATCGGTTGGGATGGCCGCGCCGGATGCGGTATTCTTCAAAGAAGCGGCAAAAGAGGAGATGCAGAGAGCATTACAATCCTAGCCGCCGCAATACCGCACCGCCCTGATGTTGAAATACCAGCAGGGATTATCTTACCGGCAGATCGGCGATATCATGGATATTCCCCTCAACACGGTGGGCAGCCTGATTTTAAGGGGCAAACGGGAGCTCAGGCAAAGAATCAAACAGAGGGAGGGCTCAAATGAAGTGTCCGGCTGAGATCGTAATCCAACAATTTATCGACCGGGAGCTGACCCCGGCGGAGGCGAGAGAGGCAGAGGCGCACCTGAAAGAGTGCCGCCGCTGCCGGCAGTTGGCAGCGCAGATGAAGGACGAGAATGCCGGGATCGGCAGGGGCTTTGAGATCGATGAGCCGGTGCCGGACCTGGAACCGGCGGTCATGGACAGGATCGTCTCCCCCGGGTCGGGACAAAGGCCGGCTCTCCGTTGGCTGCTGCCGCTTGCCGCCTCCATGTTGCTGCTGGTGTTCCTGTATTTCCTGGTGTTGATCGATGGCCGCGGCTCCGGGCCGGAGACGGAAACCCGAATCCTGGTCCATTCGGCCAGAGTGGAGGGCGCGCCCACCCGTCTTCACATTTACGATTCAAAGGACCCGGAAATGAAATTTATCTGGCTGGAAAAAATCCAATAAAGGAGAAGTACGATGAAGAAGTTTTTTAAGTTTCTTTTGATTGTTTTGCTGTTGGTTCATTTCAGCGGCGGACTGTTTGCCGCCGGGGATATCGTGGTGCAACTGCGCCTGTACGAGGGCTTCAGGGATAAGGTCAACGTGTCGGCGGTGGTGGTCAAATCCTACTACATCGACCAGTTTAGCGGTAACCTGATCATGCCGGAGGTGGAGATCGAAAAGGAAAAAAAGGCGCTGATGCGGATCTACAACCTGACAGACATAAAAAATATTTCCAGAATCGACCTGACACTGCAAAAGGGAGAGAAAAACAGCCAATCCCGGGAAATTTCGCTGAATGGCCGGACACTGGTGATGCGGTTGAGTACCTCGGCAGAGCAGGATGACCGCTTCAAGGTGGAGGCCTTAGAAAGGGGCAAAGATCAATTGCTGATGGAGACGGAGATTGTCATGCCCCAGGAAAAAACTGCCGTACTGGGTTTCGAGGATTCGGAGAGCAAAATCTACTTTTTGGCCTTTAACCGCCGCAAAGACCGGTCGGCCAGGAAAGAGTCGGCCAAAGATATGGTGCCGCCAAAATTGCTTAAAGTGGTGGAGCCGGAGTATCCAGCCAGGGCGTTGAAGAACCGGCGCCAGGGCCATGTGTTTTTGACCGGCTATACCGACCTGGAGGGCAGCATCTACAAGCTGGAGGTACTCAAGGGCGACCCGGAATTGGCCAGGGCTTCAAAAGAGGCGGTTTTACAGTGGAAGTACCAGCCCTGGAAGATTAAGGGCAGGGCGGAACCGGTGAGGTTCATTTTGATCTTTTCCTTCCTGATCAAAGATGGGCAGGCTGCATTCAAGGAGGAAGATTTAAAGAGGGTCATCGAAGAGAACCGCTACCTGTGGAAAGACAGGAAGCAGGAAAAGATAGACTTCGAGGTCTCCGAAGAGAACAGATGGATCATGGAGGCCCTCCTGGTTTACGGAAAAAACAAAGCCAGATAAATTTTAAATAAAGGGGCAGGCACCCGGGCAACTGCCCCCCTGCCCCCCCAAATCCTACCCATTGCAAAAGGCAAAACAGACGATTAAGAGAGATGGAGTAGTGGAATGGTGGAAAGATGAAAAAAATAGATATTTGCGGCAAGTGTTAAAAGGTAAATGGGATAAAAAGAGTGACAGGCAAAAAGAAGGAACACCCTTCAATGGTTCTCTTCTTAAACTCCCGGGCGCTGAGGCCATCGGGGTTTTCCAGACTCCCGGCAAGCTTCAAGAGCCTTTTAACAGGAGACATTTTACTCTTTTTACGGATCTTGATTATCTGTTTATAAGCCCGGATTTGCTCAAATAGCAAGGGGAAAAATTCTTCCGGCAAATCTGCCAATTCGTCCACAACTCTCTTTTTTATGCCTACACTGTTTCCCATTTTTTCACCACGTTTAATATATTGCTAAACAGACGTTCTGTCAACTCAATGACGAAATAGTCGCCTGTCCTGTTTTCCCTTTAAATGAAAAATGAGTACTCTAAGATTTTATTGTAGACTGACGACCAATTTTTTGCCCAGGGCAGCGGCAAATCTCTCGAGGGTGGAGAGTTTTATGTCTTCGGCATGGTTCTCGATTCTGGATATATTTCCCTTGTAGGTCTTCATGATTTCCGCCATCTCTTCCTGGGTCATGCCTGCTTTTTGACGGGCCTGTTTTAACAGGTAGCCGATTTTCAGCTTTTCGTATTCCTCATCGAAACCGTCGGCAAATTCTCTATTTTGCTTTAACTCGTTTATAAATTCATTCAATTCGATCATGTTTTTCTCCTTAAATAATCCTTCCTTAGTTTCTCGGCTCTTCTAATTTCTTCCCTCGGTGCTTTTTGCCTCTTTTTGATGAAGCCATGTGTTAGAATAACAATATAGTCTTGATCAAAAAAGAAGAATATCCGGTAACTATTGGAGCCGAATCTTTTCCTGACTTCCCATATACCCTCACTATTTTTTAATTTTTTGAAATATGGTTCGGATAATATCTCAACTTCCTCCAACAATTTGAGGATTTTAGCTATTTCCCTTTGAATCTTAACCGGCAAGGAGAGGATAAAATCCTTGACAAAACATCTCCCGTCTTCGGTCTCATACAAAAGTACTTTACGTTTCATTCACCCATGTTATCACCAAAGATAACCTTTGTCAATTATCAAAGAACTGCACGGTGCAACTTTGTTACTTTGTGTCAGGCTGTTTGTTTTGCTTTGAGGGTGGTAAAGGGCGGCCCGCTGTCTGGGGGGTGATAGCGGAGCCGGATCGTAAGTCGTTGGCGCCGGGGGATGGGGGTGAAACATGGGGTAATCGGCTGTGGGCACCATCTCATCGGGGGTACACACCCTGTGAATGAAAGGTTACGCCGCGTCAAAGAGCACTAACACCGCACTAAAAAACTTAAGTAGTATTACTTGACAATAGTATTGATAAATACTATCATACTCTTGTGATCGTCACATTTAAAGACAAAGAGACTAAAAAAATTTGGAATAGCGAATATTCGAAAAAGTATCCACCCGCTATTCAGCGGATTGCCAAAAGAAAGTTGATTATGCTCCATGGCGCCGTGAATTTATCCGACTTACGGATTCCGCCAGGAAACAAACTGCATGCCCTGGATGGTGAGCGAAAAGGGCAGTACAGCATCAGGATCAACGATCAATGGCGGATATGTTTTAAATGGGAAAACGCCAATGCCTACGATGTAGAAATCGTGGACTACCATTAAATCAATGATAGGAGGATAATAATGGCAAAGAAAATACCGAATATTCACCCCGGGGAAATTTTGCTGGAAGAGTTTTTAAAACCCATGAATATGACCCCCTATCGTCTGGCCAAAGAGACCCACATCGATCAGACCCGTATCAGTGAAATTATAAAGGGTAAGAGAAGTATCACCGTAGACACCGCGCTGCGGTTTGCTAAATTTTTTGGCAATTCTGCCGAATTCTGGATCAATATCCAGAACCACTATGATCTTGAAGAGAAGAGATCCCAGATGGCCAGGGAGTTAAAAAAAATCAAGACCTTCATATTTCAAGAAGAACAACCGGCAGCGGCGCCTGATTTCGTTCGTTAAAAGCCAGTTAATGTGTCGGCCACCTAGACGAAATAGCTGCCTGTCCCGTTTTCCCTTTAAGTTTTCATTGGTTGTTGGGTATTTTGCCATGTGCATTGAAACCGGATGGGGGTTTTTTAACAATGAAAGGAACATTTCAATCACCAAAAGGAACATTTTGATCAACGAATAGGGCATTTTCATCAATGAAAGGAACATTTTCATCAGCGAAAGGAACATTTGAAACAATGAAAGGAACAATCGAATCAACGAAAGGAGCATTCGGAACAATGAAAGGAGCATTTGCATCAGAGAAAGGAACATTTCGATCACCAAAAGTAACATTTTCATCACCAAAAGGAACATTCGCATCAACGAATAGAACATTTTCTCCAGGGAATAGAACATTTCGATCAGTGAAAGTAACATTCGCATCAGGGAATAGAACATTTTCATCAACAAAAGGAACAATCGCGGCTGCGGGAGGGCGGCATTTAGCCTGGGGGGGGAAAATTGATTTTTTGTGGCGGTGGTGGTAATATGCTTTTTTTTGTTGTGTTGGAGTGTATGTAGTGTTGATAGGATGGCAGCCGTGAAAGTGCAACTGTTTGTGCCCCCCCAGGGTTATGTGGCCCAACGCTGGGCCGAAGGCACCTCCATGCCCCCGCTGGGAATTCTCTTCCTGGCTGCAGTGCTGGAGAAGGAGGGTATCGAGGTGGAGGTGGTGCCGGCCGATGTGCTGGGGTATTCCTGGGGGGAAGTGGCGGCCCGGATCGAGGCCTTTAAACCGGACATGGTAGGGGTGACCACCACCTCAGAGAACCGCTTCGACAGCTTCCGCCTGGCCGCGGTTGCCAAAAAAGTCAACCCGGCCGTGCTGACGGTTTTAGGGGGTCCCCATATCTCCATGGCCCGGGAAGATACTTTGAAACATGTCCGGGAGGTGGATGTCCTGGTGGTGGGCGAAGGGGAACGCACCGTGGTGGAACTGGCAAAGGCTTATGGGGCGGGACAGCCGCTGGCCGAAGTCAGGGGCCTATACTACCGGGACGGCGAAGGGAATATCGTATTTACCGGCCCCCGGCAACAAATAGAAAACCTGGATGAATTGCCCTTCCCGGCCCGGCACCTCATCCCTATGGATCGGTACAATTTTTTTGTCGAGACCCGGGATGGCAAGAGGAGAAAGGCCCAGAATTTGATGACCTCCCGGGGCTGTCCCTTCTACTGCTATTTTTGCGCCACCCCCCTGAATTGGGGCCGGAAGGTGCGGGGCCACTCGCCGGAGAGGGTTTTACAGGAAATCGAGCACCTGGTAGATCATTACGGGGCCGAGTTTATCTGGTTTTACGACGATACCCTGAATTATAATCCCCGGCGCCTGCACCGGATCATGGACATGATGATCGAGCGCAACCTTAACATCAAGTTTGCCAACGAATTCCGCATCGATGTGGTGGACCGGCCCCTGCTGGAGAAGATGCGCCGGGCCGGCTTAGAAAGGGGGTATTTCGGCGTCGAGGCCGGGTCTGCCCGGGTGCGCCGGGACATCGTGCGCAAAGACTTCGACATCGACAAGGCCTACCGATTTGTCCGCTGGTCCCGGGAACTCGATTTTATTCCGGGGCCCTTTTTTATCTATTCCCACCATACCGAGACCTGGCCGGAGGCAAAGCAGACCCTGGATATCATGGGGGAGATCCAGTCCATCAACCCCCAGGCCGACATCTCCACCGCTATCTTACATGTCTACCCCGGCACCCCCATCGAGGCCATTGCCCGTGACCAGGGTATCATCCCGGGGGATTTCTCCTGGTCCAGGGAGAGGGACATGAAACGGGTGCCGGTACTGCCGGCAGCCCAGGGCCAGGTGCCCCTGTTTAAGGATCGATTGAGCTGGCGGCAAATTGCCGAACTGCTGATGGGTGCTCCCTCCTCTTCGGGCAAACGGGTGCTGTCGCCGGGCAAAATAAAGAAGATCCTTAAATCCCTGACCGGCTTAAAGCAGATCGGTATCCACCTGGTATTCCTGTGGGTTTTTATAAGAAATAAGTTCAGAGGCAAAAAAACTTGAATTTGAGAAGCAAATCAAGTATAGTTAACCTTAAGCCATTTGAGAGGTCAGCCCATGAAACTGTTAAGTATTCTATTATTGGTTTTTAGCCTGTGTTTAAACCTTCCTGCCGGGTCTAAAAAGCTGGAGTTTGAATTGTCCGCAGGATATTCACTGTCGAAGCCCTCGGAACTGTATTACCGGGCCACCGGTATCGGCAGCTTGATTCAACAGTATACCAGCCTCTACGGCGCCGATTTTCAGAGTGATGGTGAATTTAAGGAAAAGCTGCCGTTAATCCCGATCCAGTTCTCCGTAAACTATCCCGTTGCCAATCGCTTTTATGTCAAAGCCGGGCTGGAATATGCATCCGGCCAGAACACCGGCGAGATGTCGTTTCAATTTTCCCATAACGGCCTGACGGAAAATCATGTCTATGGACTGGAAAATAAAATTTCCTATTTGATGCCCTTCGTGGGGGCGGAAACCCGGGTTTCCCCTTCCATCGGTCTATATGTCCTCCTGGGGCTCAACATGGCCAAATGGTCCCATGCCTACCGTTTCGACTATTCGGAAAACGGCTATACCGAGGCGATTGAGGAGACCATCGATGTCAGCGGCAGCACCATGGCCGTTCTTATCGGCGGCAAGTATATGATCAAGGTGGGAAAGAAGGGCAAATTGCTGCTCAAGGCGGAGTACCTGTACGCCAAATTGGGCGGTTTAAGCGGGGATAAGACCGGAACCGGCTCCAACTCCCTGGGGGAACATTTCAGCGAAACCGTTGAGGGCATGCCGTATACCTTCAGAATGGATCCTTATGGGCTGGGGAGCTTCCTGTTCTGGGATCTGTACGAAACCGAGCCGGGGACGGCGTGGATTCAGAATGCCCGGGAAATGTCCCTGGATATTTCCAGCATTCGCTTTATGATCGGCTTCTCGTTCTAATGTAAACTTAAACTGCAGTGAAAGAAAAATTACTGCTGCATATGTGCTGTGCCCCCTGTGCGGTGTATGTGGTGCAAAAACTGCAGGAGACTTACGAAGTGGCCGGCTTCTTCTACAACCCCAACATCCATCCCCAACGGGAATACGAATTCCGGAAAGGGGAGGTGGAAAAGATTGCCCGGAAACTGGGCTGGGCGGTATTTTACGGGGATTACGATATGAAGGAGTGGTTTTTACTGGTGAAGGGATTGGAAATTGAGCCGGAGCGGGGCCGGCGATGTCCCCTGTGTTTTCACATGAGACTGCGGAAGACCTTTGAATTGGCCAGCCGGGAGGGGTTTGGGGCAGTGGCCTCGACCCTGTCCATCAGTCCCTATAAGGTGACCCGGCAGATCAATGCCGAGGGATTAAAATTGGCCGAGGCCTTCGGCATCCGCTTCTTGCCGGAAAACTTCAAGAAGCAAGATGGCTGCCGGATCGGCAGGCGAATGGCGCTGGATTTAGGTATACGGCACCAGAACTACTGCGGCTGTGCCTACTCAAAGGCGGAGAGGATTTTGAGAGAGGCCGGCAGGAAAAAAGAAGAGGATAATCCGAATGGGAATATGCCTGGTGATTCAACCCTTTGACCGGGGACCTTTCGATAAACGCTATGAGGATGTGTTTCGTCCTGCCATAGAGGCAGCCGGACTGGAGCCTTACCGCATCGATCTGGCGCCGGATGTAAAAGTCCCCATCGACGATTTTCAGGAGAAGATCCTGGTAGCGACAGTATGCCTGGCGGAAATCACCACCAACAATCCCAATGTCTGGTTCGAGTTGGGCTATGCCATCGCCATTCAAAAGGAGGTCATACTGGTATGTTCGGACAGGCGCCGGGGCAGATATCCCTTCGACATCCAACACCGGCATATAATCAAGTACAGTACCGAGTCCAAACAGGACTACGACCGGCTCAAAGATCAGCTTACGGAACGGTTGAAGGCCATCGGCGGAGAAGATAAAACGGCGCCTTCGGAACCTGACCGGGAAATGGATGAAATCCCGCCGGATCAGGTGGTTTCCGATATGATCGGCTTAGCGAAGATTTATCCCAACTACCTTCTGGCTGAGAAAGATATTATCAAAGATTTACGGCAGAGTTCAGGCCCGGTGAGGATGTTTCTGCAAATTGCCACCCAGAATATCGGCGATAAAGGATCTATCTATGATTTAATACAGGAAATCACGGCGAAAAAATCCATTGAATTTAAAATCCTCCATACTTCCGAAAAATCACCCCTGTTTGCCAGAGACCGTTTAATGGCTATGGGTAAAGATCCGGATAAGATCCAGACCTCGTTGAGATATGTGAGCCGCTCCCTGTCCATTCTGGAGTCTCAAGTGGGCGCTTCCTTGCGCCACCGGGAACATCACTGGCCCTTTCTCTGGCGGGTGTATGTATTGGATAAACGGTTGTACTTCATGCCCTACTTTTCGGAGAAGGATGCAATCAACGTATCGCCGGTTCTGGTTTTTGAGAAAAAAGAAAAATCTCTGTATAATACTTTTTTATCCTGGTTCGATTTTGTCTGGGAAGAGTGCGCGCCCAAACAGGTAAAGATAGCCGACCTGGTGACGCCGGCAACACCGGCCGGCACCGCCATCTTCTGTCATTGGCGAGGCTTTCACGTATTCGGCATCCCCAGGCGGGATGTACTGCAGGACACAGAATATGTACGATTCTACGGCATCGGCGGTAAAAGGAAAGATCCGGCCGAGCCGTGGGAAGAGTGCGCCTTAAGGGAGGCCAATGAAGAGACGAAGTATGCCGTTAAGCAGATTAAGAGTTCCCGGGTCACCCATTTTTTTAGAGCCAACGGCATCATCGAGGTCTTAAATATCGTCGCTGAACCGAAGCGGCCCCGACTCATTTTAGAAAAGAAGAACCATTCCGGCTACGGCAGCATGAAGAAGTCGGGGGATCACTATTATCTGATTGCCTTCGATGCGGTGCTGGCCCGCAAGCCGGTGCCCACCAATGAACTGGCCGTGATTATTTACCTGCAAGATCGGCACCTGGAGCTGATGCAAAAGAGGCGGGACGTCGCCATTGCCGAAGTACTCGAACTGGGGGCTAAGATCGAGAAGCAGGCCGGCCTGGAATTGGACCTGGGTAGAATCCTAATACCCCACGGTACGGCCTCTTTTCTGGTGAGGCAAATTCCGCTCCCCTTTTAGTTCCCGGAGATTCGCCTCCGGATGACCGAGTAAATCCCTTTTGTCGTTTTAAATCCCTTGTAGATCTTCTTCAATTGAGCGACGTCCTTAACCTCAAAAGTGAGGCGGATGCGGCTCATATTCTGGCTGATGTTTTCACTCGATAGTTTCTTGATATTGGAGCTGGCCTCGGCGGTAATTTTGGAAATGGTACTCAATATGCCGGGTTTGTCCGAAACGATCAGGTCGTACCTGGCCATGAACACGTAATCCTCCGCTTTATTCCATTTCACCGCTTTCAGCCTTGAGGGCAGGACATTCTTCAGGCTGGCGCACTCTTTGCGGTGAACCACCAGCCCCCTTTTCTGGGTCATATAGCCCACGATGTCGGCTCCCTTTATGGGATTGCAGCAGCGGGCAAATACGATGTCAATATCCTGGTAGCCTTCGACGTTGACCAGCTTGTAGGCCTGCGATGTTTTTTTGGGAATCCTTCTAATCGGCTCAATTTCTTCGGTATCCAGCTCCGGGAACAGTGTGCTCAAAGTCTTTTTGTCCAGCAGCCGTTTGCCTGAGCCGATGTCTCTGTTAAACGTCTCCACATCGTTATAGTGG
This sequence comes from uncultured bacterium, assembly GCA_965603365.1. Lineage (GTDB taxonomy): Bacteria > Acidobacteriota > Aminicenantia > UBA2199 > UBA2199 > JAHELQ01. Next base: position 61,587 of record CBFDCR010000016.1, read on the forward strand.
AGTTTTTTGACCTTTCCCAGGAGGTCCTCTTCACTGAATTTGATCCGGTGCTTCTTTTTGTACTCCCGCAGAATTCTGGCCCAGGTCCGCCTGCCCTTTTCGACATTGAGGTTGTGTTCCCTTTTCTGAATAAATCCGGCAATATTTTTCCGGGCCTTGTTGGTGACCACATACTTGAGCCAATCGGCACTGGGGCTGCTGTTTTTTGAGGTTAATATTTCCACGGTATCCCCGGATTTCAGGACAGTTCTCAGGGGAACCAGATGTTCATTCACGATCGCCCCCTTGCATCGATTGCCGATTTCCGTGTGCACCGCGTAGGCGAAGTCGATGGGGGTAGCGCCGACCCTCAGGTTGATGACCTTCCCCTTGGGCGTAAATACGTAGATTTCGGCCGGCCTCAGGTCTCGTTTGACCATCGACAGAAATTCCTGGGGATCGGGATTACTTTTATGGGTATCGATCAAATCACGAAACCACTGCAGCCGGTGATCATCCCCGATAGAGGAAATTCCCTCCTTGTATTTCCAGTGGGCGGCGATGCCTTCTTCGGCGATTCTGTGCATCTCTTTGGTTCTGATCTGGATTTCGAATTTGGTCCCCTCCCTGGTAAAGAGGGTGGTATGGATCGACTGGTAACCATTGCTTTTGGGATTAGAGATAAAGTCACTCCATTTAGAGGGAATCGACTGCCAGTTCTTGTTTTGCAAAATTTCGCTCAAAATGGCATAACAATTGGCCACACTACTGGTTATGATGCGCAGCGCGATGAGATCGTAGACCATGTCCAGGCTGATGTTCTGTCTTTTAATTTTTCGATATATGGAGATCTCCCTCTTAATCCGGTTCTGGATCTCCCCCTTGACATTCAACTTTTTCAATATGGCGGTAATTTCCTTTTTGACGTTCAGCAGTTGGGACATGACCCACTCTTTTTTGCCTTCCAGTTCTCTTCTGATTTGTTCATATTCTTCGGGGTAGGCATATCTAAAAGAGATATTTTCCAATTCGTCCTTGATTTTCCCCATCCCCAGCCGGTAGGCAATGGGCGCATAAATTTCCAGGGTCTCCCGGGCGATTCTTACCCTCTTTCCCTCCGGCAGGGCGTCGAGGGTGCGTACGTTGTGGATCCGGTCCGCCAGTTTAATCAAGATCACCCGGACATCGTTGGTCATGGCAATGATCATCTTTTTCAGGGTTTCGGCCCTGGCGCTGTCGGTGTCGATATCCGATATTTTCGAGATCTTGGTCACCCCCCAGACCAGGTCTCCGATCTCTTTGCCGAATTGTTCCGTGATGTCTTCAATCGTATAGTCGGTATCTTCGATGATATCGTGCAGCAGCCCGGCGGCAATGGAAATTTCATCTAAGTGCATATCCGCCAGGGTGGCGGCCACGGCCAGGGGATGGATGATATAGGGCTCGTTGGTGGCCCGCCGCTGGTTCATATGGGCGCTGGCGGCCACCGAGTAGGCCTTTTTCAACAATTCGGTGTTGGCATTCTTGTAGTAGCTCGACACCTTCTCCTGAAGTTCAAAAAATCTCTTTATCATTTTCGTTTCGCGCTTCCTATTTCCTATTTCGCTTTACATATATATATAATCTAATTCCCCCCGATTATCAACTCCGAAAAAGTCAATAATACAATTTTATATTACTATTGATTTTTCCCCAAAAATTCAATAGAATATCATCATCAAAACAACAGACATGAATATGGAGGAATTGTGATGAGAAAATTTTTGCTTTTTTTTATGGTCTTGCTGCTAATCACCGCAGCCCACGGCAAGAAGATTGCCCAACTGGTGGAGCTGTCGCGGCCCCAACTGATGGAAGTGGAGAACGATAAGTTGTTTGTCACCGAGGGGGTAAACATCTACATTTACTCGTTAAAAAACTTCTCCCTGATCAAAAAGTTCGGCAAAGACGGAGAAGGCCCCCGGGAATTCAAGATCAACCCCTTCGGCGTCGGCCAGTTGTTGATAGCCGTCTATAACAATAACCTTTACGTCAACAGCCACGGCAAACTCAGCTACTTCACCCTCGAGGGGGAGTTTATTAAAGAGATCAAGGTACCCCCCTTCCAGGTGTTTCTGCCCGCTAAGGATAAGTTTGCGGCCAGCGGCATGGCCCCAGGTCAGGGCAATCAATTCTTATTGACCGTGGGCCTGTACGATACCAACTTTAAGCAGCTAAAAGAACTCTACCGTTCCGATATGACCGTCGGCCCTTCGGCCAGTTTTAATTTCCCTACGGCCATATTTCTCTATTACCCCTACAAAGACCGCATCTATGTGGCGGCCGGTAAAGAGGGCTTTGTCATCGATGTGTTCGACCTCCAGGGGAAAAGACTGTACCGCATAGAGAAGGAGTACAAACCCCTGAAAGTACCGGAAAACTACCGGGAACAAATTCTCCAGTGGTTCCAGAAGAGTCCCCGATTTAAGCAGATATTTGATTTTTTTAAAGATCGGATCTCCTTTGACAGCCATTTCCCTGCGATGCAGAGCATGATCGTAGATAACGGAAAGATCTACGTCCTAACTTACCGGCAAAAAAACGGTTTGACCGAATTGATCATCATGGACCTGAAGGGCAAAGAATTGGGCCGCAAGTACGTGGTTGTAGTCGGCATGGCGGGAAATTTCTTTGAGCCTCCCATTCATACCATCGACACCGACAACTACTACACCCTGATCGAAAACGAAGACGAGGAGATCTGGGAACTCCACCGCACCAATCTCAAATAAAAATTACCCCAACCCCCCATTCGACAGCCCCAATTTACGTGGAAAACACCTATGGGAAAAAAACTGGGGACAGGCGAAAATTTTGGTTCCCGCACCGAGCTGGCTTTTTTGAGGGGGGTGGGGTGTTGAAATATCGGGGGTTATATGATAAATTAAGATGGCATGAATCGAAAAATTGTTGTTGTGTCGAAGATACTGGGCCTGGTCGCTTTTTACAGCCTCATCCTGGTGGCCTCCGTCTTTTTCACCATGAGTATTTTAATCAAAGGTGAGGAGTTGAGAGCCCCCGATCTGGTAGGGAAAAACCTGAACGAAGCGTACAAGATGGCCGCCAATAAAGGCGTCTATCTCAAGAAGGTGGTGGGCAATTACGATCAGCATTATAAACCCCTGACCATCATCGATCAATTACCGGCCCCCGGCACCTGGGTTAAAGAGAAATCGTTTGTGAAGGTCTTTGTGGCCTCTGAATTAATCGAGGTGATTGTACCCGATCTGTCGGGTCACAGTTTGAAGGAGATCGAAAGTATACTGCGGGAAAGTGATTTAAAAAAAAGGTTTGTCTCCTATATGGAATCGGCTGAGGTACCGGTGGATTTCCTGATCTGTCAATCATATCCACCGGGGGTCAGGGTGCCCCGGGGAGCGGAGATTGACCTGCTGGTGAGTAAGGGAAAAGAGGAACCCTCCTTCATCATGCCCGATCTGATCGGCATGGAACTGGAAAGGGTGGCCACTTTTTTTGAAATCAAGGGGCTGAAGACAGCGAAGATTACCGAGGTCCCCTACCCGGGTTTGCGGCCGGGCATTATAATCAAGCAGTTCCCATCATCCGGCTTTCGTATCAATTCCAAAAATTTAATCGATCTTCGGGTCAGTAAATGAATCCTATATTCCCTTCCATACTATCGACAAAATTTTTCGAGCTTGAATCCCGGTTGCGGTCACTTGCGTCCAATGGGATAGATTTTATCCACCTGGATGTTATGGATGGCCATTTTGTGGACAATATTTCGTTTGGCCCCGCCGCCATACCGGCGATTCGGAGCCAATTCGACTTTAAATTCGATTCCCATTTGATGGTGTCTGATCCCCTAAAGATGATTCCCTGGTACATTGAAGCCGGTTCAGATTGGGTCTCATTTCACGTGGAAACCGACCAGAATATTGAGGAAAATATAGCTGTCATCAAAAATAACGGCCTTTCTGCGGGTCTCGTCTTGAACCCGGACACCGCTGTGGAGTCGGTCTTTCCCTATATCAATGAGGTGGGTTATGTTCTGATTATGAGTGTATTTCCCGGCTATGGGGGGCAAAAATTTATTGAGGCCACCTTTGACCGGGTGTTTAAATTAAAGGAAAAGATTAAACAGGAGGGCAATCGCTGCCTGGTGCAGGTAGACGGCGGCGTGAATGCCGCCAATGTGGGCAGGTTGAAGGAGGCGGGAGCGGATATTTTTGTGGTCGGCACATTTTTATACAATTCCGAGCATATTTCCGAAACCATAAATCTGATGCAAAATAAGATCAACGGAGTCTAAAATGAGGAAACTAGTTATTATTATCATTATTGCGACGGTTTTATTGAGTGTTGTATCCTGTAAATCCCAAAAGGGGCTAACCCTTACTCCAGAGGAGCGGGGATCGGCGAGGGTGATGTATGAACGGGGCATAAAATATATCAAGAAGAATCCGGAGAGGGCGCGATTAATATTTAAAGAGGTGATGCAGTTGTATCCGGACGACATCTATGCCAAGAGGGCGAAGATCGGTATTGCCGATTCCTATTTCCGGCAGAAGGATGTTTCATCCATGATCATTGCCGCCAGCGAATACCAGGAATATGTTAATCTATATCCCAACTCCCCGGATGCGGCCTATGCCAAGTTTCAGGTGGGGAATTGCTATTTTAAACAAATGCGGGGACCGGAGAGGGATCAAACCAATACATTTGAGGCCATCAAGGCATTCGAGAGCCTGGTCCGGCAGTATCCCGATACCGAGGAGGCGGCGAAGGCCAGAGAAAACATTAAAAAAGCCCGAGGGACGCTGGCTCTCCACTATTTTCGCATCGGCTATTACAATTACAAATATAAAGCCCTCAGGGGCGCCGTTGCCCGTTTCAAACAGGTGATCGACGATTATCCGGAATTTGACATGAACGACAAATTGTTCTATTACACCGGACAGGCCTATTTTAAATTGCGGGAGTACGACTCGGCCCTGTCTTTTTTTCAGAAGGTCATCAACAGTTTTTCCAAATCCAAATATGCGAAGAAATCGGTTAAAATGATCAAAGAAATAGAAAAAGTAAAACCGAAAGAGGGTGGTCAAAAGTAAAGAGGGTATCCCCGAGAAGCCGGGTATTTATCTGTTTAAAACCCAAGGGGATAAAATTCTATACATCGGTAAAGCCAAAAACCTCAAAAAGCGGGTTGGCCAATATTTCCACCGGGCCGCCGACCCGGTGATTCGGAACCTTTTAAATCAAGCCGACGATATCGACTATATCGTCACCGATGACGAAAAAGACGCCCTTCATCTGGAATACAATTTTATCCACCATTACCAGCCCGCCTTTAATATCCGCTTGAAGGACGACAAGAGCTTCCCCTCCATTGAAATTTCGGTTCAGGAAGAATTTCCGGCTATCTACTTCAGCCGGCAGCCCAATAGGGGCAGTTTTGTGGTGGGGCCTATCACCGGTGCCCGAAAGACCAGAGATTTAATCGACCTGGTGACCCGTATCTTCAAGCTCAGATCCTGTAGTCATACTATTTTCAAACGGTCGTCGGCCTGCCTTTATTACTATATCAACCGCTGCTCTGCCCCCTGTATCGATAAAACCCAGAAACAGGATTACGACGAACAGGTTCAGAATGCCATCGGTTTTTTAAAGGGGCATAAAGAAAAAGTGGTTGCCCTGCTGAAAAGAAAAATGCGGCAGCTGGCGGATGAATTGAAGTTTGAAGAGGCCCAAAATATTAAAGAAGATATTCAACTGGTTAAGGATTTTTCCCTGGAATCGTACATTTCATCTACTGTTTCGGTAGACTACGATGTGATCGCCCTCTATCAGGATCAGGATGAGGTGTTTATTATTTTGTTCTCGGTGGTTAAAGGCCGGGTCAAGGGAAGAGAGTTTTTCAACTTTAACACCCTGCTGGACGAAAAAGAAGAGATATTAAAGGATTTTATCCTCACTTTTTATAAAACCCAGAACATCCCCCGGCAAATTATCGTGCCCTTTGCACCGGCAGATGCGGGAGCAATGTCCCGGATGCTAACAGAAGTCGCCGGTAGAAAGATGGAGATTCGTGTCCCCCGGCGGGGGGATCGCCAAAAGATGCTCGCTTTGGCGGTAAAGAACCTGAATCTATATGTCAATAAATACAAATATGAGGTGGTGGGGGAGAATATTAAAGGGGCCTTGCGTTTATCCGCTTTCCCGGTAACCATCGAGGGCTGTGATATTTCCCATCTGTCCGAACGGGAACGGGTGGGTGCGGTGGTGGTCTTTACCCGGGGCCGGCCGTTAAAATCCTGTTACCGCAGCTATATTATCAAGGAAGCCGCCGCCGGTGATACCGAGGCCATCAAGGAAGTACTGGGGCGACGTTTCAAGAAATTGGAAAAGCAGCCCGATCTATTGATGATCGACGGGGGCAAGGGGCAACTGGCTGCCGCCAAAGAGGTCAAGGAGAAATTGCAGATCCGGTCGGATATCGTGGCCTTAGCCAAGGGGGAGGAGCGGATTTACCTCGAACAGGGCGGCTCGGTAGTCTTTGCCGAAGGCTCGGCCGAGCGTTTCCTCTTCCAGAACATCCGCGACGAGGTCCACCGCCGGGCCATCACCCACCACCGCAAGCGCCGCGAGAAAATTTAACATTTAGCGTTTAGTGTCAATCGGTTTCGCCGATCTGGAAATCATTGCTGTCACCCGCCGGCTCTGTTTTTTCTTTAAGAAATTCAGAGATATCCTTTTCCGGTATCAATGAGATGATCAACTCTGCATTAAGGGCGTCGGCAATTTTCTGCAATGTCGTAATTTTGGGCAGAGCTTCACCATTCTCGATGGTCCGGATGGATCGGGGTGTATGATCTATCTTTCTTGCCAGTTGTTCTTGTGTCAGGCCCAGGGCTTTGCGAATAATTTTAATTTGATCTTTGTATTCCGGGTAGTTGCTGAGCCAATCAAATAAGCCTTGTGTTAGTTTAAATCTGCTATTTGTCTGTTCTCTAAAATTATTTTTCTTCATTTCTATATTATAGGAAATATTATTTCCTATTTCAATAGGTTTCATAAAAATATTTTTATGGCAATCGGAATTGAGGAAATAACATTTCCTATAACTCAAAATAAAGGAGATAGAAAAACGTTATCATAAAGAGAAAAGTATATTTTCCGTAGAGTGGTTCAGGGCATTTTGTGGAGGATCATCTGCTTGAGGTACTCTTTGGGGATGCCCAGGAATGTGTCCCGCCACAGGCGATCACACTCTTTACAGGCGGGAAAATCTTGATACTTGCGATCGATTAAGCCCCGGCGCAGTTGACGGATGGGCTCGTCGTTCCAGATTTCCTGAAGCGACTGTTCCCTGACACTGCCGACCACCTGCCGGGCAAAGAAATCCTGGGCGCAGGGCACGACATCGCCGTTGTAGAGCACCAGCAGGGCATTCCACAAAAAGGTGCAGGGGGCATATTTCTTCCTAACATGACGGGTGTTGAGGTAACCGGCCCAGTTGTGGGGCTTCTTGACCACCAGTTCATCCAAACCCAATTGTTTGAACTCCCTGACGAACTCAGACCGGTTTTGATGCTCCACCTGGGAGCGGCTCAACTCGATGACCTCGATGGCCACTCTGGGAAAATGTCGGCCTGCCTCTTTACGGTAAAAAAGCAGGCTCTTGATATTGTCCACCACCTGTTGAAAATCGGCTCCCCGGCGAATCTTCTCGTAATCCTGGCGGGCAAAGCCGTCAAAGGAGAAGGAGATGCGTTTCAGGCCAGACTCCACCAATCCCTTAACAATGGGCGGAAACAGAAGCGTGCCGTTGGTGTGCAGGTTGGTGTGCTGGATTTTGCCGGCGGCATAGGCGATAAACCGCACCGCTTCGGGATGCAGCAGCGATTCGCCCCGGTGGTGCAGGCTCATGTCGAAGATGAATTCTGCGGCCTCATCGACCGCCTTTTTGAACACTTCCCATTCCATAAATCCCCGCTGCGATTTCGGTAAATCTTTGTTGGGGCACATGACGCACTGCAAATTACAGTCGGACTCAAGCTCTATCCAGATTCTGACGGGCAGGGCGGTATGGACGGTTTTTCCCTTCTTATAATGTCGATAGATTTGCCAGAGCCGGTGATAATATCTGAGTTTGTTCTGCATCGGGCAACCATTATAGCACAGCCGCGTGGAAAAGCGGAATATCGAGAAAGGCGAAATAAAGAAAAAAAGTGAGAGAGATTGATGGAGCGATGGGGAAAAGACCAGCCCATCACCCCATAATCTCTATATCTCCACCTCACACACTTACAGGCCCCCTCCCCGGGTTAGATGACGCATGGCGACACAATCCCCGGCATGAGGGGCTCTGGCCGTCAGACTGTTAGACTGTTAGCCCGTTAACCAGTCCCATTATCACTGTGACTACTGTTACTATTGTCCGTTTCGTTTTCCTTAACCGCCATAGCCTTGCCGGGGCAACCTTCTCTCTCTGGTTTTTCTTTTAACATTGTGTACCTCCTCACTTTTAAAATTTCCCCCTCACTTTAAACTTGAAGGGCCAGATCGCCAACCCCTTACCCTGGCCGACGATCTGCTGGTATTTTACTATGGTTATAAAGCGAATGATATAAAAATCGTACCAAAAGTTATAAAAATCGTACCAAAATGATTGGGCTGGTTTTTTAAGAAGACCCGGAGGCCTGAAAGGTAGACGGCAATTGATGAAATTTTTCCTTAAAACACCTGGTGAAGTAAGCGGTACTGGAAAAACCCACCTCGAAGGCCACCTCGGTGACATTGCCGAAATTGGCTTTCAGCAATTGGGCCGCCCGTTCGAGCCGATAAGATTGAATAAACTGATTTGGGGTCTCGCCCGTTAAAGCATGTGTCTTGCGAAACAGGCTGGTCCGGCCCATCAGGAGTTTCTGGCACAGTTTGTCGATGTTAAATTCCGGGTCCGATAGATTCTTTGCAATAGTATCTTGAAGTTCTTTTAAAAAGGCTTCATCCATGGATGATATGGCAATTTCGGCCGGCAGAAGCATCTTCCGTCGTTGGATTTTTAACTGCAATTGACGCCGTAGGTCGATCAGGTTTTTGATCCGGATCGACAGGATCTTTATATTGAAGGGTTTGGTAATATAGTCGTCGGCCCCGGCCTCCAGGCCCTGGACAATACTTGCCTCCGAGGCTTTGGCGGTTAACAGGATGATGGGGATATGGCTGGTATGGATGTCGTTTTTTAAGACCCGGCACAATTCGTAGCCGTCGGCTTCAGGCATCATAATATCGCTGATGATGAGATCGGGAATCATCTCTTTGGCCTTCTGGATGCCCCGACGGCCGTCTGCCGCCTCTACCACCCGGTAAAGGGGGACGAGGGACTCCTTGATATATTTTCGCACATCCGGGTTGTCCTCAACAATGAGGATGAGGGTCTTTTCCTGGGATTCGGCTTCTATTTCTTCGCCTCTTTCCTCATCTTTGTCTGCTTTTTCGTCTCTCTCTTCACCTTTTTCAAGCTCTTGAAACGCCGATACTTTGCATGACACGGCAGGAACGGCGGCCTCTTTCAGATCCTCGACGATCTCGCCGGGCTTCAAATGTTCTGCCCCCAGAGGCAGCCGGAGAATAAATTCTGTTCCTTTACCTTCATGGCTGTGAACATCGATTTTCCCGCAGTGCAAAGCGATAAGTTCCTTTACTAAAGCCAGCCCGATACCGGTGCCTTTATAACCCTGCTCCCTGAGACCACTGGCCTGGTAAAAACGATCGAATATATGGGCCAACTGCTCTTTGGGAATACCGATCCCGGTATCCTGGACCGATATTTCCAGGAAACCGGTGGGGAAATCTTCTGCCTGGGACCGGACCCTACGCACGGCCACGGTAATCTTCCCCCCCGGAGGGGTAAATTTAATGGCGTTTAAAAGGAGGTTGCAGATCAACTTCTCCATCTTTTCGACATCAAAGTAAAGGGTGATATCTTGCTCCTCAACGATAAATTCCGAACTCAGTTTATTCTGGGCGGCCAGTAATTCAAAAGAGGCCAGCAGGCCTTTTAAGAAGGGTACAATATTTTGACAGACGGCCCGCAGCTTCATCTTGCCGCTGTCAAGCCTGGAAAGATCCAGCAACTGGTTAATCAGGGTGAGTAACCGCTGTGCATTTTGCAGTATTAATCCCAGTTTCTCTTTCTCCTTTCTCCCCCGGCGACCGGAAAGCAACTGTTCCAGGGGGGCCATAATCAAGGTCAGGGGAGTACGGAATTCATGGGAGATGTTGGCAAAAAAACGGGATTTTACCTGGTCCATCTCTTTTAGTTTTTTGGATTGCTCCTTTAGTTGGAGGGTTTGACGTTTTAATTGCTCATTCTTGTGGTTAATCTCCTTTGTGCGTTGCCTGACGATTCGTTCGAGTCTTTGTTTTTCCCGCTCCAGCTTACCGGAACGCCAGCGAACGATCAGGAAAACCAGGGAAAAAATAGCCAGGGCATACAACAAGAAAGCCCACCAGGTTTTGTACCAGGGGGGTAAGACCCTAAATCGGAACACCGCTTCGCGGCCGACATGTTTGTAAACATTCCGGGCCCGTACCCGGAACGTATACATCCCGGAATCGAGATTGGTGTAATCTTTCATCGTTTCCGGAGCCCAGGGGGACCAATTTTTCTCATACCCCTCCAGACGGCACTGGTAACGGTTCATGGCCTCGGCTTCAAAAAAGGGGGCGGCATACACAAAGCGGAGGTTCCGGTCCTGGTAATCGATAGTGGCAAAAGTTTGTTTCAATGCCGTACCTCTATTTATGCCTCCCGGGTAACCTTTGAATATCAATATTCCATTGACGGTAACCTGTCGAATGAAGGTCGAAAAATCCAGATTATAGTTCTTTTTTACCGTTTTGTCGAAACGGATCAGGCCGTCATCGCTGCCGAGCCAGACGATGTCGTCTGCGACGGGGTCAGGATATATGGTGTTCACCTGGGCTAAGGGAATGCGCAAAAAGGGTATTGAATCGATGATAAAGGAACCGTCCGCCTGGCGAACAGCCCGGAAGTTCCTGTTCCTTGAATGAAACCAGATATCCCGGTGAACATCTTCCACGATGCGAAAAATACCCCTGGAACCGTCTGCAAATTCTTCACCCAGGCTAAAATCCGGGACAAAACAGTCATCGGCTTCATCAAAACGAAATACCCCCTCTTCGCTGGCAAACATGACATGAGTCGCGGCCTTAAAAACACTGACTTCTCCAGCCGGCAGTCGATGTGAGGTGTGATACCGTTTGACAGTTGTCCGGGAAATAGTACCAGCGTCCGGGAAATCGACTCTCAGAACGCCCCTGGACATAGTGCCCAGCCACAGTTTCCCTTTATCGTCCTCCACGATGGTTCTGATTTCCTGGTTTATACTTTTGATCTCCTGTTCTTTTTGCCACCGGTCGTCTTCGCTGTTGAAGTAAATAGAAACCAATCCTTCACGTGTTCCCACCCATACCCGATCCGGCTCTTTTGAAGAAGGCAATAAAAAATAGGAATTGTTAGGGATAATCTTGCGGCTGGCGCTGCTCTTATCGATTCGAAACACACCGTCGCTGGTGGCAGCCAGAAGAGATTCGCCGGTGCACAGCAAGAACCAGCAGTTTTTGGACATGCCGGGAACCAACTGAAATTTATCATCAGGTCCGAGAATATACACACCGTAGTTGGTCCCCCCAATTAAATCATCCCGGTAACGGACAACCGCCCGAACCAGGCCGGGTAGTCCCGAATTATTGTCGTAGATAGAAAGAGGAGAATTATATTCGATTTTCGTTACCCCGTTACTTAAGGCCAACCATAAGTTTCCCTGAGAATCTTCCATAACATGCTTGACATTCTCATCCAGCAGGCCGGAGCTTTTGTTAAAAACCTGCTTTAACCTGCCTTCGGTGTCGATGATGAGCAGACCGCCCCGCAGGGTGGCTAAGGCAAAGTCGCCGGTGGAGAGACGTATGCCGTGATACAATTGCTTTGCCTCTATATATTCATCGGCCTCTGTGGGGAACGGCACGGCGGCCTGGCCGTCGTAAATATAAAATCCATAGGTCCCGGTGCCGATCAATATCTTCTCACCATCTTCGCCGTACGGCACCATCATATATATCGATTTATCGGTAAATGTTTCTCCCCCGGGAATTCTTCTTACCGCCCCAGCCGCCACCTGGGTGAGCCCGTATTCTTTCTGGCGGACGAATAGTTTCTGCCTACACCGGAAAGAAAAGAAAAAGCTGCCGCCCGGAACACCGGGAGCGAGTATATCATTGATTTGTCCGGAACCCGGGTTATATCGGAATATCAGTTCATTGGATTGGAAATATACGCCCTCTCCGGTGGCATGGGTTTTCCAGATATCGGAGAATTTTTTTTGCTTTCCCCCCAATTGCCCACCCAAAGAGAGATATGCCAATGAGCCGTTTTCATCCGGGGCCAGATAGCCAATTTCATTGTTGCCCCCCACATAGATGGTCCCGGTATCGTCCTTTGCCAGGGAACGCACCGTTCTATTGGGTATGCGGATAGTCCGCCAGGAAACGCCGTCGAACTCCAGCAAACCGCCGTTGTTGCCGACATAGATGAAGCCCCGTTTGTCTTGCAGGACAAACCAATTCTGGTGTTGAAGACCATACTCTTTGGGGCCGTAGTTCCTGAAATATTTTACCCCCTGGTTCTTACCGTACACTTTTAGGCAGGAGACAAACGAGAATCCCACAACCATGAGGGCCAGAGATATAAAGCCTCTTTTAAAATTTAACCGTCTACACACTCGCTGTGCTCCATCTCAGCAGGGATTTCGGGAAATGGGTTTACGCAGGTTCACTTTTTAAAGTTATTAATTACCACAATAGCAGCATAAATTCAAGGAAAAGAGAGTGGAAAAAGAAGATGGGGACTAAGGCAAAGAAGATGTTCGCAAATTGAGGCGGTAAAATTGACAAGCAGGAGAGATTTTACTATACTTCACTATTCCCGATTCCCGGAGGACGAATGAAGAAGGAAAACGTGAAGAAATTTTACGACGTGGTGTGGACCGAGTATATACCGGAATTTGAGGCCAGCAAGGATCATCTGGAGTTATTTTTCTCTAAAGAGGAGATCAAGGGCCGGGAAATCCTGGACTGCGGCTGCGGTACCGGGATCTTTGCCAATATATTTGCCTCTATGGAGGCCGGTAAGGTGACGGGCCTGGATATATCCCCCGGCAGCCTGGAAACCGGCCGCCGGATCAAGGAAAAAATGGGGCTGCAGAACATCGAATTCGTGGAGGGGGACATGCTCAATCTCCCCTATGAAGATGGTCGTTTCGACATTGTCTGGGCCTGGGGCAGTGCGCATCACAGCGAAGATCCCATGAAGGCGCTGGCTGAGATCGACCGGGTGCTGAAGAAAAAAGGCGCCCTGCTGCTGGCCCTGTATAAAAAGACCGGCTTAACCTGGATTCACGAACTCATCCGCAAAACCCTGGTAAAAACCCCTAAATCCTGGTGGGTTTTCCTGTCCAGGATCATGGCCTTTTTTCTCTGGCCGGTGGTCAAAATCAGGGAAATTTTCAGGCAGAAAGCCCGCAAGGGAGAAAAACTGGAAGAACTGATCCTGGACTGGTACTTTGTGCCCATTCGTTTTTATTTTACCCCCCAGGAGATCCGCACCTGGCTGGAACAAAAGGGGTATACCATTGAGAAATTCCTGCCCGGGTCCGGTCGGTTCGAAAGCGCCTCCAATTTCATCTACAAGGCGGCCAAGCCATAAGCCGGAGCCGGCTAAAACCAGCTCTCCTGCCGCCGGTCAAAATATCTTTGAATCGCCCGGCACAATTTCAGGCTTAGGATTTTAGAGCCGTAGACCGACAGGTGGGAGATCCGGTTCCCATATTCGCCGTCGGCAAAATAGGCGGGATTGTACAGGTCAAATTGGTCCGGGGCGTTATAATTGACATAGACCACATTGGTGTAGCGCCGGGCCATTTTGCGGATATCCTGGTGGAACTTATCGTGTTCGAAGTTGGTCTCGTAGACCGGGTAAAAATCGGGCAGCACCACCAGGAATACCCGTACCCGGTCTTTGTGCAACTCCTCCAGCAGCCGGTTAAAATAATCCCCCTCTTTACCGGGAAAGGGCTTATAGGCGGCCTTTCCCGGTTTGGGGACGGTTGGTTGTCTTGGTCTTTGACGGTACCGTACAACCCGATATAGGTGGAGATCCCGGCCGGTAATATATCCCTGTTTTGCCTGTTTTCCAGGGCCATCGACAGGTAATCGACGGTGTCGGCAAAATATTGGTCCAGATGCGGCTTGGTGCGAAACAACAGCGATACCCTGTTGAAAAGGGGGGAGCCTTTGTTGGCCGCCTGCCGGTGATCGATTCTCTTCACCGCGGCTTTTCCCTCGCCCCTCAACTGCTGCAGTTGTCCCGGGCTGGAGGTCTTGGAAAAGAGGAAGTAATCGATACCGTAGATGACGATTTTGGGTTTACCGTTCTGCCGTTTAAACTCCCGGTAAAACAGGTAGTTGAACCGGGCGTAGCGCCCCGGGCTGGCGGCGTTGTAGGCCCGCAGGCCCAGTTGCTCATAGAGGTAGAGGGGATGAATGCCCTCCTTGGTGCGGGAAGTCCCCACTATCAAGGTGTTGAAATAGTTCTTTTTAAACCAACTGGACTGGCCGTACCAATCCTTTTTAGGCTGGCTGCTCCGATAAAACCCAAAAGCCGTCTCCCGCAGCAAGAAAAACACCCCCCGGTCAAACAGCACAAACAACACCACCCCCACCCCCACCAGGTACAACACCCTGACCCACTTCGCTTTCGGCCTAACCAACAACACACTCATCCCCCATTATACCAAAATTTCAACCAATGGAAAAATTCAAACGCTCATGCCCCAAATATCGCCGCGTTTCAGGATTGAAGCCCATTTTTGGCCCTGGCCGAGAAGATAAAGAAAATGACGCAACCCTTGCCCATGAATCACAATGGGTTGACAATTAGTCCTATTCAATATATTAATATAGTATGAGGACAACATGAATGCACGAAAATTCATCGGCGATTTAGTTAAGCCATTGGTACAGGCTGGCGTATACAAAGACGAATCCTCCGCCCTCAAGGATATCATTATCGATTTCATCTTAAAGAAAAGAGACGAATATGCTCACATTATTACCGATTATCAGGACAAGTACCAGAAGAATTTCGACCAATTTTCAGTAGATCTAAAAAACACGGCCACTCCAGACCTGGAAGATGACTGGTTTGAATGGAAGGCGGCCATTGAAATGCAAAAGGGCTGGGAGGAAGCCTACAGAATATCTTTATATGACCAGGCCGTTTAGATTCTCTGATATTGTTGGTTTTTTACAGAACAATCCCCTTGTTGCCAACATAAAAAAAATTCATATAGACGAAGTTTCAAAGAGGGGAGTCTATAAAATTAAATGTCAACTCATCCCTTCAAAATACAATCTTGAAATTAAATATATAAAAACATCCCGGGAATTCATCTATTCTTATCAGTTATTTTCCACAGACACAATGATGCGGTGGGATAACGAGCCCCACTATCCGGATATAAAATCCTATCCCCACCATTTTCACGATACAGATGGTCAGGTTTCTGATTCCGATCTGACCGGAGATGCAGAAAGAGATCTTAAAAAAGTAATCTCCAAAATCAAAAATATCCTCTTCAAAAATTTCTAATTGAAACGAAGAAAAGGAGAACTCTGACATCCTTCCACTTGCGTTCTCAAGTACAAGATGATAGTGATTTTCCATGACACAGTAGGCCAATAGCCGGATTTTCATTTTTTGGGATGAATCTTCCAGGTATTCCAGGAACTGATTTTTATACTTTTTACCCGCGAAAATTGTTTTGCCCTCATAGCCACGGTTCATGACGTGGTGAAATGCACCTGGGTAGGTTATTCGTGCTCTCTTCACAGAAGTATTACACCCCAAAGTTTAACGTTCTGTCGCACCGCCCCCTCTTTCCCTGCGCACCACCCCCTCTTTCCTCTTTTTACTGACTTCCCCGTTTTCGGACTCACTTTTATCAGAAATAGAGGACATACCAGCAGTATTAGGGAGAAGAGCGGAGAAGAAAAATTCTTAGTTTATAGTGGCATTCTTCCCCGTTCCGTCTCCATCGATTTGTTATGCATCATTTTGTTTCTCTCTTTCGGCTTTACATTGAGGACATTCAGTACCTTTCAAATATCGCATCCTATGTTTAGGACATAAAATATAATCCAATTCCTTCTTTCCATACTGCTGGTCGTGGTTTTGTTTATTTGCCATCTTTTTTCTCCTTGCTCAATTGTTTGCATAAAAAGAATACCCTTAAACAATGATCAGAAAGCCAAATAAAGGCAGCAAGTACAATTATAAAGAAGATATAAGGAATTGTATCTTTTTTCAAAATTAAAATTGCTATGACCGAACATATTAGGCTTAAAGTAGCCGACTCCGTTAAAGCAGTTGCTAGTTGATCCTGCCATAGATATTCCTTATATCCTTGAATATTGTAAGCAGAGACAAAAAATAAAAAACTGATGAGTAGGTAATAAAGAGCGAACTGTAAATTTGGGATTATAGTTTTTTCAAGTAATGCTACTGCTAAAAGTGCTGAAAATGTGAATCCGGCTAATGTCATAATGTGAGTTCGATGGGCATTGCGATCTTGAGCTTCATTTGGCAATCTTTTTTTCCATTGACTTCTGAATTTAATTAATACAATGATCCTTACAATTATTGGCAAAATAGGAATAAAATAATAGATGTATAATTTCATGATTTAGTCTTTCTCCATAACCATTACAATACTACACCTACTATATTTCTTAGATTTTATATTTTTTTTAAAATCAGATATTCTAAGAAAATAATGGGCAAAATGCAGTAATTTACATATATTCATAATTTAATACTGAACGCTGAACGAATTGGGGACGAAGTATGTAAACATGTAAACAAGTGGCCAGGCCGGACACATTTATTTACCTTTCTGGCAGTTTGTTTAAATGACGTTAGCTCGTACATGGCAAAAACTTAATCGATAAGAGTAAGGAGAGCAGCCAAAACCTCGCTCCCTCTCGAAAAGTAAGCTGCCGCCCTTTTCTGCCATTGTTGATTCGCTTTGTCCGTCTCCATTTAATCAATTCTTATCTTTCAACTCCCGCTTCAACCGGAACTTTCAACATCTACTCATCTTCAACTCTCCGTTATCGAGATAATAGGCTATCATACCAGAAAAAGAGTTTCAAGCATTGATGAAAAAAAATGAAAAAATCTTTAATTTTCCTATCTTTATCCCCGCTGGATCGATATTGGCAAACGAGTTCACCCGCTTTTTCGCTCAACCGAATGAACAGTAGTGAAAAGAAGGATATGTATGTGAGTGTGCTGTAATATTGTCATGCACCGAGCACAGTTTCAGAAATACCGTCTGTTTATTCCTGTACGGCCAGTTCGTCAATCTCTTCTCTGGGTAAACCGGTGGATTCGGCAATAATATTTAAATCAATACCTCTCTTTATCAACTCTTTAGCAATCTCGATATTTCTCTCTTTTGCACCCTTTTCCACGCCTTGTTCTACCCATCTTTGTGCTAATGTCGGCATAATATCACCTCCATTAATGTGACTCTTCTCTAACATCTTTTCCAATTTTTCGGGAGATATGTCTTGAGTGGACGCAATGTACGTCAGCATAAACAACAACCGCTCCCTGTCCCGGCTCAATCCACTCTGATGCCAGAAATCAAACACCCTCTTCATGGTCTCCACATCTTCGTGAAATGCACTCTTAAACAGCAGCAGTCCGGTCAACAAAAACACATTATCTCCCAACGCCTCATTGCCGGGCGCACTAAAATCCCAGCAATTGGTGTCAAACAATATATATCGGTAATTTAATAAAAATGTCTTGACCTCTTCATCCACGGCAAACTGGTCGTGAAACGACCGGGAAAGGCTCCATTTTTTCTTACCGTGATAAAACACAACGGGAATCACCACCCGCAGCGGCTTGCCCTCATCGCTGTCCTTCTGCCAGGTGTGATACATGTATTTTAGTATCTGGATAAATACCTTTTTATCTTCATAGGACTTATGTTCAAACAGGAAGTAAATATCCGCCGCCACCTCCCCCTCCGCAGTAGAGCGCATCACGGTTTTGGCGACAATATCGGAGTGATAACCTTTGAGTTCATCGCTGGTATACCCGGTGGTATCCAGTTCGATGCGGGATAGATCCAGGAGGTTGAGGATCTTTTCCGGCAGGGCGATCTTGACAAAAGAGCGGATATTCTCCTCATTGGCAAATACCCTTTTAAAGAAGCCGTCATGCGCATTCTCGATCTTGTCCATGGCGATACTAATAATAGGACGATTTAACGAAATTGTCAACCGCCCAGCCAGTGGTTCAAGTTCAGGTTCAGGTTAAAAAAGGCATCAGGCAGGGGATTTAAAGGCAGGAATGGTGGAATGGTGGAATATTGGAATGATGGAATGATGTAAAAAAAACATCAGGCAGTAAGGCAAGAGGCAACATTTCAGGCTCCAATAAAAATACCGTACCGCTCTTAACTGCTCTTAGCCTCTTAGCTCCCTTGAACTTGAACCTGAACCTGAACTCATGTTTATTCCGGTACCGCCAGTTCGTCAATCTCTTTTTTTTGTTCTTCAATATCTCCATTAAAAAAACATTGACAAAATCCTAAAAAGAGGTTATATATTAAAACAGAAGTGAGGTAGGTAATGAATCAAGTGGAGTTAACACTGTCCATACCGGACTTTCTGGTCCACACCATCGATGTCGGCAAAAATAAGCTGGAGGAATATATCCGCCAGACCCTGGCCGTGGAACTCTACCGGGAAGACAAACTCTCCCTGGGTAAGGCCAGAGAACTGGCGGGCTTATCCAACAAATGGGAGATGATTCAACTACTGAACGCCAGGGGAGTGGCTTTAGACTATTCGGCCGAGGATGCCGCCGAAGACCTGGAAACACTGGATAAAGTTTTATCGTGAGCCTTAAGGTTGTTTCCGATTCGACGCCCCTGATTGCCCTTTCCAAAATTAATAAAATTCACATCCTCCAGGAGTTCTTCGGCACAGTGATTATTCCCGAAGCAGTATTTCATGAGATTACATCTCGACCTCAAACTTTGAGACCGTGAGCTCAATCATTCACCTGGTGAGCTGAAAGTTTGAGCTCGTGAGCTCAATGATTGAGCTTGCGACCTCAACAATTGAGCTCGTGAGCTGAAACTTTGAGCTCGCGACCTGAATTGTTCAGGTTTCAATATGAAATGTTGAGGTTTGAATATGAATGGTTCAATTCTCAATATGAAATGTTGAATTTCGAATATGAATGATTCATATTGCAATATGAAATGTTGAGGTTTCAAATTGAAGGGTTGAACTTTCTTGTTGTT
>CBFDCR010000017.1:0-75525 GCA_965603365.1 uncultured bacterium
ATTTCTAACTCCCACCACAAATTTAATAGGTTTTAATCTTGTAGATTACAATATGCGATAATAAAGATGGTGAGTTCTTTATGAACCATTTCAGGAGTTTTGCCGTGCACTACATCCATGCGCATGGTGATTTTGATATCCTTGAGGAAGAGTTCGGCCATCCATCGTCGTCGATAAAGGTCAGCCAGGGCCCGAGGCGGATACTTTTTATTATCCAATAATGTGGTGGCCAGAATGATAGTGCGAGTGCGAAAACCAGCGATATTGACATTGACTTTGACCTGGCGTACCGTCATGGAATCTGGCACATGTTTCCATTGCTCTTGAATCAACCATTTGGGCGCCTGTCTACTCTTCTGCCATTGAACCAGGTAATCATTAGAGTTAAATCTCTGGATTACTCTCTTTTCTTTGCGCATCTGGTGAAGGCGCATCACACAGTCTACGCCCCTTTGTAATAGCATCCAGTAATCGGCTAAAGAGCAAAATCCACGATCGCCCAGTGCCACGTCACCGGCCCGGTAATCATCCCACATTTGATGCCACAAGATTCGTTCGTGCACACCAAGATGACTTTTACGATAAGACAACATTAATCCTGTTACCAGAGAAAACATCGCTACAATCCTCATAACCGGAAAGCCGCATCCTTGCTTTTGACCGCTGGGCTGTGGGTAAACATCCTGGTTGGCCTGTGTATCGGGCATTGAAATGGACGATCCATCTACTACTTTCACATCCCTTCCATACCATAAATGTTTGGCTGCTATCTGGCTCTGCTGGTTTGAAACCAGATCATGATTTACTCGATCCAGATGCTTGTGGTTAAGTCGGGTTCGTGCCTGACAATAGGCCGATGTGTTGGGTGAGATCTTTTTTTTTCTTATGCCAGAGCCAGGCCTGGGCTTTGCGCAGCGCTTCACAACAACTTTGACTATAGCTCAACACCTGGCCAACAAAAATCCAGAATGTCTGGCACTGGTTAAATACTCGATTCCGGTAATGATGGCAAGAATCTAATGCCGGCCAGCATACCTGATTGCCAAATAGCTCTACTAATTCACACAGAGATGAATCGGCTAAACGCTTCACAAAGTTCGATAAATAATTGCTCATCTTGTCTTGACCTCCTGAATATTAAAATTGGTCAATTAATAATCGTCTCAATTCAATTCCCACGATTATTCAACCATGCCTGGAGCAAGCAAACAATATGCAAGGAGTGACAGAAGACACAAAACTAATGATTATGCCTTAGATTATTTACCTCCTCATATTTTCAGATAACAACAAATCCTCTCATCTGACATTAACCACCGCTTCTGAGCTTCTCTCTAAATGACCGCTCAAGCGGGTATAACCAGATATCCTTGAGCGGTAAAAGACAACGATTATGCACATCCAGTTTTCCACGACCCTTTGTCTCGCCCACGTATTGCCAGTTGGCCGCCTTGTAGCAGGTTCCCTTAAAACGATCCTGTTGTACAAAAGTTTCTACAAGGTAGACGGGGTGATTATATTTTTGTTGCCAATCTGAATTAACACGACGACATACCTGGCTCAGAATATGGCTGGCCAGACATTTTACCGAAACCCAGGGAAGAATAAGAAACCGATTATTATTCACCACATAACAAAGATTACGCACTCTCTGATCTGCATCCCAACCTATATAATTATCACGCGCCTGAACCTTCCAGGCGGCGGCTCCCAACATCAAACAACCGATCGGCCGATTATGGACATCAAAAAACAAGTATTTCATGTTTTCGCCCACCGTACCACTCCAACCAAGATAATGGTAGGCGGATATAAAATATTTGAACAGATTTAGCCCGTAACCATTTTCTACTAATTGAATTTCTATTGGAGAGATGCTTTGAAGGCAAGCTTGAATCGGCGTTTTGCTGTGAAGCATTGGCTGAACATTCTTTCTGCGCGCCGGGCTATCGTTTTTTTGCATCCCTGTGGGTAACTGAACATATCCTAAATGCTCCAATTTGCGTAAAAGGCTTCGGCAGGCAATATCTTTTAATTGTCCGTTTGCCCTGCGCCAATGCCATCGCATACAAAGTTCTTTAGATATTCGGGTTCGATTCCACGAAGGATTAGAGAAGATAAGCGTTTTGACCATTTCAATATCAGACGCAGTCATCCTGCGTCCCTGCAAAATAAGCTCAAGTTCTTGCTCCATGTTTGAGATTTTAGCATAAAGTGATTTTGGAGTCCAGCGTTTTTACATCATTTTTATAAAAATAAAATTAATCCCAATGCTCTCCTGACAATGCTTTAGAAATATATATGCCACCATAAGCTAACCTTAACTTAGTGGCATTCGGGACAGACGACTTTACGCCCCATTGCCAAAACACCTGGGCACCGCCATAAATACCCCATCGCTGCCCCAAATACCCCGGCCATGCCCAAATATATATTTATATCCCCCGCCCTTGTTCATTGTTCGTTTTTCTTAAAAATTAGAATTCTCAGGCGACTTTCAAACTTTTAACCGAACTCACGTTCAATTTCTTCAATAGTTGGCAGACTGCTCTTTAGTTCCTCCGGTAATGTTTGGGTCAACTGGTATTCAGAGACACCTATAGCTTTATCAAGTCCCCGAAGTGCATATTCTGCTACAATTTTGTTTTTATCCTGGCAAAGAATCAACCCGATAGTTGGATTTTCATCATTCAGACGCAGTTGATCGTCTGCTGCATTCAAATAAAGATTTAATTTGCCTGCATATTCAGCTTTGAACGGACCTTTTTTTAGTTCTATAACAATGTAACATCTCAATTTTAAATGATAGAATAGTAAGTCAATATAAAAGTCCGAGTCGCCGACTTGAATGTGGTATTGCCTGCCAACAAATGCAAAACCGACTCCCAGCTCTATTAAAAACTTCTCAAGGTGTTTTACCAATTCAACTTCCAGTTCTCTTTCACGGAAGTCAGCATCAAGGGTTAGGAAATCAAATATATAGGGGTCCTTCAATGTCTGTTGAGCCAGATCGGATTGTATCGGAGGAAGTGTATAGTCAAAGTTGGTTATTGCTTTTCCTTTTCTTTCATATAAACCGCTTTTGATATGGATGTCCAGAATATTTCTACTCCAGCCGTTTTTAAGGCTCTGTTCCATATACCACAAACGTTTTTGACGGTCTTTTATTTTTTCTATGAGGATGAAGTTATGCCCCCAGGGTAGCTCAGTTACAATCTTTAATATTTTGTCTAATTTTGCCACAGGTCGTGGCAAATTTGATCCAGTATTATCTTCAGTGGAATTTTTGGCGACAGCTTCATGCAAAAATGTATATTCCTGGTAAAATGTTTTCATCCGTCCGATATTTCGCTCGGAAAATCCTTTAATTTCAGGAAATTCATTTTTTATATCCTTTGCAAGCCTGGGAATGATTCCTTTGCCCCATCCGGCAGATTTTTGAATTTTATACACCATTCTCCCAACATTCCAGTATAAAAGTATCAATTCCCGGTTTACAGCGAAATTAGCCTTAACCTGAGAGCTTCGAATTCGGTTTTTAATTTCTTTTAGAAAGGAGACATAATTTTTGAATTCCTCAACTTTTTTTTTCACCTGTCATCACCCATCCTTTAAGCGCAACAGTAATTTTCCATAATGGAATATCTTAGAGAAAATACTAAAAAAAGTCAATAGAAATCTCAACATGAAAAACTGGTCTAACCCCCTCCGGTACTTTGCCAGAATTCCCGCAGCGTTTCAAGTTTAAACCTCGCCACTGCCATAAATACCCCATCGCTGCCCCCAATACCCCGATATTGTGACAGAAATGAAGTATTTCAGTATTGTCATAGAGCAGGGCCTTCATATGTCAATCTTACTCGTCTCATTCTTTATATTTTGCATAAAAAAGTAAAGCCCCGGCCCAGTTTTCGGTTTTCACGGAGGATTGAATCCATTCACCCGGAAGAGACAGCCTGGGGTCAGGCAAAAATTTTGGGGGAAATTTTAGACTATTTTTTCATTTTTTCGAATAGGGTTAGTAGTGGGGTGGGGACCTGGGGTTTGTAGGGTTCGATGTCTTCGTCTTTTACATAGGCCAGCAGCATCTGGAAATAGGCCTTCACCCCTTGCACCTGGGGATTGCCCTCTTTGGGTGCACTGTCCAGGATTTGTCCCAGGTAGATCAGGGCATCCTGGCGCTGCTCTTTCGGCATTGTTTTGGCTGCCGTTGCCTCCAGGGTCGCCCGCTGCAAAAAGTCCATGGACTTGTGCTGCTCCTCTTTAGCCGGGTCAAAGGTATCCGGGGGAATCCCAAATGGCTGCAGCACCCCGTTGAACGATTCTACCCCCATCTTTTCACGGATTTCCATGATATCCTTACGCACCGACCGGACCTGGGGCAGCCCCAGCCGGGTATAGACCGCATAGGTGCTGAGGTGATACTTGAGGGATTCGGTATAATCTCCTTTGTCAAAATAGATCCGGGCCAATTGACTGGCGCAGCGGCTGGCCCCCATGATTTCCCGCAGGCGGCCATAGATTTCCAAGGCTTGTTTATAGTGTTGAATGGCCTCGTCGGGCTCTTTTTTCTCGGTATGAATATCCCCCATCTGCTGGAGGTTAACCGCGCTGATTTTATCATCCCCGATTTTTTGAGCCACTTCCAGCGATTCCCTGAAAAATTTTAAGGCCCGGTCGTACAACTTTTCGCGGAGGTAAATAGATCCCAACTGCTGGAGATCCACGGCAGCTTGCTCTTCATTAGCCAGCTTCCGGTGCACCTCCAGTGCCTGTTCACTCTCCTTTACCGCCGGTTCAAAATTACCGAAGAGGGCATTCAGAAAACCCAGCCGCTGATGGACAATCCCCCGGCTCTCATCCCCCATATCCTTACTTCCGATGGCGGTCAGCACATCAAAGGCCATCTGGGGATAACCGCTGCCCGACAGTTCCCTCTCCAGTTGGATAGACTTCTCCACCACTCGTTCCCATTCAGCGGCCAACCGGTAGTGGCGCAGCGACTCCATCTCATAGTCCAGCGATATCTTCTGCTCTCCCTTTAAAGTGCCGGCCAGAAAACCGGCGGCCTGCCGGTGCAGTTCCCTCTTTTCCTCCGCCGCCGCTCCTTCGAGCACAAACCGGTTGACCAGGGTATGGACATGGTAGAGCGCCCGGATGCTGTCGTATTCCAGCAGCGAGAGCTTCACCAACTTCTCCAGGTCCAGGGGATCGACTTCCACACCGTGGGCCTTCAGCATATCCCGGGAGACCGGGAAGTCGTAGATCGAAATAATCTTGAGCAGGTTCAGGCGGGCTTCGTCCACGTATTCAAATAGTTTGTTTAACAGCGAAGGCACCGGATCGCGGCGCCGGTCGGTCGGCACCGTTTTCTTTAATTCATCTAAGGTGAAGTCGCGCTCCCCAAACTCATGAAGGGCGATTTTATCCAGCAGTTCGACCAGCAGCGGGCTGCCGCCGTATTCATGCAAAAGGCTTTGCAGGGAGCCTTTGTCTAATCGGTTCAAGGCCACGGTGTTGACCAAAAATTCAAACAACTCGTCGAAGGTAAAAGGCTCAACCGTCGTGGAAGCAAAGCCCGGCACCGCCTGCAGACCGGCAATGAGAACCGCGGACGAGTGGTTCTTCAGGGAATCCTTTAAAAAGTCCATCATCTCCCTCAGGTTGGCATTTAGAATTTTACCCTCTTCATCCTGGTTTGCCTCAAAGTCATCAAACAGCAGTAAAATTCTCTCTTTGAGTAAAAAATTCTCCGTCAGCCAGTAGAGTTTCTGCACAAACTCCATAGGGGCCAAAAATACCCTCTCCGCCTCCTCGACCCCACGCTCCCCTGCTCTAGCGGCAACGGAATTTAAAATTAATTCCGCCGTGGTTTCACCGGCAAAGGCAATAACATCGAATCCCTTAGCTTGCAGCATGGCCCCCAGCCGGGCCAGTAACGTGGATTTACCGGCACCGTGAGGCCCGGTAAAGACCGTGCCCGCTTCACCCCGGTCCAGGTTCTTGTAGACCTGCTTCACGATTTTTTGCCGCCCCACAAAATTACCGCCGATATCTTTTTTAATACGCTTCAAGGACATAGATACTTCTCCTCATTCTCATAAATACAGTTAATTAACATAAATCCAGGAAAAGTCAAGTGTATTTTTCCCTTGCCACTCTACTTTGAAAACTGTTATAATAACGATTGATTCAAATATAAACTTCATAAGGAGCAGCCGATGAAAAAAATATTATTAATCCTGGTTTCCCTGCCGCTGGTTTTTGGTTTTATGCTTCAGGCAGCATCCGATCAAAAGAACAAGGTCCGTTACGAAAAGCGAAAAGAAGACCAGGTACTCAAAGAGATCAGGGACAAAGCCAAAGCCGTCCAGGAAGAAAAAGACAAAATCAGCGAAGAAATGAAGAAAAGGCAGAAAGAGAAGAAAAAAGCGCAAAAAAAAGAGAGAAGGGTCCTCAAATCCGATCTCAAGGGCGTCTACCCGCCCGGATCTAAGGAACTCTACCGGCAGCATTTCCACTTCCCCCCCCAACCCCAGTATATGACCAGCACTTGCTGGAGTTATTCGGCCACCTCCTTCTACGAATCGGAAATCTATCGGCTGACCGGCAAAAAGATCAAATTGTCCGAGATGTGGACCCCCTATTTCGAGCTCATCGAGAAATGCCTGCGTTTTATTAAAGAACGGGGCGATTCTTACGTGGCCGGCGGCGGCGAATCCAATGCCCTGCCCCGCATCTGGAAGAAATACGGTATAGCACCGTTGGAGGCCTATACCGGCCTCAAACCGCCCTACGACAAACACAACCACAGTCCCTTAATGAAAGAGTTAAGAAGTTATCTTAAATACATCAAAGAGAACAATCTCTGGGATGAGGAAGAAAACCTTAAACATGTGAGGCTAATCCTGGATAAGCACCTGGGGGAACCGCCCGGCACCTTTACCTACAACGGCAAAACCATGACCCCGCTGGAATTTTTTCAGAACGAAACCGGCCTCGACATGGACGATTATTACTCGACCATGTCCACCACCTACTTCCCCTTCTACACCCTGCAGGAGTTCAAGGTCCCGGACAACTGGTGGCACAGCAAAGAGTATATTAATCTACCATTGGAAGCCTGGTTCAAGATCGTAAAAGAGGCCGTTCCCTCGGGTTACACCCTGATCATCGGCGGCGATGTGTCGGAACCGGGTAAAGACGGCGAAAACGATATTGCCTTTATCCCCTCCTACGATATTCCCCAGTCTTACATCAACCAGGATTCCCGGGAATACCGGATTCACAATGAAACCACCGCCGACGACCACGGCATCCACCTGGTGGGCCACAAAAGATACAAGGGCAAGGAGTGGTTCCTGATCAAGGATTCCAGCCGCTCCGCCCGCAAAGGTAAACCGGAAAATGAGGGCTACCTCTTCTTCCGGGAAGACTTCATCAAACTCAAGATGCTCACCTTCACGGTACACAAAGACATGCTCAAAGACATCCTGCCCAAAATCAAACAATAACTACGATTGATTTTGGGGCGAAAATTTAGTACAATAGGATTTATTTTGAAGAGGAGGAATCAAAGTGTCCAAAGTATGTGATATATGTGGAAAAAGGCCGACGACCGGTCACAATGTCAGTCACTCCCATAAATTGACCAACCGCCGCTGGTTGCCCAATTTACAGAAAATCAAAGTCGTAGTGGATGGGAAGAAGCAGAGGATGCGGGTCTGTACCGAGTGCATCCGTTCCGGGCGAGTCAAGAAGGCGGGTTAAACGCGTTAACTGAATGACAGTCAAGGCAGAAGACTTCAAAAGACCGCGGGTAGGCATCATCGGCGGCAACATGCCGGATATGGTCTCCGCCCAGAATGCCGAGAAGATGGGCCGCCTCATTGCCGAAAATGGTTACATCCTGGTTAACGGCGGCATGAAGGGCGTCATGGAGGCCTCGGCTAAAGGCGCCAAATCCGCCGGCGGCCTGGTGATTGCCATCCTGCCGGGTAAATCGAGCGCCGAAGCCAACCCCTATGTGGATATCGCCATTCCCACCGGCCTCGGCTATATGCGAAACGCCCTGGTGGTGCTCAACTCCGATGTGCTGGTGGCCATCGACGGCAGTTACGGCACCCTGTCCGAGATCGCCTATTCCCAGATCTACAACAAGAGGGCCTTCGGTCTGAATACCTGGAATATTAAAGGGGTCATCCCCTTATCCTCCCCCGAAGAGGTCATCCGGCACATCAACCGCTATTTTGCCCGCAATTCTAAACAACCGGTTTGATCAAAAACAACTATAAAGTCATCGTTCTCTTCGACGGCACCCGCTACAGCGGCTGGCAGTACCAGAATCCCCACACCCTCACCATCCAGGGGGAACTGATCCGGGCCCTCAAGGTGATCGCCAAAAAACGGGTGGTGGTCACCGGCAGCAGCCGCACCGACGCCGGGGTCCACTCCAGCGGCCTCACCGCCAACTTTCACCTGGCCATTAAGATCGAGCCCCAATCCCTGCGGCGGGCCCTGAACTCCCTGCTGCCCGAAGACATCCGCATCGCCCACTGTGAGTTGATGGATAAATCCTTCAACGCCCGCTACGGCGCGGTCGGCAAGACCTATATCTACCGCATCTTCTCAGGCCCAGTGCTCTCCCCCTTCCAGTGCAGGTACTATACCCATATCCCCTATCCCCTCAACCTGTCGGCCATGCGCCGGGCGGTCGGGCACTTCATCGGCCAGAAGGACTTCAGCTCCTTTACCTCCGACGAGCCCAACAAGAAGCGCAGCCGGGAAATCACCGCCTTCACCATGCGGGTGCGGGGCGAAGAGATCACCTTTACCGTCACCGGCAAGAGTTTCCTGCGCTACATGGTGCGCAACATGGTGGGCACCGTCATCGATGTGGGCCGGGGCAAAATCGCCGTAAAAGATATCCCCGCCATATTCGCCGCCAAAGACCGCCGCGCCGCCGGCCAGACCGCCCCACCCCGCGGCCTCACCCTGGCCCGGGTGGAGTACGAAGAACCAGAATTGGCCGAGGGGTCGAGTGAACCTTAAATGATCAAGTTGTCATAATTAGCCAGACCTGCCCCCTGGCAAAGCAAGGGACGCAGATCTGCGCCCCCTACAACATCCCTACTCGCCGTACATCACAAAACCACTCCAATACAGCGGCAGCAGACAAAAAAATGAACTCCTAATGTTGACATTTTGGTTATTTGGGCTTAATATTAAAATGTAAAAGGAACAATAAAATGAGTGTGGCCATAGACACAATTCTTGATGAAATGTCTGGATTCTCATTAAACGATAAAGAGATGATCCTTGGAATCCTGGAAAGAAGGTTAACCGATGAAAAGAGAGACCTGATATACAAAGAATACAAACAGGCGATGAAAGATTATCGATCCGGCAAAGTAAAAACCGGGAACCCAGATGATCTATTCGACTCCATTAAATGATCAAGTTATCCTGGAATAGGAATTTTGAGAAATCGTTAGAAAAATACATAAAAAAGTATCCTGAAAAGGAAACCAAAATTAGAGAGAAACTCAAACGGTTTACCGAAGATCCTTTTTCTCCCGAGTTGAGAAACCATAAACTTTCCGGAAAATTAAGAAATCTAAGAGCCATTGTTGTTGAATACGACTGCCGGATTGTCTTCAAATTTGTGGATAAAGACACAGCCCTATTGATTAATATAGGCCCCCACGAAGAAGTATATTAATACGTCAATATTAGCCAGCCCTGTCCCCTACATCCCTATTCGCCGTACATGACAAAACCACTCCAATACACCGGTAAAAAATATTTCTGGCTATTGATTAAATCCAGTTTGGCTTTTCGTAAGGCTTCGACCTTGTCCAGGTTGTCTTCCAGCATGTATTTATAAAATCTGACCATCAACTGCCTGGTGGCCTGGTCATCCACATCCCACAGGCTGGCCACCACCGCGGGTGTCCCGGCATACATCATGGCCCGGGTCAGCCCAATCACCCCCTCTGCCCGTTCCATCTTTCCCTTACCACTCTGACAGGCAGAGAGCACCACCAGCCTGGCATTGTACTCACAGTTCATAATCTCATTCAAGGTAAAATAACCGTCTTCGGGCGACTGCTCCTTCGGCAGTTGAGATAGGGCCAGACATTGAAACTCATCCTCCAGGATGCCGTGACAGGCAAAATGGATAAAGTCAAAATCCTTCATCTGCCCAGATTTGGCCTCCTTCTCATCGGCCCCTCCCCTCAGCTTTACCACCCCCATCAACTCTCTATCCCGAAACAGTTGGGCAATGGCCGCCACCTCTTGACCGCTCTTTTCCAACCGGCTCATTATACCGCCCTCCCGCACATACCGGCTGTGAAGGGCATCCCATATCTCATCCCCCCTCTTAGGAGACACAATATCACTACCTTTTTCAGGAAGCCCCTTCTTATAATTCTCATAATCATACACCGGGTCTCCAAACCCGATAAAACCCCTGATCTCCCCATACCGTTGATAATGCTTCCGCAAAATAGAGAGTATAGAAGCACTCTGAACATACTTGATCCGGTACGTTTCCATTAAATAGACCGGACGTCCCGCCTCATTCCTGCCGACCACAAGGGATTCAAAGGGAATCATGGCCAGGGGCCCATCCGGGACCACAACAATCTCCCCCTTCCCCTTTAGTTTCTCCTCAAGCGGCCGGAACAACTTCCGGTAAAACCTTTCACCATAACGCCTCATCTCCCTATGATCATTCCCCTTTAATATCGCCAGATACTTCTCAACCACCTCCCTGAGTCCCTCTCCTCCAACATCCAAAGGCACCACCTCAAAATCATCCCTCGACACCAAAAACACATACACCTTCTCCGGAGCCACAAAATACCGCACCAGAATTTCCCCCTCTCTCAATACCTCCCCCTGCAACTCCCCCACCGACACAGGCTGCGGATACCTCACCTCCGCATACAAAGGATTCTCCAACCGAATCTTAATCAAAAGTTCCTCAAACTCCCCCTCCACCTCCCGATACCGCTCCTTTAACTCCTCCAACTTATTCTCATCCTTCCCAGGAAACTCATATATCCTCTTACCAATCGCAGACAACCTCGCCACCAAATCATCTCGCCGTTCCCTCAATTCCGGCTTCAACCCCTTCTCCAACGGCACCAGTTCTTCCCCCATCCGATCTAGAAAAACCCTAGCCTTCATGGAATCGGCATATTTGAAACCTTTTCTATAATAACTGTTCTCTAACATAAAAAGTACGGCTTCCTGGTAATGATCGTAAGTTTCTTTCATAAAATATTGCTTCATATAAGAAATATATGTCTGGAAACGTATCTTTTCAAAATTGCCAATGCCCTGTTCATAGAGACGTAAGGCACGATCATTTTTTTTCTGATGTCTAAAAACTTTAGCTTTGCCAAGTAACGCAAAAGCGGCTGTCTTCGAGTCTCCTACTTTTTCATACAGTCCAAGCGCTTTTTCATACATCTCAATGGCAATTCCGTAATCTCCGTTATTTAAAATCGCATCCCCTCTACTCAAATATACATTCCCTTGTCCATGCAAATCATTTATCTGATTATAAAAGGACATCGCCTGGTTAGACATCTTTTCTGCCCTAACATTGTCACCGGTATAAAAATAAATGTCGCTCATTGCACGACAAACATTTCCCTGACTCAACTGATCTCCGATTTTATCAAAAATGGTTTTTGCTTTTATGTAAAATTCCAATGCCTTTAGATTATCCCGTTTATCATAATAAATATCCCCCATTCTCTTTAAAGTATAACCCCGGCCAATAGGATGCTTAATATCCTCAAAATGCGATAATGCCCTCTTATACAACTCCTCTGCTTTCTGATTATCACCGATATTGAAGTAAATTGTGCCTTTAAAGCTAAGTACATTACCTAGACCGATGGGATCTTTTATTTTTATGTATAGTGAGTTAGCCTTCTCATACATTTCAAGCGCGTTTTTATAGTTGCCGGTATAAGAAAAGATTTCCCCTTTTCTCATGAAAACATTGCCCATTCCCTTTAGATCACCTGTCTCTTCATAGAACTTCAGTGCCTTGTCGTACATTTCAGTTGCTTGTTTATATTTGGATAAATATAAATAAACATTTCCTTTTTTTTGAGAAGCATGACCTATCCCTTCCGGAGATTCAATTTTCTTAAATTTTAAAAAAGCCCTATCATACATTGCCAGGGCGGTTTGATAATCGCCCCGGATTTCATAAACCTCCCCCCTGAATATCCACACATTACCCTGACCAAGAAAATCTCCTGCCTTCTCAAAAAAAATAAATGCGCTATCGTACATTTTCAGCGCTGGTGAAAAATCACCGGTCCTCGAATAAACTATTCCCTTTCCCAGATATACATACCCCGATCCTCTGGGATTCATGACTCTTTCGAATAGTGGCAAGGCTTTTTCATAAAATGACAAAGCCTTCGGATAATCAGCTAAATCTGTATACATATTTCCCTTGCATCTATAAACATTGGCCTGCCCCATAAGATTTCCCTTTTTTTCAAAATTGCATAATGCTTTATTGTAGAACTCCTCCGCTTTAACATAATTGCCTAAAAACTGATAGATTACCCCTTCTTTTACGTATACATCTCCCATAGCACCCATGTTACCATCTTTTTTATAGAATAATAAGGCTTTCTCATTCATCTCAAGTGTTTTTTTCATATTTCCAGAATAATAAAATATTTCCCCCTTTAGTCTGTATATACTACCTTGCCCCAAAAGATCTTGAGCTTTTTTAAAACAAATTAACCCTTTATCAAGCATTTCTTGCGCTCGCTTGTAATCTCCACTGTAAATGTAAATTGATCCTTTTCCAAGATACACATTCCCTTGCCCCCTGAAATCGTTTAAAGTCACATATATAGTAAATGTCCTATCATAATAGTTAATAGCTTTTTCATATTCTAAAATAAATTCAAAATATTCGCCTTTGCGATATAAAGCATCTGCCAGAATCTGGGGGTCCTTGTTCTCGTCGGCCAGAATGATGGAAATATTGAGCCACTCTTCTCTTCTTTCCTCCATCCCCAATGTAGCAAAATTGATAATAAATTTGTTGGTGATTTTGTCCCGGTTCTTTTGAAAGAAATCGATTAGTGCTGGTTTGCCGCCGGTGCTGTAAACCTTTAGGATTTCTTCTCTCAGTTTTTTGTCTTTGTCATCGTTAGGTTGCTTGGCCTGGCTGGAAGCAAGGGCGCTAAAAGAGAAGAATAAAAATAAAATTACAATAACATGTACTGCTTTTTTTAAAGAATGTTCATTCATCTTCCTACCTCCTGTGTTTATCTCCTCGCGTTTGAAATTTCTATACAATATTGTACCAGAATGCCGGATTAAAGTAATACAGATTTATAAATGTTTATATTTTTTGTGAATACAATTCTTGTATTGCTGTAATCAATTGCAGTAGTCAATCAATCGAGTATTTGTCCAGCATTTAGAGATTTTGTAAAACAAATAATTGAATAGTTAGCTACGACTATACGGTTTCCGAGAACCTATTTTGTGTTTGCTACTCTATTTCCGGGGAGAGGAATTGGATGGGCAGGATCAGATGCACAATTCACTATATCCAGGTTGAGAGCAGATTCCCAATTATATACTTATTATTTCACTATACACCTTTTCCGCTACTTTGGCCATACTTTTATTGCAGGGCTATTACACTTTCTGCAATATACACGACGAACGTATTTGTAGAGACACCTCGGATTCCCATTTGCATCAACTCCTGGATTTGTACAACCCACCTTGGTAAAGTTATCACAATTTCTGTTTGAACATCTATATAATTCAGACGCCGATTCACCGCAATACGGACAGTTGATATGATTTTTTACTCGATACAGGTCGTGGGAATGCAAAGTATTATGCCCTTCAATCATAAGCGTACTGTTTACTCCGGGGCTGTACTTAATTATTGCTCCATATAGATCATTACAGTGGATTTCTCCAGATCTATCACAACCGCTTAATGATACAAAAACGATTGAAACCGAGATAAGCAATATAAAGACCGATGCGAATACCTTCACTTTTTTAGGCACCCCACTGGACAAAAGCGACCTGTCTCCTGATTGGTAATTTTTTTTGAACATTTTAACGAAAAAGTTTGACATCATTACCTCCTTGATTTTTTAATTTATTGTTAACATTTTTGAATCAAAACCTTCCATAATTGTGATGATCTTGAAAAGCAAGACCATTACAACCCTTACATATAGATTCATTACTGGGAAACTCCATTCACCAAAATATAACCCCAATATAGATAGCAAATGAACTACTATTAAATTTAATATTTTTCAACTCTATATTTGCTAATCCAAAGCGATATCTTCCTTCAATCAATACAGACGTTTTGAAAAAATCTACCTGGAAACCTGCTCCAAATACAATGCCACAATCAAATTTTATTTTTGGATCATACTGTTCAATAGTATTCCATTTGGCGTTTGTTCTTCTGGCTAAAACAAAGCCAAAAGCGCCCCCTCCTATCAAGTAAGGTGACTTGTTCCGTTTGAATTTGTATTTTAAATATAGATCCATATATAAGGAATTTAGTTTATAATAAATATTTTTCCCATGAAGTTTAAATTGGGGATTTTTAAATGCAAGCAGTAAATCATAAGAAAATGAAAATTTTGATGTACCATCTTCAATGCCCAAGCCTCCCCAAATTCCTGGATTACTAGTTTCAGTACCATATTCAGATTCATACTTAAAATAAGTTGCATATCCTCCTATTAATTTAATACCAACATATGCATAGATGCCCTGTACAAACAACAATATAGAGCAGAACAAAATAAATTGTTTAATATTCATATCATTTTCCTCCCTTGTTTAAATTGGAAAAATTAACATTAGTATTAATCCAATTCATTACATATGAATGAATACTCCAATGTTGCGTTATACCGCCTCATTTTTACCTTATAAAATCTATATTTTTTTGAGCTACCTCTAACCGACAAATATATTACGCAATCCTCTTTAGCCCCCCATATATCCCCATCATTTGTCTCAGCATAAAGATAAAAAGTACTACCAGTAAATCTAGCTATACATGGGAGGCAGCAGCAGTAATATGCTCTATAATTAAGGATATTAAACCATCCTTCAACAATCCAATGACCGTCGGAATCCTTATAGTATATGGCTACATTTATGGGTTTATAACACTTATTTTTTATTATTAGTTCGGTTGCTCTCTTTGCATAAACCGCTGAGGTAACTCCCAAAAGAACGATCAAAAGAAAGATGCTCAAAATAAATTTGTTTCTCATTATATTACTCCTATAATAAAAACGAACAGGATTACAATTTTTTTGTGTCGAGTAAACATATCATATCCTCCTATATTTAATGTTTCTATTTCTGTTAGGAAACCTACGCTCCTCACAGACCTCTCTCTATGTTCTCCCACAATGGGAACTTAAATATTAATAAATTTACAACCTTGTTTATGCCTCCTTAAATTTAATGTCGCATCGTAAAAATAGTCTTTCCAGGTCTCCCCCCATCTCCGTCCTGCCTGGCAACTGGGGTTGTCGAAATGTATGCTTTCATGTTTGCCTCAATCAAACTCCTTTTGGGGTTGGATGGGGTATGTCCAATAAGATAGCACAAGGGGTGGATGAATTGTTGCAGATTGATAAAAGTTTATACTTTTTTTGGAGAGGCTTTGGGGGCGGACTTTTCGGGGTGTACAGATTTATAAATGTGGAGGCTTCTTCGCGACTGTCCCCAAATCCTCCACCCCTGACGCAACGTCAACAGCCAGGATTAAGTGCAAAACGAATGCCCTAAGATTTCATTGGCTGTTGGGTATTTTGTAATTTGACTTGATTTTTAACTGGTTTAAGTGTAGCATAATGCCGAGGCCATCGATCAAGGAGATAAAAATGGACATTGCCGACACGTCCAATATAAAATATGTGACCGACCCCAGCGGGAAACGGAAAGAGGTGATTATTCCCTATAAAACCTGGAAACAGATCAGGGAAGAGTTGGAAGCCTTAAGGGAAAAACAAAACATTCTATTGGGGCTTCAAACCGCCTGCCAGGAAGTCAGAGCCCAGGAACAGGGAACATTGACAGAACAAACCCTGGATGAATTCCTCGATGAATTATAAAATCATTCCCACCGAATATTTTAAAAAACAGGTCCGGGAACTCATCAAAGATTATCCCAATATTAAACGTGATTTAAGGGAACTATCCAGGATGTTGAAGGAAGATCCTAAATGTGGGAAATCTCTTGGGAAAAAGGTATATAAAATACGGCTAAAAAGTTCAGATATTCCCAAAGGGAAGCGAAGTAAACATTTTCTCGATTGTTCTCAAATCTAATCCCCTTTTTTGTTCCACCAGAGTGTTGAAAAATCGGGGGATTGCATTTATAATTAGTGATGGCAACGAAAAATGGAGATACGGTCATGAAGGCACGGTATATTAATCCCTACACCGACTTCGGCTTCAAAAAACTCTTCGGCGAAGAGGCAAGCAAAGTACTGCTCATCGATTTCCTCAACGAACTCCTGCCCATCGAACACAAAATCGTCCATCTCACCTTTTCCAATCCCGAACAATTGGGGGCAGTGGCGGCAGAGCGGAAAGCCATCTTTGACATCCACTGCGAGGACGAAACCGGCAGTAAATTCATCGTGGAGATGCAGAAGGCCAAGATTAAGTTTTTCAAAGACCGGGCCGTATTTTACACCACCTTTCCCATCCGGGAACAGGCGGAGAAGGGCGAATGGGATTTCCGCTTAACCCCCATCTATTGTGTGGCCATCCTGGATTTTACCTTTGGTGAAGACCGCAGTCAGAAGGATTATATCAGCAATGTTAATCTAAAGGATCAATACTGCCAGGTGTTTTACGATAAGCTGACCTATGTGTTCGTGGAGATGCCGCGGTTTACTAAAACGGAGCAGGAGTTACAGAGCCATAAGGAGAAGTGGTTGTACTTTTTAAAGAACCTGGAGGATTTCGAGGATATCCCGGACATCTTGAAAGAGGCTGTGTTTATCAAGGGCTTCGAGATCGCCGAGATCGCCAATTTTGATGCCCGTCAGTTGGCCGAATACGAGGAGAGTTTGAAGGTGTACCGGGATCTAAAGGGGGTGGTGGACACTTCCTATGAAGAGGGTCTGGAAGAGGGAGTGATGATCGGTGAAGAGAGGGGATTTAAAAAAGGTGAAAAGAATAAGGCCCTGGAAATGGCCCGGATGATGAAAAACGAGGGAGAATCCGTCGACAAGATCGCTCGCTATACCGGCCTGCTCAACAAAGACATCGAAGAATTGTAGGAGGGATGGAGGAGTGGGCTTTATCGCGACTGTCCCACATCCTTCCCGTGCCTGGAAGGTTTTCTTTACATCTTATATTGGTTAAAAAGGGTCGATAGCGGAGCTCAAAGGGTCGATATCGGAGCTCGGAGCTGTGATATCGGAGCAAAAAGGGTCGCGATCGATGCCCCCTAGGGGTGATATCGGAGCAAAAAGGGTCGCGATCGATGCCTTCTAGGGGTGATTTCGGAGCTAAAAGGGTCGCGATCGGTGCCTTCTAGGGGTGATATCGGAGCCAAAAGGGTCAGCATCGGAGCTCGAGGGGTCGCGATAGGAGCTCGAAGGGGTGATTGAGGGGCAAAAGGGGGCGATATCGATTTTCAATTCTATCCGATTCGCTGCTCTCTTACTGCTATGTTCCGGCTTAAATGTGGATATGGGGGAGTACGGCTGGGGTTAATCGGTTTTGGATTAACTTTTTTGTCCGAACTTTTGGCGGTAGTGGTTGGGGGTCATGGTGGTGTGTTTTTTGAAGGCGTTGTAGAAGGCGGTCATGGTGTTGAAGCCTACGTCGTTGGCTATGGTGGTGATTTTCTTGGCCGCTCCCTCCGGACTGGTCAGGATTTTCCTGGCTGCCTCGATGCGGTGGTAGTTGATGTAATCGGAGAAGCTGCGCTCTATCTTTTCATTCAGGAGTTGAGAGAGCTGATGGGGGGAGATCGAGAGTTTGTCGGCCAGGTTCGGCAGGGAGAGGGTGTCATCGCGGTATACTTTTTCCACTCTCATCAGTTGATCGAGCTTCCGGATACACTCGTCGGCAAAGAGGGGATTTATAGTTGATTGGTATTTTTTCCTTTTTTTGAAGGGGCGTTCTTTGTAGATATAAAAGGCGCCTGCCAGTAGGGCGGCAGTTAGAAGCAGGGCGGCTATTTTGAAGAAGAGGGTCTGGTAGAAATAGGGTTTCAAGGTAAAGGCCAGGGAGGTGCCGGAGGGATTCCAGACGCCGTCGGCATTGGCCGCGCTCAACCGGAAGGTGTAGGTGCCGGGTGAGAGGTTGGGGTAACGGACGGTCCGCTCCTTACCGGGGGCCAGGAAGTTCCATTCGCTGTCGAGGGGGTCCAGTCGGTATTTGAACCCGCCCGGCCCCCCCCCGCCCGCCGCGCCCCCCACCCCCCCCCCCCCCCCCCGCCCGGCCCCCCACCACGGCGCGGGCGGTGAAACGGAAACGGACATCCCGCCGGTCGACCAAAAACTCCTCGATCACCACGGGGGGCGGTGACTTGTGGAGACGAATCTTCCCGGGATTGACGATAGAGATCCCATTTTTGGTCACGAACCACAATTCGCCGCTGCGGGTCTTCAGGGCCGAGTGCCGGGAAAACTGGTTGTTGGCCTCGGTGCTCTTCATGCCGTCGGCGATCCCGAAGGCGGTACAATTGATTTCACTGCTCTCTCCCCCGGCCCATCGGTTTAATTCAATCTTGCTCACTCGTAGAATGCCGTTGGCGCTCATGAGCCAGAAGTTGCCCTGGTAATCTTCAAAAAATTGACAGATGAAATTGGTGGGCATGCCCTGCTTGACGGTATAGGCAGTGACTTTCCCATGCTTTCGATTCAAGCGGTTCAGGCCGGAACCGTAGGTGGCGATCCAGAAAATCGGCTCACCGCTGTCCCTGTTGGCCGGATCCTCATATATGCAGGAAACGGACACGCCATCGAGGTAAACATCCACATCAGGCTCGTCGATATTACCCTTATTCAGCACCATGACTCCCTTGTTGGTGGCGACCCATATATTATGGTCTTTGTCCTCATAGACATTGTGAACCTTCTTTCCCGGCAGGCCCTGCCGGGAATGGAACGATTCGATGGTGCCGTCAGCATGACGGTACAGGCTCAGCCCGCCAAAGGTGCTGAACCAGAGA
This sequence comes from uncultured bacterium, assembly GCA_965603365.1. Lineage (GTDB taxonomy): Bacteria > Acidobacteriota > Aminicenantia > UBA2199 > UBA2199 > JAHELQ01. The sequence continues at coordinate 19,259 of CBFDCR010000017.1, forward strand.
TCCCCCCGACTGTCTTTATAGATGGAGGTCACCATGTTGTCGGCCAGTCCTTCGCTGGTGGTTAACGGAACAAACGCTCCTTTTTCTTTTTTAAGAACCCCCTTGCCGATGGTGCCCAGCCACAGATTGCCGTCCGAATCCCCGGCAATGGCCGTAATGCCTGTACCGGCAAGCTGTGGGGGCGCGATCGTTTCGATCACCTGAAGACCCCGGCAGTGAAATAATTTGCCGCTCATGGTACCCAGCCAGATATCCCCCTGCCGGTCTTCGAACAGGGAGATGAAAATTTCATCCCCACAGGCCTCTACCGGTGCATAGGCGGTGAATTTGCCATCCTTTAACCGCTTGAGGCCTGAGTTGTAAGTACCGACCCATAAATTCTTCTCTCTATCTTCATACAGGCAGGAGATTAAAAAGTCTTTCAGCAGGGTTTCAAAACCGATGAAGGTCTCCTGATTCTCATTGGCACGGTTTAAGCCCTTCATCGTACCTATCCAGAGACGCCGTTGGCTGTCTTCCCGGATATCTGTAATGTAATGATGGCTTAAACCGTCCTCGGCGGTATAGGTTTCCGCCTTTTTCCCGGCTACTCTGAGAAGGCCTTTATGGGTACCGATCCATAGAACTCCGGCCCGGTCTTCATGCATGGTAATAATAAAGAGGTGGTCCAGGTTTGGCAATGGGTACTTGAAAAATTTGCCGTTCTTGAATTGAAATACCCCGTTTTCCCGGGTGCCAAACAGTAGACGGCCGCGGCGATCTTCCAAAATGGCGTTAATTTTCTTGCCCAACAGGCCGTGTGAGTCATCAAAAGTGGTAAATTGTCCGTCAGAGAAACGGCTCACATAACCGGTAAAGAAACTGACCCATAGATTCCCCCGGATGTCTTCCCGGATGCGGCGGATGTAGTCTCCGCCAAGTCCGTCGGCGCTGGTAAAGGTCTCAATCCGGCCTGTCTGATATCGGTATGATGTCAAGCCTTTGATGCTGCCGATCCAGAGGGTGCCTTTTTGATCGGTAAATAGGGTGATAGGAGTAGCGGGTTTCCGTGAACCTGTCTGCTCCTTTTGAGCAAGGGGAGCCGTCGAAAATTTCAGGCCGTCAAAGCGAACCAGACCTCTGGAAGTGGCGATCCACAGGTAGCCGTCGGGAGTTTGGGCAATGGAGAGGATCGAATTGGAGGGAAGGCCATCGGCCGTCGTCCAACTGTCTACCAGGTATTGATCGGCCCTTTTATCGGGGTCCAATCCCCACAGCCGACACCCCAGTAATAACGCCATCATCCAAAAAAGCGATGTCAACCTAAAATCTGACTGTCCAGTCATGTTTATTTTTTTATTTAACCAATTCAAATATAAGATGATAAACCAAAAAACGCTATATTGCAATGGCGTTTGTTCATATTTTAGCGGTGTCCTTCCTTCAAAAAAGATGACCGGGTCCGGGGAACCTTTCGATATCCCATTGAACCCGGCCATTTTTCCGTCTCTTAATTAAATCCCGTCAGGGGCCGCAAAAAATAGGGATGTCGGTAATCCCCACTGTCCCGGTGTCGGAACCGCCCTTGATGGCCTTCTGGTCATCCATCTGCAGAGGGGTTCCCAGGTGCTGGATGGTCTGTTTTCCCAGACGCAGTCCTTTGGTGTAGAGTTGTTTCTTCATTTTTAACCTCCCTTAATGGTATCTGGGTCGGGCTTTGCCTTAACCCGGCCTCATACTCTTTAGACGGAAGGTTTTTGGATTTTTAAAATTTTCTTTGATTTTTTCGGAAGGGTTAAAAGGCTTTTTCGTACCGGATGTAGGAGCGGGCTTTGCCGTGGATCTCTTTGATAGAGAAGCCGCTCTCTTTGTAGATGTAGAAATTGCCGCCGCTGTGGCGCACGATTTTTTGGGGCGGGCCAAACCTCTTTAAGGTTGTGCCCATATCTTGAACCGGGATCAACTCCTGCTCGACTATTTCCACCATATTGTCCAGGGCGATCACCCGGATGTGATCCTTCACCATCACCTGCAGGGGGATGGACCACTCCTCTTTGACATCACGCCCTGTACTGCCCAGTTTAAACTCCCGCGTATACTCCTGGCCCCACTCTTTTTTGATACGGGAAAAGTCGTCCCCTAAGCCGATGCCCGCAGGCATGGCAGGGGGTTCGACTCTTTTTTTTTGTCCCGGCGGGACGGTGCCTTTCAGCTTCCTGGTGATATGGGTATAAAAGGTATCCTTTGGGGTGGTCTCGAGTTGTAAGTACTTCTCCCATAAGAGCCGTGCCCCGGCCTGGCGGTTCCGGTCTTCCTTTAAGGCCGCCAGGTTGTAGAGGACTTCAAAGTCAGCCGGCTCCAGTTGACGGGCCTCCTGCAAGATCTGCATCGCCTTCTGGCCGGTTTCTAAGCCCTCCTCTTTACCGTAATAATAAAAGGCAACGGCCTTATTATTCAGGGCGCCGGTATCCCCGGGGGCTGCCGTCAATATGTTGTTGCACACTGCCTGGGCTTCGGCATACGCTCTCTTTAATATTAAGGCGGCCGCTAAGTTGATGCGGCAGGCCCGGTCTTGTTGATCCCGGTCTGCTGCCCGCCTGAAATATTCCTCCGCCTTGTTGATATACCTGGAGATATCCTTATCCTTTAAATAATCCCCTTCGCCCCGGGGGTAGAGGGTCTCGGCGCTGGTGGCATAATCGATGGCGGTGGAGAGCCGGAAGCGGTGATAGTCGTCGCTGTATTTTAGATAGAGATGACGCAGGGCCAAGCCGAGATAGCAGGCGCCGATATTGTTCAATACCTCCCTGGCGGGGTAAGCCTTTGAGAATTCCCGGAAGGCCGCTTCGCTGTCGTGATAGCTGCCGATCTGAAAGAGCAGCACCCCGGCCCGGAAGAGTTCCACCTGCCCGGCCACGGCGGACAACTGGGAACGGATAAATTGTTCCCGTTCCTGGAATGAAGGGTGAAGGGGGTCCCGGTCATAAAAATAATCGATGCCAGTTTGCCTGGCCCAGTGTTTGAGAAAGTTGTCTCTCTTTGCCGACAGTTGGTTAATATTATAACCGGCCATGGCCGCATAGAGCGCCCCTTTCCGGTCTGCCAGTAACTCCCTCTCCCGGTGTATTTTAGCTTTTTCAGGATCAGAGAGCTCGAAATAGCCGATCAACCGGTCACGAACACCTTTTTCACCGAACTGCTGCAAGGCCTGGAAGGCTTCCCGGTGGATAAAATCCCTGTTGGCCAGGTGGGCCAGCTCGTGGCCCAGGATGAAGGCCAGCCGGGAGTCTCCCTCTGCTTTTGTAGCATCATTATAGCAAATATCGAGGGTTTGGGGGTTGATGATGATGCCGCCGTCCGGTACAGCCAGGGCATAGGGCCCTTTTTTGTGATTTATGACAAACAGGCGGGGCAGGCGGGCCTCTGCCTTATCGGCTGCGTCCTTGAGCCGCTCAAAAACCGCGGCGGCCCCCTTCACCCGGGGATCGTTTTTGCCAACTGTTTGGGCATAGTCGCCGTAATTGTATATCCACCAGCCGCTGTAATCTTTATTGTGGGCCAGCAGCGGCCAGGTGAGCAGCAGTGAGAGCAATAGAGTTAGACATTGTTTCATGGGGCACCTCCTTTTTTTATTTTAAAATTTACTGGAAAAATATCTCTTTAATCGAGATGCAGATGCGCCGGCTCTCTTCGATCCCGCCGGCCATTTCGAGTCTTTGTAATCCCTTAACGACCCCGGGGGGCAGGTCATGTTTCCGGGCGCTGGCTAGAAATTTCCCGGTATCTCTCTGCTCCGGCATCTTCTCTTCAAAAGTGGACAGGATGGTATATTCGATAAAACGGCCCATTCGGAAAAGTTCGGAGAGGGACTCTCTCTCAAACAACTGCCGGATACTTTTCGAAACTGTTTTGAAATTCTCCCGTCCTACAGCGGACAGTTGAACGTCCAGATTCTTCGCCAACATCCTGGCGATTTTCCCTGTCCACTCTTGCTGGCCGGAGGCTTGAACCAGCAGCGCCAGATCTTCTATCAAGATTCCGGCCCGAACCGCTGCATACTCCCTGTTATGGGTACTGGAAAAGGCATTGTCGATGAAATGCTCGATCTCCGCCGCACTGTTCTTGATATATTTTAGCCGGGCATTGTCTACTGAAAGATAGGGCAGCAGGATCAGGATGATGAGCAAGGCGGCGGCGGCAGCGGGCAGGGCATATTTCCAGAATCGGGGGGCGGTTCGTTTAATTGGCACTAATGTCACCTCCGCCTTCTCCCTTTGCTTTTCCCCCTCGACAAACTTCAACGTCTCGGTATAGATGTCCAGGCAGGCGTCACATTGGGAGAGGTGTTTTAAAAAATCTGCCCGCTCTCGTTTTTTGACTCTTCCCTCGATCAACCGGGCCATATCTTCATCCTTCAGGTGTGCCATGTCGGCCTCCTCTATTTTTTAGCTGCGATAATATTTCCTTTTTTATCCTCATTTCTGCCTCCTGGATCAGTTGCTCGGCTTTATAACGGCTGAGATCCAGGGTTCCGGCAATTTCACTGGTCTTCATGTTCTTTTGATATTTCAATTTTATCACCAACCGCTCTCTAAAATCCAGTTTATCCAGTACCTGGGGAAGAGACGCGGCTGCTTTGCGTTTCAGTTTTTCATCCTCCAGGTATATTAATACCGCGGCGGTGTCGTCCACCGGCCGGTTAAACATCTCTTCAAAATCCTGTTCATACCTGGTGACCTTTTTTTCGATTTTATACTTCTCCCGCCAGTAGTCATTTAAGAGACTCGATATAACTGTACATAAATATGTTTTGAACTGGCATCTCTCTTGAAACGTTTTAAGCCTCTTTAAGCCGCCCCGTTCGATTCCTTCGACAATAAAATCGACCATTTCCAAAAACCTGACATCGGTTGGATCCGAAATGCCCAACCGATTCATCAACCGCCGACGAATATATTTTTCTTCCAGGGCATAGTAGGCGTTCTCGATGAGAAAGTCCTTGATCAAGCCGTCGAGGTAGGCCTCTCTTCTTTCGCCTTCCGGCGGCATCTCCCGGAGGGCGTTGATCTCTTGGGCCCCAAGCCTGCGCAGGAAGCCGTTGAAGGTGGCTTCAAAGCCGAGGGGTTTATAGACGGCAATCTCCCGTTTGAGGGTCTTCTTGATACGTTTCATGTCGCCTTTACAAATTAAGTCTGGCCATGTCGCTCTCATGGTGGTGGTCCCTCCTGGCTTAGCGTTTATTATATAGGGTCGCAGCCCATTTATCCATACGTCTTTATCCATTTTTATAAATCTTTACACTTTTTACGTTTTATCGAACCTCATTCCATATGATTAGACGCAGCATTGCCCCTTTTTTAAAAAAATAGTAAAAAAATTTTGACAAAAATAGGCGATTAAAATATTAGTTTACGGCCTTCGTTCTCCTTTTGCAAGAATTCCAGCAGCGGCTTAAAATACGCCAACATGGCCCGGGCGCTGAGGTCTTCGCCGGTCTTCTCCCTCAACAACTCCCGCCAATCCCGGGTCTGGCCATACGACATGATACCGCGCAGGTAGTCGCCCACCTCTTTGCTGTTATAGTAATTGGCCTCATGGGGAGAAGTCTTCAAAATATGTTTGCAGATGTAGTCGTGAAACTGGTACTGCAGCAGTTTGGCCATGGCATAGTCGTAATACTGGGCCGGGTCGTTGTTGATATGGGTCTTGCTGGCAGCGTCACAGTACTCTTCACCCCGAAATGCCGGCGGTAAAACCTCCTGGTACTGTTCTACATAACTCCACCAGCGCCGGTTAAACTCGTCTTCCGGTAAATTATTCTCGTAGAGATCGTACTCGAAATGGGTCATCACCCCGGCAGACCAGGGAATAAAGACAATATTCGACAACGCTTCATTGAGCAGCCACTGTATTTGATCGATTTCCACCTCATCGGTCAATAGATTGATCTCCCGCAGATAAGGCGCTTGCTTCGAGGCGATGCCGATCAGGTCACCGATCCCCTCATGAAAGCCCCGATTGGCGCCGCCCCGCAGCAATACCGGCACATCCGGGGTGGAATAACTGAGAAAATAGTAGATGTGACCCAGTTCATGATGGGTGGTTTCAAACCAATAGGAGTTGTTCTCCACACTCATCAAGGAGCGGACATCGTGATCCAGGTCCAGGTGCCAGGCAGAGGCGTGGGTGTTCTTTTTCCTCTTACTGTCGGCGCTTACCGGGTAGAGATCCGATTTTTCCCAGAAGACCTCCGGCAGCCGGGAAAATCCCATGGAGACATAAAAATTTTCCGCCTTCTGGACCACCCAGCGGGGCGTCTGCTCTTCAAAGAGTTTATCCAGGTCGACCCCCTCTACGATGTTGGGCCACTCCTGGGCCCAGCGGTTGGGCAGCCAGTGGGCCGGCATTTTAGCCGGCACCGGTTGGTTGTAACGCTCGGCCAGTTTGTATTTCACCCAGGTGTAGAGATGGGCATACAGCGGCTTAATTTCCCGATACACCCTGTCCATCAACTCCACCATCTCCTGGGCCTTCATGCCGTAGTCCGAGGTCTCAAGGTCGAAAAATGAAGTATAACCCATCTCCCGGGCCACCCCGTTGCGCAAATCCCGCAAGCGCACCAACCCTTTCTTTAAGCCTCTGCCCACCTCTTTGGAGGCCTGCCAGATTTTCAGGCGTTTGTCCACATCGGTCTCCTCCAGGAGCATTCTATCGATCTCGTTGGGGTTCACTCTTTGGCCGTCTGCCAATTTAAATTCAAAGCTGTAGAGGGCCTCGGTTTGACGGGCCTCTGCCTCCACCAGATTGGCCGTCACCTCCGGGATGGTTCCCGGGCCTTTGGCCGCTTCGTACAAAACAGCCTCCAATTGTTTGACGGTGACGGGTTTCAGGTGTTCCTTATGGGTCAGCAACTCTTTGGCCGTCGTGATGTTGTCTTTTTTCCCCTTAAACTGGACCAACTTTTTCCTGGCGGTGATGCGTATCTGGGTATTTTTTTCATTAATGTCGGTATTGGCCAGCCAGGAGCCCTTCGAGGACTCATAATCGAGGGCCTGGTAGGTCCTGGTGTAGGTGTCGAGGAATTTTTGGGCCTCCGCCTCATGGTCTTTGCGGCAGCCTGTATAGGACACCAAAAAGAAAATCACAATCAATATTAACGCCTTCATTTTCATTTTATGTTAACCTCCTCTTACGAAAAGCCGGGGCAGGGCCGTGCCCGCAGCCTCTCGAATATTTTCGTCGTAGATACCGGACATTTCGGTGGCTTCGGGATTGATCTCGAGGCAAAGGGCCCCATTCCGTTTTGCCACCTCCGGAAAACCGGCGGCCGGCCAGACCACCCCGGAGGTGCCGATACTGACAAATAGATCGCAGCTCTCAATGGCGGCGCTAGCCTCCCGGATCACCCGGGACTCGAGCATATCCCCGAACCAGACAATATCCGGCCGCAGCCAACTGCCGCACTCTTCACAGGTACAGCTCTTAAATTTTTCACCAATGTCTTCCCGCAGACCGTGTTGGGGACAGCGCAGCCGCCACAGGCTGCCGTGAAGCTCGATGACCTTCTCACTCCCGGCCCGCTGGTGCATGCCGTCGGTGTTCTGGGTCACAACGGCGACCTGCGGATACTTTTTTTCCAGTTGGGCAATCGCCTGGTGGCCGGCATGGGGCCGGCATTTCAGTACGGCCTGGCGGCGCAGTTCGTGAAATTGTAAGACCTTCCGGGGATCTTTATCAAAGGCGGCCTGGCAGGCATATTCCTGCCAGTTGTACTGGTGCCAGATGCCGCCGCTGCCCCGGTAGGTGGGCACCCCGCTCTCGGCCGACATCCCGGCCCCGGTAAAAAACACGATATACGAATAGTCCTCTGCTCTAACAGGTTTCATCCATACACCTCAACCCCAATCATAGGCATTCTACCCCCAAAAGTCAAGAACATTAAAACTGTTCTCACGCCTGAGAACTCATTGGCGGGGGCTAAAAAACGGTTGCCAACTGCTAAGAAGTGATTGCCAACCACTAAAAAACCGTTACCAACCCCTCCGAAACGACCCACAATGCCTAAAAAATTGTCTCCAACCCCCAGCGAGAAACATTGGCTATTGCAATATGGGCTCTTTTTGTATACAATGGGCCTGAGAGTCAGGAGGAAACGATGGGTAAAAAAACGATTAAACAAGAAGACGGAAAATTATCTGGGTCCGGCAAAGGGGAATATGACCGCCGCCAGGAGACGGAGAAAATCGTACCCCCTCCGCTGGATGAAGAGAAATTATTCATAACCAAAATAAAACCCCCACCGGATAAAACTTCGGAGACCGTCGATATGGAGGCGGAACAAACCATCCCTTCCCCTCCGGATGTCTATTTCCACAACCGAACGGTCTTGCCGGATTTCAGCCGGAGCGAAACCGGTCCCCGGCCAGAAGCCAATCCCCGGCAGCGGTACGAACGGCAAAAAAAACTGGGTGAGGGCGGCGGCGGCGAAGTGGAACTGGTGAAAGACAACGATATCTTCCGGCTGGTGGCGATCAAGCGGCTGAAAAAAGACCTCCACAACCCCTGGATGCTGAAGCGTTTTGTGGAGGAGATCCGCACCGTGGGACACCTGGAACATCCCAACATCGTGCCCGTCCACGACGTGGGCATAGATGGGGAAGGACATTACTACTTCATCATGAAATATGTGCACGGCGAGTCTTTAGAATCGGTTATCGACAAATTGAGAAAAGGCGATCCCTTCACCCACCAGAAATACACCTTCGAGTACCGCACCAATATCTTCGCCGAAATTCTAAAGGCCATCGAATTCGCCCACCACCACGGCGTCATCCACCGGGACTTAAAACCCGCCAACATCATGATCGGCCCTTATGGAGAAGTCCAGGTCATGGACTGGGGGATTGCCAAACAGATCCGCAAGGTGCCGGGTCGAAAAATAGCGGAGAAGATCCTGGAAGATATCGAAGCCAGCATCCGGGAATCCGGTGATATGGCCCTGGCGGAAAACCGGGCCTTTAAAACCCAACAGAATTTTTTAATCGGAACCCCCGCTTATATGGCCCCGGAGCAGGTAATGGGCAAAAACGACCAACTGGATGAACGCACCGATATTTACAGCCTGTGCGCCCTGTTTTACGAATTCCTGACGCTGCGGCCCTATCTTTCCGCCAAAAAAAACTTACAGGAGACGCTGCAAGGGGTACTCAAGGAGAAGCCCAAAATGGCCATCTTGGTGCGCAGCAAGTACCAGCCGGCGGTACCGGCCGACCTGGGCCACTTTGTGAAAAAGGGATTGGCCAAAGATCCGGGGAAACGCTACCAATCGGTGAGCGAAATGCGCACCCTGCTGCAGCGCATCCAGGAGGGTTATATCCCCATTCAATGTCCCATGACCCTGACCAAACGTTCCCTCCATTCCCTGCTCCACCTGGTAAACAACCACCCCATGCTGGGTGTCCTGCTGGCCATGCTGGCCACCGCCCTCCTTCTGGGCGGCAGCCTCTTCCTCGCCTCCCTTCTTCAATAGTCTAGCGGGTGGTGCGGATGGGGCGGACGTGGTTGGGGGAATGGAATTCGTGGTGGAGAATGTAGCCTTCGCTGAAATTCACCACCCAGGCCTCCTGCTTACCGTATTTGTCACCGGCCCAGATGGAAAGCTGCCGGGACGAAAATACCGGGTCGATAAACAATTCACCCTCTTTTCGCCTATTTTTAAGGAGCGTGGCCGCCTCCTTCAGGGTGGGCAGCCGCCAATCGCGAAAACCGGCATAAACCCGGCTATTTAAATCCCGAATCCACTGCTGGGCCTGTTCAAAACTCAACGGGGCTTCCGAACCGGCCTGGTGCCACATCAAACCCGCCTTCTCATCCATCACAACAATATGTTGATTGATGTCATTTTTTTCAAACCGATGTTCATAACGGCCGTACTTGTTCCATACCTGATCAAAATAGTTTTGTCGCCGCACCATGGCCCTGGCGGCATCGGCATCCAGGTTTCGATAGCCCACATTTTGATGAAGATAATAATACAGCAGCCCCAAAAGGCCAGCCAATACCACCAGAAGTAAACTGATCAGAAAGGGGCGGGCGGTTTTCTTCTCTTTTACTTTTACCTTTTTTTTCGGTGGAGCTTTGGGGACCGTTTTTTGCCGGGGCACATACCGGCTGGCAGGGCTGTCCAGAGTCATCTGGGTCTGGGTGCGACCTTCAATCTGACGGGATCTTCTCTCTTTTTCCTGTTGTTCGTTCCTCAGGGGATCGTAATTCAACAGGGATTTGACGATTTCATTTAACTCTTTTTCGGAACGGACCCGCTTACCCTTATCCTTATGCATCATCCGCTCCAGTAAATGCTGGTATCGCCTTAACTTCCCGGTCAATTTGGGCACGGGTTCCTGAATATGTTTGATGACCACCCCCAGGGTATTCTCCGAGTGATAAGGAACCTTGCCGGTCAACATTTCGTAAAGCACCACCCCCAGGCTGTAAATATCGCTGCGTCCGTCCACCTTCTCACCCCTGGCCTGTTCCGGGCTGATATAGTTGGGCGTGCCGATGGACATGCCGGTTTTGGTGAGTTTGGTCTCCGATTCAACGGGCCGGGCAATGCCGAAATCCAATATCACCGGCGTGCCATCCTTGCGAAACATAATATTATCCGGCTTGATGTCCCTGTGAATAAAACCGACCCTGTGGGCATAATACAGGGCACCCGCCACCTGCTGGAGTACGTGAAGCGCCTGCTGCGGGGGCATCTTTCCCTTTGAGCGGATTCGCTCTTTCAGGCTGTCCTGCAGGTACTCCATGACAATATAATAACTCTCCCCCACCCGGCCGACATCGTAAACGGTGATAATGTTGGGATGAACCAACCTGGATAGTGTCTTAGCCTCCCGGAGAAACCGCTTCAGAGAAACCTGACTGCGAAAGACCTCGGGCAGGAGGACTTTGATGGCCACCATCCGATCAAGTTTCTGCTGAACTGCCAGATAAACATCGGCCATACCACCCCGGCCAATCAATTTGATAAATTTGTATCCTGGAATCTCAGGGAACTTTTTCATTCTATCCTGCACGCTGGATTTTAAAAATCATCTTACATTTTTTCGGCAAAAAAGTCAAACAGGCCCGGGGATCTCTTCCAGTTCGATGTCCTTCTTCCGGGGATACCGGCCATATTCAACTAAAACCACGGTGATATTATCGTCCCCCCCCCGGTACTTGGCCAATTCCACCATATAATGTGCCGCCTGTTCCAGGTCCGGTTTTGCCTGAAGACTCATTACCATGTCGGCCGGGCGGATGTAATTGGAAAAGCCGTCCGAGCACAAGAGCAAAATATTCCCTTTTTTTAAAGAGAATGTCTCCACCGAATCCATTTTGAGCGTTTCCGACCCCCCCAGTGATTTGTAAATAATTCCCTTATGGACGAATCGACTGGCCTCATCAGGCTTCAGGGCACCGGCTTCTAAAAGCTTCTGCACCATGGTATGATCGGTGCTTTTCTGCTGGATTTCATCTTTATGGATCAAATAGAATCGACTGTCGCCGATATGGCCCATATAAGCTAGCAGCGGGGGTCTTTTGGGGGCTTTCGATTTCTTGCGGGCAACGGCCACCAGGGTACAGGTGGTACCCATACTCATATTACCATGGAGCAGTTTCCCCTCTTCTCTTATCTTCTGATGGGAACGCAGCAAAGCTTCTCTAACCAATATTTCCACCGCCATGCTGCTGCGATTTTTTTCAAAGAGATCTTCGACGGTCTCCACGGTAATGCGACTGGCCACCTCTCCGTAGGCGGCACCTCCCATGCCGTCGGCCACGGCTGCCACCACCATATCGTCATATACTTTTAACAAGTAATGGTCTTCGTTGTGAGGCCTTACCATCCCCACATCTGTCAAGCCAAAGACCTTTATGTCCTTCATAAATCCTCCCGTTCTGACCACTTGTCCCGCTTTACCACCACTCGCCTAATTATATTAAAGGTTTTTTACAAAAAAGTCAAATTGAGGGAAGAAAAAAAATTAAGTATATTTCGCTAATGATTGCCCTCTTGTTCGCCCTTGAGTTTCTTCATCTTATAAAGCTCGGGCGCTTCCTTTACGATTCTTTCGTACCACTCTTTGGGGTAACCGGGGTGGGTCACCTTGCCCTTTTCATCCCTGACATTGCCGTCCAGGTATTTTAGCAGCAATTGTTCTCCCAGCTTCCGCCAGCGTTTGACCGTGTCGCTGCCCTGCTTTACCGAGTATTTCGTCAGATATTCCCGGGCCAACTCCGGCGACTTCTTGTGCAACTCCAGGGCCGCCTGGTCGATGTCGGGCTGCAGGGCCAGGAAATTGCCCTCCAGTTCCCGCTGTACCACCTGGATATCCTTGATCATATCGCGGTAACGGGAGTAGGCATAATTGGCCACCCAGTTAAATACCCAGAAGGCCGACTCCCAGGTGAATTCATAAAAATTGCCGGTGCCCACGGCATAGCTTTTGGGCACCTCCCGGATGCCGCAATACATGGGGACATAGACCGTGCTGTAGGTGTCATCTACCCCAAACCAGAATATACCACCGATGGGATCGGGCAGCCACAAACGGGCCTGGGCCACAAAGGAGAATCCCGTCTGCTGGGTCGAGGTGGACCGGTCGTTGCAGTATGTCACATCACCCACTTTCCAGGTCAACGGCCGCCAGCGATAGGGAAGATTATAGGGCCCGGCACCTACGCCGGTGTTAAGATCAAAATCGGAATCCTCAAAATGATCCCTCATCAATTGCATGAGATCGTGTACGGACAGTTTTCTATCCGGTTTGATCCACAGGGGCATGGGTTCGGCATCCTCTACACCATTGACATAATCCATCGACAGGTTCAACGACGGGGTGACCCGGCGAAACATGCTCCAGACCCGGGCCTCACAAAAACGCAGTGCCCCGTAATCGAGGGGCGCGTAGGCGTCGGCAAAACTGAAATCTTTATCTTCAACCTTAAAATAGCCTTTGTCCCGGGCAAAGGCGATCACGTCCTCTGCATATAGGCAGTTTTTGGGATCTTTTAAAGGAAACCGGCGAATCCGGGCCTGGTTGGCATGGGCACAGATATAACCATCGGGTATTCTGCGGGCCGCCCAGACTGCGCCCTTGTTGCCCTTGCCTTTACCGATCATTTCCAGGATCCACACCTCGTTGGCATCCGAAACGGAGAAAGACTCGCCGGAACTGTAATAGCCGTACTCCGCCACCAGGTCGGTCATGACCTTGATGGCCTCCCTGGCGGTTTTAGCCCGCTCCAGGGCGATGAACATGAGACTGCCGTAATCGATGATGCCCTCATCGTTTTTCAATTCATTGCGGCCGCCATAGGTGGTCTCGCCAATGGCCACCTGGTGTTCGTTCATCAGACCCACCACCGCATAGGTACGGGGAACCTGCCTGATTTTCCCCAGGTATTTGCCGGTATCCCATTCGTATATATCCCGCATGGTACCGGGGGCATGCAGCGCGGCCGGCCGATAATACAACTCGCCGTACAACTCATGGGAATCCGCCGCATAGGTGATCATGGTGGAACCATCGGCAGAGGCGCCTTTAGTAATCAAAAAATTGGTACAGCCCAATGCCGGCTGCATGCCGGCAGCCAACAACCATACACACAACAATGATATCGTGAATACATTTTCTTTTTTCATGCCCCCATTATATAAAAACACCAAAGGCATGTAAAGGGAGAGAAATCATTGTAAATTGTTTCAGGATTTGATAATATTTGGATTGTTGAGGTAAAAATGAGAATGTTTAAGCAACTGCTGATAGTCCTGGTGGGTGTGGTGATTTTGATACTGCAAGGTTGTGGCCAAAGCCCGGTGGCATCGGGTCATGAAACCGATGCCATCGATATTTTTGAAGAGCCTTTCCAGGAAAATACCGGCGATGCCGAGCCCTTCCAGATACAAACCAGTGAAGGCACCTTTACCGTTACCCCGGTGGCCTATTACGAAATCGCCGCCCTGGTGGTGGGCAAAGAATCCTACTCCCGGGGCTGGCAGGGAGAACTGGCGCCGGTAGACTTAGCCCTGATCTGGGGGGATCTGGCCAAATGGGAGGTGCGGAAGCACCTTACATTCAAACAGCGGAGCCGGTGGTATTTTTACAGGTATGGGCCGGGGTTCCCCTATGACAACAATTTTATCAGCCGACGCTCCGCCAACAATCACATCATCCCGGCCACCGACAACATCCGCCGGGCCTTAAAATCGATCAAAGAAGAGGACCGCATTCTCATCGAAGGCTACCTGGTCAGGCTCAAGGGGCAATCGGACGGCCGGGAGTACTGGTGGAACAGCAGCACCAGCCGCACCGACACCGGCAACGGCTCCTGCGAACTCATCTACGCCCAAAAACTCCGCATCAACGACAAACTCTACCTCTAACCCCCTACCCCCCCAACCGTTCTATCCGGACCATACAGCCCTGGTTTTATCTCAAGGGCGCCGTCCACTGTTGGCATGTCTCGTAGCCTGTTGAAAGACTATGGGCGGATAGCGGACAGAGGCGCGGATGTGGAAGGTGCCGGGAGAGATGCCGGTGACTGTCGTGCGATAGATAAAGATACCGCCGGGCTGAACATCCTGGGGCTGAATCAGAATGGAATTCGGGCCTTTCAGCCGAACCAGTTGGGGGCTCAGATTGTCAAGAGCCGGGGGTAGGCCTTCCTCCAGGCTTTCGAGTCCCCTGACCGTCACGGCTAAACCGGTAGTCTGACCCCGTTTAAGGTGTAAATTATCGGCCGGATCTTTAAGCGGGGAGCAGGATGCCGGCGGAGAGGGCGACCCGCACCTGCTCGATGATTTTGTCTTTTAGTATTTTCTCTTCTTCAGGGGAGAGGGACTCGAAGGCGTCGATGACTTCCGGGACGACATCCTTTACCGGATGAGCCTCCTCGAAGGCCGTCAATACCACATAGCTGAAGGGGGACAAATGCTCCTCCATGACCGCTATAGGCGCAGGCTTGAGCAGCAGGTAAAATTCATCGGATTCCTTTTCCAGGTTCCGGAGCCAGAGACGGTCGGATTTTAGATCCCAGTTCCAGCGGCTGGTTCCGATTTCCACCTCCGGTGCCAGGGCCAACCGCAAAGCCAATATGGACTCATCCCCATTGCTCCATTTCTCCGCCTCTTTGGCCCTGACCTGATCCTGGATACTGAGAAGCGAATGACTGCTCACCGCCTCGTCCATTCGCAGCTTCTGCCGCTCCAGATCAAAAATTTCAGCCATCAATTCCCGTTTCTCCGGCGGCAGCCGGGGAACGGCTCCCGCCGCGAAGTCTATGAAAGATTCCTTAAATCCCTGCCGGTTCTGCCGGGAACGACCGGAGAAATAGCCATTCAACCCGCTTCCCATCAGCTTTTCCCCCACCGCAATAGTCCTCTCGAAATATCGTTTCAATACCCGCTTCTCAATCTCGCCGATAGAGATGCCGATATGGGGATAGCTGGAGCCTATCTTCGGCTCAACGGGTTCTGCCTCCAACCGGGGCAATAATATCGAAGGAACGGCGGAGGGGGAAAGCACCCTCAGGTAAAAATAGCCGATCCCGGCACTGCCCATAAACAGGCTGGTATCCTCCTCTTTGCCGGCGTCGGCAAAACCGGAGATGTAGATACCCTTCTCTTCTCTATAAGCCAGTGCCCGGCGGGCCACCGTCTCGGCCAACGATAAATAACTCTCGTCTTTAAATGTCCGATAGGCCTCCAGGAACAAATCGGCATTACCGCCGCTGCCGTGACAGAGGATGAAGCCGGGCCTGGGGCTTTCCAGTTCAATATCGGTGGTTCTGGTCTTTTCTACGGCTGTCCGGGCCTCATCGGCATACTGCGGATTATCCAGAAGCTCGAAGGCCCGCAGCCGGGAGAGACCCAGTCCGGCAGCGCCGTGACACCAGGCATTCATGTCCCCCCCCCTCGTAAAAAAATCAAGGTCCCCTTCCAGATACGCCTTCTCGTGTTTCTGGTAATCTTCATCATTGTATATTCCTTTGCGCAAATCCAACCAGTTCTTTTTCTCTTTATCAAAATAGTTCGTCTCATAGCCGAAGGCCTGGTCCGCCAGCCAATAAAAAGCCTCGTTCCGAAAGTATCGGCCCAACTCTAAAAACACGAAGCCGAAGCCGGCGGCGCCGTGGGAAAAGCCGCATAACCCGCTGATATGCATGGGGGAACGATCCCAGTACAGGCCGCTTTTACCGGCATGGGCCGCCGCCAGCAGATGTTCAATGAACCGATCGATGGTCTCCAAAAGCCAGCCTTCCCGGCTGGCGGCATGCAGATGGAGCAGCCCCAGCAGGGCACCGGAAGTCCCGCCGATCAAATCATTCACCCGGTTGGCTGCTTTCAGAAAATCGCAGCCGGTCCTGACAATGGCCAGGGCCTTCTCCAGATAAGCACTCTCCTTGGTGAAATGATACATGCGCAGCAGGGCGAAGGGGATTCCCATACGCCCGGTAAAAAGGGCATAATAGTCAGTGGGATTCTCCCGGCAAAACCACTCTGTCCATCGCATTCCCCGGACAGCCGCATCTAAATATTCCTGGTTTTGGGTCAGGCGAAAGAGCTCCAGGAAAAACAGGGCGATGCCCGATACGCCCGAATAGATAGTGGGCCCTTTGACCCAATCGATAACGCGATCCTGGCCCAGGTTCATGCTCTTCCAGGACATCCCGTTCTGATCATGCTCTGCCCTGTTTAACAGTTCATCGCCTAGCCGCCTGGCTTCGGCTAAAATTTGTTCCCTTAATTGAGGATCCATCGGCTCACTCCGTTTATCTTCTATCTTCATGATTTCTTTATTGCTTCCAGGCTCTGCCGGATCAAATAACCCAGATACGCCTCATCCCGGTTCAAAATACCCAGGCGGTTGTTGGTCATATGCACGTAACTTTCCAGAATCGACCACAGATACTGGCGGGAGACGGGGACATCGAGGTCGGGACTCGGTCTGAACCATTCGGGAAACTCAAGCCCCTTAGCCTCCTGGGCCAGCCGCAGTTCTCGGCCGATCCCCCCCATCCCCCGGACCCATTGATTCAACCACTCCTGCTCAAACACGACCCCTTCATTCAGGGCGTTCCACAGGGTCTGATGAAAGGGCACCAGCACGGTTTTTTGCCCCTCGAAGTTTTCGGCAAAGGCCTTTAACGTAAGATCCCGGCGTTCGTCGATCTCATCGGTTGTCAGACCCGGCGTATACCCGTAAGAGCGACCAAACCATATCGTGAAAATCCGGGAAAAGAAGGCGGCGGCCTCATTTAAATCCATGCTTAAGGCAAAGGCAAATCCCAGGTGCAGTTGGATGGCCGCACCCAGAGCCCGCTCATAATCCCAGTTGCCGCTCTCCCCTATGACCGCCAATACCGCCCCTGAGGAGATCTCAAATTGCCGTTCGGCGATGAGAATGCCCACCGGGCCGCCGTAGCGTGGGACCTCCGGTTCATAGGGGATGAACTGCAAAGAATTGTTGTCAAACCATTGCCGGCCCTCGGGCAGATCTTTGAGTTCCACCGGTTCCTGGCGCTCCGAAGGGTGTTTTTTAAAAAAATCGTAAAAAAAGGCGTTCATCCGGGGCTTCAATTGCCGCTGCAGCCGGTCGGATTCCCCCCAAAAACGCAGCCGGATATGGGCTCCCCGCTCCCAGTAGCGGATGAAGAAAAATTGCTCCGCCAGGGTGTTTTCAAAGACCGAATCTACAAATGGTTTAACCGCCCGAATCAGAAAATCTTCCCAGGGTTCGGCATAATACAAATAGCCGGCCAGCCACTCTTTACCCGGCCGACTCATGAATGACCTCGTTCTGGCACCACTGTACCAGGAACTCCATGATGTGGCGATGTTGGCCCAACTGCAGCAGTTGGCGTGAATCGGGCAGCATCTCCACGATTCTCAAGGTCCGGGGCACCTTGGCCAGGCTCTTCTCAAACAGGCTGACCAGGAAGGGATTGCCAAAGGAGATATACTGGGGCTTATAGTCGTCCCGGCCGATTTTTTTCCCCTCTTCGGCCTTGATATCTTCACGCTCCCAGCGGTTAAACAAAAAAATGAACACTTCATCCGGTATACCGACGGTCTGGCGCCATTCATTCAACCGGCAAAAATAGCACCAATCGTCTTCATCGGTCCGGCGAAAGGGCAACTCTCCTTTCGGCACATACCATGTCCGCCGCTGCAGTACGATGCTGCCTTCGTAGACAATGCGGGGCTGCATCCGTATTTTCCCGCCGGTCTGCTTATCTCCATTCAAATCCCCCTCCCAACCGCGATTGGCCGCATTGACCAGGGGCATGCAGAAGAGATAGCGGACCATGGTAAACTTCTCCAGCAGTTGAAACAGTTGGGAGCGTCCCATTTGGCCTTGAAACCCCAGATCGAACACAAAGGCCCTCTTCTGCGTGGGTTGGTGGTCCAGTTGGATGTCACCGCTCCCTTTATCCACCCTGACCTGGAGTTCCGTTATGGGAATCTGCCTTTCCGGCGGCAGGCTGTTGTGGCCGCTGGGTATCCAGATTTCAAAAGGCATCAACGGCGGGTGCAGGTTGGCATTAAAATAGGAGGCGTCGGTATCCTCGATAAAAATATAATCCCCCCGCAGCGATTCGTTGTGTCGGCGGACATCTTCGGTAATCGCAGCCTCGAAGACGTGGAGAAAACGGCTGAACATCTTGCCGAATCCGGGAAAACTGGCATTCAGCACGCCCATCAATCTGGCCTTGCCGTCATCTGCCTCCTGGACAAAAAACTGAACAAAGGCGCCATAAGAACCGCGGCCGCTCCATTCGCCGGTACTTTCGGGAATTTCCCGGCTGAGGCGGTCAACCGTCTCAAAATCGATATTGACTTCCTGTTGACCGGCGATATCCCTCTGTTTCATATCGGCTGATAAACGCTCCTGCCAGCGTTTATTCTCTTCCTTCCGGGCAACGACAGCCGGAACCTCAAAGGCGCCTGACTGCTGCTGCTTCGCCTTTTCCAGTTCACGGGCCTCGGGTTTTTTAAACTCCCGGTAATAGTCCTCATAAAAGGTAAACAGATCGACCCTTGCCTCCGGGCCGTACTTCTGTTCAAAATAGTGGCGCATCTTATCCCGTTCGTCCCGGTGCCCTTCAAAACGCTTCATCTGCTGCAGCAGGCGGTGCAGGCTGGAGGTAAATTTTAACAGGCTCCGGCCATCGATTTCCGCCGAAATCTCCGCGGTGGTATCCTCGTAAAACATCTGCTCCGGTTTGAAATAAAAATAGGTGTTGGAGCGATGTCTAAATACTTCCTCCTTTTCCTCTTCTGCTTTTTTTTCTTCTTCCTCTTTCTTCTGCTCCCCCTGCTGCCGGATTTTCTTCAACTCCTCCGCCGACTTTCTCTCCTCTTCCGGCAGCCCGGCAGCCTCGTGCAGCTTCATACAGATCCCCCTGAATCGGCTGTAGGCCTGTTTAAGAATCTCCTGGCGGGTCTCTACCCCGGCCTCTCCATAACGCTCGGCCAACTGCCGAACCTCTGCCAAAACCCCGGTCAACTGGCTGACCAGAGGAATTTTTCCCGCCACCGGCGCCAACTGTTCCCGAAGTTTGATATCCCAGTCAGGATCGATGCCGGAGACCCCAAAATTGAACTCCAGGAAACCGTAGTCGATCAACTGCTTGAGATAGGCTTCGATCTCCTCGGCCGGGGCATCGATATATTCGTTATCTATAATGGAATGGATCAACTGGCCGATGGTGATACCCTGTCTCTGCTGCCCGCTTAAGACCCGGAACACCTCCAGTACCGGACTTCCGGGGATACGCTGAAAAGCCTCGATATTATTGCTGTTGGTTAAAAATACGTAATGATCATCTTGCTGCTTTAAGGTGGGATTGGGCCGCACCAGCAATAAAAGACCAATCTCTCTATTCTGGGTCAACAGCCCCTTTAGATATTGATACAGGAAATTGTTGAGACGAATATGATTCCGGGTCCGGGGTTTGCTGTCCCGGTTAAACGAAAACAGCGCGGCACTGCTGCCGATTTTGGCCATGGCCAGATTGGTAAAGGTGCTGAAGGGTGAGGTCTTGGCATACATGCGGGAGAGGTATTTTATCAGGCTTTTCTCTGTCTGGTAATCTCTTTTGCGCAACTGTGCGCCTCTTCCCAGGTACGACGAAATCCGTTCCAGTAGAGACTGGCTGGCTAAAAGCAGCCCCTTTTGCAGGATTTTACCCTTTGCCAGGCTGTGCAGACTCTGCCTGGCCCCTTCCATCTCCCGGCTAAATGTTTCCTGGCCTTCTCGATGGATTACCCGCATCGCTTCCGTTAACTTCCGGTACTGCCGCCACTCTTCTTTAACGGTATCGGGCAAATGGGGCAGCAGTTGCTCCATCTTTTTTGGTGGAAAGGGTCTCTCATTGTACACATCCCGCCGGAAGTTGAGCGCCAGATTCTGCAGCCTCTTGTCCACCAATGCGGGAATGATCTCGTACAACGCCGACGACATCCTCTCTTTCATTTGATCCAGTTCCCCCTGAAGGCGCATTTTTTTCTCGACCACCTTCATGGTCTCCGACACATTCAGGCTTTCAAATTCCTCAAACGGGCCGCCGCTGACCCGCAGCATCACATGGGGAAACAACTCGATGCCGTCACTCACCGTCTTATCCACAAACCTCCTTTAATTCTTATCTCTGTATCTGTAACCATATTTTTTGCTTACTTGTTGTATTTTTGTCGGGCCAGGGTGGAGCGGTAGTGGTTGTAGAGGAAATCGTAAAGCACCATCTCGTGGGAACGCTGCTTGGATTTGAACAGGCGGTTATTCAGCATATGGATGTAACTACCCATCAGGTCATTTAAGGGCCGTCCCAATTGCTGCTCCCGATCCAGGGCGAGTATTTGATCCGCCACCGGCCGAATGGCCGCCGACTTCCTGTCCAGCAGTTCAAACAAAGGCCGCATCTCATTTTCCTGGTCTTTGCCCCGATCCAGTACCTCCTCGATGTGGGGCCGCTCGTTCCGGTACTTGGTCTTTAACTGGTTCTTAACACCCTTATCCACCCGAAACTCCCGGGCAAAATTGGTCTTTAAAATCTCTGAAAGCTCCAATTTCCGGGGCAAGTCATACCGAAAATCATCGAGCAACGTATCGATGCCTCTTAAGCCGAACAGCCAGCGCACCACCTCACCCTCATCCCCTTCGATCATGGTCAGCATATCCACGATCATCCGGCTGTCGTGAAAAAACAATATTTCCGCCGTCTCCATGGTGGCCGGGCTGTACCTCTCGACCTCCCGCTGGTAGGTGTCGGCCTGAACCCTCCATATCAAATCTTCGGCCACGTAGGGGGCGGCCAGTTCTTGCACCGCCTGAACAATCGTGCCGACACTCCGGGGAGTCTGGAAGTGAAAACGCACCCGCAAATGAAGCCGGGGATCGGCATAGCGGATAAAAAACCAATGGTCGATCACCCCCTGGGACAACAATTGTTCCGTTAAAGGTTTGACTACATCGGTCAGGATGATATCCGCGGTCTTTGGACCGGTGTAAAACTTATAATAGAGCCACTCGTCGCCGGGGATAAAAGTCCGCCGAACTTGTGGTTGGGTCGAATTTTGCGGTTGCATGATCACTCCCCTTTGCCTTTGGCGACATCTGTTTTATAAAAAGAGAAAATAAACTCGTTGGTAAATACCCCTTCCTCGTTTTTCACCAGTGCCTTCTCCGGCTCAAACAAAAATTCCACCAGTTGAAAATTGGGCCGGTTCTTCACCACCGAAAACAGTGTCTGAATGCATAGTACATTTCCCAGGTTGATAAACAGGTCGTTATCGCCGTCCATTAGAGACACATAAGCCGGCATCCGCCGCTTTTCCCGCCACTGGCCCACCGCCTCCAGCAAACGATCGTCATCTTTTTTGATCTTCAGTAAATCCTTGATATCCTCCTTCCTGACATTCCAGCGGGCCAGAGATAAGATAATATTTCGATAGATCAACCGGGGCAGGAAGGGAAATTCATTGGCATGCTCGCCCCAGTTGAAACCAACCCCGCCCCGCTTATTCTGGGTCTGCATGTCGCACAGAAACTGGTAAACCGGTAAGGCGTTGAAGGAGTAATTGTGGGCCGAGCTCAAGCGGGGCCGAATCTCCTTGTTCAGCCTTTTGGAGCGGAGAAAAATATAATTCCCCCTTATCGAGACCATCAAATCCTGGAGGGGGATCTGGAAATCCCGGGGAACCGCCGCTTTGGCCAGGTAAGGGATCTCGTGATCCCGCAGCACCGGCCGCAGCAAAATATTACCGATCCGGGATTCCGGCAGGTGGATAATTTCTGCATAAACGGTATCGGGATTGGTCTCTTCCTCCCGGCCGGTCACTGTCTTGACAAACTCGTGGGTGGCGGGATCGGCATGGCAAAAGCGGCCCAGCAAATTGGCGGCACTGGCGCCGCCGGCAGAATTCATGATCACCCTCTTTTGGGCACTCTCTCCCTCACCCTCTACCAATACGCTGACCATGGTGGAAAAGGTATCGGGCAAATCGTCCCAACTGACCTCAAAGGGTTCGATATCTTTATCGGTGAGTTCCACCTCGTATTGATTGTCTTCCAGCGCCTGCCTATATTTTCCCAGCAAAAACGATTGAACCCGGTTCCATCTCAATTCAAAATCTTCACTTGAGGCCGGCAGCACCAGGTCATCCACCAGGGGGGCCACATCACCGGCATCGCTGTCCTGGCGATAGCCGACGCCGAATTCCGTATCCAGTGCCCGGATCAAGGGCACTTCCCGGTCTTCATACCGCTCATAAAAGGCCTCTCTAAAGCGACTCAGATTGGTTCTAGCAGGCCTCACGCTCAATCGATTCATGGCCTCAATGCCCTCAAAAATATCGTCTGTTAGGGATCGGTCCAGGGTGCAGGCGAGGGCGGGCTTGACCATATCGGTTTGAAACAGGTACTTCAATTCAAAATTCGTCACCAGGGGCTTCAAATCATCGGCAATCTTAGAATAATAGGCAACCGTCGAGCCTATGGGTGATCGATCCATCTCGTCCAATGATTTCCTGGTTTTTATCAGGGCCTCTTTGACAGCATCGATCTTCTCGATAGGCCCCAGTATCTTTAGAATTTGTTCCAGGAATTCCGGCCCGGTGATGGCCGGCTCCAATTCATTGAGCAGCAGTTGACTGTCAATCAGTTCGCCGATAAACTCCCGGGCCTCTTCAACGGTAATTTCCTCATCCACCAGCAATTCCGCCAGATCCTGTAAGTAGGCCCCCTCCACCGCCGCGTTTAACACCCGCTGCAAGTACTCCGAATCGTCCACCGCCACGATATGGTGGGAGCGCCGGGCGGTCTGATAACGGAATTCCACATACCGCACCTGGGTGCCGGCCGAGTAAATACTGGTATTGGGATAATATTTGATCTTATCCTTAATATCCGGATGCCCGGCCAGATCCTGGGCCAAGGCGCAGAGATAGTTCATGTCCAGCCGGGTATGGCGCGTATAGGCCGACTGGGGAGGTAATTCGATACGATCTGCCTCCTCCCAACTGCCCAGGCAGAAACCGGCAAACAGGCCAAAGGGGGTGCAGCGGCAGGACATGCGGATGATGTAGCGCAGCAGGGCATAGTGGAGCTTCTCTACCTCCTTCTTATCCGTTAATTCGCCAGCCAACCACTTCTGCATTTTGTCGAATAAGTTGGGAGAGGCCAGCCAGATGGCCTCCTGGATCTGGGGCATCTGGTAAAGCCCCGTTAACTGTTCTACCGGCGTTTCCCTGCCGCCCACAACGGATTCAAGAAAGTTATAGGTGAACAGGGGAGAACGCAACACAAAGTACGGAAAATTCTGATAGGGAATTTTATTATTGCTCATGTTTAATCATAACATTTTTGGATTTATAGTGTCAACTAAAAGAATGCACAGGTGCCCAGGCCGGCGGACACGATATACACCGAAAACCGGCTCAAGGCATACATGAACTGATTCATTTGATAGTGGGTGGACACCCCGGCTCGGGATCTTCTATTATTGTTCGTAATACCCCTGGTTTCACCCAATCCTTCGGGAGAGGGCAGGGCCTTCTGGCAGGCTATATACCGAGCTTCATTGCTGTCATGACTCACGAACCAGTCAAAGGTGAATAGGCTGAATGCCGCCGCCAATCCGATACTCAGTATCATGGAGACGGCCAGGAAGGATATTTTCTTCTTATTACTGCCCGTCTTTGCTCTCATCAACATTTCTCTTTTCATCTGTTACTAATATAAACTAACACCTTTAAATTTTCAAATATTAGCCGCCATATATTTCAGTTTTCTCGACTCTCCGCATATTTTGCCTGCACAAATCCTCCCGACTATACGTCACCTCTTGCTTCCAACCCCGGATCAACAAGATCCTGCCGGGCTAAAGTCTTAAAATAACGGATTCAGCAGCAATTTCCAGATCCGCACTGGGTCATACATTCAGAATCGGTACACCCAGGAATACAAGTAAAAAGCGGATAGCAGGTAGGTCCATCAATTGTGGTTGGGGTTGGAAGTGGGCCAGGCCCTCTTCCCTTGACGACCCCCATCTCCTTGTTGTTCAAATGGGCAACCGTCTTTTTGTTTAAAACTAACTTTTTGTTAAACGTTTTTGGCTTCATAGCCACCTCCATTCATAGTTTCTTTCTGCCACTATTGTAAACAAAAAAAATAAATTTTGCAACCTTTATTGATTCTTCCTGCAATCAGCCTGAAGGGGCGTTTTTTAACTTTAAAGACCCCCTGAAATGTCTATGATTTCACCGGTAATATTCTGTGAATGATCGGATGCCAGAAACATGACCAATTGAGCCACATCATCTTCTGTTGTAAGGTGTCCGGTATCGGTACCTGCCGTTAATCTTCTCAACATTTCTTCGGAAGTTACGCCTACTTTACTCGCCATTATTGGCAATCGGCATTTGATAATACGGTCTGTTAATACAAGCCCGGGTGCCACTGCATTGACGGTGATTCCATACATTGCCACCTCCTTTGACAATGTCCTGGTAAGGGTATTTAATCCAGCCTTACTAATGTTGTAAGTGGCAGAATTGGGAGTATTCTTTCTATATGCTACAGAAGAGATATTGATGATCCGGCCAAAATTATTCTCAATCATTTTGGGCAGAACCAATCTGGATAAATAAAAAATGCTGAAAAGATTGACTTGCATCACTTTTCTCAATTCCTTAATGGGAGTTTCAACAACGGGGCCCATGTATCCTGAGATAGCCGCATTATTAACCAGGATATCGATACGCCCAAATTCTTCGATTACATCATGAACTGTCTGTACTATCTCTTTATCTTTAGCCAGGTCGGTACGATAAAATTTTGCTTGCCTTTCGTTATAAGAAACTATAGATTTAACGACACTTTTCCCCTTTACCTGATTTCGACCCAAAATAATGACTGAAGCACCAGCGATCGAGAGTCTGTAACTTATGGCCCTGCCGATTCCACCGGAACCGCCGGTCACCAGAGCGACCCTATCCTTCATGGGTTTTCTCCGCTCCATTTTTTTCTCCGACTCATTCCCCATATTCGTGTTCATCTCTACATCACCCACGCTCTCCACGATGCCCCTGGCTGCGGGTTGGGAACGGATTCTATTCATATTTTCCCTCTTTGTGTCTCACAACCGGGCAGCGGTCTTTGGGATTAAAAACAGCCCTTTGTTAAACCTTATTAGCCTCATAACCACCTCCTAATAGCACTTCCTTCTCAATTATTAATATAAATCAATAAAAGAATTTTTCAACTGAAAACCATTCTGTCGGTAATTTTTTTTGAGTTTTAGCTAAGATTTCCGATTTTTTTCAGGCAGAGGCAGCCATCTGGGTACCCTCTCTTTATACCGGCGAAAGGCTTCGCCGAATTGGGCTTCCAACAGCTTCTCTTCATAACCGGCAATGTAGTTGTAGAAAAAGAAGATGACGATCCAGAAGAGAAGGGAGAGGAGGGAGAGGGTGGCCACAATCATGCCCAGGTAGAGCAGCAGGGCACCCAGGTATATGGGGTGCCTGACCCGGCCAAATACCCCCTCGGTAATCACCTCCGGCGGGTTCCGCACCTCTTTAAACACAACCCACAGGCCTGTTTTGGCCAGGTAACCGGAAAAAAGAAACAGGATGATCATCAGGGGGATCTGGATATAGTCGGGGAAACGGGGACTCAAGAATGTGGAAAACTTAAAAACGAACGAATCCAATCCCCAGATCAACAGGAACAGTGCCAGCAGGATCAGTTGGCCGGCATCGCCGAAAGGATGCTCCCCAACCAGGTCCGTCCGGCCCCCATGTTCGGATCTTTTCAAAACCCTCAATTCCTTTTCTTGTTTTGTCATTTCACTCACTCACATTTCTAATTTCATTATACTACCATACGCCCCCCATTAAATAAAGTCCAACCCGCAAAAACAAAAAAAGTTAGAGTAGATGGGTAATAAACTCCTCTCCGGGAAAACTTCATCAGTCGTCTTCAATGATAATCATGGTGGGCGGAGAGTTCACCTCGGCAAATTCGTCGTATTTTTTACAATAGATGGCGTAGGGATGTTCCACTCCGCTCTTTGTGCTCGTATTCGACTTCAATACGAGAGTTTTTGAGGTTGCATTTTTACGTACATCGATAAGTCGGACCGGTTTCTGATCGGGATCATCTTCAAAATAGAACTCAAGTTTAGGAATAAAGATGCTGGAAGCGGTGCGAACCGACCGGAGCCTCACGCCATCACCTTTCCTTAAAAGCAAACACCCGGGAGAAACGATAACTTTACTGTCACCTTTGAGATCACAAATTATCGTGACCATCTGATCCACTTTTGGTTTTAATTCATCTTGCTCCTTTATCACTCTATCCTCCTTATAATAATTTATATTTAAAGGGATTTAGCATATCTCCATCCGTCATGAGGCGATTCATGGATGTCAGGCGTTTTTTTCCCTTTGTTTGTTTTAAAAATTCCCGAAACCGTTTGTCGGAGCGCAGGTTAAACAAACCGGGATTATGCTCGATCTCCGCCAGTGAGTATCCATTTTCTATTGCCGCCTTAATCCAATGGAGTGCCAGATCTCGTTTTCCTATTTGTTCATAGGTGTCGGCGATCCTGAACATAACGGCCGGAATAAGGTTATGAAGGCTCTCCAGCCTCTCTAATACGGCCAGTGTTTGGGAAAGATTCGAAAGCCTTCCGTAATAGGAGGCCAGGAACGACAGTATCTCCGGGTCATCCGGTTTTCCCTGAAGCTCTTTCTTCGCCAGGTCAATGGCCCGCTGATAATGGGGCAGCGCTTTATCCCTCTCACCCGGCGTCCAATAATAAGACTCGGCCATGTTCCCCCATACCTGATAATCGATATCTTTCTTGTCCAGTGCCTTTCGATACATCCTGGCGGCATCCCGGTAGAGGCCTTCATAAAAATAAATGGTCCCCAGGTTCGAATACGTTTCATAAGTCGGCATAATTGACAACAATTGTTCAAACATCTGCCGGGCATCTTGCCACCGCCTCAAGCTAAAATAGAGAGTGCCCAGATTGCTTAACCCCCCGATATAATGGGGGTTTAACTTCACCGTCTTTTGAAATGCCCGGAGGGCTTCTTCCAACCGACTCTGCCGATAATAAAATGCCCCCAGGTAGTTTTGAACAATGTAATCTCTCGATCGCAGTTGGGTGATCTTTCGATATATCTTTTCCGCCTCTTTAAAATTACCCTGGGCCTCGTAAACTCTGGCGATACACCTATATACCTCAACATTGGCTGGTTCAACCTCCAGGGCCCTGCCCAATACCCTGAGGGCATCGTTGTGTTGCCCTTGAAGACGGAAAATTTTACCCAGAGTGACAGATGAGCATACCAGACGGCTGTCCGCCGACTCCATTGCCTGGTTGCAGTACGTCTTTGCCTTCTCGGCCCAGTGTACATCTTTGGTAGCCTGATATTTCCGCAAGCAGCCCTCAGCCAACCCGGCATGAGCCAGGGCATAGTCCGAATCGATTTTGATGGCCCGTTTAAACAAATCGATGGCCCTATCGATATTCTCTAATTTACCGGGAACCAATAAGTGGCCCCGCCCCTTTAAATAAAAGTCGTAAGCACCTGACCGATTGGTCCTGCCGACTTTTAAGGTTTCACGCATCCGGGGATTCAGCTCAACCTCCAGCATCCGGGCAACTTCAAGGACAATGTCTTCCTGGAAATCGACCAGTTCGGATATTTGCTTCCTGATGACACAGGAGTCCAGCGGCCGAAGTTTGCGGGCATCGACGAGGTTTAATGTTAGATAAATAAAATCGTTCTCCCGCCGAACAGTACCGCCGATCGCCAGGTTTACCCCAAAAAATTTCCGGGCGTCCCTGGAGCTATCAATGCCCCTCCTATATATATTTTTGCTGAGGATAACTATCATATTCCTGTTAAATTGTTCAAAGCATTTGAGCTTTCGCGCCAGACTCTCCACCAATCCGTCGCACAATTTCTGATCAACGGCTGCCCCCTCTGCCTTGAAGGGAAGTACAGCCAGACTTTTTTCGAGGGGAATAATTTCAAAGCCCAGCCACCTTTTCACCTTCAACATCTGTGAAGGGAACAAAAAAATAAAGATCAGTACCAGGCTGAAGGCCAAAACCGGCACAGCGACCCTGAGGGGAAATTTGCGAAAAAAATTGCCGATAAAAGAGAGGTGCAGGCCAAAACCGACCCTCTCCACCGGCAAATCGTCCTTAAGCCGCATCAGGTCTGCAATCAGATCGGAAATATCCTGATAGCGTTTCCGGGGATCTTTTTGCAGGCAGCGGTTCACGATTCTGTCAAATTCCTGGGGGATCGTTGAATTTAACTTTGACACAGGCGCCGGTTCTCTATGCATGATGGAGTAAATGGCCTCCATGGTCGAATTACCCTGGAAAGGCAGTTGCCCGGTGGTCATCACGTACATGACCACCCCCAGAGCCCAGATATCGACCCGCTGATCGACCGCTCCTCCCCTTAACTGTTCGGGTGCCATATAGTATGCCGTTCCCATGGCCATGGAATCTTCGGTCAACTCCCCCCCACCCTTCAACCTGGCCAGGCCGAAATCCCATATCTTTACCATGCCGTCCCGACCGATCAGGATATTGTCCAGTTTGATATCCCGATGCACGATGCCTGCCTTATGGGCTCTAGCCAGGCCTTTGCCGACTTCCAGAATGATTGAAATGACATCGCTTAATTGCAATACCGACAGGGGTACCGTCTCGCCTTCCCGGTCTGGTTCTTTCCCCTCTAATCTATCCCCCAGGGTCTCTCCCTCTATATATTCCATCACAATGTAAATCAACTCTTCCAACTCATCGATCTCGTGAATGGTGACAATATTGGGATGATTGAACACCGCCGCTGCCCGGGCTTCCCTCTTAAATCGTTCTCTCGCCTCCTTATTCTCTAAAAGTTTTTTAGGGAGAAATTTGAGAGCCACCTTTCTGCCCAGCTTCATATCTACAGCCAGATAAACTTCACCCATCCCCCCTTCGCCGATTTTTTCTAAAATCCTGTAATGCGATATTTGTTTACCTATCATTGGCTGCGCCCTGTATATCTAATCTTCGCCTTAGAATATCTATGGGAACTCTTTTCAATCACTCATGTATTTTATAAGAATTATGATGCCATTTCAACTGATACACCTATTTTTTACAATTTTTTGGTGGTTATTTAAAATAGGTCCACCTTTGTGTTTTTATCAAAAAAATGTTAAAATGCAGCTTCAATTATCGAACTAAGGAGAATTCAGTATGACCAAGAAAATTTTGTTTATTTCCTTTATTCTGGTATTCGCCATGCAGGGACTGCTGCTGACGTCAGCCGATCAAAACAGCGACCAAAAGGCTCCCTCCAAAGCCTTAAAGCTCATAAAAAAAGCCCAAAAGGCCATCAAAGACCAGGATTTTGAAAAGGCCCTCAAACTTTATAACGAGGCTGTTGAAGTGGCCCCCGAATATGCCCCGTCCCATATGGGCATTGCCCAGATCTTGAGGGCCCAGCAGAAATTTCAAGAGGCCGTACCCCATCTGGAAAAGGCGCTGGGCCTGAAACCCGACTATGGACAGGCCAGTGAACTGCTGGCCAAGATTTACCTGAACCTGGGACAACAGGAGAGCCGGAAACAGAGTTTCAAAACCGCCGCCGAGTATTATGAGAAAACGTTAACAGTCCCGGGAATCGATCAACTGGCTCGGCTCAAGGCGGAGACCCATTACATCCTGGGAATCACCTATGTCAACTTAAGAAATTTCCAGAAATCCATCGATAATCTTCTGAAATTCATGGAGTACCCCGAAGCCCGGACGCAGTTAAAGAACGAATATACCATCAGCAATTGGCTGCTGGGTATCAATTTTGCCCAGACCAACAAACTGGAAGAGTCAAATAAATACCTTCGGGACTATTTAGAACTGGCTAAAGACCCGGCTTTCACCGCCAACACCCAACAGTTGGCCGCGGCCAATTTTATGCTGGGATCCAACAACTTCGAGATAATCGAAGCAAAAATCAAAAAGATACTGGACGATGAAGCCATAAAAGATGTAGCCGCCAAAAAGGAAAAGATCATGAAGCTGGCGGAAGGCCAGAAGGATGACATTCAACCCTATCTGGAGAAGGCGATTGAACTGAATCCCACCCTCGAAGATGCCCACAAATACCTGGGCAACTACTACATTCGGCTGCAGGAAAAGGAAAAGGCATTAAAAGCCTTTGAAAAAATTATGGCAGACTTCCCCAATTCATCTTATATGTCAGAATATAAACAGCTCATTGAAGACATAAAAAAATCTATGGAAATCGATAAAAAAAATAAGTAATCGATGGGGCGTGAGACGTGACATCACGCCCTCGCCTCCATCACCTCATCCAGAGAATTTTTTGATTTTTGAGATTTTTCTGATTTTCATCTATTTAAGTATATGAAACGATATATATCGTTGACTATGGTTGCCATAGTTTTGAGCACAGCAATGATGGCAGCAAAATCCCTCAGACTGATCTACCCCAATGGCGGTGAAACGCTGCACTTGTATTCTACCGTCACCATCAAATGGTCATCCACCGATATAAGCGGTAAGATTGTGATTGTACTCTACCAAAAGGGAATTAAATACCTGACTGTTTCCAGCGGTACGGAAAATACCGGAATATTTAGCTGGAGAATCCCCGGAAACATCCCCCCCGGCGACCGCTACCGCTTACGGATACGCGCCGCCCAGGACCTATCGATCAACGACTTCTCCGATCGAGACTTTAAAATCACCAACAACCAGTAGACCATAACGGGAGTTCCCCTAAG
This sequence comes from uncultured bacterium, assembly GCA_965603365.1. GTDB lineage: Bacteria > Acidobacteriota > Aminicenantia > UBA2199 > UBA2199 > JAHELQ01. The sequence continues at coordinate 50,623 of CBFDCR010000017.1, forward strand.
ACGAAAAATTGGAGACAGTCGCAAAGTGCATCCCGGCGCTTGACAAATGGGGTGGGTTTTTTATGATGGAAGGTACTCTCCAGGAAAGCATGGTGACATTGAAATGAGTGCATATGACCTGATAAGTCTGACAGAACTGATCGATCTCTTTGAGTTCAACATCAAGCAGTACAAGGGCAGGCATTACGGCGAGGCCAAGACACGGGTCGACTTTATCGACAAATTTTTCAAAGTATTCGGTTCCACCGGGAACAGATGGCATCATAAAATACATCTTGCCTGCCTTGAAATCCCAAATATCGTCGGTGTATAAAAAGGTTTTAGGCCCTTAAAAATAGAATTGTCAATTAATTTAAATTTTACTCCCGTTACCTCTCGTAGATAGATTTCATCGTCCAGGTCTCTTTTGGGTACCACACCAATCACTTCAAATTGAGCCGGTAATCCATTTAACACATCGATGATCTTTAAACAGTCAACACAATTATTCCTATTGAAGAATAAATAAAGATATAAAGGGACTTCCACTCTTTGTTTTGCCTCTTTCACTAAAGGGAAATGGAGGTCCTGATCGATTGCCTTGGCCTTGAATAAAAGAGTGCCCAGTACCAGGATAACGACCAATAGTAAGCCAATGACGTAATTTTTCACTTCAATACCCGGTATTTCAGCACTTCATAAACGGATTCTTCATCCTCACCGACTCTTTCCGCCAGATTATATAGAGTCCCTATATCTTTACGGAAATAAAACAAAGGGGAGAGATCTTCATTGGGCATCGTCTCTTTGATATACCGCCCATCCGGTCTATAAAACTGAACCATATATTTTTTTGATCCCGTTTCAAAGGTTTGATAGATGAGCCCAATATAATCGGCACCTGAAAATATTTCGACAACATATGACAGCTTATCCCGCTCTTCTTTTATGCCTCTTCGATCTCTCTCTTTGTAGGCTTCCCGTAGTTCCTTCGTCACTTTGGGTTTATGGTATCCAGATGACTTGTGGCCGAAGACATTCATTTTGCGTGTTTTTACGTCTATCCTGACGACTCTTAAATCTCCCTCCCACACAAAATAGGCATCATTACCATGAAGCGTACAATATGCCTTCATCCCTATCGGTGCATTATTGGCCAAAAATCCGCTTTTGTAACTCGAAAATGTCGCATAACCATATTTCATCTCCGCAGGGATAAGATGCCGGATCTGGCCATTATCCGTATTATAGGTATATAAATCGTACTGCCGGCCATCGCTGCCGTCAGTCACATTTCCACAAACATATATTAGGTTTTTATCGATATACAGATCGAATCCCAGGCCCACACAAAAGAAATCTTTTATTGGCTTCGCCCCGGCATTCTTATTTATACGGTAGATAAACATCTTCCTCCGGCCATAGTCCATTACCGCAAAATCAGGCTGTTGATAGTCGCAATAGTTGGGCTTGATCAACTCCCCAGGCCCATGCCCTTTCCGGCCTACAATATTGGCAACCTTCCCATTTGGATCATAAATTTTTATGTGACCCGCCTTATAATCCGGTAAGATAAAAAAATCGTGCTCGGTGACACAGAAGGCATACACATTTTGAATAAAGACCTTTTCTTGAGACAGAGTTATTTTTTTCTCAAGACGAACATCGAGTCCGAACAAAATCGCACCCACACTCAAAAAAACAGACAAAAATATCCCTCTCGCTTTAGCCATTTTCATAGCCCCTTTAGATATCGCTGAATTATTAATAATCCTCTATAATACAATCGGAAACTTAGCGACCCTCTTAAACATAATGCCTCCTTTTCTTTATTGTCTATCTACTCCCTAACAATTAGACCTAATGCTAACAAAAGTAATATTGATTGTCAAGCACGATAAATCAGAAAAGGGGGAATTTCACCTGCCGAGTAAATGTTATCCATCGGCGAGTAAATTTCACTCGTTCACTGCCAAAAATACCCCGGCATTTGCCCCCTCGACCTCAACATTTCACCCCGTGAGCTCAACCATTCACCTGGTGACCTGAAAGTTTGAGATCACGACCTGAATATTTCAGTTCTCAATATGAACTGTTCAGATATTGAATATGAATAGTTGAGCTTTGTTGTTGTTGGCTGCCGTTTAAAAGGGTTGGGAACGATTTTTTAGCGGAGGGGTTTCTAAGTGGCTTTTCGGCTGAGGTACCGATGATTTCTCCTTCGTCATTGAATGCCGTTACCCGATAGGTATACGTTCATCCAGCCTTTTTAATCTTGAAGATTACACAACGAGTTCATTTTACTCGACGACGAGTTAGATTATCTAAAGTTTTTCGATCTCCTCTTTGGGCAGGCCTGTATAGTTTGAAATCCTGTCTATGGACGAAAATTGGGAACAGGCAGGTGGGGATTTTTTTTTAGAGGAGTTTGGGGGGTTCCTTGACAAAAGGGAGTAAAATATTTATTATGTAGGCTGAAATTCTTGGTACTATTGATTGGTCAAATGGTTGTCAAATCTAAAAATACTCTGGAGGTATGTGAATGCCAGAAGACAGAATTGCGCAGATGAAAGCAGCCCATGAGGTGCTGTGTGAATTTCCCTTTAAAGTCAAAGAACTGGAGAAAGGGTATGCGGACCGGACACTCCGGATCGACCTAACGACAGGCGAGATCAAGACGCTGCCGGTCAGCCAGCAGATGAAGGATCTGTGGATCGGCGGCAAGGGATTTGACCTGTGGCTGATGTTCCAGGAGATCAACAAAGAGAGCGACTGGGACAGCCCGGAAAATCCCATCTGTTTCTCCTCCGGCCCCCTGGGGGGCACCACCTCCTTCCCCGGTTCCGGCAAGACCCTGGTAACCACCATCTCTCCCCTGACCCACTCCATCATAGACTGCAACGTGGGCGGCTATTTCGGCCCTTTTCTGAAGTTTGCCGGTTTCGACGCCCTGTGCATCGTGGGCCAGTCCAGAGAGGAGACCATCATCTTCATCGATGCGGTCAATGAAAAGATCACCCTGGAGAAGGCACCGCTGGAGAGCCTGGATGCCCACGTCCTGTCGGAAGAGCTGACGGGGATGTACGCCGACGACGACCTGGACAAACGCAATATTGCCGTGGTGTCGGCCGGCCGGGCAGCCCAGCATGCCAGGATGGGCGTATTAAATTTCTCTTTCTGGGATTGGCGCCGCCAGGTGGCCCGCATGAAGCAGGCCGGCCGCGGCGGTGTCGGCACGGTGTTCCGGCACAAGAAGATCAAGGCCCTGGTCGTCAAAAACCGCGACATCACCCCTGCCTGGCGGGTGGCGGAGAGCAAGGTAGCCAAACTGGTAAGCCCGAAGACCATCTCCACCCATACCTGCCACCTGGATATCGCCGAAATCGACCAGATCATCGATAAATGGGATGTGGACCCGGAATACGGGATCGAGATGATGCAGGACATTCAGGACCGGTTCCGCCACATCTCTGTCACCGCCATCGACCGGTTGTGTGAACGAACCGGCGTTCCCCGGGCCTACCTGTACCATATCGCCACCTTCAACAAGACTTTCAGCCTGGAGGAGAAGGGCAAGACCGTCATCCAGGTGTGCGTGGGCATCACCTGTCACATCAAGGGCTCGGCCAGGATTTTAGACTCCTTTGAGCGGGAGTTGGGCATCAAGACCGGCCAGACCACGGCGGACAAGGCATTCACCCTCGAAGCGGTGTCCTGTTTGGGGGCCTGCAGCATTGCCCCGGTGGTCAAGATGGGAGAACAGGTCTTCGGCAATGTCCAGGCCAGAGATGTGGCCAGGCTCCTCAAATTTGTCGAAACCGGGAAAGCAGTGTAAGAATATGAAAATGTGAGGTAAGAGCCATGAGTAGAATAAGCAGAGAAGATTTAAAACGGATAGCCGAGGCCGAAAACCGCTTACTCTCCGGTTATAAGGCCATGCTGATGGTCTGTACCGGCACCGACTGTGTGTCGGCCAGAGGCTTCGAGGTACTAAACGAGTTTAAGAAGATCCTCAAAGAGAAAAATCTGGATAAAGATTATATCGCCATCGGCACGGGCTGCAACGATTTCTGTGCGGTGGGGCCCATAGTGGTGGTGCAGCCGGAGGGCATCTTTTACCAGAAGGTGCAGCCTGAAGACGCGGCCGAGATCGTGGAGTCCCACCTCGAGGAAGGCAAGGTGGTGGAACGGCTGCTGTATAGCGACTCGGTGAGCGAGAGTGTCAACAAAACCACGGCGGAGATGGATGACCGTACCTGCATGGTAGACGTGGCCCGCCACTTCGTGGACTTCCTGGTGGATGACTGCTGCGGCAAATGTACCCCTTGCCGGGAGGGCCTATTTGCCCTGCACAGCATCCTGGAGCGGATATGCAGCGGCGAAGGCCAAGAGGGGGATATCGAATTAATGGAGGAAATCTCCCGGACCATCATCGATACCAGCCTGTGCCAGTGGGGCCGTTCCGCCCCCGACCCGGTGCTCTCCACCATCCGCTACTTCCGGGAAGATTACGAGGAGCACATCAAGGAGAAGAGGTGCCGGGCCGGTGTGTGTAAGGCTCTCATCCGTTACCGCATCACCGACAACTGCACCGGCTGTGCCCTCTGCTTCAAGCAGTGCCCGGTGGCTGCCATCACCGGGGAAGCCAGGAAGCTTCACCTGATCGACCCGGATACATGCATCAAGTGCGGCATCTGTTACGAAGTGTGTAAATTTAACGCAGTGGAGGTAATCTAACCATGGCAAGCAAGAGCAATAAGATCGATATTACGATAAACGGTAAAACGGTCGGTGTGGTGAAGGGCACCACCCTGCTGAAAGCCGTCAGGGAGGCGGGTTTTGATGTGCCCACCCTCTGCCATCACAAAGACCTGACCCCCAGCGGTATCTGCCGGTTGTGTACCTGCGAGATCGAGGTGAAGGACAGGCAGAGGCTGGTCACCGCCTGCAACTATTCGGTGCGGCAGGAGATCAAGGTGGAGACCGACTCGCCGCGGGTCAAAACCCACCGCAAACTGCTGGCGGAGATGTACCTGGGCCGCTGGCCCAACGTGCCCATCGTGAAAGAAATCGCCTTAAGGTGCGGCGCAGCCGACAGCCGGAAATTCAGGAGCGAACTGACCGACGAGAATCCCAAAGCCTGTATCCTGTGCGGCCACTGCGTCAAGGCCTGTGAGGAGTTTATCCAGGAGCGGATCCTGGACTTTGCCGGCCGGGGGATCAAGCGGCACCTCACCATGCCTTTCGGCCAGGTAGATCCCCACTGCGTGGGCTGTACCTCCTGTGCCTACGTCTGTCCCACCGGCGCCATCGAGATCATCGACGACATGAACCACCCGGTAGACCCCATGCTGATCCGCAATTACGGCATGAAGATCAATGCCGAGATGGCCACTCTCGACTCACAGCAGTGCTGCATGAGGGGAGTGGGTACCGCCAACATCGTGGACGTGATGCAGACCTACGACCTGCTGCCGGTGATGAACTATCAATACGGTTCCCACGAAGAGGCCCACAAGATCGGTACCGTCCTATTAAAAGAAAAATATTTCACCCAGGGGGTATCGGACGGCTGCTGGAAGGGCTGTTCCATGGCCTGTGCCAAGACGGTGGACGGCTTCGAGCTCAAGACCGGGCCCTACAAGGGTCAAAGCGTGACGGTGGACGGTCCCGAATACGAGACTGCAGCCGGTGCCGCCAACATGGGCTGTTTTGATGCCGATTTCCTGGTGGAGTTTAACTTCTACTGCGACACCTACGGCATCGACACCATCTCCATGGCCACCTGCACGGCCTTCGTGATGGAGTGCTTCGAGAACGGCATCATCACCACCGAGCACACCGGCGGTAAGGTGCTGAAGTTTGGCGCCGCCGACGAAGTGCTGGAGTGCCTCCACGAGATGGCCCGAGGCGACGGCTTCGGCGTCGAGGTGGGCCAGGGCATCCGCTGGCTGAAAAACAAATGGGCCGAAGAACTGGGCGCCGACCCCGACTTCCTCAACGACATCGGCATGGAAGTCAAGGGGCTCGAATACTCCGAATACGTCTCCAAGGAGTCGCTGGCCCAGCAGGGCGGTTATGCCATGGCCGTCAAAGGCCCCCAGCACGACGAGGCCTGGTTGATCTTCATGGACATGGTCAACAACCAGATCCCCACCTTCGAGGACAAGGCCGAGGCCCTCTATTACTATCCCCTGTGGCGCACCTGGTTCGGCCTGATGGGGCTGTGCAAGTTGATCTGGAACGACGTGGTGCCAGGCGACAACAAAAAACACAAACCCCAGGTGGCTGCCAAGGTGCCGGGTCACGTGGAAGACTTCTTCAAGTTCTTCGAAGGCATGACCGGCAAAAAGCTGGACGAAGAGGAGATGCTCAAGCAGAGTGCCCGGGTGCACAACCTGCAGCGCATCATGTGCCGGATGCTGGGCTACGGCACCCGCAAGGACGACATGCCCCCCTACCGGGCAGTGGGACCGGTCACAAAGGCAGAATACGAATCCCGGGCCGAACGCTACGATAAACAACTCAAAGAGTTAATCGGCGTCGACCCGGCCGGCAAGACCGTTGAAGAGAAGATGAAGCTTTTGCGGGCGTACCGCCTGGAGACCTACAACAAGGCGGTCGACGCCGCCTACCAGCGCCGCGGCTGGAACAGGAACGGGGTGCCCAAAATCGAGCGGCTCCGGGAACTGGGTATCGACCTGCCCGAGTTGGTAGAGATTGTCAAACAAGACCAGGAGTGACTAAAACGATAAATATGGACAGGATCTTTGCCCGAAACGTCCCCGGCACGCGGCAGATTCTGTCCCGAAAGACAGTGGGGCTGGCCGGCTGCGGCGGTACCGGTTCCAACGCCGCCGTCGCCTTAGCCCGGGCCGGGGTCGGCAGATTGATCCTGACCGACTGCGATGTCGTCGATCACTCCAACCTCAACCGCCAGTACTATTTCCTGGAAGATGTAGGCAAGCAAAAGGCCGAAACCCTGGCCCACCGCCTCAAACAGATCAACCCCCGGTTGACAGTCGAAGCCCACCTGGTTGAAGTCAGCCCGGCCAACGTCTATGACCTGTTTAAAGAGGCGGATTTGTTGATCGAGGCCTTTGACCGGGCCGAAAGCAAACAGTGGCTCATCGAGACCTGGTGCCGCCGCTTTCCCGGTAGGCCCATTGTCTGCGGCAGCGGGCTGTCGGGCTGCGGCAGTACCGGCAGCCTGAAGGTGCGGCGTTCCGGTCAAATCGTAGTGTGCGGCGACGAGACCACCGACATGAGCATGGGCCTCATCTCGGCCCGGGTGGCCATCGTGGCCAACATGCAGGCCAACGAGGCCATCGCCTTACTGCTCAGTCAGAAAAAGGAAGCGACATGATCATCGTGAACGATAGAGATAAAGTGGAGTGGCGGGAAAACATGACAGTCCAGGCACTGCTGGACCAGATGAACTACCACTACTCCCTCATCACCGTCACCGTCAACGGTGAACTGGTACCCAAAGAGGATTACCAGGATCATCTCATCCCCGACAATGCCGACGTCACCGTGTTTCACCTGGCCCACGGCGGTTGAGAGTTACTTTATAGTTAGCCGCTAAGAACCAAAACAGGATGATGGGCAAAAGCAAAACCGCCGCCATTCACCGCTGCTATTACAACTGCAAGTACACTGCCTGTGACGACCCGGAATTGCTCTACTCCGACATGGTCATCCTTAAGACTTAGTAAAGAACCCAACTAACCTCATTTTAAGCACCCGCAGGGAGCGGCGGCAACAAGCCGTCCCCTGCACCCTCACCTCCCCTACAACTTCCCGTTGCAGAAACAACATTGCAAAATGGGAGATCTTTTGATATATTGGTCATGATGTATTATTAAAGACAATCAATCGTGTGAGGCAAAGATGTTGACGAAGTTGACGGTCAGGAATTTTAAGCGTTTCGGCGAAGTGGAAATCGAGATGGCCAGCCCGGTGGTGTTAATCGGGCCCAACAATTCCGGCAAGACCTCGGCCCTCCAGGCCCTGGCCCTGTGGGAGGCGGGACTCAAGAAGTGGAACGAAAAGCGCAGGGAAGAAACCCCGAAAGAGCGGAGGGGCGTGACGATTAACCGCCGCGACCTGGTGGCTGTGCCGGTTCCCAATTCCAGGCTTTTATGGAACGCCCTACACATCCGAAAGGGCCAGAAAGTCGAGGGAAAGTCCAAAACGGAGAATATCCGCATCGACCTTATCGTGGAGGGCATTACCAACGACAGCGGCTGGAAATGCGGTTTGGAATTCGATTACGGCAACGATGAATCCATATACTGCCGTCCCCTGCGGCTGTCCGATACAGGTACAAAAAATCCTGAATGGATGTCCATTCCTGAAGAGGCCGGGACGGTTAATATCGCCTTTTTACCGCCCATGTCCGGCCTGGCCGCCAACGAAGTCCGGCTCGATCCCGGGGCCATCAATGTCCGGGTGGGCGAAGGCCGCACCGCCGAGGTGCTGCGAAATCTATGTTACAAAATCTGCACCGAGGCTCCCGCTGCCTGGAGAGAACTCAAAAAACAGATCGCCTCGTTATTCGGCTCCGACGTCGACGATCCCGAGTATGTCGCCGAACGGGGAGAAATCGTCATGACCTACCGGGAAAAAGATACCAGGCTGGATCTATCTTGCTCCGGCCGGGGCTTGCAGCAGACCTTGCTGCTGTTATCCTATATGTATGCCAACCCCGGCTCCGTACTGCTGCTGGATGAGCCGGATGCCCACTTAGAGATCCTGCGGCAGCGGCAAATTTACCGCTTAATTACCGAGGTGGCCCGACAGAACGGCAGCCAGATCATCGCCGCCAGCCATTCGGAGGTACTGCTCAATGAGGCCGCCGAAAAAGACGTGGTCATCGCCTTCCTGGGAAAACCCCACCGCATCGACGACCGGGGCAGCCAGGTGGTAAAATCCCTGAAGGAAATCGGATTTGACCATTACGTTCAGGCCGAACAGACCGGCTGGGTGCTCTACCTGGAAGGGGCCACCGACCTGGCGATCCTGCAAAAATTTGCCGAAAAACTGCAGCATGAAGATGCCGTGAAATATTTAGAGCGCCCCTTCGTGCATTACATTGCCAATCAGCCAGTTAAGGCCCAGGAACATTTCCGCGGACTGCGGGAGGCTGTGCCTCGTCTCAAAGGCATTGCCATCTTTGATCGCCTGGACAGGAAACCGCCCCCTGACCCGCACCTGTCGTTCTTGGTGTGGAGGCGGCGAGAGATCGAGAACTACCTGTGTGTCCCGGAGACCCTGGAAGCCTACGCCAGGCACGAAATGGACGCCGATTTCCGGGGGCCCCTCTTCAGTAAACCCCGGGCAGAGAATCGCCTCAATGTCATGCGAGAGACGATCAAGGAGATTGAAAAGGCCATGGCCACGCTGGGAAAGGGATCGCCCTGGTCGGAGGACACCAAAGCCAGCGATGAATTCCTGGTGCCCCTGTTTCAAAAATACTTCGAGAAGTTGAACCTGTTCAACGTGATGGCCAAGAAGAATTTCCACGAATTGGCTCAATTTGTGCCCCCCAAAAAACTGGACCCCGAAGTCGAGGGAAAACTGGCTGCCCTTGTCGAGGTGGCAAAATCAGCCGTCCCCGCCCCGGAATGGGGATAATTAAGTTAACGGCGAAGATAGGATGAATACCGGCCAGGAGTATAAACTCAGTTGGATCTGTGTCGTGTTTGTTCTGTTGATCCTGGGGCATCTGTTTGTAATCTGAAATGCCCGGCTGGTCCCTGTATGAAAAAAGCGGGTTACAACCAGCGTTTGATCCAGGTGGTCCAGCGGCCCGAAGCCTTGACGATCATTAAGGGTTTCTGGCAGCGGCGGGCCAGCACGTGAGAGATAGAGGGCCGGGTGGCCCGGTAAACCAGGGGGTCCCGGGTGGAGCCGAGGATTACCAGGTCGTGCTGATCGGTCTCCTTCAGGATGGTTTCGACGACATTGGGGGCGTTCACACATTTTATTTTGATCCGCTCCTGAATGTGGGGCTGATCCTTAAATAACCCGGAAATCTGGGCCGGATCGATCTTCCGCTTCTGGGGATTCACCGCAAAGGCCACAATCTCACTCTCGTCCCGTTCGGCCATCACACTGGCGATTTCCAGGGCAAAGGCCCCATGGGGACCGCCGCCCCAGGGCACCAGGATGCGCTTAAACGGTTGGTTGCCGAAGTTTTTCAACACCGCCACATTGGAGGGGGAGCGTTCCAGTAAAAAGTCCACCGTACTGCCCAGTTTGAAGACCTGACTTCCGGGCAGGCCGTGCCAGCCCATGATCAGGAGATCGATCTTTTTCTCCTTGACCGCCCCCAATATGCCCCGGGCAATGTTGCGGCAGTAGCGGATGGTGGTGGCCACAGGGAATTTCATCACAAAATACATCATGGCTTCCAGGATACCCTCTTTGCCCTCCAGCATGAACTCCTCGGCATCGGAGAGGGGTACCTGTTCGGGAACCGGCACCATATGGAGAAGATCGACCCTGGCGTTTTTGGCCTCACTGATCAGGTAGGTGGCCCGTATCATCTTAAGGGTGGTATCGGGATTGGCCACCGCCAGCATGATCCGGTATTGATCGCTCTCCGGGGCCTTCTCTTCTTCCAGCACCTGAATCTCGTCGGCAGTGGCCACGGCGTGGGAGCGGGAGTAGAGCCAATAGATGACAGCACCGGCACCGATCCAGGCCGGGGCCACAATCCAGGCGAGCCAGCTCATGTGAATCAGCCATACGGCCAGAACCCCCTGGCAGACAATGGCGATGATGGGCACCCAGGGGAAAAACGGCATGATGAAACCGTAGGACAATTCATCCCCCATATTCAGCCTGATTTTAATAACACTGACGTTGACCAAAAAGAAGAGGAACAGAAACATGATGCTGGCGCTGGAGGCCACGTCCATGGTGGGCAGCAGCACCGCCACGCCGATGACGATCACCCCGGTAAACAGCAGGGCCACCCAGGGGGTCTTTTGCTTGCGGGAGATGGCGGCAAAGATGCGGGGCAGCATGCGGTCCCGTCCCAGCGCATAGGAGGCCCGGGTGGCCGAAAAGATGGTGGCATTCAAGGCCGACACCGAGGCAAATATGACGGCTAAGGTCAAGAAAAAATTGCCGTAGGGCATGAGCCGCGACACGGCTTCGCCAAAGCCCCGCTCTTTAAAACTACCGATCCACTCCCAGGGCACCCCTTCCACACCGGGCGAGCCGGCCTTTACCGACACCAGTGAGGCAAAGGCCACGGCCACATACGTTAAAGTCACGATAAACACCGAGTAGATCATGGCCTTGGGCAGGTTGCGCCTGGGATCGATGGTCTCGTCCCCTGCCTGGGCAATCACCTCGTAGCCTTCGAAGGCCACGTATGTAAAACCCATGGTAATCAGAATTTTATGCCAGCCATAGGGCAGGAAAGGGTCCAGGTTCTGCAAGAGTGACGGTTCCTGTACCGCTCTTATAATACCCACCACACCGATAAAGATCAGAAAAATGGTCTGGCCCAGGGTAAAGATGGCCCCCACTTTTCCGGCTTCCGAGGCCCCCCGGTAATTGATGTACAGGAAAAAACCGGCGATCAAAAATGCCACCACCTTTTCGGTGGTATAGGCGGAAAATGGAAGCCAATCCAGCAGTTGAAGACCCTGAAAATAGCGGACGGTGTAGATGGCAAAGGTCACGGCATACAGGCTGCCGGCCACGCTGGAGGCAAACCATTCCATCCAGCCGGCAATAAAACTCGTGCCCCGGCCAAAGGCGAGGCGGGCAAAATTGTAGGCGCCGCCGGCACGGGGGATGGCAGAGCTGAGTTCGGCATAGGAGAGGGCGGTGAACAGGGCGATAATCCCGTTCAGGGTAAACGTTAACAGGACGCCGCCGGGTCCGGCCACGAAGATGGCGTTGCCGATACCTAAGAAAACCCCCGCGCCGATCATCATACCCAGCCCCATCATGGTGACGTGAAACAGGGAGAGATCCCGGGAAAGTTCTGTCGAAATCTGCGGTTTATCGGGTTCCATCGATACTCTGGATGATCTCCCGGGCGGAGTTGAGTTTTTTTCTGTGGACGAATTCAATGGTCTTGCGGCTGCGCAGCACCAGGTAGGTCATAAAGGCCAGAGCCGCAAAGATGATTACAATTCCGATAATAACGTCGTTACCCATAATCTGCTTCTATCATATATCAAAGGCAAGGTTAAAAGTCAATTATTCGACAAACTTTTCCGCGAAAAAAGTTAGAACCAAATGGGCGGAATAACGTATGTTATATGTTACGTGTTAAGCGTTATATGTTACGCATAAAGGTAAAAATGGAAAACGGAACCATACTTGAGTTAAAGAACATTCATTTTTATTACGGCAACTTCAAGGCCATCGACGGTGTGAACCTGGAGATCGGCCGGGGCATCTACGGCCTGCTGGGGCCCAACGGCGCCGGCAAGACCACCTTGATGAAGATCATCCTGGGATTCTTAGCGCCCAAACAGGGCAGCGGGAGCGTGCTGAATTTCGATATTCGGCATAACCAGATCGAGATGCGCAGGAAGGTCGGCTACATGCCGGAGAGCGACTGCCTGATCCCCGGCATGGACGCCGTCACCCTGACCGCCTACCTGGGTGAACTGACCGGCATGCCCCGGCAGGAGGCGGTAAAACGGGCCCATGAAGTGCTGTACTACGTGGGACTGGAGGAGGCGAGGTACCGGCAGGTAGAGACCTACTCGGCCGGCATGAAACAGCGGCTGAAATTGGCCACCGCCCTGGTGCACGATCCGGGGCTGCTGTTCTTAGACGAACCCACTTCCGGCATGGACCCCCAGGCCCGGAAGGAGATGCTGGAGTTGATCAACGACATCGCCGCCAAAGGCACCATGCATATGATCATCTCCTCCCACATTTTAGCCGACGTCGAGGCCACCTGCCGCCGTGTCCTGATTATGAACAGGGGCAAAATTATCTCCCAGCAGCAGATCGGGGATATGAACCGGGAAAAAGTGAATATCTTCGAGCTGAAGTTGAAGGGCAAAATCGAGGCCTTTAAGGCCAAACTGGCCGGTTTCCGCCTGGAGCAGGATGAAAAGGGGGTATTTCGCATCCACCTGCCGGCAGATTATTCTAAAAAGTCGATTTTCCAGACCGCCCTGGACACGGGCGTTCAGATCCGGCATTTCCGGGAAAGCAAACTCACCTTAGAAGACGCCTTTGTCACCGCCATAGGAGAAGCCGATGCCCATTAGAGAAAAAGGATATTACCGTTGGGATGGGGAGTTCAAATCCGCCTATGTCAAGTGGCTGCCCATCTTTGGCAACGGCATCAAAAAGGTCTTCAAGAAGAAGTGGTCCAAAACCCTGTTTGCCCTGTGCGCCTCTTCCTTCTTTGTCTTTCTGGTGGCCGTCTACGTAGCCACCAAACCGGAACTCCGGATGTTATCCGAATTGGTCAGGCAGATCCAGACCGACGCCCTGCTGCTCCACACCTACTACACCAACGGCTTCCTGATCTTCATGTTGATGATGTTGAGCCTGTTTGCCGGCGCAGATTTAATCTCCGCCGACCTCAAATTCAACTCCTTTACCCTCTATTTGTCCCGGCCCATCAGCCGGCTGGATTACGCCATGGGGAAATTCTCCACCGTTCTCTCTTACCTGCTGCTGTTTTCCCTGGTGCCGGGCCTGCTGCTCATCCTGGCCAAAATCATTTTCTCCGGCTCCTTCTCGGTGCCCCTGTCGGTGCTGCTGGCCGCCGTCATCTTCCCGGTGGTGGTCTCTCTGTTTATGGCTTCACTCATCTTGATGCTCTCCAGTCTCAGCGCCAACACCCGGTTTGTCAGTATCGTCTTCATCGCCGTCTACGTGGTCTCCAACATGTTGGCCGGTATCTTCAAGGGGACCCTGAAGGATGATATGTTCTTCCTCTTTTCCATCGATGTCAACATCCGGCATTTCGGCTCCTTTCTCTTTAAAACCCGGGCCCAACTGGATTTCCCCGGCTGGATGTCGGGCGCGGTGCTGCTGGGCCTGACAGCCGTTTGCCTGGCGGTCCTGTCGATGCGCATCAAACGGGCGGAGGTGTGAAAGTGAGCGGCGATATTGTGTTAAAATCGGAAAAACTATCCAAATGGTACGGCACCATCTTAGGCATCAGTGAGATCTCGCTGGACATCACCCCCGGTATCCGGGGACTGCTGGGGCCCAACGGGGCCGGAAAATCGACCTTTTTAAAGATCGCCTCCGGCCAACTGAGGCCCAACCTGGGAACCATCGAGATTTTTGGTGAAAAGGTATACAATAACCATAGACTCTTCAGCCGGGTCGGCTTCTGCCCCGAATACGACAGCTACTACAAAGACATTACCGGCCGGGAATTCATCTTGTTTTGCGCCCGGCTTCACGGCTTTAAGGGCCGGGAAGCCGAAAAAAAAGCGGAAGCGGCACTGGAACGGGTGGGACTCAGCGAGAATATCCACAAACGGATCACGGCTTATAGTATGGGAATGCGGCAGCGCCTGAAAGTGGCCGCCAGCATCGTCCACGACCCGGAGTTGTTAATCTTAGACGAGCCGCTGCGGGGCATCGATCCCCTGTGGCGGGTGAAGATCATCAAGCTGATCAAGGAGTTTGAGAAACAGGGTAAGACCATCATCGTCTCCTCCCACATTTTGCCGGAAATCGAGGCCATGACCAACAATATCATCCTCATCCACCAGGGAAAAATCTTTGCCGAAGGGGATATCCAGGAGATTCGAGGCTTGCTGGATTCCCATCCCCACATGATCTCCATCACCTGCAGCCAGCCGCGGCTGCTGGCCTCCAGGTTGGTCGACCGGGAATTTGTACTGCAATTAGAAGTCAACGACCGGGAACACCGGATCGTGTTTAAGACCGGCAACCGGGACAAATTCTTCGATCTGCTCACCCGCATGATTGCCGAAAACGGCATCGAAGTGGACGAGATCACTTCGCCGGACGACAACCTCCAGGCGGTATTCGATTATTTGATCGGGAGATGACAGATGTGGAACGGATACGATTTTAAAACGGTGTTTTCCTTCTTCCTCAAGACCGGCTGGCGGGCCAGGCGGACGAAGATGTTTTTCCTGTTTTCCCTGATCCCGGCGCTGGTACTGTTGATCATCCGCATCGTGCAGTGGCTGAATCCGGAAGCCTATATCTTCTCTACCGGCATGTTCTACCGCATCGGCGTTGAATTCTATTTCCAGTTGTTCATCCAGATATTGTGCCTGTTTTACGGGGCATCGGTATTAAGCGATGAGACCGATCACAAGACCCTCGTCTACCTCACCACTTCGCCGGTGCCCAAGGCGACGATCCTCCTGGCCAAATATGCCGCCGCCTACGTCGTCTCCATGTTCATCATCTCGGCGGGCCTGGTACTGTCGTTTCTGATCTCCTATATCGACCACCTGTCAAATCCCACTTATATCGGGGGGCTGCTCTCTTTTATGGGCATCGCCTTGCTGGCGGCGCTGGCCTACAGTTCCCTTTTTACCATACTGGGAAGCCTGGTGAAAAAGTCCATCCTCTTCGGTATTGTCTTTATCTTCGGCTGGGAGAGTATTGTTCAGTATTTCCCCGGAACGACCCAGAAGCTGACCATCAATCACTACATCAAGTCTTTACTGCCCTTTCACCTGTCGGGGGGCGGTGGGTTTTTAGCCTTTCGACTGCAGCCCTCTTCCACGGCCGGGGCCATCGTCACCTTGCTCATGCTGACGGTGCTCTTCCTGTCGGTCACCACCTTCATCTTTTACAAGAAAGAGTACGTATTGTCGGATCAAGCATAATTGAGTAAATTAAAAGTTCTTCTTTCGTTTTTTTTAAAAAGGGCCCTGAGAACCAAAAAGACCCGTTTCTTTATCTTTTTGTCTTCGATCCCGGTGTTGATATTGGGTGTCATGGCTGTTCTCAACCTGTTTAATCCCGGTTTCCTGCGGGGCATCAAATATCTGCTGGGGGAGATGAGTGTCCAGTTTTACCTGCTTATCCTGGTGCAACTGCTGGCCCTCTTTTACGGCACCTCCGTCATCAACGAGGAGATCGACGATAAGACCATGGTTTACCTGACCACCCGGCCGGTGTCCAAAGCCACCATTCTGCTGGGGAAATTCTCTGCCTATTTGTTGGTCCCCTTTATGTTATTGATGGTCGGCCTGCTGGGCTCTTTCATCTTCTATTTCATCCTCTTCCACTTTGATATACCCCTCCTTTATTATGTCCGCTTCCTGCTGGAACTGGCGGGCATCGGGGCCCTGCACTGCCTGGCCTACGGCAGCCTGTCCCTGCTTTTAGGTACTCTTTTCAAAAGGCCCCTGATCGTGGGGGTAATCTTTATCTACGGCTGGGAGAATTTCGCCTACTATCTCCCCGGTTCCACCCGCTACTTGACCCTGAACTCCTACCTGCGCCCCCTGCTGCCCTCCTTCAACTACGCCAGAAACTCGAGATTTTTCGGCTTCCGGATCGAACCGCTGTCCCCAGGCGAACCGGTTCTCATCATACTCCTCCTCTTCACCCTGTTCCTGGCCCTCTCCATCTGCCTCTTCCGCCAAAAAGAGTACCTCATGACCGATGCGGATTAAATGAAAGGGGGAGGATGCCTCTTCTCCCACAGACCAGGGGACCGAAATCCACCCCTTTTGCCCCTCAATCACCCCTTCGAGCTCCGACATCACCCCTAGAAGGGTCCGATATCGATCCTTTTTGCTCCGATATCACCCCTAGGGGGCACCGATACCGACCCTTTTTGCTCCGATATCACCCCTAGGGGGCACCGATATCGACCCTTTTTGCTCCGATATCACCCCTAGAGGGCACCGATACCGACCCTTTTTGCTCCGATATCACCCCTAGAGGGCACCGATACCGATCCTTTTTGCTCCGATATCACCCCTAGAGGGCACCGATACCGATCCTTTTTGCTCCGATATCACCCCTAGAGGGCACCGATATCGACCCTTTTTGACCCAATATAAAGAGAATAAAAAACCACCTCTACTCTCCACAACATTCGCCACAATTATACTCCACCTTAGCACCAGTCATTCATGACGCTTTTGCGTCACCCGGAGATGATGAAAGGGAAGTCGGTCATGTCAATATTTGACACCGGGGTAATCATTGACATTTGGGGATTAATATATTAATCTATTGGTAGATTGAAATCACATTGTCAAGGAGTTGAACATGGAGACCACAACGGTCAGGATACCTAAAAATAGACGGGATACATTAAAAGTCATTGCCAATGTAGAAAAGAGGGATCTAAAAGATATTGTCACCGAGTTGATCGATGAATATATCGATCGGCACCAGGAGACCCTGGATTTGTTGTCCAGATCCGAGTGGGCAGATATGATTCAGAGAGGCAAAGAAGAAGTACAGAAAGGGATAAAAGGTAAATCACTGCATGAGCTGGAAGATTGAAGTCAAACCCAATGCCGAAAAGCAATACCTGAAACTCGATAAAAAAACCAGGAAGCGAATCAAGGAATCCCTTCATCAACTGGAGCAGCAGGAGAATCCGTTTCGACATAAAGATGTGAAAGTACTAAGCGGCCAATTGAAAGGGGACTACCGCCTCAGGGTTGGAAACTGGCGTTTGCTCTTTACACCGGAAAAGGAAACGAAGACACTGCATGTTTATGCCGTCATTCCCCGGGGCGATGCCTACTGATTCCTGGTTTCCTTATTAGTCTTTTGGTTTCGTTCCTAAGTTTATTGAGAACATAGCGAATCCGATATGAAATTACAGAGCCGTAACCCGGAGCGACGACTCTAACACCCAAAGTCACAGTGGAGTAACCCAGAGCCATAGAGCCGTAACAAAAGGTCAGAATCTTATAAGCCAAAACGATAAAACGGAGGGGATACAGTGTTTAAACCGTACATTTTGTCTGTCTCGCTCCGATCTTCTAAAAATTTTCGAGGATTTCGTATTGAACACCCATTCCCTTACCAATATTCTCAAAGTGTTTATCCATGGTTAAGATTATTAAATTGTTCATGCGCGCATGGGAGATAATTTGGGGGCAGGCCGGATTGTGTAACCTATTATGTCCGCTTCCGCATCGAACCGCTGTCCCCCACCGAACCGGTTCTCATCATACTCCTCCTCTTCACCCTGTTCCTGGCCCTCTCCATCTGCCTCTTCCGCCAAAAAGAGTACCTCATGGCCGATACGGATTAAATGAAAGTGGAGAGGTATGTTGGGCCATTCCTTGTTCGCTATGATTTATCGTTCCCTTTTTTCTCTGGCTCACTCACAGTCCCACCAGGACTTTTGCCCTTTTTCTCGTACCTGAATATTACGATCGCCCGATCGGATAAATAGGATGACTTCTTGTCTATTCCAAGAAGACCGAATACTATCTGGCCGTCAGTGATGTCTTTGAGCTTTTCGAAGAAGAATCCATTTTTTTCATCTATGGCCGTATCTATTATTGCCTTTAGAAATTCACGATACTTTTTAACATTTCGAGGGAAATCGAACTCTGCTTTTTTTTGATTTGAGTTCTCTTTTTTCTCTGGTTCCTCTTTTCCCACGAAGAGTAGGGGAAACACGCCGAAGTAGAAAAGCATGTTCCTGGCCGCCATCTCACTGTTGGTTATGGCAACTATAGGCTTGTCTGGTCGGTACTTTGGTATCTTTGTAACTGTTCCGCCGGTCAAGGCATAAGAGAAAATAACCGGGGACCCGGACTTGAGCGAAATGTTGACCATCGGTTCACCCAGTAAATCCATTATCTCGTTGGTCTTTTTGCTTTTCTTGCTCTCCAGGATCTTTTTCAGGTAAATTTCGCGATTTTTAGGAATCATCAACTCATCAACCGCTTCATTTACGATGCTGCGCATGCATTTCAATGCCTCAATGGGATAGTCGCCTTTGGCGGTCTCCTCAGAGAGCATCACCACATCGGCACCGCTCAGGACTGCATTATGGATGTCGGTGACATCTGCCCTGGATGGTCTTTTATTGTGCACCATGGAAAGCAGCATCTGGGTGGCCACAATAACGCCCTTGCCGGCAATGTTGGCAATGTCAGTAAGATTCTGTTGTATGAGTGGGACTTTTTCCGGTTTTATTTCTACGCCAAGGTCACCCCGGGCGACCATGACCGCCCAGCACAGCCTGTTGTCGAGAATTTTCTCGTACTCTGCATAATCTATTTCTGCCTCTTGATTAAACCGTTCCTTGTTGTGAACGTATCTCTTCATGAAGCAGTGGGGAGATTCGATCTTGGCCACCAGTTTGATATTCCAGTTCTTTTTTTTCTTTGCACCATACTCTTCTAATATGGTGTCGATCCTATCCAGATCGCTGCTTTTTCTGACAAAGGATACCGCTATCGAATCAACGGGGCAAAAATTATTGAATTCTTCATGGGAAAGAATTAATTTTAGATAAGTCCTATCGATTTTTGAAACAAATTCTGCGGAATCACAGGTATTGTTAAAGAGATTCATGCTCTTCCTCAGTTCGACCTTTTCGCCGTATACCACTCTGACCCTGGGATGGTTGCGGTCATCTTTGTCGATGAGCTCAAAAGATGCCTTGCCGTCGTCAAGATAGATGGGATCTTTCATATTGTGGTTGGCGATGTCTTTGCCAAATTGCCCATCATAGTCCAGGTATATCACCGATTCATCTCCTTCTCTGGACCACTTTTCATCTGCCGTGAGATAAAGTTTATCACCTTCTTCTATCCGCAGTACAGGTTTATATAGGCCCGTTATTCCGGGTAGCTCGTTCTCTTCATCACTATTGCTTTTCTTCGTAGTTTGACCTTCGCATATTTCGACTTTATCCTGGCATTCCAACTTAAAATCTTGAGTTTTGCTGTTATGTATTTTCATGATCATGAAGTCGAAGCCGTTGTCACCGTTTTCTCCTTCGCATTTTACTGTTATATCGGTTTTATGTTTCACAGACAGACAATATTCACCATCCTTTTTTTTAAAATCGTCTATAGCATCTTTTTTTATGGGCAATGATAAAACCGGTTTGTTGACGGTTATTCGCTGTTTGCCGGTTTCGGTTAAAACCACTGTAAACTGTAAACCCTCCTTGATTTCCAGACTCGTTGTCGGTTCCAGTTTTTTTAAATCAGGAACCGAAAAAAACTTCACCCGGATTTCGGGACCTTTCAGGTCCAGCATAATATTCACAGGGATTCGTAACCCATCCGAGCATCTTCTTATTGCCTTTACCTTTTTCAGGATCTCGTCTTTATCATCATCATTGGGTTCTTCGCTGCCTTCTTTCAGCTTGCAGTGGGACAGGTTTATCCGGGCGATGTTCATTCCCTCTTTTATTAATTCATTCACCTTGTTGATCTTTTTTTTGGGATCAAAAACACTGGGACCTATTGTGCAGATAACGCCGACCCTGGAGCGACTATTCTTGTTTGACCACTTTTCAAGACAATAAATTTTAAATATCCTATTTTCGTAGAGTCTATAGGTTTCTATACTGTCCTGTGCTCTATATTTGCATGTTTCCATATATTTTCCTTCGCTGCCTTCGCCTTCAAGATTAATGTCGACTCGTTCGCAAGTGATTTTAAATTTACAGGCTTTTACTGACTTACACTTTACATCGTTTTTGTAATTCTTACTAAACTCACTATATTTGCAGGTGTCTATATACTCACAGTCTGATTCATATATACATTTTAAATTACTTTTGCCTCCTGGTTTCTCGTCGTTTGCCCCTTTTTTGGTCACAATTTACCTCCTCGATCCATCGTCTTTTTTTGTTTCCGTCTCTTCAATAATTAACGAAATCATATTTTATACGAAAAAAATAGGAAATGCAATACCTGGCGGGACTTTAACTCCTGTTTCTTTCCTTTTCTCTATTTACTCATAGCAAGGACCCCCCCTGGCCGACCGAAGGCGACTCAGGGAATTTTGATGTTGACATCTCGATTCGATGATAATATCATATATTGTGTCTATAGGAGGACTCGATGAAGGTTACGCTGGAAATACCTGACAGCTATGCTTTGTATTTCAGCCTTGCCAATATGGAGAAGGAGTTTAAACTAAATACAGCATTGATGCTGGTCAAACAGGGAAGGATCTCGGTATCCAAAGGTTCGGAATTGGCGGATATGACCATATACGATTTCTTAAAAGAGTGCAAGAAAAACGAGATTCCTGTAATCGATTACTCCAAAGAGGAGTTGACCCGGGAATTTGAAAACCTCAAGAGGGAAATGCTGTGATTTTGGTGGCCGATAGTTCCGCCCTGATCGCATTATCGTTATGTAATGCGGTTCACTTGCTTGATCAGTTATTTGAAAAGGTTATTGTTCCACCAGCAGTTTTCGACGAGATCACAAAAGAACATAAAAGGGAGAGCGTTGAACTATCCAATTATTTAAAGGGCAAAATAGAGTCTGTTGATATAGATGATTATGTTATTACCGATTTCTTAGTAGGAAAGGGTGAGCTTGAGGCTGTTGCGGTGTATAAAAAACTAAGGGCAGATAAATTCTTAGTCGATGATAAGCAAGCTCGAAAATTGGCCCAACTGAATGGATTGAATACTATCGGAAGCCTGGGTGTGCTTTTGATTGTTAAAGAGAAGGGGCTGATTGATCGAATAAAACCTAATGTAGAGAAAATTGTTAATTCTGATATTTACATAAAAAAGGACGTCATTGATTACGTATTAAGCCTCGCCGGCGAGAAATAAGCCACTCTTTATTGCGCCCCCCGAAAGTGGGCCTTGAAAACCAGGAATTCCCGGTAGGTTGACAGGGGGGCGGTTTTCTTCTAAAATATCGGCTAAAGGAAATTTGAATGAGAGATAGTGTGAATGCAAATGCAGCGGTGCTGAATAGGAATTTGCGGATCTTTTTCAAAGATGCCCTGCGAATAGCCTTAAAATCTCCGGCCCAGGCACTCTCTTTTTTCAGGTCCATTGTCTGGTTAGGTAAGGCCGCCAGATTAAGAAAGAGTTGGAAGCGGCAGGGTGTTCTCATTCCCCCCATTTTAATGTTTAGTGTGACCAATGCGTGCAACCTCAATTGCCAGGGGTGCTACAACCGGTCATTTCATGAAGCCGATGGGGAAGAGTTGAGTGATGAAAAGCTGAGAGGCATCACGGAAGAGGCCAGCCAACTGGGTGTCTCTTTTTTTGTCATTGCCGGCGGTGAGCCTTTTTTGAGACCGGTTCTGCTGGACATCATGGAAGCGTACCCGGAAATCATCTTTCTTGTGTTTACCAATGGCACATTGATTGATGATGCCATGATAACAAAATTTAAAAAACAAAAGAATGTAGTACCCATGATCAGTCTTGAAGGCGACCAGGAAGAAACCGATCAACGGCGAGGAGAAGGCACTTTCAAACAGCTTCAGCAGACAATGACTCAAATGAACAAACTGGGTATTTTCTTTGGTCTTTCCTTAACACTGGTTAGGAAAAATTTCGAGGCCATTACCTGTGAAGAGTTTATCGAAAATTGCGCCCGTTTGGGCTGTAAGTTTTTTCTTTTCCTTGAATACACGCCGACTCAGGAAGGCACCGAAGACTGGGTGTTGACCGAAGGCCAGAGATCTCAGGTCAGGAATATGATGCAAACGTACCGCTCAAAATATGCCGCCCTATTTATTGCCGTTCCCTGGGATGAAGATGATGTCGGCGGCTGTCTTTCGGCTGGCAGGGGTTTTGTTCATATCAATGCCAGGGGTGATCTCGAACCCTGCCCCTTTGCTCCTTTTTCGGACACAAACGTCCGGGAACACTCACTCAAAGAGGCTCTCCAATCCAAATTGTGTGAAAAAATCCGGGAGATTCCCGAACTGTCCCGCGAGACCGGCGGCGGCTGCGTTTTGTGGAAGGAGCGGGAACTGGTGAAATCCCTGATCGATTAAATTAACAAATAACCAGGTTTTGTATTTTTTGTTAATTCGGAAAGATTGTGTAGGGGGCGCAGATCTGCGTCCCTTAAAAGGGAGAAGCGGTATATAAGAGGGAGATTAGATTAGATGTCAGAAAGGCGGTCCAGGCTGAAAGCCTTTATCGCTTCGGGGTAGGGTGAATTCGATTGTGAGGGGATGAAGGTTCCGCTGGTGAATCTGGTGGATTTCAAACTCAACGAGGAACTGCGGCACAAGCTTGAGACCAGCGACAACCCCATGGCCATGGTGGTTTGCGGCCCCAGGTGAAGAGCTTAGAGGCCAAAAAGAAGGACAGCGGGGAGCAGTACAATATCAAGTGGGAATTGTTCCGGGAGTTTCATCGTCGAAAGTATGGGCGGAAGCGAACCATGACGCTGTTAAAATTCATGGACTGGATCATCCGTTTGCCGGAAGATCTGGAGGAGCGTTTAAGCGAAGAAATCATTAAATTAGAGGAGGAACAAAAAATGCCGTATATACCGACATGGGAAAGAAGAGCAAAAATGGAAGGGAAAGAAGAGAGGGGAGCGGGTGAACCGGTCTGTCAGGTAGTAGTGATGCCCCTGGGCTGACGGCGTGTCCGGCTGGACCTGGAAATGGGGACAGTGATTCCCGCCCTCCCGCAGCGCGTCGTAGTGGAGGTAGTGCTGCGAAGCCTTGAGCAGGTGGGTCTGAACCTGGCGGGAGAGCAGGCAAAAACGGTTGCGCTGCACCTGATGCGGCGGCAGGCTCCGCTCAAACGATGAACCGGAGACAGCAGCAAAGAGGTAACTCCTATCGTCGGTGAAGATAAATAGGTTCTTCTGGGCACGGGATATTTTGACGTAAAAATCCTCCCGGCAGTTGATGCGGTTCTGCCAGGTATCGATGTTGATCAGGGAGTAGAGGTAGGAGTCCCCCTCAACCTTCCAGGTGGTGGTGGCATAGAAGTGATCCAGGTAGTTGTATTTGGCGGTATCCACCTCGATGGTTTTCACCGGGGCATCTCTTTCCGGCAGGGCCTCGACAGTCAGGCGGTTGAGGGCGATGCGGTCCTGGTTGGTGCCGGTGATGATGATGGAGTTCTGCTGCTCGGTGGGGGAAAGGTTGGTGTACATGTTGGCCATACAGTGGAACCGCTCGTCTGCATAGAAGACCTCAAAGGTGTTGGGCCGCAGCCACTGCAAACTTCGGCGGATGTACCTAAAAAGATAGATGTCGAGCAAAAAAAGATAGCCCATGCACCCAAAAAAATAAACCTTGCTCTCCCAGACAGCCAAATCGCCACTCAACCCAGGTCTACCCCAGCCCAAAACCGATCGCCCGTCCCTTTCGAGGCACCCGCGAGTCCAACTTCTCCGACTCTGCCGCACCGGCCAGGATAGCAGGCGCTGGATAGCCATGTCATCACCTCCTCGAAGAGGTTCACCATCTCCGCCACGGCCTGGCGAAACAACATGGCGCTGCGCTGCAAGTCGGCATCGATGAGCAGGGTCTTAAACCCCCTGTCCGCCGCGATACAGGCAAAGTGGGTGGCGATGGTGGTCTTGCCCAACCCGCCCCCCACCTTATCTCAACCCTCCATCCCCAAAACCCCCAATTCAAAAAAAATAAAAAAATTCCCTCCCTTCACTTTAAACCCTCAACATTTCACATTCAAACCTGAAAGTTTCAGGTCGTGAGCTCAAATGTTCAGGTCGCAAGCTGAATAATTGAGGTCGCAAGCTCAAACTTTCAGCTCATGAGGTGAATGGTTGAACTCATTGCGTCAAATGTTGAGGTCGGGGAGGCAAATGCCGGGGTATTTCCGGCAGTGGCGGGGTTTTTATCTCGATGTTTCGAGTTTTCTGGCAAAAACGGGCTTTTATCTTGAAACGCTGCGATATTTTTGGCAATGTTGAGCCTTTTTCTTGAAACGCCGGGGGAATTTTGGCAGCGCGTGTTCTAGGTCAAGAAAAAACGGACAAAAAATCATTTTAATTACCCAACACC